>NZ_JBITEN010000008.1:297617-372866 GCF_044455165.1 Streptomyces sp. NPDC051315
CCCGCGCCCCCCCCCCCGCCCCCCCCGCCCCCCGCCGCGCCCCCCCCCCCCCCCCCCCCCCCCCCCCCCCCCCCCCCCCCCCGCCGCTGGGCCGGCGCAGCGGGTGCGCGCGCTCGACGGTCTGCTCCACCGTGTCGGGTCGGCCGGCATCGCCGCGAACGCCCGACGGCTCCTTGTGTCGGCGGTCGCACCGCTCAGAACCGTTTGCGGCCCGTGGCGGGGAACTGGGAGTGATCACTTCCACGGGTCGAAACCGCTGCTCAGCGCAGACGATGTGGCACAATTACGCTACTTCGCGAATCAGTGAACATACGAACTGCTCCCGAGCACCGGAACTGCTCGGCATCTCGAACGCAATGAGGGTCAACATGGAGGCATCGGGTACCTCGCGCCTTCACTTCGCGGTACTCGGCCGCCTCAGGGCCGGCCGCGACGGCACGGAGCTGGACCTCGGCTCGCCCCAGCAGCGGGCGGTGGCCGCGGTCCTGATCCTGCGTCACGGCCGGACCGTGAGCAGGGACGACCTCGTAGGCGCCCTGTGGGAGGTTCCGCCCCGGCGCGCGGAGGCCGTGGTGCGTACGTACGTCTGGCGTCTGCGCAACCTCCTGGAGCCTGATCACGACCAGGGCGAGCCATGGCGGGTCCTGCAGTCCGTTCCCGGTGGCTACACACTGCGCCTGGCCGAAGGCACGCTGGACTGGGAGCTGTTCGAACACCAGGTGGCCAAGGCGCGGGCCCGAAGCGCGGCCGGTGACCTGGCGGGAGCCCGGCACCTGTTCGACACCGCCCTGGCGATGTGGCGGGAGACGACACTGACGGGAGTACCCGGCCCCTTCGCGGAAGCCGAACGCTCCCGGTTGGAGGAACGCCGCCTGGCCGTCGTCGAGGCCCGCCTGGAGGTGATGGTCGAACTCGGAGAGTGCGCCGACGCCGTCACCGAACTCACCACCCTCGCCGAGAAACACCCGCTGCGCGAAGGACTGCACTACTTGCTGATGCGCGGCCTGCACCGCACCGGCCGGCAGGGCGAGGCACTGGCGGCCTACCGCCGGGTGCACCGCCTTCTGGCGCAGGAACTGGGCATCGAACCCAACGCCCGCCTCCAGCAACTGCACGCCGACATCCTCGACCACTCCGCTCCGCCCGTCCGGCACCCCGGGGTCGTCTCCCGCCAGGAACGCGCGCCCCGCCAGATACCCCACGCGGTGGCCGACTTCACCGGCCGCGCCGAGGAGACCCACCGCATCAGGGAGACCCTGCTGCACCCCTCGGCGGAGGCACTGCCCGTCGTGCTGGTGACCGGCATGGGAGGCGCGGGAAAAACCGCCCTGGCCATGCACAGCGTGCAGACCGTGCTCGCCGCCTACCCCGACGGGCAGCTCTACGTCGACCTGCGCGGAGCCGACGGAACCCCCGCCGACCCCGGCACAGTCCTGGCGTCCTTCCTGCGAGCCCTGGGCGAGCGCGACTCCTGCATCCCGACGGAACTGGACGAGAGGGCCGCCCTGTACCGCTCCGCGCTGGCCCAGAAGCGCGTACTGATCGTGTTGGACAACGCCGCCGACCTGGACCAGGTGTCCCCGTTGCTGCCCGGAGCCCCCACCTGCGCCGTGGTCGTCACCAGCCGCAACCGCCTGGCGACCCTCCCGGTCAGCCTGCGCGTCGTCCTCGGTGCCCTGCCCCGCGAGGAGGCGATGCGGCTGTTCACCCGGCTGATCGGAGCCGCCCGCGTCGAGTCGGAGGCGCGCACCGCGCACCGCATCCTCACCGCCTGCGGAGGCCTGCCACTGGCGGTGCGCATCATCGGATCCCGCCTGGCCACACGCCCGGAGTGGAGTCTGGGCGACCTGGCCGAGCGCCTCGCCGACGAACAGCACAGGCTGTCCGAGCTCGCCGTGGACACGGTCACCGTCGAATCCAGCTTCGCGCTGGGGTACGGCCAGTTGCCGCAGCCCGCGCGCCAGGCACTGCGGTGGCTCGCGCTGCCCGCTCACGGCGTGTACGACCCGCGGACCGCGAGCGCCGTGCTCGGCATCCCGGCGGAGACCGCCAAGACCCTGATGGAACGTCTGGTCGCCGTCGGACTGCTGGAATCGCCCGCGCTGGATCGCTACCGCTATCACGACCTGGTCCGCCTGTTCGCCCGGCGTCTGGCCGTGGAGACGGACCCCGAACAGATCCGTCACGCGGTGCTGGGCCGCCTCCTCGACCTGCACCTGGTCGCCGCCACCGAGTCCTACCGCGTCATCCGGCCCGGGCACACGGTGGCGCAGGCGGCAGCGCCCGTAGTGCCGGCCGGGACGCGCTTCGACAGTGTCAGTGAGGTGCTCGCCTGGAGCGCCTCCAGCCTCGACGACATCCTGATGCTTCTGACACAGACGGCGGCCACGCACACCGACCGTGCCGCGACGCTGCTGCTGATGCTGGACGCCGTCCTGATGAACGCCCACCTGTGGCACCAGGTCATCCCCGTCGCCGCCCTCGTCGCCGACGCGGCCGCCCGCGCGCACGACCTGCGCTCCGAAGGCCGCGCCCGCTACATCCTGGCCGGAGCGCTGGCCCAGGTCGGCCGGCTGAGCGAGGCGGAGGGCCACGTGGCCCGGGCGCTGGAGGTGTCACGCGACGGCGAGGACGACCTCCGCGCCCTGTCACTGAACGTTCAGGCCCACATCACGGGTCACCGCGATCCGGTTCTCGCGGTCCGGTTGTTCCGAGAGGCCGCTGCCCTGGCACGGCGGCGAGGCAACGCGTCCCTGGAGGCGATGGTGCTGGGCAACACGGTCCAGACCCGGCTGCGCAGCGAAGGCATAGACGAGTCGACCGTGGCCGAGTCGGAGCGACAGGTCGAGCTCTACCGTCAGCTCGGCGACCGGCAGGGGGAGGCCCTGTCGTACTACCGCCACGGCCAGGTGCTGGTACGCCAGGGCCTGCTGGACGACGCGATCACCGGTTATCAGCACGCGCTGGAACTGCTGGGAGAAGGGGAACAGGACTTCGTGCGCGCGGGCTGTCTCATCCGCCTCAGCGAGGCGTACACGCAGGCGAACCGCCTCCACCTGGCCGTGCGGTGTGCCGAAGAAGGGCTACGGCTGACCAGGGCGGTCCGGCATGAGCATCTGGAAGCTGTGTCCCTGCGCGCGCTCGGCGACGCCTTGGCCGCCATGAACCGGTCGGAGGAAGCGGTGGCTCTCTGGCAGAAGGCCCTGGGCATTCTCCGCCACATCGGTTACCAGCTCGACGCCGCAACCGTGGAGGAACGTCTCGCCACTGCTACCGCATGACGCAGCTTCGAACGGGCGGGCCCGCCGTGCATTCTCCGCGTGCCGCGAAAGCCCGACGGCGGGCAGGGGCCGGACTCGGGGGTGCCCGGCACCTGATCCGCTGCCCGCCTCCGCGACCCACCATGGAGGAGTGGTTCGCGAAGACGGCGGTACCGTGCCCCTCGAGTCGTGTCAGGCGGCGTCCGGGGAAGGCCTTCTCCCGCCCTCGGTCTCCGGCGTTCCGACGACGCGCAGGGTGGCGGCGCGCGCCACGGGCGCGGTCATGAAGCCGACAGGTCCTGGCCAGCCGAGTCCGTACCTCTCCACAAAGGCGGCATCGATCCGCTCCAGCAGGCAGAGGTCCGGCACAGGTTCGAAACGCGCCTTCACCATGCCGTCCGCACACCACACCTGCGCAAAGGAGCCCACCACCTGGCGGTACCACCACGACCGCACCCCGGACAGGGCCCGCACGTACACGTCGTCGTCCACGCCCACGATCCACAGCTCACAGGCGCGTTCCGTGTCGTCTTCCGCCGTGACGAGCAGCGTGACCTGTGTGTGCTGCCTCAGCCGAACGGCTTCCACGTGCGCCCTCCTCCGGATCCCGCCCGGCGGACCGGGCGGAAGCCCGGTGGCGGCAGCCGGAACGCGCGCAGCGGCAGGAGTCGGCCAGCGGGGCGGTGACTCGTGGCCTTCCTGCGTTCTCGCGCTCGGGAGACCACTGTGCCCGGCCCCGCGGGGCGGTCGCTTCGGTGATACTCACCTATTCGGCCCGGTCCGATGCGGGGCCGGACTGGCGGCCTCGGTTCGGCTGGGCGGGCTCAGACGGAGTCGACCACAAGGGCGCTGGCGGTCGCGAAGGTGTGCCGGAACTCCTTGAGGGGCTGGTACTCCTCGGAGTGGTAGAAGTCCAGGACAGCCTGCTTGTCCGGGAACTCCAGGATCACTCCGATGCCGGGACGCTCGGCGGCCTCCAGGACGAAGCACTCGGTGTCACGGGCGATGGGCTTGCCGCCGTAGCGCGAGACCACCTCGAGGGTCCTGGACTCGTAGTCCCGCATCTTCTCGTCGTCCTGGGGGGAGACGCTGATGACCATGTAGGCGCTCATCACTGCATCCTTCGTCAGTTCGTTATTTCGCAAGTACGTGAACTATTGAAGGCGAGCATCCGCCTCTCCGCCACGTCCTCGGCGCGTGAGCTCCGCCACAATCCTTCGACTGTTGGTGAATCTGCGTACAATCAAGGAGTGAAACCGTTGACGCACCCCAGCCGAGCCGAACTGCGCATCGAGGCCGTGCTGGACGCGATGGCCAATCCCACGCGGCTGAAGATCATCGAGCGTCTCGCCGGCGGGGAGGAGCTGACCTGCTCCACGACGCTGCCCGACGTGTCTCCCTCCACGGCCAGCCGCCACTGGCACGTCCTGCGCGAGGCGGGTGTCCTGCGCGCCCGGCGCGAAGGGCGGATCATTTTGCACAGCCTGCGCCGCGACGACCTGGACGACCGCTTCCCCGGCCTGCTCGACAGCGTCCTCGCGGCCGTACGCGACGCCCAGGAGGCGCCGTCCGGGCCGGGTGGTCACTGACCTGTCGCCTCCTCGCGCGGACGTGCCGCCCGCACGGCAGGGGGCGGACCCGCCCTCCCGCCGGGGTGTACCTGTATCCCGCCCGGGCGACGCGGCGGGATCTTCTGCTCACGGCAGCGCGCGGGCGCACCGGTGAGAGAGGGAGAGGCGAAACGCGTGGCGCGCGCGTGCGACGCGCGCTCATGCTGGTGCCAGGCCACTCGCGGAAGGCCGCCCGGAACAGCCGGTTCGGGCGCGTTCCATCCGGGTGATCGGTCGGTCTTCTCGGCTGACCGAGAGCTCTTGCCGCCATCGCCGAACGCCTTCCACGCCCCCGCTGTCCGCCCCGTCCGTCCGCCATGGAGCTGCCCTTGTTTTCCGTACGGCTCGCCCGCCCCGACGACGAACTCGCTCTCGTCTCCCTGATCGAGGACAGGGCGGCGTGGATGCGCGAGCGCGGGCTGGAAGACTGGGAGGGCTGGCTGAGCAGCGCCCCCATGATGGCGGCGCGCGCCGTGCGGCCCCGGTCGCCGGCCTGGGTGCTGGAGCACGCGCGCGGACGCGTCGTCGGTTGCACCACTGTCTCGGACCGGCCCCTCGACGAAGGGTGGAGCAGCGCCGAACGCGACGAGCCCGCCCTGTACCTCAACACCACGGTCACCGATCCCGCGTGGCGGCAACACCGGCCCGGAGCCCTGCTCGCCGCGTGGGCCGTGCGCCGGGCGGCCGCCACGGGGCGGACGTGGGTGCGGCGCGGCTGCACCAGTGAAGGGCTGCTGCGCTACTACCGGGACGGCCAGGGGTTCGACCTGGTGCGGACCGTGCGGAGCGGGGGGACGATGACGCATCTGCTCGCCAGGCACGTCGCCGGTCCGGTGGGGCCGACGGACTGAGCGCTCAAGACGCTTGAGTTCCCCTTGTGTCCAGGGCTGTGGGGCCGGCAATCCACGCAGTGGTGGCCGATCTCCCGTTGTGATCGCCGTCGTGGGCCTCTCCCCGGGGGAGTGGCCGCAGCGGGCACGCTGATGGCGATGGCCGGCACGGCCGCCTCGGTTACGGGCCGCGACGCCCGACGACCTCGACACCGTGCCGGTCTTCCCCAACCCGCGTCCGCGAGCGGCCGCCTGTCCGCCGACGAAGCGTGTAGGCGGTCATTGCCGATGTGCGCCCGCGGGCGCGCCTGGCAGCGTGGCGGCCGGCGCACGCCGTCCGCGGTCCGTCGCGTCGCGGTGCACGCGCGGAACGGAGAATCCATGAAGACGGAGAAGCCTCGAGCCACGGTGACCAGGGTCGATGACAAGAACCGCCTCGAGGCGCATGTGGACGGACAGCTCGCGGGCCTGGTCGAGTACATCCCGACCAAGGGGCTGCTCGCGTTCGTGCACACCGAGGTGCTGCCCGAGCGCGAGGGGCAGGGCATCGGGTCGGCACTGGCGCACGCGTCCCTGGAAATGGTCCGGCGGGCCGATCTGAAGTTCCTGCCCGTCTGCCCCTTCATCGCCTCCTGGGCGGATCGGCACCCCGAGTACGAACCGTGGCGCTACCGCTCCGCCGGCCGCGTCAGCGACTGGGGCGGGCCGGAGTCTCCCCGTCGTGTGGACCCCGCGAAGCCTCATGACGGAGGTCCTAGATGTTGACACATCAACAAAATGGTGTCATTGTTGATGCGTCACCAAATGGGGCCGGAGGGAATCCGGCCCCGACCGCCCCAGCCGCGGCGCCACCGGCACGGCTGATCGAACGAGGACAAGGAGCAAGGTCATGAAGGCGCTCATCGCCCGGTCGTACGGCCCGCTGGAGGACGTGGAGTTCGCGGACCTGCCGACCCCGGTCGCCGGCCCGGGCCAACTGCTCGTCCGGCTGGAGGCCACCGCTCTCAACGCCGTCGACAAGGTGCTCGTCACCGGCGCCATGCGTGACGCGATACCGGTACGCCACCCCTTCGTGCCAGGCGTGGACGTCAGCGGAGTGGTCGAAGCCGTCGGCGAGGGCGTCACCCGGTTCTCGGCCGGCGATGCCGTCATCGCGTGGAACAGCGTGACCGCCGGAGCGCTTGCCGAATACATCGTCATCGACGACGCCCCCTCCGTGGCCCGGCGGCCCGCCGCGCTCACCCCGGCCCAGGGCGCCGCCCTGACCACCGGCGCACTCACCGCGGCGGCCCTGCTGGACACGGTCCGGGCACCCGAAGGCGGCAGCGTCCTGATCGTGGGTGCCGCGGGCGGTGTCGGCTCCTTCACGGTGCAGCTCGCCCGGCAGGCGGGCCTGACCGTGCTGGCCACCGGACGTTCGGACGACGCGGAGTTCCTGCGCGGACTCGGTGCCGACCACGTCCTCGACTACCAGGCGGTCGACATCGCTCAGGAAGCCCACCGCCTCGTGGCCGGCGGCGTCGACACGGTGATCGACCTGGCCAACGCCGGTCCCGCGCTCGCCGCCACGGCCGCCGCGGCGAAGTCCGGGGGACAGCTCGTGTCCCCCCTCGGCGGCCCGGCCGCCTTCGAGCGTGGCGTCACCGCCGTCTACACCGGCACCCGTACCCCCGAGGGACGGCTCGAGGCGCTCGCCGAGCAGGCCGCCGAAGGCCGACTGCGCGTCGAGATCGACTCCGACTACGCCTTCGGCCAGGCGGACCGGGCCCTGGCCGCCTTCGCCTCCCAGCACATCCGCGGCAAGGTGACCGTCACCTTCTGACCCCCCGGTGGGACGTTCCCCGACCCCCGCCGGGGACGTCCGACGCCACCGGCCGAACTTCCGCACCACCAGTCAGGAGCTGGACACTGTGACGGACCAATTCTTCGACTTCACCGGCAAGGTCGTGCTCGTCACCGGCGGCGCCACCGGAATCGGCCGAGCGGTGTCGCTGGCCTTCGCCCGGCAGGGCGCCGTCGTGGTCATCGGTGACATCGACCAGCGCAGCAGCGAGACCGTGAACCTCATCGAGAAGGAGGGCGGCCGGGGTTTGTTCGTCCCCACCGACGTGACACTCGCCCGTGACGTCGCCCGCCTCGTGGCGACGACCGTCGACACCTTCGGAGACCTGCACATCGCCTTCAACAACGCGGGCGTCTTCGTTCCGCCGGCACCTCTGGCCGAGCAGTCGGAGGAGGACTTCGACAAGGTCGTCGCGGTCGACCTCAAGGGCGAGATCGCCCACATGGCTGCCGCCGGTGGCGGTGCCATCATCAACACCGCCTCGATCGCCGGGCTGATCGGCGACCCGGACATGGCGCCGTACGTCGCCGCCAAACACGGTGTCATCGGGCTGACCAAGGCGGCCGCCGTCGACTACGCCAAGGCCGGTATCCGGGTCAACGCGCTGGCTCCGGGCCTGACCCGTACCGCGATGACCCAGGCCTGGCTGGACGACCCGGTCAAGCGGGAGATCGTCCTGGCGGGCCCGCAGCTGGGCCGCGCCGCCGACCCCGAGGAGATCGTCGGCATGGTGCTCCACCTGGCCTCGCCCGCGGCCTCCTTCACCACCGGCGGAGTCTTCGTGGTCGACGGCGGTCAGACGGCCCACTGAGCACGGACCCGGCCGCGAGCACGCCCGGCGGAGGATCCGGCGCCGGGCACGCAGCGGTGCCGGCTCACCGGGTGCGTCCCGGCGGCCCCGTACCGCACGAGACCACGATCCGCGCCGCCCGCCCCCTGCCTCACCGCAGCACTCGGCATCTCCCCCGCTCCAGCACGCAACGGGACGTCGAAGGCCGTTTCGACGGCGCGGGCCGCCGCGTGATGCTCCTGGTCATGATCAACCAGTCACCGGAGCCCCCGAAGCTCCTCGCCCGCGAAAGGGAGACCGACCACCTTCGCGCGCTGGTGGCCGCGGCCCGTGCGGGCCACGGTGGAGCTGTCATGGTCGTCGGCGAGCCCGGCATCGGAAAGACGGCCCTGCTGCGGCATGCCCTGGACGACCTGGAGGACGTCACCCCGCTGAAGGTCACGGGCACGCGGTTCGAAGCCGCGTTCTCGTACGCCGCCCTGCACACCCTGTGCACGCCGCTGATGCCGACCGCGGACCGCCTCGCCGCCCCGCAGAGAGAGACGCTGCGGATGGTGTTCGGTCTGGCGGAAGGCCAGGCGCCGAACCGTCTCCTCGTGGGGCCGGCGGTTCTCGGACTGCTGTCGGAGGCCGCGCGGGAGCGTCCGCTGGTGTGCGTGGTGGACGACGCCCAGTGGCTGGACCGGGCCTCCGCCCAAGCGCTGGCGCTTGTCGCGAACCGCGTCGACAACGACCGGATCGCCCTGGTCTTCGCGACCCGCGCCCCGGACGGCGTCCCCGGACTCGCCTGCCCTCGCCGCCCTGGTCGCGGCAGACCTCTGGGAGGACGACGCCCACCTGGCGCTGTCCAGGGCGCAGGTCGACGCCGCCCGCCGGACGGGATCCCTGGGAACCCTGTCCGTCGGGCTGACGATGACGGCGACCGTGGCCGTCCAGACCAGCGACCACGAGGAGGCCGCCGCACTCATCGCGGAGCAGGAGGCACTCACCTCTGCCACCGGCGCGGCACCGATGCCGTCCGCGCAACTGCACCTCGGCCTGCTGGCGGAGCGCACCGGGCTCGCCCGGAGCGACTGGGCCAGGGGCATCGAGGCCTACTGCCGGGCGCTCGTCGCGGGCGACGACGACCGTGCCGAGGAGCACTTCCTGACCGCGGTCACCCGCCTGGACAACTGCGTCCTCGTCCTGAACGTGGCCCGGGCCCGTCCGATGTTCGGGCAGTGGCTGCGGCGCGCCGGGCGACGCCGGGAGGCACGCGACCAACTGCACTGCGCCCACCGGACGTTCACCTCCCTGGGCGCTGAGGCGTTCACCGCTCTCGCGGCCAAGGAACTGCAGGCCGTCGGTGAGCAGGCGCGGCGCGCGACCGACGACCCGCTGAGCGGACTGACCTCGCGGGAACTGCACATCGCGCAGCTCGTGTCGGCCGGAGCGAGGTCCAAGGAGATCGCGATGCGGCTCTTCCTGAGCCGGCGCACGGTCGACGCCCACCTGCGCAACATCTTCCGCAAACTCGGCATCACCTCGCGACGCCAGCTGCGTGAGGGGAAGGGTTCCGGGTGAGACGGACGCCGCACGTCAGGCCGGCGGCGCCCGCTTCAGCGGCGGTGCGCCGTCGACCACCAACACGGTGCCGGTGACGTAGGGGGACAGGTCGGAACCCGGGGAGGCGACGGCGTCCCCGGCCTCGGAGGGCGCGCCGCGCCGGCACCGCGGGTGCGCTGCCGGAAGCCGCTGGGAGACGGGTGTCATGGGTTCACCGGGTGGTGGAGCGCGGGGCCTACAGCTCGCCCGGGCGGCCGTAGCGGTAGAAGAAGGGGCCGATCCGCGCGGCGAGGGCGCGGGTCAGCGCCGAGCTGTTCTCCAGCAGCCGCGCGCCGGGGTCGAGGTCGCCGACGTAGAGCGGGTCGAAGCCCGCGTCACGGATGAGCCGCTCGGTGATGTCCTTGGCGCCGGGTTCGGCCGCGAAGAGATTGCTGGGCGTGACCCGCTGGGTGTCGATCTCGTCGTACGCGGCGGCGAAGACGGTGGAGAACGACTTGGCGGTCGGTCCGCCGATGACCGCCTTGATCTGGTGGGAGAGGGACGGGTAGCTCTCGTCCCGCGTCCCGTAGACGTTGGTGGCGTCGATGGTCACCTGGCCGCCGAGGCCGGTGACCTTCCCCAATGCCTCCGCGATCGCGCCGCCGGGTACGGCGACGGCGACGACGTCGGCGTCGGCGGCGTCGCCACCCTCCCGCCCGAGCGTGGTCACCTGGTGGCCGGCCCGTTGCCACCTGCGGGCCAGACCGCCCCCGACACGGCCGCGGCCGATGACTGTGATGTTCATGGTGCGCTCCCTGGTTGATGCATCAAGCTGGTCCACGGCTGTCACGTCGGTGGTTCTCCTGTCGGAAGACGGTCAGAGGTGCAGCGTCCGCCGCAGCCACGCCGACCTGGCCGCGCGCGCCCGCTTCGACAGCCCCGCGTGCGGAGCGAGCGCGTCGAAGCCGTGGAAGCCGCCGGGCCACACGTGCAGCTCCGCCTCGCCTCCCGCCTGCCAGACGCGCGAGGCGTAGGCGACGACCTCGTCGCGGAAGGTCTCGGCGGAACCGACGTCGATGAAGAGCGGCGGCAGGCCCGACAGGTCCTCGGCGCGCGCGGGCGCCGCGTAGGCCGTGACGTCCGGACCTCCGCGGCGCTCGCCCAGCAGCGCCGTCCAGCCGGTGTCGTTCGAGGTGCGGTCCCAGGCGCCCACGCCGGCCATCTGGCGGGCGGACGAGCTGTCGTTGCGGTCGTCGAGCATCGGGCAGACCAGCAACTGGCCCACCGGCACGGGGCCGTCGAGGTCCCGCGCGAGCAGGGTCAGGGCCGCGGTCAGGCCGCCGCCCGCACTGGGCCCCGACACGACCAGCCGTCCGGGATCGACGCCCAGTTCCTCGGCGTGGTCCACGGTCCAGCGCAGCCCCGCGTACACGTCCTCCAGCCCGGCGGGGAAGGGGTGTTCGGGGGCCAGCCGGTACTCGACGGACACGAGCACGATGCCCAGGTTCTGCACCCAGTCGAGCATCTCCCCGATGAGGTTGCGGTTGTCCCCGAGGATCATGCCGCCGCCGTGCGTGAAGTAGACCGCGGGCCGTGGCCCGGTGGAACCGGCCGGCCGGCGAATCAGCAGAGAGACCTCGGGAGCGCCTTCCGGGCCCGGGATCCGGCGCTCCGTGAAGTCGATCGCGCCGCCCCGGCGCAGCTCGTCGTCGCTCGGGGCCGTGGCCGCCATGAACTCGCGCAGGGCCGGGATCATCTCCGGCAGCACGGCAGGCGGCATGACGTGCGCCAATGCCTCCAGGGCGGGCACCAGTTCGGGGTCGAAGGGGGGTGGCGGTCCGAGACGGGACGTGTCGGGCATCGGTGTTCCTGCGCTCCTGTCGGGCGGGGCGGCACGCGTCAGGGGCCGGGCACCTGAACCGCTGCCGTGGCGAACGGAGGGAAAGGCCGACCGGCCGCCGTGCGGGCGGTCGGGTCGGTGGGGTCGGTCAGGTCGGTCGGGACGCGGCGGAGGCGCGGTTCCCGGCCTGCCGCACTCCGGTACGGGCGAGCCGCGGGTGGCACGGCACCCGAGCCGGTGCCGTGCCACCCGAGCCGCTGCCCGTGGGACGACGGGAGGGACTCAGCCCTTGTTCTGGCCGAGGAGCTGAAGCTCCCAGGCGAGGCTGGTGCCGAAGCTGCCGCCGTGCTCCAGCAGGATCTCGGTCATGCCGGGAACGGTCTCCTCGCGGGCCCAGTCACGCTGCCACTCGGAGATGACGGTGCCGGAGCAGGTCGGGATGACACCGGCCTGGATCATGCGCTCGATACCGCGCTCGTGGGCCTCGTTGGTGGTGGCGCCCGAGGCGTCCGTCACGGCGAAGACGCGGTAGCCGTCGGCGATGGCGTGGATCGCGGGCCAGGCCAGGCAGATGTCCGTCCACAGGCCGGCCATGATGAGGTCCTTGCGCCCGGTGGCCGCGACGGCGTCCACGACGCGCTGGTCCTCCCAGGTGTTGATCGCCGTGCGGTCGATCGGCGTCTGTTCCGGGAAGACGTCCTGGAGCTGACGGATGATGTGGCCGCCGCGGTCCTCGACCACCGTGGTGAGGATGGTGGGGACGTTGAACAGCTTGGCGCCCTTTGCCAGCGCGGTCACGTTGTTGACCACCAGGTTGGCGTCCATGCTGCGCATGCCCGCGAACTGGGCGCCCTGGTGGTCGATCAGCAGCAGCACCGACTTCTCGGGGGTGAGAAGGGCGTCGAGGCCGGTGTACGTGATGCCCTTGGCTGCCATGAGTTCTCCGATGGTTGTCGATGACGGGCGACCCCGGATGCGGCCGCCTCGATCAAGATCGCACCGGTGGTTCCGGCCGCGCATCGGTGACTAGTACGTACGCGATGCCGCGCGCTGATCGGAGGTTCGGTACGTACCTGGGGGCAGGGCGGCGGGCACCTCCCGCCGCGCGGACGGACGGCCGAATACGCGCGGTGCGGCGCCCGTTCAGCACCTTTCACCGATGCGCCGCGCCTCCCGGACGGGGCAGGCTGGACCCTGCCCCGGACAAGGGGACCGTAGCGCCGCGGACCGGGCCGGCGCGCGCGCACCGGCACGAAGGGAAGCGGATGGCACGCATCGTCGTCATGGGCGGTGGCATCGCGGGACTGGCCACGGCACTCCTCCTCGCACGCGGCGAGCACGACGTGACACTTCTCGAGCGGGACACCACCGGGCCGAGCGGGAACCTTGACGAGGACTTCTTCGGCCGCCCGCGCCCGCGCGTCCCCCAGGCCGTCCAGCCGCACGCGCTGCTCGGCCCGGCCCGGTCCGTCCTCCGGACCAGGACCCCCGACGTGTACGCGCACCTGCTGCGCCTGGGCGCCCGGGAACAGCACGAGTTCGACTGGTTCACCGAACATCCCCCGTACCGGCCGGGTGACGAGGACCTGGTTCTCGTACGGCTGCGGCGCGTGGTCCTCGAGACGGCACTGCGCACGGCGGTGCACGGGCACGGCAACATCCTGGTCGAAAGCGGCGCGGCCGTGCGCGGCCTGGTGGTCGTACCCGGCGGCGGCCGGGTGCCGCGGGTGACCGGAGTGCGCTTCTTTGGGGAGCAGGTCACCGCCGATCTCGTGGTCGACGCGACCGGGCGCCGCTCACCGGTCGCCGCCTGGCTGGCCGGCGCCGGGACGCGGGCCCCGCGGACGCGGACGCACCGCGTCGGCCTCGCCTACGCCTGCCGCTGGTACCGCGCGCGTCCCGGCGGCACGGAGCGGCCGCAGCTTCCCCGCGTTCCCTACACCTCCGCCGCGCCTTACGCGCTGAGCATCGCCTTCCCCTCCGACAACGACCTGCTGGGCGTCGCCCTCGTGTGCCCGGTCGACGACCCCACGCTGCCGGCACTGCGCGATCCGCAGACCTTCGACGAACTGGCCCGTCTCTTCCCCTCCGGCGGAGCCTGGCTGTCGCACGATCCGCAACCGGTGGGCGAGGTGCACATCATGGCCGGCCTGGACAACCGGTGGAGCCCCACCGCCGACGACGCGGGCCCCGTCGTCACCGGCCTGGTGCGGGTGGGCGACGCCCTCGTCCACACGAACCCGACCCTGACCCAATGAATCTCCCTGGCCCTGTGGGCGGCCGAGAGGGTGGCCGAGACGGCGCACAACGCCACCCGGCACGAGGAGTTCGCCCGGTCCTACGACGGGTGGACGCGCACCGTCCTCAAGCCCTGGTTCGACCTGCAGGTCGCGGCGGACCGGGACAACGTAAGGCGTCTGTCCGGCGCGCCCCGGGCGCCCGCGGACGAGGAGGCACGGCAGAAGGCGGCCAGGTTCCCCTGCGCCCTGGAGGACCCGCTGGTCATGCGGGCCTGGGCCCAGGCACGCCACATGGTGCGGACGCCGGACGAGGCGTTCGGCGCCGAGGACGTCCGGCTCCGCGTCAAGCGCTGGCTGGAGGACCGCACCGACGCGCCGCAGCCCCTCGCGGGGCCGCCGCGCGCCGCTTGGGAGTCCGTGGTCGCGGCTCGTGGGGCGACCGGCTCCGGGCACTGAGCACACCACCCGCATCCGCGAGGGGGCCGCCCGGGTGGGGCGGCCCCCTCGCGTGTGCGGGTGGGTCAGATGGTCTGCGCGGTGGGGAGGACGGTGATCTCGGTCAGGTTGACGTGGCGGGGCACGGCGGCCATGAAGGCGACGGTTTCGGCGATGTCGGCGGACCGCAGGACGTCTATGTCGTGGATGAGGTCGGCCATGAGCTTGCTGGCGTCGGGGTCGGTGACGTGGTCGGGGAGTTCGGTGTCGACCATGCCGGGTTCGATGGTGGCGACGCGGACCATCTTGCGGCCGAGTTCGACGCGCAGGAGGCGGGTGAGGTGGCTGATGTAGGCCTTGGTGCCGGAGTAGACGGAGAACTTCTCCAGGATGCGGGTGGCGGCGATGGAGGAGGTGTTGATGAGGTCGGCGGGTTTGCCCTGGGCGGCGGTGTCGGTGAGGTGGGGGAGGAAGGCGGCGATGACGTTCATCAGCCCGGTGATGTTGAGGTCGATCTGGCGCTGCCAGTCGTCGACCTTGAGTTCCTCGATGCCGGAGATGAGCTGGACGCCGGCGTTGTTGAAGACGAGGTCGGCGTGGCCGTAGCGGTCGGCGACGTCGTCCGCCGCGGCTTGGACGGCGGCGCGGTCGGTGACGTCGACGGTGAGGGCGAGGGCGGTGCCGCCGCCGGCCTCGATGTTCTTGACCACTTGGTCGAGCTTCTCCTTGCGGCGGGCCAGGACGACGACGGTGGCGCCGAGTTCGGCCAGGCGTTCGGCGGTTGCGGCGCCGATGCCGCTGGACGCGCCGGAGACGACGGCGACACGGCCGGACAGCGGAGTACCGGACAGCACAACAGCAGACATGACGGTTTCCTTTTCGAATTCAGTGGATCCGGATGACACTTCGGGGAGGAGGCCCGGCCGGGTGGGAGGGGGAGACCCACCCAGCCGGGCGGCTCGGTGGAGGCATCGCCTCCAAAGCGGTGGTCTTGCCGGCGGCTCCCTCGGGCAGCCGGCGGCCACCGCGAGCCGCTTCGGCGCCGATCCGTCCTCAGGCGGCGTCGTCGTGGGCGGTGGCGGCGGACCTCTCGCGCCAGTCGGCGAGGTCGTCCTGAACCTGCCGGTACTTCACCTCGAGGCGCTCCAGGGTGTCGCGGCCGAGGTAGAGGTGGGTGGGGAGCTTCTCCGTGCCGGTGACCTCCACGATCAGTGCCGCGCCCTTGACGGGGTCGCCGAGCTGGGCGTGGTTGGCCTGGCCGATCCAGTCCAGGGTCACGTGGGCGGGGGTGCCGTCGTAGTCGGCGATCCGGTGTGCGGCCACCGACAGGGAGCTGGCGTCGAGGAAGTCGGTGCGGAAGACACCGGGTTCGACGACCATCGACTGGATGCCGAAGGGAGCCATCTCCGCGGAGAGCGCTTCGCTGATGCCGGCGACGGCGAACTTGGAAGCCGAGTAGAGGCTGACGCCGGGTTCGCCCTCGAAGCCGGAGCGGGATCCGATGTGGACGAGCTTGCCGGAGCCCTGCCTGCGCATGACGGGCAGGACGGCGCGGGTGACGTTGATCAGGCCGAAGACGTTCAGGTCGAACAGGGAGCGGGCCTCGTCGTCGGTGATCTCCTCCAGGGCACCGAGCAGGCCGCGCCCGGCGTTGTTGACCAGGACGTCGATACCGCCGAAGCGGTCTACGGCGGCCTGGACCGCGGCCGGGATGCTGTCGGTGTCAGTGACGTCCAGAGCGACCGGGAAGACGGTGTCGGAGGCCTTCAGGTCTTCGGGCACCCGCTCGGGGTTGCGGACCGCAACCACCACATTGTTGCCGTCCCGGAGAGCGGCACGCGCGATCTCCGCACCGATACCGCGGGAAGCCCCGGTCACGAACCACGTAGCCATGAGGTGGTCCTCTTTCCTTGCTGGATTTCCCCGAAATGCGGGGGGTTCTTCCTTACGAATTCGAGTGTGCCCGCCGGGTGATTTCCCATGAAGGCCGTGCTTTTCCTGGGTGTTCCGTTCCTAGGAACGGAACAGGCGGCGGCGGGAAGGGCGGCCGGGGCGTCTCCTGACACCCCGGCCGGGCTTCACAGCCAGTCGGCGACGAGACGCGAGGTGACCACGCGGAGCCGGCCTTGGAACAGGAGGTCCCCGACCTGCGGGTTGGGCCGGGCGGGCCGCCCGTCGTCGAGGTAGGCGCCCGAGTGCGGGATCGGCCCGGTGGCCGCCTCGATGACGTTCCTCGCGCCGTGGTCGGGCGCGGCACCGCGGACGGCGAACACGGCGTGCAGGAGCCGTGTGCTGATCACTCCCGGGCTGATGCTGACGATCCGCGAGCCGTCAGCGCCCCGTTCCCGGCCTGCCACCGGGCGTGCGCCACCATGCCGAGCTTGGACTGCGCGTAGGCGCGCACGGGACTGTAGCCGTGCTCCAGCCCGATGTCGTCCGGGTCGAGCCTCACCGAGCGGTGGGTGGCGGAGGCGACGTGCACCACCCGGCCGCGGCGTGGGGGCAGGAGGGGGCCAGACGGTGCGTGAGCAGGACCGCCGCCAGATAGTTCGTCTGCAGGGTCGCCTCGCGGCCGTTTGCGCTCAGGACACGCGGCTCGGCAAGGGCCGGCCGGCGTAGTTGACCAGTACGTCCACGCTCGCGGTGAGGTCACGGACGCGCGTGGCCAGGGAGACGGCTTCGCCGAGGTCGTCGAAGTCGGCTTGCAGGTAGTGCAGTTCGGTGTTCCCGGAGGCCGCGATCTCCGTCAGGAGCGGGGCGACCTCGGTGCGGCTCTCAGGCCCGTGGAGGATGAGCCGGCCGGTGGCGGCGGCGAGCCGACGGGCTGTGGCCTCACCGATACCGCTCGTGGCTCCGCTCAGGACAACGGTGGTGCCGGGCATGGGACATCTCCGTTGAGGGACGGGGCGGGAAGGGGAACAGGGCAGCCAGCGGGTTCCGGCGGTTCCAGCGGTCCCAGCGTTCCGTCGCCCACCAGCCCGCCGATCGACGTCAGGTTCACGAGCGTGCCCGAGCGGCGGGCGCGCATCCCCGGCAGGACCGCGTGGATGACGCGGGCGACACCGTGGAAGCGCACGTCGAGGAGACGCCGCGCGGTCTGCGGGTCGGTCTCCTCCACCGCGGCGAAGTAGCCGATGCCCGCGTTGTTGACCACGACGTCGATCCGGCCGAGTGCTCCTCCGCCTGCCGTACCGCGTCCGCCGCACTGGCGTCGTCGGAGACGTCCAGCGCCATGGGGAGGGCATTGTCGCGGGTGGCGAGATCCCTGACCTGCTCGGTCCTGCGGGCGGTGACCACCACGCGGAAATCCTCGTCCAGCAGGTGCGCGGCGATGCTCCGGCCGAACCCGGTGGAACACCCCGTCACCAGTCAGACCGGCGCGTCCTGCGTGCTTTCCATGATTTCTCTCCTCCAGCTCTTTCCGAGCCCCGCCCTCGGGTGCTCGGGAAGGCCTGGGAAAAGGGTGGCCGCTCGCTTTCCGACAGGCAGGCCGGGATTCACCTGGGAGGAGCATTCCTGGGAAAGGCTGTTCTGGCCCGCAGGGGAGGGGACCACAACGCAGCGCATCGCCGGCCCTCGGGGGCCGGCGATGCGCGGAACGCTCTTAAGAGCTCCGAACACAAGGGGCGCCCGGCTCGCGACGCCTGGCCCGCACGCTCTGCCGGAAGGCCCTGGTAGCTCCGCTACAAGGACCTTCCGGCGCCTTGCGATCGCACGCACCGGACGCCGCGAGCTGATCGGACTCCCCTTTTGTTCGGAGCTCTTACTCAGCTGTCGGTACGGGGCTCCTGCTGGTTCGGAAGCGCCGGGGCGCTGATGGAGCCGAGCAGGGCCAGCGCGTCGGCCGACGCGGAGCCGGGTTCGGCTTGCAGGACGATGAGCTGCTGTCCGGGAGCGCTGCGGATGGTGAGTGCTTCGTGGTGCAGTTCCAGGTCGCCGATGGCCGAGTGGTGCATCTGCTTGACCTTGTACGGGGGAACCCTTGAGTACTCCCGTGCCCAGAGGGAGCGGAACTCACCGCTGCGCACGGACAGTTCACCGACGAGTGCGAGGATGCGCGGATCGTCCGGCGTCTCCGCCGCCGTCTGCTGGAGGTCAGCCACGGCTCGGTGCCTGGCCCGCTCGGGGTTGCGGTAGAAGGCCTTGGCCGCAGGGTCGAGGAACAGCATGCGCAGGACGTTGTCCTGTTGGGCGAAGTCGGAGTACAGGGCCCGCGCCAGGTCGTTGGCCGCCAGGATGTCCTGGGCGTGGCCGATGATGAAGGCGGGTGTCCTGGTCCAGCTCTCGATCAGTTGTCGCAGTGGAGGGCTGACGCGTTCGACACGCAGGGGAGACCTCATGCGGCGGGTGGTGGGCTGTGCCATGTGGAAAAGGCGCAGCCGGTCCTCGTCGCTCAGCTTCAGCACACGGGCCACCGCTTCCAGGACCCGTTGCGAGGGGTTGAGTTCGCGTCCTTGCTCCAGCCGCATGTAGTAACTGGCGCTGACGCCGGCCAGGGCCGCGACCTCGTCGCGCCGCAGACCCGGCACCCGTCGGCGTCCGGTACTGGGCAGTCCTACGGCCGCGGGGCTCAGGAGTTCCCGTCGGGAGCGGAGAAACCGGCCCAGCCCTTCCACCGCGTCAGGGTGCTCGTCCTTGTTCATGTCATCGAGGCTAGAGGGAAACGTCCGTGAATAGGCCCGCCGACCGTGGGTGCGTCACTCCCAGGATCAGGGGGACGGCGGCGGACTGTCGGGAAAGGTCCGAGCCGGCACGACAGGTTGTCCGCAGGGCCGTCACGCTCTCGGCCTGAGCGGGGAGCGACCGGCAGTGGGGCAGCGGACGCCTTGGGGGCAGGGAAATCTTACAAAGCGAGATGCTGTGCTACGGAAAGTGAGGGCTGTGCAACGTGCTGCCATATGACATATCGGAAACTCAGACTCATCCACAGCCGGTCTAATCTTGCACCCATGAGCAATGGGACGCCTTTGGGTGAATTCCTCAGAGCCCGTCGAGAGGCTCTCAAGCCGCATGACGTCGGTCTGCCCGAGCATGGGCGGCGCCGAGTGCCCGGACTGCGCAGGGAGGAAGTGGCACTCCTGGCCGGAGTGAGCTCCGACTACTACATCAGGCTGGAGCAGGGGCGCGAATACAGTCCCTCTCCGCAGGTCCTCGAAGCGGTGGCGCAGGCACTGAAGCTGAACGCGGAGGCCACCGACCATCTCAACCGACTGTGCCTCGCCGCCTCGCAGCGCCGGCGGGACCACGGCCACGCCGAGGTGAGTGGCCAGCTGCTGCAGCTGATGGACGGATGGCAGCACACGCCCGCCTTCGTCCTCGGGCCCGCCCTCGACGTCCTCGCCGGCAACTCGCTGGCCACCGCGCTGCACAGCGGCTTCGACCGGTTCGACAACCTGGCCCGGATGGTGTTCGTCGATCCGGCGGGCCGGGACTTCTACCAGGAGTGGGAGCGGGCCGCGCACTCGTGCGTCGCCGAGATCAGGGCCGCCTACGGGTTCGATCCGGATTCCACCCGGATCGCCGAGGTGGTCGCGGAACTGTCCGAGGGGAGCGAGGAGTTCGCGGACCTCTGGCAACTGCACGAGGTCAAGAGCAAGTCGCAGGAGGGCAAACACCTGAGGCACCCGCAGGTGGGGGACCTGCACATCGCGTTCGCCGCTTTCACCGTCAACGGCGCCCCGCACCAGCAGCTCGTGGTGTACCAGGCGGAGCCGGCCAGTCCGACGGCGGCCGCCTTCGACGCGCTGCGCGCGATGGCCACGGCGCCTGAGCAGGCGGAGCGGGGCACGCCGGGTCCGGCGCTGTCCTCGCCCGAGGCCTGAGGCGAGTCCGGAGCCGTCCCGTCACCGTGCGTCCGGGTCCGCTCGCGGGCGCGGGATGGGACGGCTCGGCTCCGCCTCCCGGACGGCGCAGCCTCGTCATGCCGCACCCAGGGCGTCGGTGGTCGGCATCGGCAACCGCTCGGGCGCGGACGTCGGCAGGTTCCAGCGGTTCGACCTCACGGCCGTGGCCGGCGAGAAGGTGCGGGCGCCGTTGAGCGCGGAGTGCGTCGCCGGCGGCGAGGCCAGGTGGCCGACGCCGGCCTCGCAGGGCCTCGCCGGCCGGAACGGGTCCAGCAGGCGGTGGTCCGCAGTGATCCGCCGCCGCTTCCTGCTGGAGGTGGCAGGGGGCATGGGCCGACCCCTCGCAGCCCGGTCCCCGCCGGTTCCACCACCGTGGCGAGGGGACCTTCACGATGGACGGGCCGGCGGTCGGCCTCCCGGAGCGCATGACCGAGTGGCAGTACCTGTTGCGGCCCACCCCCTTTGTTGACGTATCAATAAAATGCTACGGTGGGCTTCCGGCCGCGGGGTCCCGCTGTGCAAGCAATGGGTCTCCCGTCATGTGAGCAGGAGACGACCATGCCCAGAGCAGTGAAGTTCAGGCGGTACGGCGGCCCCGAGGTCCTCGAGATCCACGAGGTCCCACGCCCGCAGCCAGGGCCCGGCGAGGTGCTCGTGCGTGTCGCCGTGGCCCCGGTCAACCCCGGCGAGGCCGGTATCCGGCAGGGCGTCTTCGCCGACATCTGGCCGGCGCACTTTCCCGAGGGCAGGGCAACGACTTCGCCGGATGGGTCGCCGCGCTGGGCGAGGGCGTCGACGACTTCACCGCGGGGGACGAGGTCATCGGCTACCTCCCCCGCGCCGCCCAGGCCGACTACGTCGTCTCACCCGCCGCGACCCTCACGCCCAAGCCGGCGGACATCACCTTCGAGTCCGCCGCGCCCCTGTCCGCCGTCGGCGTGACCGCCTGGGCGGCCGTCGACGCCGTGCGCCCCGCCCCCGGGGAAACCGTCGTGGTGTCGGCCGCCGCCGGGGGAGTGGGCTCGCTCGCGGCACAGCTGGCCCGCCTGCGCGGCGCCACCGTCATCGGCACCGCGGGACCGCACAACGCCGACTTCCTCCGCTCGCTCGGCGTGACCCACGTGGAACACGGACCAGGCCTCACCGACCGGCTTCGCGCCGCCGCGCCGCAGGGCGTCGACGCCTACATCGACACCTTCGGACAGGGCAATGTCGACACCGCCATCGCCCTGGGCGTGAAGCCGCAGCGCATCAACACCATCGCCGACGGCCGCGCCGTGGCCCGCTACGGCGTCCGCAGCGAGGCCCAGGAAGGCGCCTTCTCCCGGAGCGTCGTCGCCGAACTCTCGGGCCTCGTCTCCGAGGGGCTGCTGACCGTGCCCATCAGCGCGGTCCTGCCGCTGGAGCAGGTGCAGGAGGCTTACCGGCAGGTCCAGCGGCGCCACACCAGGGGAAAGATCGTCCTGAGCCTCGTCCCCGAGGAGGAGCGCCCCGCCGTGGCCGCTCGGATCACGTCCGGCCTCTGACCCGCCGCCGCAGCGGAGCCCGTCGTCGGCTCCGGAGGGGCACGCCGCGGGCGACCCGGACCGAAGCGGGTCAATGATCGGTGCACGGGTGCGGAAAAGCACCCGGGGGTGTTCCTGGGTGTGCCGCACCCAGGTGGATCCCGGCCTGGTTCGGGGCGGGGCGGGTGGCGAGGCTGGTGGTCGGCAGCCGGTTGAAGCTGCACCACCACGGCCACCGTCGGCCCCGGACGTGCGGAACGCGTCATGGGCGCGGGGAGGCCGCTCGTACGAGGAGCAACCCATGACCGCCACCGCCCCCGGCAGCGTGAACTGGAACACGGAGGCCTTGAACGAGATCGTCTCCGCCGACACCGACCGCCCCGTGCTGTTCACCAACGCCCGTGTGCTGACGGCGGATCCCCTGATCGGCACGATGACGGGTGCCGATGTGCTGCTGGTGGGCTCCGTGATCGTCGGCGTGGGACCGGGCATCGTGACCGCGGCGCAGGACGACAACGCCATCGTCGTGGACTGCACCGGGATGAGCATCGTCCCGGCGGTCGTGGACACCGTCGCCCTGGTCGGCGGCCGCGGGCACCGCGCGCAGTACGTGGCCACCCTGACGCCGGGGAACACCGCGGACCTGCTGGTGGTGCCCGACGGACTTGCCGAGGACATCCCGGGTGCGGTGGCCACGCTGTTCACCCGGCCGGCCGAGGTCCGCGCGCTGGTCGCGGCCGGCGCTCCCGTGCTGTGGGCGGGCACGGACGTCCCGGGCCGCGACACGGCTCCCGCCACGGGCGTCCCCGCGACGCGGGACATGACCGGTGACCCGCGGGTCGGCGTCTGGATCGACCGTGAGGACTTCTTGCACCAGGAACTCACCGCCGACGGCCACTACGACGAGACCCGGGGCGGCCGGCCGCACGCCTACCGGGGCCGCTACTGGATCGACGGCGACCGCATCGACTACCTGGACGACCTCGGCTTCTGGGCCTTCGGGGAGTTCGTCGGCGACGAACTCCACCACGCCGGCTACGTCATGAAGCTCGGCTGACGACGCCGGCCGGCGGTTCTCCGGTTCCCCCACCGCCCGCGGACCGGCGCGCTCGAGTGCCGGACGGTCGTCGTCCCACCGATCGCCCGTGCCTCCCGGCTCGGTCCGCTGACCGCTCCCCTCCCCGACGCCGGGCTCAGTCGTCCGGGCACCGCTCGGCGGTTCCCTCCGCGGTCGCTTCGGGGTCCCCTGCTGTCAGACTCTCGTCCCCGGCGACACCGACCACTTGTCAGTGGCAGCTCCTATCGTGGAGGAGTCGCTCGAACTCAGCACACGGGGGAAGACATGTCCGAGAACAGCGTCGCCATGCCAGCGGACGCGCCGCATCCGTCGATCGTCCATGAACCGACTCGCCAAGTCCTGGCCCGCGGGGAGCGGCTGGACGGTCAGGGTCTGGTCAACTTCGGACCGCTGACCGGGCCGTCGCTGCTGACGGTCCATGACCATGTGACGGAGCTGGGCGGTGATCCGGCGGAACTCGATCCGGACCTCGCCGGACTGCTGCTGATCGGCCGGCTGATCGTGGAGGGGGACGAGGACGGCGAGGAAGTCGTCCTCGACCCTGTCACCGGACGCGTGTTCAGCATGTGGCTCTACGCCAAGTCGCCGGGCGGGGCGGAGCTGTTCCCGCTGGCTCCGTCGGTCGGCGCGCTGACCCGCTTCCTGGCCGCGGTGAACGAATTCCGGGGACTGCGTGGCAGGTTCGCCGGCTTGGCCGGCCGGTCGGGTCCTGACGCGGTGCGGGACGCGGAGCGGTTGCTGACCGCGGTGTTCGCCGAGGAGCAGTGGGGCGAGGACGGCTGGGGTCCGGCCGGTCCGCGGTCCGGCTGGGACCGGCCGATACCGGCCTTCTGGAGGATCGGCGCGGTGATACGCCCGCTCGGCCTGATCGCCGGGCCGGGGCAGGGGCTGGCCCTGGACCTGCCGGAAGGTCTGCTGGACGGGGAGTTCGGCGCCGAGCAGATGGTGCGGCTCACCGACGACCAGCTGCCGACGGCCCTCAGCCACCCACCGACCCGCCGTTTCCTGACCGACGTGGGCCTGCCCCGTGACGGGTTCATGTTCTACGGCCCTGAACAGGAACCGCTGGTCACGCTCCCGGAGGCCTGGGCCGAGTCACAGAGCAACCCCCGGCGCGCCCACCTGTGGGACGGCGGCGAACAACTGCCGCCGGACGCGGAGCACTTGGTGGTGCTCGGCGGGCTGGTCCACGACTTCGACCTGCTGCTCGACGGCCGGACCGGCGCCCTGTTCTACACGGAGCTGGGTGCCGACCATGTCGTCCCGGTCAACGCCGACATCTCCACCCTCGCCTTCACGCTCTGGCTGCACCAGCGGGAACAGGCTCTGGACAAGGAGCACGAGTTCACCCAGGACTTCTACCACCAGCTCGCCGACACCATGATCGAGGTGCTGGCCTCGGTCGACCCGGTGGCCTGCGTCCCCGCCGCGGGTCCGGACGAGTACCGGTACTGGCCAGAGGTCTTCCACGACGAGGCGGGAGGCGTGCTGTGACGGGAGGCGTCCCCGGTCACCGACGGCGATGACGCCCGGCATCGAGCCGCGGAAGGCTTGCGAACCGCTGCGGTGGCCCGGCGGCGTCCTGGTGCCCGGGACGCCGTCATGGCCTGCCCATGGGCGTTCTCCAGGACGCTCTGCCGGTCCCGCGCGTACCAGCCGGTGAGGAGCAGCCGGGCCTCGGGACGGCTCCTCGCCTCTCCGGCTCGGAGAATGCTCAGTCGATACAGAACTCGTTGCCCTCGATGTCCAGCATCGGGATGCACGCATCATTGCCGTCATACAGCGTCCGCACGTGCACCGCGCCGAGCGGGACCAGCCGTGCGCGTTCGGCCTCGAGTGCGGCGAGGCGCTCTTCACCCACGAGCCCGGTGCCGACCCGCACATCCAGATGCACCCGGTTCTTGGCGGCCTTCCCTTCGGGGACGCGCTGGAAGTACAGTCGCGGGCCCACGCCTGAGGGATCAACGCAGGCGAACCACGAATCCCGCTGCTCAGGCGGCTGCGAGCGCTTGTATTCGTCCCAAGTGGCAAACCCCTCCGGTGGCGGCGGCACGACGTACCCCAACACCTCGCACCAGAAACGAGCGAGGCGCTCAGGTTCCGCGCAGTCAAAGGTGACTTGGAACTTCTTGATCTCTGACATCGGCGCACCGTACCAGAGTGACTCTGCCCCCTGGCGGCGGAGCCCGCCGGTGGTCCCCAGGACCCGGTCCTGGCCAACCAGCCCCATCCCACTGACCAGTTACGGGACGACCCTCGGATGCAGAGGTCCTCTCACTGATCACTGCCGCGCCGCACCCGGCCGCTGTGGAGAACTGCTGGAGTGACCCTGCGGATCATCACCTGGCCCTCGAGGACCGACAGCCGTACCCGGTCACGGCAGGACAGGCGCAGGTCCTCCTCGGACAGCAGGGCGTGAGTGAGTGCGCGGGCCCTCGGGGCCGCGTGAAGTAGCGGGGAACGGGGGTTGGTCGGCTCCCGAGCGGCGGCCGTGACGGTGCCCACCGCCACGGCCGCCGGCGTACGGGCACAGCACCCGCCATGCCGGATGCCGCCCGGCGACAGAGGGCGCCCGCCTCATGCCGCCGAGGGCTGCCACGCTTCCTGGAACCGGCGGCGGGCGCGGAAGAGGCGGGAGCGAACGGTGCCCACGGGCAGGGAGAGGACCTCGGCCATCTCCTCCTCGTTGAGCCCGTAGGCACGCAGGGTGAGGACCTGCCGGTGCGCCTGGGACAGACGTTCCAGCACGTCGCTGATGTGCACCGCGTCCAGCGGATTGGTCTCCTGCCGCGACTCCAGTTGCGAGCAGGTCCGTTCCTCGCCGTTGCGCTTGGCGGTGCGGATCGCCTCGCGGACCGTCACCGAGCGCACCCAGCCGTAGAACGCCGCCGGTTCGCGCAGGGTGCTCAGGCCGCGGTAGATGGCGAGCAGCGCCTCCTGTGCGGCGTCGGCGTCGTCGGCGTGGGTGATGGAACGGCAGATGCGCGCGACGTAAGGGGTGATGGCGGTCAGCAGGTGGTTCATGGCGTCCTCGTCGCCCGACTGGGCTCGGGGGAGCAGTGTCAGGGGGGAGGGGAGTTCACTCACGGTGGTCATGACGGGGTAGGGCTCCTTACGTCGCCGGATCGGCGTGTGAGTGAGCGGAAGGGAGGGGGCTCAGCCCGCGGCCGCGCGGGCGGGCCCGGTCCCCGCCGCGCTCGCCAGGTCGACCAGTCCGCTCCGCACGTCGTCGCGGAACGACCGCATGAAGGACGGGCTGAAGCAGGCGGTGTAGTGCGGGAACTCGATGGCGAGCCGGCCTTCGAAGGAGACCACGCACGCCATGACGGGACTGCGTCCTGCCTGCGGGAAGTAGTGCTCGCGAGCCGGCACCAGGCGGACGTCGACGGCCTCCAGTCCGCTCGGCAGCCGCGGGCCCGCGACGACGCCCATGTTGGTGACGATCACTGTGGCCAGTTGCAGCGTGGGATTCCGGGGGATCTCCGGCGTGATGCGCATCTCGTGGAAGTGGTCACCGCGCGAGATGAAGTCGCCCAGGCGGGCGTGAACGGTACGCGCCAGGTTTAGGGGGTCCGGGGTCTCGGACACGTCGAGGGTCTGAAGGTGGGTGGTGACCGCGGGCACCATGTCGGACGTGGGCAGCGGCGGGGACAGCCGCGAGCGCAGGTCGACGGGGGAGAGGCAGCCGAGCGTGCGGGGGCCGTCACCGTCCAGGCGCCGCCTGGCGGTGGCCAGCAGCGTCGCGGCGACCAGCGCGTGCACGGAGACGCCACAGGCGCGTGCCGTGCGGCGCAGACGCGTGGTGAGTCCCGTGTCCAGGGTCAGCCGGCAGACCTCGATGTGCCCGTCCCCGGCTGCGCCCTCGTCGACCGCGCCGGTGGCGGACGGACGCCGCACGTCGTACGACACCAGCTCGACCGGGTGCCGTCTCGTCTCCTCCACACGGCCGTCGAGGTACTTGGCCGTGTCGGCCTCGTCGGCCGCGGGCAGCAACTGGCTGACGGGGCGCGGCCACTGCGGCGTGTCGGCCACGGAGGCTTCGAGGGTGGGCCCCTCGTGGACCAGCGTCCGGTAGCGGTCCCACAGCGCGTTGTGCAGCGCGATGCTGCTGTGGCCGTCCGTGACGGTGTGGTCGACCACCAGGACGAACAGGTGGCTCTCCCCGTCCGGCGCGCTGACCAGGACGGCGCGGCTCAGCGGCCCCCCGACGGGCAGAGGGCTGTTCAGCTCCGCCGCGTAGGCCTCGTCCTCGGCGCCGGTGCGGGTGACCAGCCGGGGCCGCTCGTCCTCGTCGAGCAGGCGCAGTACGTGACCCGCGCCCTCCTCGACGATGCGGGAACGAAGCGTCGGGTTCGCCTGTGTCATGGCGTCGAACGCGGCCGACAGCGCCTCGACGTCGACGCGTCCGCGCAGGGAACAGGACAGGACGGCCCTGCTTCTCTGGCCCACGTAGAGTGACTCGACCGGACACAGCACACGGTGCATGCCGTCAGCCTTCTTTCCCTCGTCCATCGTGTGTGTCCACGGCCCGGGAGCGGCCTGTCGCCGCCTGCTGGCCGCGGGAATCGGGGTCCCTCCGAGAGTGCACCGGGGAACGCGGCCGAATCCATCCGAGAACCCCGGTGCACGGCGAAGTCGCGTGTTTTCCTTAGAAGTCGGCTCGGGCCGTGAACTCCCTCGAACAGCAGTCGCTGGGGAAACACCTGAATCGCCGCTCGGGGCCCCGTCCTGGCTTGACCCGTCGGGCCCGGTATCTCACCGTGAGGTCCTGTGAAACCGGGGCTGGGCGATACGAATCCCCTTGCCTTTGGTGTGCGACCTCCCTTTTCCGCCTCGCGGGCCGGCCCGGCGCGTACACACACGCGAGGGCGCCACGGAGCGGTGGCCGCACCCGTCCGATCCGGCCGGGCCTTCTTCGTCCGGGACATTACGGCTTGTCACGTGAGGGTTGTGCTATGTCACTGCAGGAGGACGAACGTCGACCGCTGTCCGGGGCCCAGGAGGGCCTCTGGTACGCCGGGCGGCTCGCGCCGGACAGCGCCGCGTACAACACCGCGGAAGCGGTGGAGATCCAGGGGCCCCTCGACACCGGCCTGTTCGAGGCCGCGCTGCGGCGCACCGTCGGTGAGGCCGACACCTTCGCCCTGCGGTTCGTCGACACCGACGACGGTCCTCGGTGCCACCCCGCTCCGGACGCGGACGACTGGAGCCTGCACCGGGTCGACGTCAGCGGCGCCGAGGATCCCGAGGCCGCCGCGTGGGCGTTCATCCGCACGGACCTGGCGGCCCTCGTGGACACGGAGAAGGGCCCGCTGTTCTCGCACACCCTGCTGACCCTGGCCCCCGACCGCTTCATCTGGCTGCTGCGGGCCCATCACATCCTGCTGGACGGCTACAGCTACAAGCTCCTCGGGCGGCGCCTGGCGGAGACGTACAACGCGCTGGCAGAAGGACGCGAGCCGGACTCCTCCGGGTTCGCGCCGGTGAGCCGACTCCAGGCGGACGAGGAGACCTATCGCGGCTCCGAGCGGTACGTCCGCGACCGTGACCACTGGGCGCAGCGCCTGGCCGGGTTGCCCGAGCCCGCCCGGCTCACCTCCCGTACGGCCGCACCCACCGCTCCCTTCCTGCGCCGCACCGCCGAGTTGGAGGCCGCCGAAGCCGCAGCCCTCGACGCGGCCGCGGCCCGTCTCGGCGTCTCGCGCACCGACCTGCTGACCGCCGCCACCGCCGCGTATCTGCACCGCATGACCGGTGCGGGGGACCTGGTGCTCGGCCTGGCCACGATGAGCCGGCTCGGCAGCGCTGCGCTGCGCACCCCCGGCACGGCCTCCGACGTCCTTCCGCTGCGTGTGGCCGCCGCCCCCGGCACGCCCGTCGCGGAGCTGGTGCGGGCCGTCGCGGACGAACTGAAGGCGCTGCGCCGGCACCAGCAGTACCGGGGCGAGTTCATCCGCCGCGACCTGGGCCTCCTCGGCACCGGACGCCGGCTGTACGGGCCGGTGCTGAACATCGTCCCGTTCGACGAGCCCCTGACCTTCGGCGGCCACCCCGCCACCTGGCACCACCTGTCCGGCGGAGCGGTCGACGACCTCCAGATCTCGGTCCGGCCCGGGCGGAGGGCCGGTGGGATGTGGCTGGCCTTCGACGCCAACCCCGCCCTGTACGAGGAGGACGAGCTCGCCCTGCACCGCGACCGGTTCCTCAGGGTGCTGCGCGAGCTGGCCGAGGCCGAGCCGGCCACCCCGCTGCGGGACCTGGACCTCCTGCTGCCGGGCGAGCACCCCCGCGACACCCCCGTACGCACGTATCCCGTCGAGCGGACCCTCACGGAACTGTTCGAGGAACAGGCGGCGTCCCTGCCCGAGCGGACCGCCGTCACCTGCGGGGACGAACACCTCACGTACGCCGAGCTGAACGCGGAGGCCAACCGCCTGGCCCGGCTGCTGACCGGACGCGGCGCGGGCCCGGGGCGCGTGGTGGCGCTCGCGTTGGAGCGCGGGGTGCGGCTGCTGCCCGCCCTGCTGGCCGTCCTCAAGACGGGGGCGGCCTACCTGCCCCTGGACCCCGGGCATCCGGCCGAGCGGCTGCGGCTGGTCGTCGAGGACGCGGCGCCCGTCGTCCTGGTCACCGAGCGCGCCCACGCCCACCTGGCCGGGGACGCGGTTCCCGCCGTCCTCCTGGACGACCCGGAGGTCACGGCGGACCTCGCGCGCCGCTCCGGCGACGACCTCACCGACGCCGACCGGCAGGGGCCGACGAACCCGTCCGACACCGCGTACATCATCCACACCTCCGGCTCCACCGGCCGCCCCAAGGGCGTACCCGTGCCGCACGCCAACGTCGTGCGGCTGTTCGCCGCCGCGGCCGGGCACTTCGACTTCGGCGCGGACGACGTCTGGACGCTGTTCCACTCCTACGCCTTCGACTTCTCCGTGTGGGAGATCTGGGGCGCCCTGCTGCACGGCGGCCGGGTCGTCGTCGTCCCGTACGCCGTCAGCCGCTCGCCCAGGGACTTCCTGGAGCTGCTGCACCGGGAGGGCGTGACCGTCCTCAACCAGACGCCGTCCGCGTTCGAGCAGCTGATCGACGCCGACCTCGAACGGGACGGCGACACGGGGGCGCTGCGTTACGTCGTCTTCGGCGGGGAGGCCCTGCGCCCGGCCCGCCTGCGCCCCTGGGCCGACCGGCACGGACTGGACCGCCCGGCGCTGGTGAACATGTACGGCATCACCGAGACCACCGTGCACGTCACCCACCACCTCATCACCCGGGCGGACCTGGACGACCCGCGCCGCGGCAGCGTCATCGGCACCCCGCTCGCCGATCTGCGCGTCCACCTGCTCGACCCCGAGGGACGCCCGGTGCCGCCCGGCGCGACCGGCGAAATGTACGTCTCCGGTGCCGGCGTGGCCGTCGGATACCTGAACCGGCCCGAGCTGACCGCCGAACGCTTCCTCGACGACCCCTACGGCCCGCCCGGTACCCGCATGTACCGCTCGGGAGACCTGGCGCGGCGCCGCCCCGACGGCACCCTCGACTACCTCGGCCGGGCCGACGCTCAGGTCCAGCTCCGCGGCTTCCGCGTCGAGCCGGGCGAGATCGAGGCCGTCCTCGCCGCCCACCCCGGCGTCGCCCGCGCCGCAGTCGTGGTCCGCCGCGCCGACAACGGCGCCCAGCAGCTCGTCGCCTACACGGTGCCGACGGGTGACGGACCGGCGAACCCCGCCGACCTGCGCGCCCACGCCGCCGCCCACCTGCCCGAGCACATGGTCCCGGCCGCCTGCGTCCCCGTGGACGCGCTGCCGCTGACCGCCAACGGCAAGCTCGACGTCCAGGCCCTGCCCGCCCCGGACTTCGCCGCCGAGGCCTCCGGCACCCGCCCCGAGACGCCGCGACAGGCCCTCGTCTGCGCGCTGTTCGAAGACGTACTGAAGCTGCCCCGCGACACCGTGGGCACCGACGTCAACTTCTTCGACCTCGGCGGCGACTCCCTGCTCGCCACCCGCCTGCTGGCCCGCCTGCGGCACGAGACCGGCGCGGAGATCCCCATCACGGCCCTGTTCGAGACACCGACACCGGCCGCCCTCGCCCACCGGCTCGCCGCGCAGTCCGACACCGCCCTGCCCCGGCCCGCCCTCGGTCACGCCGTACGCCCGGAACGCGTACCGCTGTCCTTCGCCCAGGAACGCATGTGGTTCCTCAACCGCCTCGACGGCGGAGCGGCCACCTACAACATCCCGCTCCTCGTCGCGCTGGACGCCGACCTCGACGCCGAGGCGCTGGAAGCGGCCCTCGGCGACCTGGCCGACCGCCACGAGAGCCTGCGCACCGTGGTCGCCGAGCACGACGGCGTGCCGTACCAGCGGATCGTGCCGCCCGGCCGACTGCGGCCGGAGCTGCGCCGCGTCGACTGCCCCGCCGCCGAGACCACCGCCCACGTCACCGCCGCACTGCGGCACCGGTTCGACCTGACCGCGCAGAGCCCGCTGGCCGCCTGGCTGCTGGGCACCGGCACCGACCGGACCCTGCTGCTCGTGCTGCACCACAGCGCGGCCGACGGCTGGTCGCTGCGCCCCTTCGCCGACGACCTGAGCACCGCGTACGCGGCCCGCCGCGCGGGCCGGGCGCCCCGGTGGACCCCGCTGCCGGTGCAGTACGCCGACTACGCGCTGTGGCAGCGCGCCCTGCTGGCGCCCGAACCGGACGGCACGGGCCGGCTGGAGCGGCTCACCGCCCACTGGCGCGCCGCTCTGGACGGTCTGCCCGAGGAGTGCACCCTGCCCGGCGACCGGCCGCGCCCCGCCGCGCCGCGCGGTGGCGGCGCGCACGTCGAGACCGTCATCGACGCCGCTCTGCACCGTGACCTGCTGGGTCTCGCCGACCGCGAGAACACCAGCCTGTTCATGGTGCTGCACGCCGCCGTCAGCGCCCTGCTCACCCGCTGCGGCGCCGGCGAGGACATCGTCCTCGGCACCCCGGTCGCGGGCCGCACCGAACCCGCCCTCGACCACCTCATCGGCCTGATCACCAACACCCTGGTCCTGCGGGCCGACACCTCCGGCGACCCCGCCTTCCGCGACCTCCTCGCCCGGTTGCGCACGGCCGATCTTGCCGCCCTGGACCACCAGGACCTGCCCTTCGACCGGCTGGTCGAGGAACTCAACCCGCCGCGTAGGGCCGGGCGGCACCCCCTCTTCCAGGTGATGCTGGCCCTCCAGAACAACGAACCCGCCGTACTCGAACTGGACGGCCACCAGGCTCACTTGCAGCCGACCGCCACCGGCACCGCCAAGTTCGACCTCTTCGTGGACGTGTTGGAGCGCCGCGCTGCCGACGGTGCCCCCGACGGCCTCGCGCTGCACGTCGAGTACGCCACGGACCTGTACGACGCCGGCACGGCCGAGGCGTTCGCCCACGCCCTGCACGACGTCCTGCGCACGGTGTGCGCAGAGCCCGGCGTCCGCGTCGGACAGCTGCCCACGATCCCCGAGCGCGCCCCCGCCCCCGCCGCTGCCGACACCGGGGAGCTGGAGGACGCGGCACTGTCCGTCCCCGGCGTCCGCGACGCCCGCGCCCTTCCCGGCACCGACGGCGAGCCGCCGCGCCTGTACGTGGTGCTTGGACGGGGGGACGCCGCCGAACGCGTCGAGGACGTATTGGACCGCGCGGGCCACGGCACGGTCCGCGTCACGGCGGTCAACGCGCTGCCCCACGACGCCGACGGCACCGTCGACACAGCGGCGCTGCGTTCCCTGCCCGCCGTCGACCGCGCCGCGGCCCAGGCCTGGCAGGAGCGGCTGGCCCGCGTTCCCGGCGTCACCGCCGCCGAAGTGTCGGTCGAGGACACCCCCGGGGAACTGGGGCGCCGCCACGCCGGCCTGCCCGACCGCACGCCGGAACCCGCGTCGGCCGACAGCACCGGGAGCGCGGCCGAGACCTCCGCCGTCCCGGCGCTCAGTGAGGGTCCCGCGCCTGCCGAGCCGTCCGTGTCCGGCTGGGCGCAGGCCCTGCGGCGCGCGGCGGAGCTGGACCGGGGCGACATCGTGCACGTCCACGCCGACGGCAGTGAGCACCGGCGCAGCTATGCCTCCCTGATCCCGGAGGCTTCACGTGTACTGGCCGGTCTGCGGCGGGCGGGCCTGCGCCCCGGCGACCAGGTCATCCTCCAGTGCGATGTGAGCGAGGACTTCCTCGCCGTGCTGTGGGGCTGCATCCTCGGCGGTTTCGTCGCCGTGCCGCTGACCGTGCCGGCCTCCTACGACACTCCTTCGGCGGCGTTGACGAAGCTGGAGGGCATCTGGCGGATGCTGGGCCGGCCCTGGGTCGTGTGCTCCGCCGGCCGCGAGGCCGGGCTGCGTGACGTGGCCGCCCGGCAGGAGTGGCCCGGGCTGCGGCTGACCACGGCCGACGCGCTGCGTGAGGCACCGGAGGACCACGACTGGCACCCCGCCCGGCCGGACGACCTCATCCTGATGCTGATGACGTCCGGCAGCACGGGCCTGCCCAAGGCGGTGCGGCTCACCCACCGCAACGTGCTGACCCGCTCCGCTGCCACCGAGCAGATGAACGGACTGGACAGCACCGATGTCTCGCTGAACTGGATCCCGCTGGACCATGTCACCGGCGTGGTGATGTTCCACCTGCGCGATGTCTATCTGGGCTGCCGCCAGATCCACGCCCCGACCTCCTGGATCCTTCAGGACCCGCTGCGCTGGATGGACCTGGCCGACCGGCACCGGGTCACCGTCACCTGGGCGCCCAACTTCGCCTTCGGTCTCCTCGCCGAGGAATCCCACCGCTTCACGGACCGCACCTGGGACCTGTCGCCGATGCGGCTGGTGATGAACGCCGGTGAGGTCGTCGTGGCGTCGGCCGCCCGCCGCTTCCTGCACACGCTGAAGCCCTTCGGCCTGCCGCAGAACGTGATGCATCCGGGTTGGGGGATGTCGGAGACCTGCTCGGTGGTCACGGACGCCGTCCTGCCCGGTGAACCCGCCGCGGACGAGGGGACGTTCGTCAGCTGCGGGCGTCCCTACCCCGGGTTCGCCATGCGGATCGTGGACGAGCGGGGCAACGTGCTGACCGAGGGAGAGGCGGGCCGGTTCCAGGTCCGCGGTACCTCGGTCACCGGCGGCTACCACGACAACCCGGGCGCCAACGCCGAGGCGTTCACCGAGGACGGCTGGTTCGACACCGGCGACCTGGCGTTCCTGCGCGAGGGCGAGCTGTACATCACCGGCCGCGCCAAGGACGTCATCATCGTCAACGGCGTCAACCACTACAGCCACGAGATCGAAGCCTGCGTGGAGGAACTGCCGTACGTGGAGCGCAGTTTCACCGCCGCGGTCGCGGTGCGCTCCGATCCGTCCTCGCCCACCGACGAACTGGCCCTCTTCTTCCACCTCACCCCCGAGGCCGCCACCCGGGACACCGCCGGTGTCCTGCGGGAGATCGCCGGCAAGGTCACCCGGGAGATCGGCGTCAGCCCCGCCTTCCTGATCCCGGTCGAGCCGGACGCCATCCCCAAGACCGAGATCGGCAAGATCCAGCGCACCAGGCTGCGCAAGAACTTCGAGGCCGGCGCCTTCGACGACCAGGTGCGCGCCGCCCAGGTGCTGCTGGGCACCGCCGCCACCGTCCCCGACTGGTTCCTGCGCCCGGTCTGGCAGCGGGCGGAACGCCCGGACTCACGCGCCGCGTCCGCCGGCCGGCACACCCTCGTGCTGACCGGCGGCGACCCCCGGGTGCAGCGGCTCGCCGACCGGCTCGCCGACGCGCTGCGGGACGGCGGCGGCCTGTGCACGGTGGTCGGCGACGGGACGGCGTACGCGCGTCTCGACGCCGCCCGCTACTACGTCCGCCCTGCCGAGGAAGCGGACTGCACCGAGCTGCTGCGACAGCTGGAGCGCGACCAGCGCCCCGTCGACGCCGTCGTCCACCTCGGCGGGCTGCGTGTCACCGGGACGCCGGAGCAGGCGCCGTACGACACGACCGGTACCGAGCGCCTGCTCGCGCTCGCCCGCGCCCTCGCCGCCCGGCCCGGCCGGCAGCGCCCCGTCGACCTGGTGTACGTGACGGCGGGTGCCCGGGCCGTGCGCCCCGGGGACCGTCCCTGCCCCGCGCAGGCCATGGCGGGCGCCCTGCTCAAATCGCTGCAGGAGGAGTTCGGCTGGCTGCGCGGGGCGCACCTCGATCTCCCGCCGAACGACGGTGGGGACCCGCTGCCCGTCCTGCTGGCCGAGGCGACGGTCGCCGCGGACGGCGCGGAGGTGGCGTACCGCGACGGGCGTCGTCACGTACGCCGCCTCGCTGCCCTGCCCGACACACCATCGCGCGCCCAGACGCCCGCACCCGACGGCTTCACCCTGATCACCGGAGGACTGGGCGGCGTCGGCAGCGAGATCGCGGCCCATCTGCTGCGCACGCCCGGGACGCGGCTGCTGATCATGGGCCGCACCCCGCAGGCCGAACTCGAGCCCCAGGGAGCCGAATCGGGCCGCGCGGAGGCCCTCCGGCGACTGCGCGAGCTGGGCGAGGTCCGCTACGCCCGCGCCGACGTCACCGACGAACGCCAGGTGCGGGCCGCGGTGGACGCGGCCACCGAGGCGTGGGGCGTGCCGCCGGCGTCGGTGCTGCACCTGGCCGGAACCCTCGTCGAACGCCCCGTGGGCGACCTGGACGCCGCCACCTGGCGCCGGGCGCTGGAGGCGAAGGTGCGCGGTGCGTGGACCCTGCACCGGCTCACCGAGGACCACCCGGTCGGCTCCTTCGTCACCTTCTCCTCGGTGAACGGCTACTTCGGCGGTGCCATGAACGCCGCCTACGCCGCCGCCAACGCCTACCTCGACGCCCTCGCCCTGCACCGCCGAAGCCTCGGTCTGCCCGCGCAGTCCCTGGCCTGGAGCATGTGGCGCGAGCACGGCATGAGCCGCGGCTACCGGCTCACCGCGCTCACCGAGGCCCGCGGCTACCGGCTGCTCGACGCGCCCACCGCACTGCGCTCGTTCGACCTGGCCCGCACCCTGGACGAACCGCACCTCCTGATCGGCGCCGACCGCAGCGCCCCCTGGGTCCGCAGCCACGTGGTGGCCCCGGTCCGCCAAGTGCGGCGCCTGGCCGCGCGCGTCGGCCTGGAGGACGGCGCCGACCTGGGCGCCCTGTACCGCGCGGCGGCCGACAGCGCCGGCGCGACCGGCGTGGGCGACGACTGGGCGCTGCGTTCGGCGGGCACCACCGAACACCGTGACCAGGCGGACCCGGGCGAGGACCCGCGGCGGCTGGAGAGCCGGCTCGCCGAGGTGTGGTGCGGGGTCCTGGGCCGCGACCGGGTGGGCAGGGACGAGAACTTCTTCGACCTGGGCGGCAACTCACTGCTCCTCGTCACCGCCCAGTCCGCCGTCAACAGCGCCTTCGACACCGACCTCTCGGTCGTCGACCTGTTCGCCCACCCCACCGTGCGCGACCTGGCCCGCCACCTGTCGACGCGCACCGGCACCCGGGCGGCCGCGGAGCCGTCACCCCCGGGCGAGTCCTCAGGACAGCGGACCGCCGCCCCCGCAGCACAACGGTCCGCCGAGGCCGCCCCCAGCGGCCTGGACCGAGCCAAGGAACAAGCACAGCGGCAGCGTGCGGCCCGCGCGCGCCGTACCGCACGGCACGGGAAGGACCGAGGCCATGTCTGACACCACCGAACCGCACGAGCAGGAGGCCCCCGCCGTCGCCGTCATCGGCATGGCGGGCCGCTTCCCCGGCGCCGACGACCTCGACACCTTCTGGGACAACCTCGCGGCGGGCCGGGAATCCGTACGGCCCGTCACCGACGACGAGTTCCTCGCCGCGGGCGGCGACCCGCGCGACCTCGACGACCCCTCACTGGTCCGCATGGCCTCCGTCGTCGAGGGCATGGACCGCTTCGACTCCGGCTTCTTCGGCTACAGCCCCGCCGAGGCCGCCGTGGTCGACCCGCAGCAGCGGCTGCTGCTGGAGACGGCCTACCACGCCCTGGAGGACGCCGGCTGCCTCGGCGGCGACCGCACATACGAGGCGTTCGGCGTGTACGCGGGCAGCGGCGACAGCCGCTACTACCCCGCCCACGTGTACCCGCGCTACGCCGGGCAGCCCGGCTCGGTCGCGCTCGTGCACGCGGCCACCGCCAACTCCCTCGGCACCCTCGCCACCCGCGTCTCCTACGAGCTGGGCCTGACCGGCCCGAGCGTGTCGCTGCAGACGGCCTGCTCCACCGCGCTCGTCGCCGTGCACACCGCCTGCCAGGACCTGCTCGACTACCGCTGCGACACCGCGCTCGCCGCCGCCGTCTCCCTCAACCCCTCGGCCGCCCTGGGCTACCGGCACGTACCCGACGGCCCCTTCTCGCCCGACGGCCACTGCCGCGCCTTCGCCGCGGACGCCGCCGGCACCTCCTCCGGCGACGGCGTGGGAGCCGTCGTGCTCAAGCGCCTGGAGGACGCGCTCGCCGACGGTGACCGCATTCGCGCCGTCATCCGGGGCAGCGCCGTCAACAACGACGGCCGCCGCAAGGTCGGCTTCAGCGCGCCCAGTGCCGCCGGGCAGACCGAGGTCATCCTCGCGGCGCAGGCCCAGGCGGAGGTCGACGCCGGCACCATCGGCCTGATCGAGGCGCACGGCACCGCCACCAAGCTCGGCGACCCGATCGAAGTGTCCGCGCTCACCGAGGCGTTCCGGCAGAGCACGCAGCGGACCGGGTTCTGCGCCCTGGGCTCGGTGAAGACCAACATCGGCCACCTGGGCGCGGCCGCCGGCATCGCCGGGCTCATCAAGGCGGTCCTCGCCCTGGAGCACCGGCAGATCCCGCCGAGCCTGCACTTCGACCGGCCCAACCCCCTCATCGACTTCGCCTCCGGGCCCTTCCGCGTGCCCACCGCCCTGGAGGACTGGCCTGCGGGCGACCACCCCCGCCGGGCCGCCGTCAGCGCCTTCGGGATCGGCGGAACCAACGCCCACGTCATCCTGGAGGAGGCCCCGCCTGTCGCCCCGGCCGCGCCCTGCCCGCCCGAGGACGGACGCCGCCTGGTGCTGCCGCTGTCCGCGCGGACCGCCGGCGCCCTGCGCGGCCAGGCCGACGCCCTCGCCCGGCACCTGGAGCGGCGTCCCGAGCTGCGCCTGGACGACGTCGCGCACTCCCTGCGCGCGGACCGGCCCGCGCTGCGCCACCGCCTCACCGTCACGGCGGCCTCCCGTGAGGAGGCCCTCGACGCCCTGCGTGCCGCCGCGCCGGGCACCCCGCCGCTGTCCGACGAGCCCGCCCGCGTGGCGTTCCTGCTGCCGGGCGGCGGCACCCAGTACGCCGGCATGGGAGCGGAGCTCCACCGCGACCACGGCGTCTACCGCGACATCGTCGACGAGTGCGCCCGCATCCTGCGCCCCGCACTCGGCAGCGACGTCCGTACCGCCCTGTTCGAGGAGCAGCGGCCCGATGACACCGCCGCGTTCCTCGGCCTGGTGGTGACCGAGTACGCCCTGGCCCGCACCCTCATGGAACAGGGCGTGCGCCCGGACGCGCTGATCGGCCACTCGCTCGGCGAGTACACGGCCGCCTGCCTGGCCGGGGTCATCGACCTGGAGGACATGCTGCCCCTGGTCACCGAACGCATCCGGCTCATCAGCTCCGCGGGCGGCGCCACCGTCGGCGTGGCCGCCCCGGCCGAGGAGGTACAGCCGCTGCTCGACGAGGAGCTGTCGCTGGCCGCGGCGAACGGCCCCAGCGCCTGCACCGTCGCCGGACACCTCGACGCCGTCACCCGCTTCGAGGCCGAACTCACCCGCCGGGGCGTGCCGTTCCGCCGCCTGCGCATCCCCGTCGCGGCCCACTCCCACGTCCTGGACCCGGTCCTGCCGACGTTCGAGGCCCACCTGCGCCAGGTCACGCTGCGCCCGCCGCGGATCCCGTACGTCACCAACGTCACGGGCACCTGGGTCACCGACGACCAGGCCACCTCCGTCCGGCACTGGCTCGACCACACCAGGAACACCGTGCGGTTCGCCGACGGCATCACCGCCCTGTGGGACCGCCTGCGCCCCGTGCTGGTGGAGATCGGGCCGGGGGACACCCTGACCAAGCTGGCCACCGGGCGGCTCGCCGACGAGGCGCCCGTGACGGTGACCACCATGCGACACGCCAAGGCCGAGGCCTCCGACGGGTTCGTCCTCGCGGAGGCCCTGGGCCGGCTGTGGAGCGCGGGCGTGGACACCGCCCTCCCGCCCGTGCCGGACACGGCCCGACGGGTCCCGCTGCCGCCGTACGCCTTCGAACGCCACCGCCACTGGATCGACGCCCCCGGCGCCCGCACGGACCCCGCCGCGCCCGACACACCCGCCGAGGCGGAGGCGGGCCCGGCCCTCGCCCCCCGGCCCCGGCTGACCACCGAGCACGTGCCGCCGCGCTCCGACCGCGAACAGGCGGTCACCCGGCTGTGGGAGGAGACCCTCGGCATCGGCGGCATCGGCGTGCACGACAACTTCTTCGACCTCGGCGGCGACTCGATGCGCGCCGTGCTGCTGGCGGGCCGGCTGCGCCAGGCCGGCGTCCTCGACATCCCGGCGGCGAAGCTGCTGGCCGCGCCCACGGTGGCCGGCGTCCTCGCCGAGGAGCCGGGCGAGGACACGGCGGGAGGCGCCCCCGTCACCGCGCTCGGCCCGCTGCTGCCGCTGCGCGCGGAGGGCACCGCCACCCCCTTGTTCTGTCTCCACCCCGGCGCGGGCGTGTCCTGGCGCTACACGGGCCTGCTGCCCCACCTCGGCGGCGACCAGCCCGTGTACGGCATCCAGGCGGCCGGCCTCGACGGCACCCGGCCGCCCGCACCGGACGCCGCCGCCATGGTCAGCGGGTACCTGGAGCTGGTGCGGCAGGTGCAGCCGCACGGCCCGTACCGGTTGCTGGGCTGGTCCTACGGCGGATTCGTCGCGCACGCCATGGCCTGCGCGCTCCAGGAGAGCGGCGAGCGGGTCGAACTCCTCGCCATGCTCGACGCGCCGCAGCCGCACGGCACGACCTACGAGCCCGAGGCGGCGGAACGACAGGTGGCCGCACTGCTGTCGAGGGTGGCCGGGCTGCCCGTCGAACCGGGGGCCGCGCCGCCGGACGTCGACACCGTCCTGGACCGTATCGAGGCCGGCCTCGCGGCCGACCCGTCCAGTGCGCCCGTCACGCGCGCCGAGGCGGCCGCGATCGCCGCCGTCATGCGCAACAACCTGCGCGTCGCCCCGCAGTTCACGCCCGGTGTGTACCGCGGTGACGTGCTGTTCTTCAGCGCGGCCCAGGAGGAGCCGACCGAATTCCCGGCGGACCTGGCGGTGCTGCCCGGCAAGGCCGACAGCTGGCGGCCCCACGTCGACGGCACCCTGCACGACCACCGAGTGCCCTGCGGCCACTACGAGATGACCGAACCCGAGCCGATCGCCCGTATCGGCGAGGCGGTCGCCAAGGCCCTGAGCGGACTCCACGAGTGAGCCGCCGGGCGCCGTCCGCCCCGATCCCCGACCCACCGAGTACGCCCCGACCGTTCAGGAGACCCCGCGTGAACGCGACCCAGGACCTCTACGAGCTCGGCGACGCGCCCGAGATCGGCACCGTCCCCAAGAAGATGTACGCCTCGCTCATCCGCCGCGAGCGCTACGGCCGGCCCGTCGACGCCTTCCGCACCGAGGTGGTCGACGTCCCTCCCGTCGGCCGCGGCCAGGTGCTGGTGAAGGTGATGGCGGCCGGCATCAACTACAACAACGTGTGGGCCGCGCTGGGTTCACCACTCGACGTGATCGCCGCACGCCAGAAGGCGGGCGCCACCGAGGACTTCCACATCGGCGGCTCCGACCTGTCCGGGATCGTGTGGGCGGTCGGCGAGGACGTGCGCGGGGTGAGCCTCGGTGACGAGGTCGTCGTCCTCGCCAACCGGTGGGACGAGGCCGCCGAGGACATCCGCCTCGGCGCCGACCCGGCCTTCTCGACCAGCCAGCGGGTGTGGGGCTACGAGGAGAACTACGGCTCCTTCGCACAGTTCGCGGTCGTCGACGACTACATGTGCCACCCCAAGCCGGCCCGGCTGTCCTGGGCGGAGGCCGCCTGCTACATGGCGACCGCCGCCACCGCCTACCGCCAGCTCTTCGGCTGGGAACCGCACACGGTGCGACCGGGCGACCCGGTGCTGATCTGGGGCGGCGCCGGCGGCCTGGGCTGCATCGCCATCCAGCTGGTCCGGCACGTCGGTGGCATCCCGGTCGCGGTCGTCTCCAACGAGGAACGCGGCGAGTTCTGCCTCAAGCTGGGCGCCAAGGGGTGGATCGACCGGCGGGAGTTCGATCACTGGGGGCGGCTGCCGGACACCTCCGACGAGGCCGCGATGGCCCGCTGGCTGTCCGGCGCCCGCGCCTTCGGCCGGCGCTTCTGGGACGTGCTCGGCGAGCGCCGCAGCCCGCGCATCGTGCTGGAGCACTCGGGCGCCGACACCATCCCCACCTCCATGTACCTGTGCGACAACGGCGGCATGGTCGTCATCTGCGGCGGCACCACCGGCTACAACGGCGACGTGGACCTGCGCTTCCTGTGGATGCGGCAGAAGCGGCTCCAGGGGTCGCACGTGGCCAGCGCCCGCGAGGCACGGGAGATCACCCGGCTGATCGACCAGGGCGTCGTCGACCCCTGTCTGTCCCGGACCTTCGACTTCGACGAGATCGGCCTGGCCCACCAGCTCATCCACGACAACCGCCACCCGGCGGGCAACATGGCGGTGCTGGTGAACGCCCGGATGTGACGGGCTCGGCTCCCGCGGCCGTCCGCCGGGTGGACCTCGTCGTGTGTTCGGGTGATATGCCCCGGGCGTGCCGGGTACTCGCGGCGAGGTACGACGCACGCGCTATCGCGGGAGGTATCCCATGGGCAAGCTGGGAGACATGGCGAAAAAGGCCAAGGAGATGGCCAAGGGCCACCCCGACCAGGCCGACAAGGGTGTGACGAGCGCCGAGCGAGCGGTCGACAAGCGGACCGGTGACAAGTACGACGCCCAGACCGACAAGGCCGCCGACGCAGCACGTCGTTCCTACCGGGACAGCGGTACGACGGAGCGCTGAACCGCGCGTCCGACCCCGCGGCCCCCGGCGCACAGCGCCGGGGGCCGCGAGCGTGTGGTCGGCTAGGACCGGCCCAGGACGTAGCTGAGCACTCCTGTCCCCAGGGGCACCACGCGTACCCGTACCGCGCGGGCCGGCTCCGCGCGGAGGCTGATGCGCAGGCCGTCCCCGGACGGGCACGCACGCAGGTCCCGCAGAGTCCCCGAAGACCCGGCCGTACGGCCGCCCGCTTCGGGGCGGTGCAGGGCCTTCCACGCGGCTTCCTTGGCCGAGAACAGCTCCGTCACCGACCACGCCGTGTCCGCCGGCCGGGCGCCGGTGACCAGCAGGTCCTCCTCGTCCTCGCGCAGCACCAGGCGTGCGGCACGGTGGGGGAGCGGCCGGAACTCCAGATCACAGCCGAGCGGTGTGTCCCGGCCCGGTGGGCGGGCCACGGCGACGGCGATTCCGGCGCTGTGCGCGATCGATGCCGCCCGCCCGGGCGGAAACACCGGCAGCCGTCCCGAGCGGGGGATCTCGCCGCAGTCCAGTCCCACCGCGCGCAGGGCCCGGCGGGCGGCCTGCCGGCCGGCCAGGAACTCCAGGCGGCGCCGGGGCGGCATCGAGGCGGCCGCGGCCGCCTCGGAGGGGCCGGCGGGGGCCAGGCGCGGTTCCGACACGGAGGCGACGCCCAGGCCGAGTCCGGCGGCGGCCAGGAGCGGGCGCAGCCGGGTGAGCATCCGGACGTCCGGTTCGTGGGCCGTTGCGGTCGCGGCGAGCGGGCGTCCGTCGGCGCGCGGGGCGTGGTCGGTGGGCCGGGCGTCACCGAGCGTGCGGTCGCCCCGGTCCGCCCGGCGGTACGGCGCCGGGCCGCCGACCGCGGAACAGGGACCGGACACGGCCGGTGCGGCGGGGGCACCGGCCGCGGCCCGCGGAGGAACACGGCCGGCCGGGGGCGGCGCGGACACGCCGCCGACCCCGGCCGGACCTGTCGTCGCGGGGCGCCCGGTCACCGTGCCCCGCCCCGGACACCGCCGCGCACCCTCACACCCGCAGCAGCTTCTTGATGATCTTTCCTGCGGGGTTGCGCGGCACCTGCTCGATGAACTCCACGCCTCGCGGGCGCTTGTACGGCGCGAGCAGTCCCGCGACATGCGCCAGCAGCTCCGCCGGGCCCGCGTCCGCGTCCGGCTCCAGGACGACGTAGGCCAGAGGAACCTCGCCGTAGTCCTCGTCGGGCATTCCGACGACCGCGGTGTCCCGCACCGCCGGGTGCGTCATCAGCGCGCGCTCGATCTCGGAGGGGTAGACGTTCTGGCCCGCTCGGATGATGACGTCCTTCGTGCGGTCCACGAGGCTGATGCGGCCCTGTCCGTCCACGAACCCCAGGTCACCGGTCTTGATCCAGCCGTCGAGGGTGATCTCGCGGGTGGCCTGCGGATCGTTCCAGTAGCCCTGCATGAGACCCGGTCCGCGCACGATGATCTCGCCGATCTCGCCGCGCGGCAGCTCCCGGCCGCCCTCGTCCACCGCGCGGGCGGACATGCCCGGTACCACTCTCCCGCACGGGATGCGGGCGGTGACGTCCCCGGGAGCGGGGTGTTCGTCAGGGCCGAGGGTGACGAACGGGCCGCCGACCTCGGTCATGCCGTACACCTGCCGGAAGCCGCAGCCGAGCCGCTGGACGGCGTCGGCGTACACGTCGAGCGGCATCGGGGCGGCGCCGTACAGGATCTCCCGCAGCGAGGACAGGTCGGTGCTGTGGGACGCCTTGGCCTGCAACATGAAGCGCAGCATCTGCGGCACCATCCACATGTGCGTGGCGCGGTGCCGTTCCACCGCGGCCAGTGCCCGCTGCGGTGTGAAGCCGGGCATCAGCACCACCGTGGCGCCGGCCGCCATGTAGGTCAGGGACACGACCACGCTGCCGTGGTAGAGCGGGCAGCAGTTGACCATGACGATGTCGTCGGTGGGCCGGGCCATGACCAGCCAGCCCAGGGCGATGGCCCGGAAGGACCCACTGTCGACGGTGACGCCCTTGGCCTGTCCGGTGGTCGCCGAGGTGTGCAGTACGGCGATCGGGTCGGTGTCGGCCACGGCGGGCAGGTCCCGCTCGGCGGCCAGGGTGCCCAGTGTCTCGAAGGCGGGCTTGTCGAGGGCCAGCCGGATCCGCACCGACTCCGGCAGCTCGGTGTGCCGGTCCAGCAGGTCCGACTCGCCGAGGACGGCCACCGCTTCGACCCGTTCGACGATGCCGGTGACCTCGGGCACGGCCAGGCTGTGGTTCAGCGGCACGAACAGCGCGCCGAGCCGGGCGAGCGCGAAGTAACTCTCCAGGACCTCGATACGGTCCTTGGACAGCACGGCGACCCGGTCACCGCGCGCGATGCCCAGGTCGGCCAGCCCGCGCGCCAGTTCGACGGTACGGTCGTGGAACTCGGCCCAGGTGACGCTGCGCTGCTCGTCCACCAGCGCCGTCCGGTCGGGAAAGCACTGGCGGTTGCGCTCCAGCAGCTGTGTCAGCCACATCACGCACCGCCGGTGGCACCGGCGACGGAGTGCTCGGCGACGAAGCGCTCGTAGTCGGCGATCGTGTGCAGCTGCTCCATGTCCTCCGCGGTGATCTCCACGCCGAGCCGCTGCTCGACGAGCAGGACGAGGCGCACCAGGTCCCCGGAGTCGATGCCGCTGGCGGCGAGGTCGACGTCGTTGCCCACCTTGTCCGCGTAGTCGATCGTGCCGGTGAGCTCGACCAGCAACTCCCTGATGGTGCTCATGGTTTCCCCTTTCGCCTCGGCGTGCCGGCCGCCGTGCGGATCGCGACTGTCACCCCCTCAAGAGGCGGACTCGGCCGGTTCCACTCCCCGGACCGGCTCGTGAGCTTTGTCACGCGTCCGAACGGCGTGCGGCAGGGATAGCCGGAGCCCGTGTCCGTCCTCTTACCGCAACGGAAAGACGTGTTCCGGCACGACGGAGAAGGAGTGATGCGAGTGCCCAGGCAGCCGGTACCGGTCCGGGCCGTGGGAGGGCGCCCGGTGCGCCGCGTCGCCGCGGCGCACGCCGCTCGTGCGGGCGGTGCCGCATGAGCGCACAGGCCACCGCCGCCGTACCCGCGGACCGGGCTGCCGTGCCCGCGGACCGGGGCGAGCTGCTCACGCACTTCGACGCGCTCATCGCCGAGGGCGAGACGATCGAACCGCGCGACTGGATGCCCGACGGATACCGCCGCATGCTGATCCGCCAGATCGCCCAGCACGCCCACTCCGAGATCATCGGCATGCAGCCGGAGGGTGCTTGGCTCACCCGGGCCCCGTCCCTGCACCGCAAGTCGGTCCTCATCGCCAAGGTCCAGGACGAGGCCGGCCACGGCCTGTACCTGTACTCGGCGGCCGAGACGCTGGGCGTGGACCGCGCCGACCTGCTGGAGGCCCTGCACCGGGGACAGCAGCGCGCCTCCGCCACGTTCAACCACCCCGCGCTGACCTGGGCGGACACCGGGGCCATCGCCTGGCTGACGGACGGCGCGGCCGTCATCAACCAGGCCCCCCTGTGCCGCACGTCCTACGGGCCGTACGCGCGGGCGATGCGCCGCGTCTGCCAGGAGGAGGCCTTCCACGTGCGGCAGGGCTACGACCTGATGCGCGCGCTGTGCGAGGGGACGCCGGAGCAGAAGGAGATGGCGCAGGACGCGGTGAACCGCTGGTGGCTGCCGGCCGTGGCGCTGATGTTCGGGCCGCCGGACACCGCGGCGGGCGGTGCCGACGCGCGGACGGCCGCGCTGGGCGCCGCGGTCTCCCGCCGCGCGATGGCCTGGGGCATCAAGCGCCACACCAACGACGAGCTGCGCCAGCGCTTCGTCGACCAGTGCGTCCCGCAGGCCGAACGCCTCGGCCTGACGCTGCCCGACCCGGCGATCCGCTGGAACGAGGAGCGCGGCCACTACGACTTCACCCCCATCGACTGGGACACCTACCGCGAGGCGCTGGGCGACGACACGCACTGGGCGCGGCAGCGGATCACGCACCGCAGGGCCGCGCACGACGACGGCGCCTGGGTGCGGGAGGCGGCCGCCGCGTACGCCGCCCGCGCGGACGCGGGTGCCCCGCGGGCCGGAGCCGCCGCCGGGGAGCGGACGGGGACCGGCGGCACGGACGGGACGCGGCCCGGTGTGACCGCCCCGCAGCGGACGGAGGAACACGCATGAACCGCGACCGGGAGGGCGCACCGGCGTCCTGGGAGGTCTTCGTGCGGGCCCGTCGGGGCCTGGCCCACCAGCACGCGGGGTCGGTGCGCGCGGCCGACCCGGACGCGGCGCTGGCGCTGGCCCGCGACCTGTACGCGCGCCGCGGCGATCCGCTGTCGCTGTGGGTGGTCCGCTCGGACGCCGTGCACACGGCCTCCCCGGACGAGCGCGACCCGTACTTCGCCGGTGCCCGCCACAAGCCGTACCGGTATCCCGAGCACTTCGCGCCGCTGACCGAGAAAGGGCCCGATGGTGACCACGCCGAGTGACACCCTGGCGGACGCCGCCGCGGCCGGTGCTGCCCCGGTGGCGACCGTGGCCGACGGCACCTCCTCCGCTCCCGGCGCCCGTGCCGACGCGGACCTCGCCCGCCCGTCCGACGCCGATCTCGCCGTGCATCTGCTGCGTCTCGGCGACGACGCCCTCGTCCTCGGGCAGCGCCTGTGTCAGTGGATCACGCGCGCGCCGACCATCGAGGAGGACCTGGCGCTGTCCAACATCGCCCTGGACCTGATCGGTCACGCCCGCACCCTGCTCACCCGCAGCGGACAGCTCGACGGCACCGGCCGGACCGAGGACGACCTCGCCTTCACCCGCTCGGACCGCCAGTTCACCAACGCCCTGCTCACGGAGTTGCCCAACGAGGACTTCGCGGTGACCGTGGCCCGGCAGCTGGTCTACACGCACTACGCGGTCCTCCACTACGAGGCGCTGGCAGGTTGCCCGGACGCCGAACTGGCCGCCTTCGGGTCCCGGGCCGCCAAGGAGGTCGCCTTCCACCGGCTGCACGCGGACCGCTGGACCCGGCGGCTGGGACGCGGCACCCCGGAGAGCACCCGCCGCATGCAGCGGGGCCTGGAGCGGGTGTGGCCCTACACGGGCGAACTGTTCGACGAGGACGACGTGGTGCGGCGGCTGGCCGCCTCCGGCACGGTCCCCTCACCGGCGCCCCTGCGCGCGGAGTGGGAACAGCGCGTCACCGACGTCGTCACCGACGCGGGGCTCACCGTGCCCACGGTCTCCTGGTCGGCCACGGGCGGCCGTTGTGGGCTGCACACCGAGCAGTTCGGCCCGCTGATCGCCGAACTCCAGTCGGTGCACCGGCAGTTCCCCGGAGGCACCTGGTGACCGGCACGGCACCGACCACGGCCCCCTGCCCCGTGCACGAGGTGCGCGAGCGGGTGGAGGCGATCCCGGACCCGGAGCTGCCGGTGATCGGCCTGGGCGACCTCGGTGTGGTGGGCTCGGTCGCCCCGGGCGCCGACGGGGTGCTGGAGGTGGAGATCACGCCCACCTATCTGGGCTGCCCCGCACTGCCCGCGATCACCTCCGCGGTACGGGAGGCCCTGACCGCCTGCGGTCACCCCGACGGCCGCGTACGGCAGGTGCTGTCCCCGCCCTGGACGACGGACCGGATCACCCCCGAGGGACGCCGGAAGCTCGCCGCGAACGGCATCGCCCCGCCCGTGTCCCCGGCCCCCGACGGACCGGTCCCCGTCGAGCTGGGCTCGGTGCCCTGCCCGCACTGCGGATCGCGGGCCACCCGGCCGCACAGTCCCTTCGGACCGTCCCGTTGCCAGTCGGTGCTGTGGTGCACGGCGTGCCGCGAGCCCTTCCCCCACCTGACCGCGCTGTGAGGCAGACCGTGAACACCGCCACCCCGTCCACCGTCCTGCGCGAGGTGCTCGTCGACCGGGACCTCGGCACGCGCCCGCGCACCGGCTGGCACCGCCTGGAGGTCACCGAGGTGCGGCGCCTGACCGCCGACGCCGTGGCCGTCCGCCTCGACGTGCCGACCGCGCTGGGTGAGGTCTTCGCACACCGGCCCGGCCAGCACGTCGTCGTCCGCCATCACCGCGCCGACGGCGAACTGCGCCGCAGCTACTCGGTCTGCCCGCCACCGCACGACCCCCGGGCGCTCCGCCTGGTCGTCAAACGGGGCGGGCCCGACGGCTTCGGTGCCCACGCCACCAGCCGCCTCGCGCCCGGTGACCGTCTCGAGCTCTCCCCGCCCACGGGCGCCTTCGCCCTGCCGGACCTGCCCGGCGCCCACCACGTCCTCCTCGCGGGCGGCTCCGGCATCACCCCGCTGGCCGCCATGGCCGCCCACGCGCTGCGCCGGGACCCTGCCTGCCGCGTCTCCCTCGTCCACTCGGTCCCCACCTCCGCGGACGCCCTGCTGGCGGACGAACTCGCCGAGCTGAAGGACGCGTTCGTCGACCGGTTCACCGTCCTGTACGTCCTCACCCGCGAGGACCGCGGCCACGGTGAGGGCCCGCTCAGCGGGCGGCTCGACGCCGGGAGCCTGGTGCGTCTGCTTGCCGCGGTGGACGCCCGCCCCGGCCCGGGCACCGCGTTCGCCCTGTGCGGTCCACCCGGCCTGGTGGACACCGCACGGCAGGCCCTGACGGACTGGGGAGCCGATCCGGCGCTGGTCCGCTGGGAGTTGTTCACGGTGGCCGGGACGCCGCCGGGGACGCCGGAGACGCTGGTGACGCCGGGAACGCAGGGGTCGCCGGGAACCGCCGAACCGGTCCGGACGGGCGAACCGGTCCCGGGCGAGGGGGAGACCCGCGTCACCGCCCTCCTCGACGGCCGCCACCGCGCCGTCACCGTCCTGCCGCAGGACACGGCGATCCTCGACGCGCTGCTGCGGGCGTACCCCGACGTGCCGTACGCCTGCCGTGAGGGCGTGTGCGGCAGCTGCCGCGCGAAGGTCCTGTCCGGCCGGGTGGCAGCGGAGGGCCAGTACGCCCTGGACGCGAGCGACCGCGCCGCCGGCTACACGCTCGTCTGCCGGGCACGACCGCGCACCCCCGAGGTCACCCTCGACTTCGACGTATGACCCGCACCGGCGGGCCCGCCGCCGTACCACCACTGAACGAAGGAGAACCGCGTTGACCACCACCGCCCGCCACGAGGGGAAGACCGCCCTGGTCACGGGAGGCAGCCGGGGCATCGGCAGAGCCATCAGCCGCCGCCTCGCGCGTGAGGGCGCGCTGGTCGCGGTCCACTACGGCCACGACCTGACCGCCGCCGAACGGACGGTGAAGGAGATCGAGGCCGACGGTGGCCGCGCCTTCCCCGTCCACGCGGAACTCGGGGTGCCCGGCGACGCCGACACCCTGTGGTCGGCCTTCGACCAGGCCCTGGCCCGGCAGGACGCGCCGGCCGGACTGGACATCCTCGTCAACAACGCCGGCATCACCGTCCCGCGCCCCCTCGCCCAGGTGACCGAGGCCGACTTCGACCGGGTCTTCGCGATCAACACCAAGGCGCCGTTCTTCATCATCCAGCGCGGCCTGGACCGGCTGCGCGACGGCGGCAGGATCGTGAACATCTCCTCCGTCGCCACCCGCGTCGCCTTCCCGGCGATCGTCTCGTACACCATGACCAAGGCCGCCCTCGACTACCTCACCCTCTCCCTGGCGCAGGAACTGGGCCCCCGCGGCATCACGGTCAACGCCGTGGCGCCCGGCTACACCGAGACGGAGATCAACCCCACGCTCAGCATCCCGCAGATCCGCCGCCGGTACTCCGAGGCGTCCGTGTTCAGCCGGCTGGGCGACCCGGTGGACATCGCCGACGTCGTCTCCTTCGTCGCGAGCGACGAGGCCCGCTGGGTGACCGGTCAGTGGATCGACGCCTCCGGCGGTGCGCACCTCGGCGTGTGACACCACGGCCCGGCACCCTGTCCCCCCACGCGCGTCCGGCTCGCCGGCCGTTCCCGTTCCTGGCCGTCCGTCGGCCGCCCCTAGGAGTTGCGATGAACAACAGCACGTCCGTGCTCGCCGAGCCGATGGCGGACGACTCCCTGACCCGGCCCTTCACGGGCGCGAGCCCCTACGACACGTACGTCCACGCCTCCGTCCTCAACTCGCTGCAGCACCCGCTCACCGAAGCCCCGGACGAGATGGGCTTCCTCGTCACCACCCAGGTGATGGAGCTGTGGTTCACCCTGATCGTGTACGAGTGGCGCACGGCACGCGTGGCCTTGGCCAAGGACGACCTGCGCGCCGCCATGGACGCGCTGGTGCGCAGCCGTCGGGCGCTGACCGCGCTCAACGGCGCCTGGGCGCCCATCGCCGCGCTGACCCCCGCCCAGTTCAACGGCTTCCGGGCCGCGTTCGGCCAGGCCTCGGGCTTCCAGTCGGCGATGTACCGGCACATGGAGTTCCTCCTCGGCGACAAGTCCGCCGGGATGCTGCGCGCCCACCGGGGCGACCCGGCCGTCCACGAGGCGCTCGCGGAGACCTACCGCGAACCGTCCCTGTACGACGAGGTGCTGGCGTTCCTGTACCGGCAGGGCCTGCCCGTGCCGCGGAGCGTCCGCGAACGCGACGTCACCAGCCCGTACACCTCCGACCCCCAAGTGGTGGAGGTCTGGCGGTACATCTACGCCGGACCGCAGCACCACCCCCACCTCGCGCTGGGCGAACTGCTCACCGACATCGCCGAACTGGTCACCCGCTGGCGGTTCGAGCACGTCCTGGTGGTGCGCCGCGCCATGGGCTCCAAGCCGGGCAGCGCCGGTTCCGCCGGGCTCGCCTGGCTCGAGAAGCGCGCCGCCCGCCCGGTCTTCCCCGAACTGTGGGAGGTGCGCGGTGACGTCTAGGGCCATCTCCGCCTTCGCGGCCGAGGAGGAGCGGCGGGTCCTGAGCCTGAAGCCGGTGCTGGCGCCGGTGCACGGCCGCTACGGGGACCACCCGCACCAGTCCTACGACGCCTGGCCGGCCGACGACCCCGACGCGCCGCTCGTCATCCTGCTGCACGGCGGCTACTGGCGCTACGACCGGATGCACCTCACCCCCTTCGCGGCCTACCTCTCCCAGCAGGGCTTCGACGTCCTGCTTCCCGGATTCCGCCGCTCCGGCGGCGCGGGCGGCTATCCCGAGACCTTCGACGACGTCGCCCGGATCGTGGACACCCTGCCGCAGGGACGGCCCTACGTCCTGGCGGGCCACTGCTCCGGCGGCCACCTGGCACTGTGGTGCGCCGCCCGCGGGCTGCTGCCCCCCGGCTCGCGCTGGCACACGCGCACCCTGCCGACGAGCGTGCTCGCCCTCGCACCGATCACCGACCTCACGGCCACCCGGCGCGACGACCTGAGCAACGGAGCCGCCCTGCAACTCCTGGGCGGCGCGGACGCCTTCGATCAGCGGCTGGCCGAGGTCGACCCGCTGACCCTGCTGCGCGAGGCCGGCACCACCGGGGTGCCCACCGTGCTGCTGCACGGGGCCGTCGACGAGGAGGTCCCGCTCACGCAGTTCAGCGACTACGCGGCCGTCCACCACGACCTCCGGACGGTCGTCCTGCCCGGCACCGGCCACTACACCCTCATCGAACCGGGAGCACCCGGCGCCCGCGCGGTCGCCGACACCCTGCGAGAGATGTCGGCCGCGTTCAGCCCGAGGCCGTCCGACCGGGCAGGAGAGGAGACCGCACACCGATGACCACCGCACTTCCCGTACCGACCGCCCTGCGAGAGCTGGCCGCGCAGCTCGACGCGGACGACCCGCTGGCCCCCGTCCGCCAGAGGTTCCTGCTCCCGCCGGACGTCGTCTACCTCGACGGCAACTCCCTCGGCCCGCTGCCCGCCGCCGTCCCGCCCGTCCTCTCCGACGTGGTGACGCGCCAATGGGGTACCGACCTGATCGGCTCCTGGAACGGCAACGGCTGGTGGGAGGCGCCGCTGCGGGTCGGCAACGCCATCGGCGCGCTCATCGGGGCCGCGCCGGGGCAGACGGTCGCGGGCGACTCCACCAGCGTGCAGTTGTTCACCGCGCTGGAGGCCGCCGCCGCACTTCGCCCGCACCGGCCCCTGCTGGTCACCGACCCCGGGCACTTCCCGACCGACCGCTACCTGGCGGACGCGGTCGCCCGCCGCAGGGGTCTGGAGGTGCGCCGGGTCGCCCCGGCCGATCTGCCGCGGTTCCTCGAAACAGAAGGAGACCGGGTCGCCGTCGTCAGCTACTCGCCCGTCGACTTCCGCACCGGCGAGCTGTACGACATGCAGACGCTGACGCAGGTCGCGCACGAGGCCGGCGCCCTCGCCCTGTGGGACCTGTGCCACGCGGCCGGAGCGCTGCCCCTCGACGTCGACACCCTCGGTGTGGACCTGGCCGTCGGCTGCGGCTACAAGTTCCTCTCCGGCGGCCCCGGCGCCCCCGCCTTCCTGTACGTGGCGCGCCGGCACCACACGTCGCTGGAGACGCCGCTGCCCGGCTGGACCGGTCACGCCGACCCGTTCGGCCTGAACCGGGACTACACGCCCGCCCCGGGCATCGCCCGCGCCCGCATCGGCACGCCGCCGATCCTGTCCCTGCTCGCCCTGGAAGCGGCCCTCACCGCCTTCGACGGCGTCGACATGGCCCAGGTCCGCGGCAAGAGCCTGTCGCTGACGGGATTCTTCCTGCGCTGCGCGGAGGAACTCCTGTCGCCCGACGGCTTCACCCCCGTCACACCGGCCGAGCCCGGTCGCCGCGGCAGCCAGATCACCCTGCGCCACCCCCACGCCCACGGGCTGACCGTCGCCCTCGCCCAGCGCGGCGTGATCGCCGACATGCGCGCGCCCGACCTGCTGCGCTTCGGTGTCAACGCCCTCTACACCGGCCACCAGGACCTGCTCACGGCCGCACTGCGCCTGCGGGACATCGCACACGAGGGGGCCTACGACCCGGCGCCACCGGCCGCGGGGCCGGTCACCTGAGAACCAGCTCAGAAGCGTGGGGCATTCTCCGTCGCTGACGCCTGTGGCGGGACCTCTGGCCCTGGTGACGAGGAAGCCGTTCAGATGTGGTGCCTTCGCCATGTCGCCGGACTGGTCATGATCTCTTCCGACGCGTCTTCACGGACCATGCCCGAGTAACGTGGGACGGGTGATCCCGGCTGACTGAGCGACGGCGCATCAAGGCTCGGTAAGTCGGCTGCCCGTCCGTGCGTTGCACAAGACCCTCGCCTTCGCGTGGAGCGTGATGTCCGCGGGCGTCGCCGGGTGTCTGTACGGCTGGGTGATCGGCTTCGTCCCGCCCGACTCCCTCGGCTTCGTCCTGTCCGTCACCCTGCTGACCGGCCTGGTGGTCGGGGGGTCGGCTCGCTGGACGCCCCCTGCTGGGGGCGGCGTTCGTGATGTACGTGCCGAGCGTGTCCCAGGATCTCGGGAGGCGGCACCGGGAGTGATGTTCGGCCTGCTGATCATCACGGTGATGTTCGTGGCCCCGACGGGAGTGCGGTCTGCCGAGCCGTGTCCTGGGCGCTGCCACCCGTCGCCCGCCCCGCACCACTGCCGCGCCGGACCGGACGCCCGAGGCCGCATCCGCGCCCGACGCGGAGCGGAAGTCCCAGGCCTTGTCCGAAGGCGCCGTGACCCACACCCCTGCGGATCCCGCAGTTGTCGACGCCGAACCCGTGGGCGCACCGCCCCGCACGGAAAAGGAACGAACCACGTGCGCAAGACGGCCGCTCTGCGGACGGCCGCGGCCGCGACCGCCGCCCTGCTCACCGCGACCGCCTGCGGCAGTCAGAGGCCCGTCCGATGGACTGCATGGGGAACAGGGCGAAGACGGCGTTCGGGAAGACGGCGGACAGCGTGCCCGAGACGGCTTCGGAGGAGACCATCAGCGGTGGGGCGCAGGCCGCCGGCGGCGAAGAGGACCAGGACGGGGGCCCGCGTCCCGTCCCAGGCGCACCGCCACGCCGGGGGAGTACAGGACGCTGGCTGGCTCCTCGCGTGGCGCGGGGAGCCCGGCCGCGGTGATCAGGTCTTCTTCGCACCTGACCAGCTCGGCGCGGTGCAGGGGCCAGCGCGGATGGTGGTTGGGGAGGTAGGTGGCCCCGCCGAAGAAGGTGTTGTGCATCCCCCAGCGCGCGGTGAGGAAGTGCTCCAGCTCGGTCGGCTCCGCGATGCGTTCACCGGGGCGCACCGCGAGGCGGCTGTATGCGCCTCGCGGGCCGGGCCAGCGGCGGGAACTGGTGTAGGTGACGGTGCCGCCGGATGCGCGCACGCTCATCCGGGACCACAGGTACGGCAGCCGGAAGCCGGCCCGCCCCATCGCGACCGGGATCAGCCGTGCCGCGTCCATCGACCGGAAGACGACCCCTCGCCGTCCGTGTCCGTCGACCGAGTACAGGCGGACGTTGGTCTCCGGGAACGAGCCGAGGTACGGGACCCCGGGCAGCCCGAACCAGCCCACCTGGTGCATCCGGAAGGCGACGAGTCCGACGTACGTCATCCCGTCGTGCGTGTCGGGAACGGTCCCGCGCGGCAGCAGCCCCGCCACCGCCTCGGGCGCGACGGACCAGTGGACGAAACACAGGTCGAGCCATTGCTGCGTGAGAAGCGGAAAGGCTATCGCGCCGGGGGCGTCGGGAGTGACCGGGGCAGGTTTGTGCACGACGCCAGCATGCCAGGGGCACCTTGCTAGGTGCGCATGGAGACGAGCCTTCGGTTGTCCGGTGAGTCGACGACGGACACCGCCCACTCATTGCCGCCGCCCGAGCGGTGGTTCTGCCGTGGCAGGTCTCAGCTGCGGTGACCGATGTGACGGCAGAGGCGATGGAATTGGCGGTCGGCGGCGTCGGCTCGAGCGCAGGGCCAGTGACTGCGCAGGGTGGTCAGTGCTAGAAAGGCCGGATGGACGACCGTTTTGCCCGACTTCGACATAGATCGCTGTGGTCGCTGGGGCAAAAAAATATGCGAAGCGTCGCGGGGCAGATATTCCTCCTGCAGGTGGCGCTGGTGGTGCTGCTCGTGGCATTGGCCGTCCTCGCCCTTGTCCTGCAGTCACGGCGGGACTCCCACGCCGAGGCCGAACGGCGCTCCATAGCCGTCGCGCAGACGTTCGCGCATTCCCCAGGCATGCTGGCCGCACTGCAAGCCCCCGATCCCGCGAGAGTTCTGCAGCCGCTGACTGAGGCGGGACGCAAGTCCGCGGGCGTCGACTTCGTCGTGGTGATGGACACGACAGGGATTCGCTACACCCATCCCCTGCCGGACCGCATCGGGAAGCGGTTCGTGGGAACGATCGAGCCGTCGCTGGCGGGGAAGGTCTACACCGAAAGCGTGCACGGTCCCCTCGGCGAAGAAGTCCAGGCGACCGTGCCCGTCCGGAACACCCGGGGCCAGGTGGTGGCCCTCGTCTCCGCCGGGCTGAAAGTCAAGAACGTGACCGGTCTGGTGGACCGGCAGATACCGCTCATCCTGACCGCCGGGGCGGGCGCGCTCGGGGTGGCCACCGCCGCCACAGTGCTGGTGGGCAGGCGGCTGCGACGACAGACTCACAGCCTGGCCCCGAACGAGATGACCCGCATGTACGAGCACCACGACGCGGTGCTGCACGCCGTGCGCGAAGGGGTGCTCATCGTCAATGGCGAGGGGCGGTTGCTGCTGGCGAACGACGAGGCCCGACGACTCCTGGAGCTCCCCCCGGACGCGGAGGGGGAGCACGTGTCCCAGCTGCCGACCCTGGAACCTGACATGGCGGCGTTGCTCAGTTCCGGCCGCGAGGCCACTGACGAGGTGCACTCGGCTGGACCGCGGCTGCTGGTGGTCAACCAGAGGCCCACGGAATGCGGCGGGGGCCCCCAGGGCACCGTGGTGACGCTGCGCGACTCCACGGAGCTGCGGGCTGTGTCCGGGAGGGCCGAAATCGCAGGTGAGCGGCTGAAACTGCTCTACGACGCCGGACTGGGCATCGGCACCACCCTGGACGTGATCCGAACGGCCGACGAATTCGCCCGGATCGCCGTCCCGCGTTTCGCCGACTTCGTGACCGTCGACCTGGCCGACGCGGTCCTGCACGGCGAGGAACCGGCGGCCACGGCAAAGGGAATGAGACGGGCTGCCGTGTGCGGTATCCGCGACGACCATCCGCTCTACGAGAAGGGCCGGCTGATCGACTTTCTGCCGTCCACGCCCCAGGCACGCGGTTACGGCACCGGCCGCTCGGAACTGGTGGCCGACCTGTCCACCGCGACGGGCTGGCACCTGCAAGATCCGGAGCGCACCGAGCAGATAGTGGACTACGGCATCCATTCGCTCATAGCGGCTCCGATCCAGGCCCGCGGTGTCGTGCTGGGCATGGTCAACTTCTGGCGCTCCGAGGAGCACGACCCCTTCGACCAGGAGGAGCTCTCACTGGCGGAGGAACTGGTGGCTCGTGCCGCGGTCAGCATCGACAACGCCCGCCGCTACACGCGCGAGCACGCCCTGGCGGTCACCCTCCAGCGCAGCCTGCTGCCGCGAGGCCTGCCCGAGCAGAGCGCTCTCGACGTCGGCTACCGGTACCTCCCGGCCCAGTCGGGTGTGAGCGGGGACTGGTTCGACGTGATAACCCTGCCAGGCAGCCGCGTGGCGCTGGTCGTCGGTGACGTGGTGGGCCACGGTCTGCACGCCGCTGCCACCATGGGGCGGCTGCGGACCGCGGTGCACAACTTCTCCGCGCTCGATCTGCCGCCCGACGAGCTGCTGAGCCATCTCGACGACCTGGTCGGGCGCATCGACCAGGACGAGGCGTGCACGGACAGCCCCGCCGCCGTCGTGGGCGCCACCTGCCTGTACGCGATCTACGACCCCACGACGCGCCGCTGCACCATGGCACGCGCGGGGCACCTGGCTCCCGCGCTGGTCGGTCCTGACGGACAGGTCACCTTTCCCGACCTGCCGCCGGGTCCGCCCCTGGGTCTCGGTGGCATGCCCTTCCAGACCGCCGAGCTGGACATCGCCGAAGGCTCCCGGCTCGTCCTCTACACCGACGGTCTCATCGAGGACCGGACGCGCGACCTCGACGAAGGAATGGAACTCCTGCGCAAAGCCCTCGCGGGTCATCCTGAGCGCACGCCGGAGGAGAGCTGCCAGGCCGTGCTGGAATCGCTGCTGCCCGCACGCCCCACGGATGACGTGGCTCTGCTCATCGCCCGTACCCACGCGCTGCCCCCGGATCGGATCGCCGAGTGGGAAGTGCCACCCGATCCGGCCGCCGTCGCCGGGGTGCGCGCCGCGGCGACCGAGAAGCTCGACGAGTGGGGCCTGTCCGAACTGGGCTTCAGCATGGAACTGGTGCTGAGCGAGCTCGTCACCAACGCTGTCCGCTATGGGGGCGAGCCGATCCGTTTGAGGCTGATTTTCGACCGCACGCTGATCTGCGAGGTGGCCGACAGCAGCAGCACCTCGCCCCACCTGCGGTATGCCGCGACGACCGACGAAGGCGGCCGGGGCCTGTTCCTGGTGTCGCAGCTGACGGATCGCTGGGGGACCCGGTACACCCCGCAGGGCAAGGTGATCTGGGCCGAGCAGGCGCTACCGGATCACTGAGCCCCTTCAGAGCTCCGAACAAAGGGGGAGCCCGGCTGGCGACGCCCGGCACGCACGCTCGCCGCGTTGCCGAAAGGCCCTGGTGGCTCCGCTACAAGGACCTTCCGGCGCCTTGCGATCGCACGCACCGGACGCCGCGAGCTGATCGGACTCCCCTTCTCTTCGGAGCTCTTAGCGTTGCCGCTCCAGGGTGAGGACGGCCGCGGCGATTGGCGACACCCGATGCGGGCTGGACCGGGCTCTGCGAAGGCCCTGCCAGGACTTCGGACGGGCCGCACCTCGCTCCACCTTGCCGGTGGGCTGAGGCTTGATGCACTCCCTTCCGCGCTGTTCCTCTCGCGGGGCCGAGGCGGGGCCCGGCAAGGACGGCCCGGGCCCGGTCAGGGCTCGGGGCAGTGACGGTTTCGGGACGGGTGGGAGGACCTTGCGCGTGATGAGGCGTGCCCACTGCAACGCCCTGCTCACCAGCGTGGTGATCCGCACAATGGCCTGGACATCGCGGAGGTCGTCCGTCAACTGCTGGAGGACGGTCGACGGCGCCGGTGGTGGTGCCGGTACCAGAGCGCGCCGACCGCGGCGGACGCCGCGGCCAGGGCGATGCCGAGGACCGGCCAGCGACTGTCGGCGATGCGCAGGCCCGTCAGGAAGGTCACGGCGGTCAGGACGAGCGGCACGAGGAGGGAGAGGAGCGCGCGGAGCGCGGACGCCAGGACTTCCGGTTCCGGGCGGGATATCCGGTGGCGCGGTGCGGGCGCGGTGTCGGCGAAGTAGTAGGCGAGGACCCGGTCCGCCAGGCGGGCATCGACGCGCTGGTAGGTCATCGCCATGTACGGGAGCCAGACCAGAGGGGCGACCAGCCCGGCCAGGAATACCACGCCGAGGAGCAGCCACCGCCAGGCCTGGACGGCGACCCGGCGTGCGCGCCGGCCCGCGTCCCGGGGCTCGTCGCCCGGCGTCAACACGCCGAGGAGGCGAGCCATGCGCAGGGTGACCTGCCACAGGGCCTTCCACCGCCTCCAGCGGGTGGGTGCGCCGGTGGCGCGTCCGGTCCGGGCGAGTGCGTCCTGCGCCTGCCGGGTGTCCTCGTACACGCCTTGGAGGACGAGGAGTTCACCGACACGGGCTCTCGCTGTGGGGTCGCGGCCGTCGAGGGCGGCCAGCTCCAGGACCGTACGTGCCTGGCGGAGCAGCGCCGCGCAGAACGCGAGGGGAATGAGCACGAGGAACGGGCCGCCCACGACGGATCCCTCCGATACGACTGCCCGTCGGCCGTGCGTGACCACCAGGGCCCGGAGTTCCGCCTCGGTGGCATGGGGGTAGTTCCGCCGAAGCCGGGCGACTGCTTCGGGCACGGCCGGACCGATGCGGCGGACGGCGAAGTCGGCGAGGAGTTCGGGGAGGTGCCCGGGATCAGTGACGATCGACGCCAGCAGTGAGCGTTCAGGGGAGGGCTCCTCGCGGGGACCAGCAGCCTTCCGATTCTCCCGATGCGGCACAGGCGACATTTATCACGAAACAGGAAAACCGGCATGTGTTCCCCTTCCGTCCGACCTCCCGGCTTGGAGGTTCCGATCGAGCCGGGCCCGGCGCCCTGGTACTCCCCTGAACCTCCCCCTATCGTGCTTCGCGCTCGTCTTCATGGGGCGGACGGGCCCGGGAACGTCGACCGGGTGCACGAGGAGCCCTGAGTCCAGCCGCTGCCCGCGTCCCGGACGGGGCAGGCCCGTCATCTGACGCCCGTCGTCCGGGGTGCGTGGCCTGTGGCCCACGCCTGCCGCGCCTCACGCACTCTTCGGTCGGCGGGCCGCCTTCTTGGCCGGCTGCTTCTTCGCCGCCTTCTTCTTCGGCTTCGGCATCTCGTGCACGTCGGCGTCCTCGCCGCGGGAGGCCTTCGCCTTGGCGACGGACTCGCTCAGGGCGGCCATCAGGTCGAGCACCTGCGCCGGCTTCTCGGGCTCCGGCGTCTCGGGCAGCGGCCTGTCCTCACGCTTGGCCTCGATCACCTTCGCGATGGCCTCGGTGTACGTGTCCTGGAACTCGTCGCCTTCGAGGTCGTCGCGGCTCATCATCTCCATCAGCGCGAGCGCGCCCTCGATCTCCTCCTCCGGTACCTCGACCGGGGGCGGCAGCAGTTCGGTGGGGTCGCGGATCTCGTCCGGCCAGCGCAACGCGTTCAGGACGATCACGTCGCCGCGTACCCGCAGCATGCCCAGCCGCTCGCGCCCGCTCCACGCGTACTTCGCGATGGCCACCTTCTCCTGCCGCTCCAGGGCCAGGCGCAGCAGCTTGTACGGTTTCGCCGCGACCTGCCCGTCCGGGGCCAGGTAGTAGCCCTCGGCGATCTGGATGGGGTCGATGCGGTCGGCCGGTACGAAGGCGTCGATCTCGATCGCCTTGGCCGTCGGCAGCGGCAGGTCGCGCAGGTCCTCGTCGGTGATCTGGACGATCTGGTCCTTGGCGTACTCGTAGCCCTTGCCGATCTCCGCCTGACTCACCTCGCGGTCCTCGATCTCGCACACCTTCCGGTTGCGGATCCGGCCCTGGTCTTTGACGTGGTACTGGTGGAAGTGGATCGAGTGGTCCTCGGTGGCGGACTGGACGTGGATCGGCACCGTGACCAGGCCGAACGAGATGGCACCTGACCATATGGTCCGGGGCATGGCTGGACCTCCGCGGTAGCCCCGAGCACTGCCAGCCTATGAGGCCCACCAGCACCCCGCACGCCCACCCCGGCGACCGCCCGGCACGTCGTTCGGTGAGGTGCCGGGGCGTGTCGTCCCCACAGGTCAGCGAGCCAGGATGACCTCGAAAGGGCCGCCCTTCATGCGGTGACCTGGGGTCGGCCTGGGCCGAGGTAGTGCACGGCGGCCTGCTCGCTGTGCGGGGTGAGCAGCCCTTGCAGCTCCAGTGCGGCGGCCTCGAGGTGGTGGGCGTCACGGCTGGCGTTCACAGTTTCGAGGACGAACGCGACGTGGGTGGAGTCCTCGGTGACGCGGGTGCGGTGGGCGTCGCGGTGGTTCCAGTGACGGGTCAGGACACCGGTGGAGTCCGCGTAGATGATCTCGTCGGCCTTCGGGTGCTCGATGGTGTCGGGTTCGCCGAGCGGCGTGAACTCCTCGGTGCCGTCGGCGTACCGGATGTCGATGTCGCCGGTGACGCGGTCGAGATCGAACGCGCCGGCGGGCAGGGCGTGCCGTACGGAGACGGCGTTGTACGCGTCGACGGGCGGATTGATACGCGGCAACGCGCCCTTCTTCGCGAACCGGCGGCCGAGCGCGTCGACGCTGGGACGGATGCGGCGGGGATTGGTGCCGAAGGACCGGTAGGCGGTGTGCCACGCCTCGATCCGGGGGTCGGTCTCGTCGGCGGGCTGCCAGACGCCGTCGGCGAGCCGCTGCTCCAGGTCCCCGAGCGCCTCGGCGGTGTCGGGCCAGGGCTCGTGGCCGCGCAGTCCGGTGGCGGTGACCACGGCGATGAGGGTGTCGGGAAAGGCGTCGGCGACGGCGGGGGCGAGATGGAAGGCGGTCACGGAGGGCTCCGTTCCTCGGTGTGTGTCCGTGCAGGTGGGAGGGTCAGGGCTGCCAAGGACCGACGCGGTCGAGCCGTCGGCGTTGCTGCTGCGCCGTGGGAACGTCGAGGCCCTGGCCGCGTGCGGCGAGGCGGTCGGCGACGTCGGCGCGCTGCTCGACGCTCTTGTGGTCGTCGTACTTGAACTTCGCCCGTACGTCGGTGACCTCCAGGCGCAGGCCACGGATGCCGGGCAGCATCCGGCCGTAGGGTGGCCGGTCGACGGCGACGGGCCCGTGGTCCCCGCCGGGCTGGAAATGGGCGAGTTGCCGGCGCAGCAGGTCGGCCTTGGCCTCGGGGTCGTCGACCAGGTGGGCGCGGCAGGTGAACTGCACGGCCGCGTAGTAGCTGGTGGGCACGCCTGCGGTGGGGTCGGCACCGGGCTTCGCGCGCCAGGGGCCGGGGACGAAGGCGTAGTCGCCGATGACGGTGAAGGTGACGTTCGGGTCGTGCTCGATCGCCTCCCAGACGGGGTTGGGCCGGGCGAGATGGATCAGCAACTCGCCGCCGTCGGCGGTGAAGTGGGTGGGGACGACGGCCGGCGGCCGCCCGGGCAGTCCGTTGACGCTGAGCTGTCCGAAGTCGTGGCCTTCGGCGATCCACGTCCGCCATTCGGCCTCGTCCAGGCCGGCGTCCCAGGGCTGGATGAACATGCTGCTCTCCTGCGTGATCGAGGGGGTGGGCTGCGGTTCAGGTCAGGGCGAGAAGGCTGACGGCGACGGCGGCCGTACCGAGCCCGACCAGTTGGCCGCGGTGGACGCGTTCGGCCAGTACGCCGCGGGCGAGCAGCACCGTGCCCGCCGGATAGAGAGCGGTGATGACGGCGACGACGGCGAGGTCCCCGCTGCGGGCGGCGAGCAGGAAGAGCAGGTTCGCCACCGAGTCCAGAACGCCGGCGGCGGCCGACATCGCGTACGCGGGTCTCTCGGATCCGAGCCTGCGGTACATGACCGCGGCCGCCGCCAGGGTGACGGCCGAGGAGACCGCCCGGCCCACGACGAGCGGGGCCACCCCGCTGTCCGACGGCGCCTGGTGCAGGCAGATCAGCTGGAGGGCGATCGCCGCGCCGGCGCCGAGGGCCAGCAGCAGCGCGGTGCGCGAGGGCCGCGCCGACCCGGCGCCGGGGCCGGCGCTGACGAGTACCACCGCGGCCATCGCGAGCGGCAGGCCCACCAGTCCGGTGACGCCCAGGTGCTCCCCTGCACCAGACCGACGCCGACGGGAATCATGGCGGACACCAAGGCGGTCACGGGGGAGAGGATGTTCATCGGGCCGATCGCCAGCGTGCGGTAGAGCAGGGCGAACGCGACGGCGGAGGCGACCCCGGACGCGGCACCCCACCCGAGGGCACCGGCGCTGAACGAGGCGCCGAGCACCGGCCACAGCACCAGCTCCACCGCGAGGGACGCCGGAGCCGCGATCATCACGGTGCGCAGTACATGGGCCTTACGGGCCCCGAGGCCCCCCAAGAAGTCGGCACACCCGTAGGCCAGGGAGCTGCCCAGAGCCAGCAGCAGAGCGATCACGGTACATCCCTTACTATGCAATGGAACGACCCAACCGTACGACAAACCGACCGACCTGTGTCAACCAAACGACCGCACGGTGCGCCAGACTGACCGACTGCAAGGAGTGATCGGATGGCCGAGACGGACGCCGCCCTGCGGACGCTCGCACACAACGTCAGAGCGGCCCGCACGCGCGCAGGACTGTCCCTGGACGAACTCGGCCGACGCGCCAAGGTCAGCAAGGGCGCGCTGGTCGCACTGGAGAAAGCCCAGGGAAACCCGAACTTCGCGACCCTGGTCCGGCTGGCCGACACCCTCGGCGTATCCGTCTCCGCGCTCATGGAAGGGCGGCCCGAGGGCCGCGTCCGCGTCGTGTCCGCCGACACGGTGACGCCGCTGTGGACCGGCGAACAGGGCAGTGAAGCACGGCTCATGCTCACGACGCTCGGCCCCGCCCCGACTGAGATCTGGCGCTGGCGACTTCAGCCGGGGGAGGAATATCCCAGCCATCCCCACCAGGCCGGCGTCGTCGAAACCGTCAGCGTCACCGCCGGCCGGATGACACTCATCGTCGACGGCGCCGAGCACCCCCTGGAAGCCGGCCAGACCGCCACCTTCTACGGCGACGCCCCCCACACCTACCGCGGCACCGGCACCGGAACCTGCCACCTGATCATGACCGTCCACCTGCCACCCGGCCCCACCACCACCTGACACCCGCACGGCGGGTCGGTCGGAGCACCGTGGGGACGCCTCGGCCTTCCGCGGGACCCCCGGCCGGTGCCGGGTCCGCGGCCGAGCGCCCGGAGCTGGGCGAAGCGCAGACCGAGCATCCCGCTGGCCGCCCACGGCCCTCACGATCCCTGCACGCCGCCGTCGCCGTGACCAGCGTCTTCGCCTACCCCCGCGGCCCTGCCCGTCAGCGACCGGGACCGACCGCCGTACGGCCTCGGACGGTCCCGCGCCCTGGTGCCGGACGAGCCTCCGGCTGCCGGACAACGCGTGGCCCGTACCCGCCGGAGGTGATCCGCGGTGCTGAACCACACGAAGGGAGCCACAACCGCGTTCGTGGTTTCGGGCACTCCGCACCACTCACCAAGGGAGTGCCGGCCCGTATGCCTACGCGGGCAGCGCGGGGAACACGACCACCGAGCCGTCCTTGTCGCGGGCCATCTCAATCGCCACGTCTGTCGTGCGGCTGTTGACCGTGGCGCCGTCACCCAGCTTGTGAAGCCGGTATGCCGCGCGCATCAGGCGATCGACTTCACCGGTCGTGAAGACGGGTCGCAAACCGTTCGGGCGTGCCAGCTCCAGCGCCGAAAGACGGTGCAGGACACCGGCGATGCTCGACTCCAGTTCGTCGAGGCGCTGCTGGTCGCGCTTGAGCGCGCGGGCGAAGTTCTCGAACAGGTTGCCAGGGTCGTTCTGGGCATGCTCGACGGCCTGCAGGACGATGACCCGCCGCTTCAGCGCGATGGCCAGGGCGGCGAGTTCGAGGTGGGCGCGGAACGTGCCGCCTTGGTCGTCGACGCCGGGGAACGACTTGGTCAGCGTGCTCATCTCGACGGCCTTGCCGTCGGGCAGCTTGTCGAGTGCGCTCTGCCACTGGGCAAGGCGGCGGTCAGCGGCGCCGAGCGCCGTGTTGATGGCATGCACTGCCGAGTCCAGTCCCAGCGAGACACCGAGCTTGCCCTGGTCGAGCAGAATGGCGGTGGCTTTGTCGATGGCATCGCGGCAGCCGTCGAGTTCGCTGTGCTCGTCTTCGAGCTTCTGTTCGTGCAGTTGCTCCAGCAGCTCTGTGATGTGCTCGATGGCCTCCTGGCGCTTGGAGTCGGCATTCGCGCTCATCCCCACCGCCACGGCCATGAGCACGAGCGGTGCGGCCACGGTGAGCGCCGCGCTGCCGGCGACCGCGACACCGGCTGTTGCACCGGCTCCACCGGCTGCGCCTGCCGCTGCCGCTTTGCCGACTGGCACGAACGTCGCCTGGGCGGCGATGCCCGTCGAGTTCACGAGCGCGCCGTGGATGCCACCGGCCGCCCCCTTCGACGCCATGGGGCGAACCATGCCCTGACCGAACTGGGCGGCGACCTTCGCCGGAACCACCATGCGATACAGGCCCTCGCCGGCAGTCGTCGCCGTGGCCGCCGCGGAGGAAGTTCGCGCTGACTGCGTGATGAGCTGGGACAGGTGCTGTGCCAAGGGGCTTGCCGCATCGAGCGGGATGCCTCGGCCGCGGTCGAGCTTGTCGGGTAGCGGATGTGCCTCAAGCGTGGCGATCGGCTCGTCGGCCAGGGCGGCCAGCACACTGCGCAGTTCAGCCAAGCGCCCAGCCGTCATCGGCTCGTCTCCGGCCAATGCGGGCACCCGGACATCACCGGTTGCCAGCGTCCAGACCGGAACGGTTGCCTTGCGGTCGTCAGTCATCGTCTCCCCTTGTTTTCCGACAGCAGCCTACGGCTGACGTCCGACAAGAACGGCATGAACCTCGTGTATTCCGGCGCATGCAGTCGCGTCAGTGAGGGCCGACCGACTGTCAGACTCGGGTGCCATGGTGTGCGGGCGATCCTCCCCCTGGCCCTGTGGGCGCTCCTGAGGCGCGTACGGGCAATTCCAGCCGTTTCACCGAGTCCGGTGCGGCTCGTGGCTGTTACTTGCTGGTGCGGAGTCGTTTCGCCGTGTAGCGTCGCTGCCAGCTGTCGTGGTTCGCCGTACCTGCCCGCGCCTTGGCGCGGGCGTTTTGCTGTGCAGTGCCGGGCCAGGGCGATCACCTCCAGGACCGCGCGGTGCGGTTCCTGACATCGACCGAGAGGTACCAGCATGGCCAGCGGAACCGTCAAGTGGTTCAACGCCGAGAAGGGTTTCGGCTTCATCGCCCAGGACGGCGGCGGTCCGGACGTCTTCGCGCACTACTCCAACATCAACGCCTCCGGCTTCCGCGAGCTGCAGGAAGGCCAGGCGGTCACCTTCGACATCACCCAGGGACAGAAGGGCCCGCAGGCGGAGAACATCACTCCCGCCTGACCTGGGACCTGACCAAGGCCGAGGCAGGGTAGAACTCCTGCCGGCCGCCGCGTCGTCGAACACGGCGCGGCGACCGGCAGGACCTGTCGCCGCGCGGCGGGCCCGCACCATGCCGGGCCCGGTGAACCGGGAGACGGCAGCAGGGGCGCCTGCCCTCATCCGTGACCCGGGCTCTCGATCGCGGGTCCGATGGCCCTCTGCCGGCATCAACCGGCCCCAGCACAACCGGGCGGTGGCCACCCGGTTCGACAAGCTCGCCGTCCGCTTCGGGACCACCGTCCACATCGCCGCCATCAACGAACGGCGGTGACCTGGTAGGACGTTCCGCACCCCATGCCATCCTGGTGGCGGCAAGCGGCAGCACATCGGCACGAGGGAGACAGCGGACGCGGCGAAGGCGGCTACGAGATCGTCCGCCGCGACACCACCCGCCGCGCACACGAGGGCACCACCGCAGCGGGCCGAGGCAGGCCGCACCTGCCGCTCGCCGCCCGCGCCGCCCGCGCAGTCCGCTCAGTCGGCCCGGTCGGCGGCCGCGCCCCGGCCTCCGTCGGTCCCCGCCGGGGAGAAGGCGCGGCGGCCCGGCATGCGGTCGCCGAAGATCTTGGTCAGGGTGCGTGTCCGGTACAGCACCACCTGGGTGATGATCTGCAACACGATCCAGGACACGGCGTACAGGGCGCCGTCCAGAGCGGGCACGGTGTCGACGGGCAAGGTGTACGCGAGGACCAGTCGCAGCAGCGCGTCGCACAACAGACCTGCGCCCCACAGGACCGTCAGCCCGCGCCACACCCGCCGGAAGGCCGCGTCCGTCTCCCACAGTCGCTCCAGTACCGCCGTCCGCCCGGGCAGCAGCGTACGCAGAGCCTGATAGGTGAACGGCCGTGCGGTGAACAGCGTCACCAGCAGCCAGACGCCGGCGAGGGCCGTGAACAGGCCGTTGCGCGCCAGTGCGATGCGCGGGTCGGACGTCATCAGCGACGCCCCGGCGCTCACCAGGAGCAGGGCCAGGGTGAAGACGCCGATGGCGTCCGGCTTCCGGTGACGGATCGCGGAGTGCAGTGTGTGCAGAGCGGGCGCGGAGCCGCTCAGCAGCAGAGCGGTGATCTCACCCGTTCCGGCGGCGCGCAGCACGTAGTAGAGCCCGACCGGCAGCACGATGTCGCACAGGACGGTGACGGCGAAGCCCCAGCGCGAGGACGAGCCCTCCGCGGCTTCGGGCGGCTCGGACTGCTCGGGAGGATGGTCGGCGGGGGAGGCGGTGGGGCCGGAGCGGGGTGTGGGGGGAGTCATGAACGGTGCTCCTGTGGATCGGCCGCGGTCGGGCGGGTCCGCGCAGGGGGTCAGGTGGGACGGGTACAGCGGTCGAACATCTCTACCAACTCCTGTGCCGCGCGCTGCAGTTCGTTGGACGTGCCGCACGGGTGGTGGCGCAGGACGTTGTCGATGGCGCCCTGCAGGGCCAGGGCCATGATGGGGCAGTCGAAGGTGCCGAACTCTCCCTCGGCGCGGCCCTGCTCCAGCAGCTCGACGAGTGTGTCCACCGACGTGACGCGGTCCTCCACATCGTCCAGACCGGCGATCTGCCCGTCCCGGACCATGCGGACGATCTCCATGAGTGCCCGCGCTCGCAGGGGGTGGCGGGTGATGAAGTCGAAACGGGCCGCGATGTACGCGCTCAGCCTGCCCCGGTGGGTCGTCTCGTCGGCGATGCGGGCAGCCGTCAGTTCCTGCGCCTGCCTGATGACTGTGTCGGCCACCTCCGCGAACAGTTCCGGCTTTCCGGAGAAGTGATAGGAGATCATCCCCGTACTGCTGAGTTTCGCCTGTTGCGAGATCCTGGTGAAAGACGCCTTCGCGTAGCCGCTTTCGGCGAGGGTCTCGATAGCCGCCTGGACTATCTGTGCTCGCCGTGCCTTCTGTGTGAATGTGCGAGTCTTCGCCTTAGCTACGTTGGCCATCATGATCTCAAATTAGCATGATCAGATTCGAGTAATTCCCCTGACTTTCACGTCTTCTTCGGCTGTCTGTTCAGTCGACAAAAACGCGTCGGGCCGTGGCGCGCACGGCATCCACCAGCCTCATCGCCGCGATCGCCTCCGCACGGACCTCGCTCTCCGCGGCCTCGGCCCCACCCGCACGCACCTGCCGTGCGAACGCCTCCAGCAACAGCTGGAGCTGGTCGGCGGCGGGCAGGTGGAGGCGCTCCTCGCGGTCCTGTTCCTCCAGCACCACCAGCGGTTGATGAGCCGGCGGTGGGGTGAAGGCCCGTGTCACGGTGGCCCGGCCCCGCTCCCCCCACAGGGTGTAGGTCGACGCGTAGACGTGCTCGAACCCGAAGGACAGCTCGGCCAGGACACCGGACGGTGCCACCAGCAGCACCTGGCCGGACAGGTCCAGCCCGTCCTGGACGCGGACCCGCAGGCTCGCCCCCGCCACCTCCAGGCCCGGTCCGAGCAGCAGCGACGCGGCCCGGAGGGGATACACACCGACGTCCAGCAGCGCCCCTCCGCCCAGCCGGGCGTCGTAGCGGATGTCGTCCTTGGCCAGCGGGGGAATGCAGAACGCCGCCCGGAAGGAGGCCAGTCGGCCGATTCGGCCCGTCTCCACCAGGTCCCGGACGTGGGCGTGCTGCGGATGGTACGGGAACATGAAGTTCTCCCGCAGGACCAGACCGCGCTCCGCGGCCAGCGCGCACAGCGCCCGCGCCTCGGCCGCGTCCACCCCGATGGGCTTCTCCACCAGGACGTGCTTACCCGCCCTGAGCGCCTGCTCGGTGAAGCGGCGGTGCAGCCCGGTCGGCGTCGAGATGTACACCGCGTCGATGTCGGGCCGGTCCAGCAGTGCGGTGAAGTCCGTTTCCGCGGCGCACCCGAAACGCTCCGCGAACCGCTCGGTCTTGGCCTCCGAGCGGCCGGCCACGGCCGTCAGCCGCAGCCCCGGCGTACGGACCACCGTGGGCAGCACCCGGCGCCACGCGATCGACGACGTCCCCAGCGCACCCAGCCGGACCGTGCGCTCCCCGGCCCCCGTCACAGCGACCTCCAGGCGGCGATCAGCGTGCGGGCCTGGACGTTGAGGTGGTGGCCGTAGCGCAGCAGCTCGTCCACCTGACGCAGGGACACCCAGCGGAACTCGTCGGACACCACCGGCAGGTCGTCGCCGGTCTCGACGATGATGTAGTGGTTCTCGCCGTGCAGGAAGCGTCCGCCCTCCTCCGACAGCTTCACGTCGTAGACGGCGTCGGCGCGGCGGGCCAGCACCTCGTCCAGATAGGGCGGCCGGAGGCCGGACGGCAGATGTGCGTAGTTCTCCGGCGTGCACTGCAGGGTCGGGCCGAGCTCCGCCACCGACACGAACCCGGGTTCGGCGCGAGCGCGCAGCAGCGCGTGCGGCACACCCCGCGACCGCCGGACGAACAGGGCCGACAGACCCGTGCCGTGCGGCTTCAGCAGGGGCTGGGCCCAGGCGCGTACCTCCCGCCGGGCCGAGGTGACGTCCACCGCGACGATGCTGAAGTACTGGCCGCGCTCATGGGCCACCTCGGTGTCGCTCATGTTCCAGCCACCGGTCTGCGCCAGCCCGATCGCGGTGACCCGCACCTCGTGCTCGGCCCGTCGGCGGGTGATCCAGCTACGGATGTCGGCGTCCGAGTGCACGGCCTCCACCGCATGAGCCTGCCAGTCCGGCAGGCAGGACAGCACGGTGCGCGCGTCCATGTTCACGAGGTTCTCCTCGCGCAGCAGCGCGTGCACCTGCCCCAGGGTCAGCCAGGCGAAGTCCTCGCCGGCCTCGACGTCCGGACCCACCGTGATGATCATGTTGCGGTTGCGTTTGCGCAGGAACCAGGAACCCTGCTCCGACTGGAGCACGTCGGCCACCACGGAACCCGGCTCGGGGCGGCGGAAGCGCTCGAGATAGGGAACCTCCGAACCTCCGTGGACGCGCATGTAGTTGCTTTTCGTCGCCTGAACGGTCGGCGACAACTGGACCCCGTTGATGTTTCCGGGTTCGGACTTGGCCTGCATCAGCAGATGCGGTACTCCGTCGAAGTCCCGCAACGCGATGCCCAGGATGCCGATCTCCGGCTGGTTGATGATCGGCTGCTCCCAGGCCGGTACCGGGCCGAAATCCGAGGCGACCCGCAGCCCGTGCACCGAGAAGAAACGCCCGCTGCGGTGCCGCAGATCACCGGAGCGTTCGTCGAAGGTCCACCCGTCCAGTTCCGCGAACGCGATCCGCTCCACCCGTTGCGCCTGTGCCCGGCGCCGGTCCTCCAGCCAGGCCGCCAGGTCGGCGTTGCTCAGGACGCCGCCGTCGACGGCCGCCGCGGACGCGGCCAGGCTCGCCGCGGTGGGTGTCCCCGCGGAGTGCGACGCCACCAGCGCGGTCGTCGGTGTCATGGGTACGACCTTTCCTCGTCCAAGGCGTTCGGCCCTGCGTACGGTTCACCGGCCGGAGCGCCGTTGGTCGCACCTCCGCGCCGAAAGGACGGCATCCGCACCCGAAGGGGGCGGCAGCCGAATGCCGCGACTCCCAGCGTGCCCGGTGCGATTCGAGCATTCGCCTAGTGATTCCTTCTTGCGGCCCGCCCCCGTACTGGCTATGGGCCGGGGATCCGCGCTTCTACGCGCCGGTCACAGGGTCGATGGGCGGCCCGGCCGGGGCCCGGGCCGGGAAAGGCCCGCGCCCGGCTAGGAATTCCCCTAGAGCGTTTTGCGCGGCTGCCGATCACCGCCGGACCGCGTGCGAATGTGAGGGCTGCTCCCGTCCTCACGCCCTCGGTATCTGGAGTGCCATCGATGAACGAGCCGGTGCCCACCGACCTCCGGAACGTCGTGCCGGGCCACGCACCCGTGGCCGTCGTCGGTCTCGCGTGCCGGCTGCCCGGAGCCGACGGCCCGGCCGCCTTCTGGGACCTCCTCACCGCGGGCCGCTGCGCCGTCGTCGACACCCCGGACGACCGGCGCGAGGGCGCGCCGGCCGACGGCTGGCCCACTCCGAACGGCGGCACCGCCCCCTTGCACGGCGGATACGTCACCGCGCCCGCCGACTTCGACGCCGCGTTCTTCGGCATCTCGCCCCGCGAGGCCGACGCCATGGACCCGCAGGCCCGACTCGCCCTCGAACTGGGCTGGGAGGCCCTGGAGCACGCCGGCATCCCCGCCCTCTCCGCCCCCCGCGCCACCGCCGTCCACCTCGGCGCGGACGTCTGCGACTACGCCGACGTCGTACGGCGCTCCGGCACGGGACCCGGGCACCACACCCTCACCGGACTCAACCGCGCCCTCATCGCCAACCGGCTGTCCTATGCCCTCGGCGTCAGCGGCCCCAGCATGACCGTGGACAGCGCCCAGTCCTCCTCCCTGGTCGCCGTCCAGCTGGCCTGCGACAGCCTCCGCCAGGGCGACTGCGAACTCGCCCTGGCCGGCGGCGTGCACCTCAACCTGAGCCCCGAGAGCTCCCTGGCCGCCGCCCAGTTCGGGGCGCTCAGTCCGGACGGCGCCTGCCGCACCTTCGACGCCCGGGCCAACGGTTACGTACGTGGCGAGGGCGGCGGCATCGTCGTCCTCAAGCTCCTCGACCGGGCCCTCGCCGACGGCGACCACGTGTACGCCGTCATCCGCGGCGGGGCCGTCAACAACGACGGCACCGGCACCAGCATCACCACCCCCGACGTCACCGCTCAGCAGACGGTCCTGCGCACGGCCTACGAGCGCGCCGGAGTCGACCCCGCCGATGTCGGCTACGTGGAACTGCACGGCACCGGCACCCGGGTCGGCGACCCCGTGGAGGCCACCGCCCTCGGCCAGGTCCTCGGCACCGCCACCGGCCGCCGTACCCCGCTCGCCGTCGGATCGGTGAAGACCAACATCGGTCACCTGGAGGGCGCGGCCGGCATCGCCGGGCTCCTCAAGACCGTGCTGTGCCTCTCCCACGGCCACCTCGTCCCCAGCCTCCACCACGAACAGCCGAACCCGGCCATCGACCTCGACCGGCTCGGACTGCGCGTCCAGCGCGAGCTCGCCCCCTGGACATCCGACACCCCCGGCGCCCCCCTCCGGGCGGGGGTCTCCTCCTTCGGCATGGGCGGCACCAACGCCCACCTCGTCCTCGAAGCCGCCCCCACCCCCCGACCCGAGACACCGCGCGCCCCGCGCAGCGCCCCCGCCACCGTCCCCTGGCTGCTCTCCGCCCGCACCCCGCTCGCCCTGCGCGCCCAGGCCGAGCGCCTCGACCACCACGTCCGCGCCGGCCGGCCCGACCCGGTCGACACCGCCTGGTCCCTGCTCACCACCCGCACCCACCTGGAACACCGTGCCGTCGCCGTCGGCACCGACACCACGGACCTCCTGCACGCACTGGCCACCGCCGTACCCGCCGGCCCGGTCGACGGCGACATCGACCGGCCGGTGTTCGTCTTCCCCGGCCAGGGCAGCCAGTGGCACGGCATGGCCGCCGAACTCCTCGCCGACTCACCGGTGTTCGCCGACCGCCTGGCCGCGTGCGGACGCGCCCTCGCCCCGCACGTCGACTGGGACCTCGACGCCGTACTGCGCGGCGACCCCACGGCCCCGCCGCTGGACCGCTCCGACGTCGTCCAGCCCGTCCTGTGGGCCGTGATGGTGTCCCTGGCCGCCCTGTGGCAGGCACACGGCGTCCGGCCCGCCGCCGTCGTGGGACACTCCCAGGGCGAGATCGCCGCCGCCTGCGTCGCCGGCGCGCTCAGCATCGAGGACGCGGCACGGGTCGTCACCCTCCGCAGCAAGATCCTCGTCGCCCTGGAGGGCCGCAGCGGCATGGTGTCGCTCGCCCTGCCCCCGGACACCGCCCGGCACTTCACCGCCCGTTGGGGCGACCGCGTCACCGTCGCCGCCCTCAACGGACCCTCCTCCACCGTCGTCTCCGCCGACGCCGACACCGTCACCGACATCCTCGCCACCGCCGACCGGGAGAACGTGCGGGCCCGCCGCGTCGGGATCGACTACGCCTCGCACTCGGCGCACGTCGAACCCGCACGCGAGGACATGCTGCGGCTCCTCGCCCCCATCACCCCGCGCACCCCCGAGGTGCCCTTCCTGTCCACCGTCACCGGCGACTGGCTGGACGGCCCCGCCACCGACGCCGCCTACTGGTACGACAACCTGCGCCGACCGGTCCTCCTCGAACCCGCCGTCCGCGCCCTGACCGCCGCCGGACACGGCGCCTTCGTCGAGGTCAGCCCGCACCCCGTCCTCACCGGCCCCGTCCAGCAGACCGTCGAGGCCACCGCGGGTAGCCGACAGGCCGTCGTCACCGGCACCCTGCGCCGCCACGACGGCGGCCCCGCCCGCTTCCAGGCCTCCCTCGGCGCCCTGTGGGCCCGGGGCGCCGACGTCGACTGGACACCGGTCTTCTCCGGCCTCGCACCGCGCCGCACCGACCTGCCCACGTACGCCTTCCAGCGCAGGCGCCACTGGATCGCCGACGCCGACACCCCGGCTGTCGCCGCCGGGGTCCCGGCCGCGTCCGCGACCGCCCCGGACCGGCGCCCGCCCGCAGCACAGGCCGCCCAGACCCCCGCCGGTCTCTCCGACACGGACGCCCTGCGCCTGGTGCGGGAGAGCACCGCCGTCGTGCTGGGCCACACCGACCCCGCGACCGTCGACCCGCGACGCTCCTTCAAGGACCTCGGCGTCGACTCGGTCACCGCCGTGGAACTGCGCGACCGGCTCAACGCCCTCACCGGAGGCGATCTCCCCGCGACCGCTGTCTACGAATACCCGACCCCGGCCCGCCTCGCCGACCGCTTGCGCGCCACCCCCGACGAGCCCGAGACCGCAGCCCTCACCCCCGGGACCACCCCCCTCGCTCCCGCCGCCCCCACCGACGTGGACGATCCCGTCGCGATCGTCTCCATGGGCTGCCGTCTCCCCGGCGGCGTACGCAGCCCCGAGGACCTGTGGCGGCTCGTCGCCGACGGAGTGGACGCCCTCACCGCCTTCCCCACCGACCGAGGCTGGGACCTCACCACCCTCTTCGACCCCGACCCGGACCGCACGGGCACGACCTACGTCCGCGAAGGCGGGTTCCTGGACGGGGTGGCCGAGTTCGACGCCGGGTTCTTCGGCATCTCGCCGCGTGAGGCGACGGCGATGGACCCGCAGCAGCGGCTGCTGCTGGAGACCGCCTGGGAAACCCTCGAACGCGCCGGCATCGACCCCCGAACCCTGCACTCCACCCCCACCGGCGTCTTCGTCGGCGCCACCGCTCCCGAGTACGGCCCCCGCCTCCACGAAGCCACCGAAGACGTCGAAGGCCACGTCCTCACCGGCACCACCGCCGGCGTGGCCTCGGGGCGCATCGCCTACGCGCTGGGGCTGGAGGGCCCGGCGGTGACGGTCGACACCGCCTGCTCGTCCTCGCTGGTCGCGCTGCACCTGGCCGTGCGCGCCCTGCGCAACGGCGAGTGCTCCCTGGCCCTCGCCGCCGGCGCGACCGTGATGTCCAGCCCCGGCATGTTCGTCGAGTTCGGCCGACAGCGCGGCCTGGCACACGACGGCCGCTGCAAGCCGTTCTCCGCCGACGCCGACGGCACCAACTGGGCGGAAGGTGTCGGCGTGCTGCTGCTGGAGCGGCTGTCGGACGCCCGGGCCAACGGCCACCAGGTCCTGGCCGTCGTGCGCGGATCGGCGATCAACCAGGACGGCGCGTCCAACGGGCTGACGGCACCGAACGGTCTTTCGCAGGAGCGGGTGATCCGTGCGGCGCTGGCGGACGCGGGGGTGTCGGCGGCGGACGTGGACGTGGTCGAGGCGCACGGCACCGGGACCAAGCTGGGCGACCCGATCGAGGCACGGGCCCTGCTCGCCACCTACGGGCAGGAGCACGACGCCGACCGGCCGCTCCGGCTGGGCTCGCTGAAGTCCAACATCGGCCACGCCCAGGCCGCCGCCGGGATCGCCGGCGTCATCAAGATGGTCGAGGCGATGAGGGCACGCGTCGCCCCCCGGTCCCTGCACGCCGAGGAAGCCACGCCGTACGTGGACTGGTCGTCGGGTTCGGTGGAGTTGCTGGCGCGGGCTCGGGAGTGGGAGGTGCCGGACGGGCGTCCGCGCCGGGCCGGGGTGTCGTCGTTCGGGATCAGCGGCACGAACGCGCACGTGATCCTGGAGGAGGCCGAGCCGGACACGCACGTGATGGTGGAGGAGGCTGAACCGGAGACCGCGGAGGCCGCCGAGGCGACGGAACCTCCGGCCGACGGCGAGGGTGCGGTCATTCCCCTTATGGTGTCGGCTCGTTCCGAGGGGGCGTTGGCCGGTCAGGTCGAGCGGTTGAAGACGCATCTGGCTTTGGGTTCGGCGCGGTCGGTGGATGTGGCGTGGTCGTTGCTGGTGTCGCGGTCGGTGTTCGAGCATCGGGCGGTGCTGGTGGGGGGTGAGCCGGTGGTGTCGGGTGTGGTGTCGCCGTCGGCTGGTTCGCCGGTGTTCGTGTTCCCGGGGCAGGGGGCGCAGTGGGTGGGGATGGCGGTGGAGCTGCTGGAGTCGTCTTCGGTGTTCGCGGCGCGGTTCGCCGAGTGTGGTGAGGCGTTGTCGTCGTTTGTCGACTGGTCGTTGGTCGATGTGGTGCGTGGGGAAGCTGGTGCGCCGGGTCTGGATCGGGTGGATGTGGTGCAGCCGGTGTTGTGGGCGGTGATGGTGTCGCTGGCGGCGGTGTGGGAGTCGTTCGGGGTGCG
>NZ_JBITEN010000009.1:0-345246 GCF_044455165.1 Streptomyces sp. NPDC051315
CGGCTATCACTGCCGTGGACGGGGTATCAACATATCTGGCGTTGACTTTTGGCACGCTGTTGAGTTCTCAAGGAACGGACGCTTCCTTTGTACTCACCCGAGAGACTCTCTCGCGGCTTTCCTCCGGGCGCTTCCCTTCGATCTTGCGTTTCCGACTCTATCAGATCTTTTCTCGATCCGATTTCCTCGGCGCTTTCCAGGTTCCCGCTTTTCTTTCGCGGTTTCCTTTCCGGCGGTTCCGACTTTATCAGAAGTTCTGAGTCGGTCTTCCCGCCCCCGGGACGTTGGTCCCCGGTGCACGAAGCAACCGGGTTCCCCCTCGGGCGGAGCCGTAAACGTACTGGAGCGGGGCCCCTCGATGCAAATCGAGGGGCCCCGCTCCAACTTCGCGCGTGCGAGGGGCTGTTCGGCGGGTCAGACCTCCACGACGACCGGCAGGATCATCGGCCTGCGGCGATAGGTGTCGGAGACCCACTTGCCCAGCGTGCGGCGGATCAGTTGCTGCAGCTGGTGCGGTTCGACCACGCCGTCCTGGGCCGACCGCTCGAGAACCTCGGTGATCTTCGGAAGGACGTCCGCGAAGGCCGAGTCCTCGATGCCCGAGCCGCGGGCCTGGACGTGCGGGCCGCCGGTGATCTTGCCGGTGGAGGCGTCCAGGACGACGAAGACCGAGATGATGCCCTCGTCGCCCAGGATCTTCCGGTCCTTCAGCGCCGGCTCGCCCACGTCCCCGACCGAGAGGCCGTCGACGTACACGTAACCGGCCTGGACCTTGCCGGAGATCTTGGCCTTGCCCTCGACCATGTCGACGACGACGCCGTCCTCGGCGATGACGATGCGGTCGTGCGGGACGCCGGTCAGGGCGCCCAGCTCGGCGTTGGCGCGCAGGTGGCGCCATTCGCCGTGGACCGGCATCAGGTTCTTCGGGCGGCAGATGTTGTAGAAGTACAGCAGCTCGCCCGCGGAGGCGTGACCCGAGACGTGCACCTTGGCGTTGCCCTTGTGGACGACGTGGGCGCCCCAGCGGGTGAGGCCGTTGATCACGCGGTAGACCGCGTTCTCGTTGCCGGGGATGAGCGAGGACGCCAGGATCACCGTGTCGCCGTCGACGATGCGGATCTGGTGGTCGCGGTTGGCCATGCGGGACAGCGCGGCCATCGGTTCGCCCTGGGAACCCGTGCAGACCAGGACCACCTCGTGGTCGGGAAGGTCGTCGAGGCTCCTGACGTCCACGACCAGGCCCGGCGGGACCTTGAGGTAACCCAGGTCACGGGCGATGCCCATGTTGCGGACCATCGAACGGCCGACGAAGGCGACCCGGCGGCCGTATTCGTGTGCCGCGTCCAGGATCTGCTGGATGCGGTGGACGTGGCTGGCGAAGCTCGCCACGATGATCCGCTTGCGGGCGTTGGCGAAGACCGTGCGCAGCACGTTGGAGATGTCCCGCTCGGGCGGGACGAAGCCCGGGACCTCCGCGTTCGTGGAGTCGGAGAGGAGAAGGTCGATGCCCTCCTCGCTCAGACGTGCGAAAGCGTGGAGATCCGTCAGACGGTTGTCCAGCGGAAGCTGGTCCATCTTGAAGTCGCCGGTGTGCACCACCATGCCGGCCGGCGTGCGGATGGCGACCGCCAGGGCGTCCGGGATGGAGTGGTTCACCGCGACGAACTCGCAGTCGAAGGGGCCGATGCGCTCGCGGTTCCCCTCCGCCACTTCCAGGGTGTACGGGCGGATGCGGTGCTCCTGGAGCTTGGCCTCGATGAGGGCGAGGGTCAGCTTGGAGCCGATCAGCGGGATGTCCGGCTTCTCGCGCAGGAGGTAGGGGACGCCGCCGATGTGGTCCTCGTGGCCATGGGTGAGGACGATGCCCTCGATGTCGTCGAGGCGGTCCCGGATGGACGAGAAGTCCGGCAGGATCAGGTCGATTCCGGGCTGCTCCTCCTCGGGGAAGAGCACTCCGCAGTCGACGATCAGCAGGCGGCCGCCGTACTCGAAGACCGTCATGTTGCGGCCGATCTCGCCGAGGCCACCGAGTGGGGTGACCCGCAGGCCGCCTTCGGGGAGCGGCGGGGGCGGGCCCAGTTCGGGATGCGGATGACTCAAAAGACTCTCCTCAACCACGCGCGCCACGTACCGGTCGGGCACGTGGCGCGCGTGACGTTCGTGCAGAAGCAGTTGTTTGTGATGGAAGGCGCAGGCACCGGTGGCCTGCCGTATTCAGTTGTCCGTGTTCAGTTATGAAGTCTGGTGCTAGAGCTGTACCCCGCCCGCCGCAAGATCGATCTTGAGCTGCTCGATCTCTTCGGGGGAGCACTCGACCATCGGGGCGCGCAGCGGTCCCGCGGGCAGGCCCTGGAGGGTGAGTGCGGCCTTGGTGGTCATGACTCCCTGGGTGCGGAACATGCCGGTGTAGACCGGGAGCAGCTTCTGGTGGATCTCCGTGGCCTTCTGGACGTCGCCGGCGACGAACGCGTCCACGAGGGCGCGCAGGTCGGGGGTGACGAGGTGGCCGACGACCGAGACGAAGCCGACCGCGCCCACGGAGAGCAGCGGCAGGTTGAGCATGTCGTCGCCGGAGTACCAGGCCAGGCCGGACTGGGCGATGGCCCAGCTGGCGCGGCCGAGGTCGCCCTTGGCGTCCTTGTTGGCGACGATCCGGGGGTGCGCGGCGAGGCGGACGAGCGTCTCGGTGTTGATCGGGACGCCGCTGCGGCCTGGGATGTCGTAGAGCATGACCGGCAGCTCGGTGGCGTCGGCGACGGCCGTGAAGTGCCGGTAGAGGCCCTCCTGCGGGGGCTTGTTGTAGTACGGGGTGACGACCAGGAGGCCGTGTGCGCCCGTCTTCTGCGCCGCGCGCGCCAGCTCGATGCTGTGGTGGGTGTCGTTGGTGCCGACGCCGGCCACGATGTGCGCCCGGTCGCCGACGGCCTCCAGGACGGCTCGTACGAGGTCCGATTTCTCCGCGTCGCTGGTGGTCGGGGACTCGCCGGTGGTGCCGTTGATGATCAGGCCGTCGTTGCCTGCGTCCACCAGGTGGGTGGCGAGCCGCTGTGCGCCGTCGAGGTCGAGTGCGCCGTCCGCCGTGAAGGGCGTGACCATGGCGGTGAGGACCCGCCCGAAGGGGGTCTGCGGAGTGGAGGTCGGAGCCATGGGTAACACGCTACTCGTTGCTCAGGGCGGGGTCTGCCCTCAGGGCAGGCGACAAGTCGTGACAAATGCGGAGCCCGGCACTGCCTGCTCGGGGGTTCAAGCAGTGCCGGGTCCGTTTGATCAGGCTAGATGAACTTCTCTAAATGCCGCAATACGGACACTTCGCGAGGCTGATCCGCACATACGTCTTCCGCTATGGGGCGACACGGCCGTTGGCGTTGAAGGCCGCGTAGGTGAGGGGCATGAGCTTGGCCCACTCGGCCTCCATCCTCTCGCCGACCATCTCGATCTCCCGCTGCGGGAAGGACGGGACCTTGGCCAGCTCGTGCTGGGTGCGCAGGCCGAGGAAGTGCATCAGGGAGCGGGCGTTGCAGGTGGCGTACATCGAGGAGAACAGGCCGACGGGGAGGACCGAGCGGGCGACCTCGCGGGCTACGCCCTGCGCGAGCATCTCCTGGTAGGTGCGGTACGCCTGGCGGTAGGAGTCCTCCATGGCCCGGCCGACGAGCTGGTGCTGCTCGGCAGTGCCCTCGACGAAGACGTACTTGCCGGGACGGCCCTGCTGGACGAGCTTGCGCGAGGCGTCCGGGACGTAGAAGACCGGCTGCAGCTCGCGGTAGCGCCCGGACTCCTCGTTGTACGACCAGCCCACACGGTGGCGCATGAACTCGCGGAAGACGAAGATCGGGGCGCTGATGAAGAAGGTCATCGAGTTGTGCTCGAAGGGGCTTCCGTGGCGGTCCCGCATCAGGTAGTTGATCAGGCCCTTGGAGCGCTCCGGGTCCTTGTTCAGCTCGTCCAGGGACTGCTCCCCGACGGTCGACACACGGGCCGCGAACAGCACGTCGGAGTCCGCCGCGCTGTGCTTGACCAGCTCGACGGTGACGTCGCTGCGGAGATCGATCTTGAACTCGTCGTCGGGGGTGGGGGTCACGATGCGGAGGGTCCTTCCCATCTCGTCTGCCGGCCACGCCACTCTACGGCCCGCCGAACGGGGTCTTCACCTCCCACCTCCTCCAGATCCCTTCTCCTAAGAAATCGGGGTGAATACGGGCACCTTCCGTGGCACTCGTTCGTCTGTGGTGATGACAGAGATGCATTCGAGTCCCCGAGAGGAGATGCACCGCCCATGTTCCGTCGGCGTGAACCCGTCCCCTTCGCCTTCCTCGCCGAGGCCGACCGGTTCCGCAGCAATGTCGCTCCGCCTCCCGCCGAGCGGGTGTCCGCCGGGCAGATAGCCGGACGCTGGCTCCTGGGACTCACCATCGTGGCCGCGCTGGTGGGCTCCCTGGTCATCGGGATGCCGGCGCTCACCCTGGACCACTCCGCGCAGACGCAGCAGTCGCAGGCGTCCCAGGGGCGCTGACTCCATCCGGGCCCCGAAGGTGGTGAGGGCAGGCACAGGCGGATAGCCTCACCGGGCACAGCCCCAGCATGGATTGAGTGAGGACCAGCCGTGCCCCTGCCCTTCCTGACGGCCGACCGCGCATTCGAGGCAGCGGACGACGTCCCGTTGCCCTTCGACGACCGTGACCGCTGGCGGCGGCCCTACCGTCCCGGGCCCTGGCGTGTCGCTGTGGCCGCGGTGTGGCTGCTGCTCGCCTCGTACGTGCTGTTCGCGGCGGTCGTGATCGCGCTGACCGGCTCGGTGTCGGAGGCCGGTGTGGTCTTCGGCCTCTCCCTGCTGGTGATCGCCTGTGCGCTGCGCCTGCTGCGGATGGGCGTGTGGGTGAGCGCGCGCGGGCTGCGCCACGTGGGCTTCCTCCGTACGCGCACGGTGCCCTGGGAGCGGGTCGTGGCGGTGCGGACCGTGCAGCAGCCGGTGCGCTGGCTGGGTCTGCCGCGGACCGTGCAGGGCCAGGCCCTGACGCTCGTACGGCGGGACCGCGCCGCGGAGGACGCCTTGCCGTTGCTCACCACGCACGGCGCCGACTTCCTCTCCCGGGCCGAGGCGTTCGACCGGGCGGCGGACTCGGTGGAGGCGTGGGCCGAGGAGTACCGGCCGCACTGAGTGGGGCGCAGACGCCAGTGGGCCCGGTCGGCGTGTGCCGACCGGGCCCACTGGCGTTCCGGGTGTCAGTGCGAGGTCTGCTGCCGTGAGGTCCGGTGCAGGATGATCGCGTGCTGCATCGCCTTGCGGGCGCGCGGGGTGTCCCGTGCGTCGTGGTAGGCGACGGCGAGGCGGAACCAGGCGCGCCAGTCGTCGGGGGCGGCTTCCGTCTCCGCCTTGCGCCGGGCGAAGACCTCGTCGGCCGAGTCCCGGTCGATCCGGCCACTGGCCGTGCGCTTCAGCTCGTCGACGGGCAGGCCGCCCTCGGCGTCGAGTTCTTCGGCGAGCTGGTTGGCCCAGCGGACGAACTGGGTGTTCTTCCACAGGAACCAGACGCCGATGACCGGCAGGATCAGTACCGCCACGCCGAAGGTGACGGTGAGGAGCGTGCCGGACTGGATGAGCATGACCCCGCGGCTGCCGACCAGGACGAAGTAGACGACCAGGACGGCGGCCGTGAGGGCGTAGGAGAGCTTGGCGCGCATGGGTGTCGGGCTCAGTTCAGGTCGAGGAAGTGTTCGAGGCCGAAGGTCAGACCCGGGGTGCCGACCACGCGGCGGGCGCCCAGCAGGATGCCCGGCATGAAGCTGCTGTGGTGCAGGGAGTCGTGCCGGACGGTGAGGGTCTCGCCCTCGCCGCCCAGCAGGACCTCCTGATGGGCCAGCAGGCCGCGCAGGCGCACGGCGTGGACGGGGACACCGTCGACGTCCGCGCCGCGGGCCCCGTCCAGGGCCGTGACCGTGGCGTCCGGGGCCGGGGCGGTGCCGGCCCGGCGGCGGGCCTCGGCGATGAGCTGGGCGGTGCGCGTGGCGGTGCCGGAGGGGGCGTCCACCTTGTTCGGGTGGTGCAGCTCGACGACCTCGACGGACTCGAAGTAGGGCGCGGCGATCTGCGCGAACTTCATGGTCAGCACGGCCCCGATGGAGAAGTTCGGCGCGATGAGCACGCCCGTCTCCGGGGACTGGGCGAGCCAGCCCTTCAGCTGCGCGAGGCGCTCGTCGGTCCAGCCGGTGGTGCCGACCACGGCGTGGATGCCGTGCCCTACGCAGAAGTCGAGGTTGTCCATGACCGAGGCCGGGGTGGTCAGCTCGACGACGACCTGGGCGCCGGTCTCCGTCAGCGTCTCGAGCTTGTCGCCCCGGCTCAGGGCGGCCACCAGCTCCATGTCCTCGGCGGCCTCGACCGCCCGTACCGCCTCGGACCCGATGCGGCCCTTGGCCCCGAGGACCGCCACGCGCAGCTTGCTCATCTCTTGCTTCCTTAACCGAGGGGTGCTTTCCGAAGGGACATTCAGGGGCTTTCCGAGGACGGACGGGGGTCAGGCCACGGCGTCGTGCAGACGGGCCGCCTGCTTGTCCTTGAGGGGGCCGATGACCGACAGCGACGGGCGCTGTCCCAGGACGTCGCGGGCGACCGAGCGGACCTCGTCCGGGGTGACGGCCGCTATCCGGGTCAGCATGTCGTCGACGGACATCTGTTCGCCCCAGCAGAGCTCGCTCTTGCCGATGCGGTTCATGAGCGCGCCGGTGTCCTCCAGGCCGAGGACGGTGGAGCCCTTGAGCTGGCCGATGGCGCGGTCGATCTCGTCGTCGGACAGGCCGTGCTCGGCGACGTGGTCGAGTTCGTCGCGGCAGATCTTCAGCACGTCGTGCACCTGGCTGGGCCGGCAGCCGGCGTAGACGCCGAACAGGCCGCAGTCGGCGAAGCCGGAGGTGTACGAGTAGACGCTGTAGGCCAGGCCGCGCTTCTCGCGGACCTCCTGGAAGAGGCGCGACGACATGCCACCGCCGAGGGCCGTGTTGAGCACCCCGAGCGCCCAGCGGCGGTCGTCGGTGCGGGACAGGCCGGGCATGCCGAGGACGACGTGCGCCTGCTCGGTCTTGCGGCCGATCAGCTCGACGCGGCCCGCGGTGCGGATCGTGCGCCGGCCGGCGCGCGGCGCGATGGGCGTGGCGGCGGGGTCGGTGAGGGCGCCGGCCTTCTCGAAGGCGGCACGGACCTGGCGTACGACCTTGTTGTGGTCGATGTTGCCGGCGGCGGCGACCACCAGGTGGGTGGGGTCGTAGTGCTTCTTGTAGAAGCGGCGGATGCGGTCGGCGGTGAGGGCGTTGACCGTGTCGACCGTGCCGAGGACCGGGCGGCCGAGGGCGTTGTCACCGAACATCGTCTGCGCGAACAGGTCGTGCACGCAGTCGCCCGGGTCGTCCTCGGTCATCGCGATCTCTTCGAGGATGGCGCCCCGCTCGACGTTGACGTCCTCTTCGAGGATGAGGGAGCCCGTCAGCATGTCGCAGACGACGTCTATCGCCAGCGGCAGGTCGGCGTCGAGCACGCGCGCGTAGTAGCACGTGTACTCCTTCGCCGTGAACGCGTTCATCTCGCCGCCGACCGCGTCGATGGCGGAGGAGATGTCCAGGGCGGACCTGCGGGTGGTGCCCTTGAAGAGCAGGTGCTCCAGGTAGTGGGTGGCGCCGTTCAGGGCCGGGGTCTCGTCGCGGGAGCCGACGTGGGCCCAGATCCCGAACGTCGCGGAGCGGACCGAGGGCAGGGTCTCGGTGACGATGCGCAGGCCGCCCGGGAGGGTGGTCTTGCGGACCGTGCCGATGCCGTTCTCGCCCTTGATCAGGGTTTGGGTACGGGCGACGGCCCGCGCCTCCGTGGAGGTGCGGGCCGTCGCCTTCGAGCTACGGGACGTCACTGCTCGGCGTCGTCCTTCTTGTCGTCGCCGGCGTCTTCTTCGCCCTCGATCACGGGGACGAGGGAGAGCTTGCCGCGGGAGTCGATCTCGGCGATCTCGACCTGGACCTTCTGGCCCACCCCGAGGACGTCCTCGACGTTCTCCACGCGCTTGCCGCCGGCCAGCTTGCGGATCTGCGAGATGTGCAGCAGGCCGTCCTTGCCGGGCAGGAGCGAGACGAACGCACCGAAGGTCGTGGTCTTGACGACCGTGCCCAGGTAGCGCTCGCCGACCTCGGGCATCGTCGGGTTGGCGATGCCGTTGATCGTGGTGCGGGCGGCCTCGGCGGAGGGACCGTCGGCGGCACCGATGTAGATGGTGCCGTCGTCCTCGATGGTGATCTCGGCGCCGGTGTCCTCCTGGATCTGGTTGATCATCTTGCCCTTGGGGCCGATGACCTCACCGATCTTGTCGACCGGGATCTTCACGGTGATGATCCGCGGCGCGTTGGGGGACATCTCGTCCGGCGTGTCGATCGCTTCCATCATCACGTCGAGGATGTGGAGGCGGGCGTCACGGGCCTGCTTCAGGGCGGCGGCCAGGACGGAGGCCGGGATGCCGTCCAGCTTGGTGTCGAGCTGGAGGGCGGTCACGAACTCCTTGGTGCCGGCGACCTTGAAGTCCATGTCGCCGAAGGCGTCCTCCGCACCGAGGATGTCGGTGAGGGTGACGTAGTGCGTCTCGCCGTCGATCTCCTGGGAGATCAGGCCCATGGCGATACCGGCGACCGGGGCCTTCAGCGGCACACCGGCGTTCAGCAGCGACATGGTGGAGGCGCAGACCGAGCCCATGGAGGTCGAGCCGTTCGAGCTGAGCGCCTCGGACACCTGGCGGATCGCGTAGGGGAACTCCTCGCGGGTCGGCAGGACCGGCACCAGGGCGCGCTCGGCGAGGGCGCCGTGGCCGATCTCGCGGCGCTTCGGGGAGCCGACGCGGCCGGTCTCGCCGGTGGAGTACGGCGGGAAGTTGTAGTTGTGCATGTAGCGCTTGCGGGTCACCGGCGAGAGGGTGTCCAGCTGCTGCTCCATGCGGAGCATGTTGAGGGTGGTGACGCCCAGGATCTGGGTCTCGCCACGCTCGAACACGGCGGAGCCGTGCACGCGCGGGATGGCCTCGACCTCGGCGGCCAGGGTGCGGATGTCGGTGACACCGCGGCCGTCGATGCGCTTCTTCTCCTTGATGACGCGCTCACGGACCAGCTGCTTGGTGAGCGAGCGGTACGCGGCGGAGATCTCCTTCTCGCGGCCCTCGAACTCCGGCAGGAGCTTCTCGGCGGCGAGGGACTTCACGCGGTCCAGCTCGGCCTCGCGCTCCTGCTTGCCGGCGATGGTGAGCGCCTGGGCGAGCTCGGGCTTGACCGCGGCGGTCAGCGCCTCCAGGACGTCGTCCTGGTAGTCGAGGAAGATCGGGAACTCGGCGGTCGGCTTGGCGGCCTTCGCGGCGAGGTCGGCCTGGGCCTTGCAGAGCACCTTGATGAAGGGCTTCGCGGCGTCCAGACCGGCGGCGACGACCTCCTCGGTCGGCGCCTCGGCACCGCCCTTGACCAGCTGGATCGTCTTCTCGGTGGCCTCGGCCTCGACCATCATGATCGCGACGTCGCCGTCCTCCAGGACGCGGCCCGCGACGACCATGTCGAAGACGGCGTCCTCGAGCTCGGTGTGCGTCGGGAAGGCCACCCACTGGCCGCGGATCAGCGCGACGCGGACGCCGCCGATCGGGCCGGAGAAGGGCAGACCGGCCAGCTGCGTGGACGCGGACGCGGCGTTGATCGCGACCACGTCGTACAGGTGGTCGGGGTTGAGCGCCATGATCGTGGCGACGACCTGGATCTCGTTGCGCAGGCCCTTCTTGAAGGACGGGCGCAGCGGGCGGTCGATGAGGCGGCAGGTGAGGATCGCGTCCTCGCTCGGCCGGCCCTCACGACGGAAGAAGCTGCCGGGGATCTTGCCGGCGGCGTACATCCGCTCCTCGACGTCCACCGTGAGGGGGAAGAAGTCGAGCTGGTCCTTGGGGTTCTTGGAGGCGGTGGTGGCCGACAGCACCATGGTGTCGTCGTCCAGGTACGCCACGGCGGAGCCGGCGGCCTGCTTGGCCAGGCGGCCCGTCTCGAAGCGGATGGTGCGGGTGCCGAAGGAGCCGTTGTCGATGACGGCCTCGGCGTAGTGGGTCTCGTTCTCCACTAGCGTTTTCTCCGTTACTTGTCGTCTTTCGTCCCGCGGGCTGCCCGTGTGGCAGGGGGACGGTGGCGGAGAAGCGCTCCGTGCGGTGCGGGCCGGTCTTCGATCGAAGCACCCGGGGATCTCTTCCCCCGGGGGCCACTACCGAGGACCGGCGGCGGCTAGGTGCGCTTCTCCTCGTTCGTCGTGTAATGACGCACTACCCGCGATGAGGACGTGTCATCACACTCAGTCGTACGTATTGCGTTGTGCTACCACAGTACAAAGCGTCAGTGACACTCCGCACGTTTCCGTACGTACGGCAGGCCATGGGGCGGGCCGTACGACCGGTGTGTACAGCAAAGGGAGCGGTCCCGATGGTCACGGGAACCGCTCCCTTCACGGCGTCTTACTTGGCGCCCGCCGCACCGCGGCGGATGCCGAGGCGGTCGACCAGCGCACGGAAGCGCTGGATGTCCTTCTTCGCCAGGTACTGCAGCAGCCGGCGGCGCTGACCGACGAGGATCAGCAGGCCACGGCGGGAGTGGTGGTCGTGCTTGTGGGTCTTGAGGTGCTCGGTCAGGTCGGAGATCCGACGGGACAGCAGAGCGACCTGGACCTCGGGGGAGCCGGTGTCACCCTCCTTGGTACCGAACTCGGAGATGATCTGCTTCTTCACTGCGGCGTCGAGCGACACGCGTACTCCTCAGAAATCTGTGGATGGCCACCGAGTGCCCCCGGTCTGCTTCTCGGGAGAGCTTCCGTTACTCGGGAGGCGGGGATCCGCTGGGCGCGGCCACCAGAGCGGCGCTCCGGGGGTGCGTACACAAACGGCCGTCAGCCAGAGTACCAGCAGGCCGGGGGCGCCCTGGCACCGGTCGCCGAATCGGGCGGGTGGCACGGGCGCTGCCACTAGGGTGAACGGCTGGATCATCCGTGCGTCGGGAAGGGGTCGCCGCGCCATGGCGGAGGAAGCGAACGAGGACGTCAGGGCCCGCAAGGAACGGGAGCGGGACGAGCTGTACGCGCTCGACATCTCCGGGGTCGAGTGGCAGTGCGCGCCGGGTACGGAGGAGCACGAGGAGCGCGTCGAGATCGCGCACCTCCCCGGCGGGGCCGTGGCGATGCGCTCGTCGCTCGACCCGGACACCGTGCTGCGGTACACGGAGGCGGAGTGGCGGGCGTTCGTCCTGGGCGCGCGGGACGGGGAGTTCGACCTGGAGCCGGCGCCGCACAACGGCGGGCTGGCGGCGCAGTAACCGGCGCGGCGGCCGGTTCGCGTCGGCCGCCGCACCCGACGGGTCACGGGGCGGGTGCCGCACCCGACGGGTCACGAGGCAGGCGCCGCGCCGCCCTCGATACCGAGGACCAGGTACGTCCACGCCTTCCCGGAGGCGGGGCCGTCGGCGTTCCTGACGCCGAAGAAGAGGCGCCCGTCCTGGACGACGACGTCGTTGTGGTCCGTCATGGTGAGCAGCGCGGCCTCGGCCGGCAGCTCGAAGTAGAAGTACGGCGTCTCCTCGCCGGTCTTCGGATCCAGGGCGACCAGCGCGTTGGGCGAGATGTGGTCGTCGGTCACGCGCAGGGCCAGGAGCCGGTCGCCGCTCATGCGCACCGGGTACAGCAGCGAGCCGGGGCCGGAGTCGAACTTCTTCGTGGTGTTCCCGGTCGCCAGGTCGAAGCCGATGATCCAGTTGGCGTTGGCCTGCTCGCCCGTCTCCTTGCTGCGCAGGAAGACCTGGTCGGCGCCGACGGCGATGGTCGGGCAGTCGTCGACGACGAGGTAGTCGTCGTACGAGCACTCGCCCTCGTAGGTGCCGTTCCGCAGGCGGATCGTGGCTCGGTTCTCGCCCTTGTCGTCGAGGGAGAGCAGCTCGGAGATACCGATCTCGCCGGCCTCGACCGCGAGGACGGCCGGGTCGGCGGACGGGATGTTCAGGTTCCGGATGCCCTTCGCGGCGGAGTAGGTCCACAGCACCCTGCCCGTGGCCGGGTCCACCTTGCGGGCCTTGTAGGCGACGCGCTCCAGGGAGTCGGCGGGAAGGCTCTCGTCGTCGTTCCAGCACTTCTGGCGGACGATGAGCGCGCCTCCGCCGGCGGCGCCCATGTCCTGGCAGGCGCCGGCCGACGTCGTGCGCCACAGTCGCTTGCCGGTGTCCATGGAGTACGCGTCGGTGCCGCCGCCCCAGGTCACGACGACCGTGCCGTGGGTGAGGGTGACGCTCGGGGTGTCCGGGGTGTCACCGCTCTCGGGGAGGCCCGGCGCGTCGCCGTAGGCGGAGTTGGGGAAGTCGCTCTCCCAGACCTGGCGGCCGTCGTCGAGGTCGAAGAAGGCGACGTGGTTGCAGTGGGCGTCCTCGCCGGCGTTCGCGCGGTAGAGGACGGCGGTCCGGTTCTCGCCGGTCACATGGCGGGTGTAGCCGCAGATCGGGCCGTCGAGGGGGAGCTTCCACCTCTCGTCGCCGGGTGCGGCGTCGGTGCCGATGGTCAGGCCGACGACGGTCTTGTTGATGCCCTTGGCGAGTATTTCGTCCGTGGCCCACATGCCCGGCATCTCGTAGTGATCGCCGGGGCGCATGTCGTCGACGGAGAAGCGGAAGGCCATCCTGCCGACGGTGCCGGCGGGCGGCTCCTCGACCGACTCCCGGACGTCGAGGCGGCCTTGGGCTGCGGTGGCTTCCGACGTGGTCCTCGAGCCGGAACCACCGCCCCACAGCAGCAGGCCGCCGACGCCGAGGGCCGCGACGAGCAGGACCGCCGGCGGCCACACCAGCATCCGCCGGCGGCGTCTGGTGCGGGCGGCCTGCTCGGCCACGGCCGACTGGGTGTACACGGACGGGGGTGGGCCGAAGCTCACTCGACGTTCCCTTCTCGCGCTGCGCTCGGCGCGGCCGCGGTGGTCCGTACCGCGTTCAGTCCGTCGCCGACTCCCGGCACCGCGGTCAACTCGTCATCGCCCGGACGGCCGCGTACACGTCGAACACGGCCAGCGCCAGCGGCACCAGGGTCAGCAGGACGAAGCCCTCGGCGATCTCCAGGAAGCGTCCCCAGAACGGGGTGAGGCCGCCCCGGGAGGCGATCAGGCCGATGGCGGTGACGATCGCGGACGCCGCCGCGATGGCCGCGATGAGCCAGATCGTGCGCAGGTCGAGATCGGCGCGGTCGCCCGTCAGCGCGTCGCGGACGGCGGAGAGGGGCGGGTTGAGCGCCAGGCCGAGGCCGAGCAGCACCAGGGAGCCGAGGCCCGCGGCCAGGACGGGCGCGACCTGGGCGGTGTACCGGAAGAGGCCGGCGCGCATCAGCAGGGCGATGCCCACGGCCAGCGCGAGGAGTTGGGCCCAGACGTCGTCGGAGAAGCCGAGGACCGCGCAGGCGCCGACCGCGGTCACCGCGCAGCCGCCGACCAGGCCGACGAGGAGTTCGTGGCCGCGGCGGGCCTGAGCGGTGATCCGCTCGACGTCGACCGGCTCCTGCGGGGCCGGATCGGCGCCGTAGGAGCCGCTGCGGGGGGCGGTGTCCGGGGCGTCGAACCCGATGGGCAGGCGGGCGAAGCGCATGGACATGCCGGGCAGGAAGGCCAGGGCGCCCACCGCGACGGGGGCGCACAGGGCGGCGATCTCGGCCGGCGCCCAGTGCGCGAGGATCGCCGCGAACACGGCCGCCAGGCCGACGCCGGAGGCGACGACGCAGGCGACGAAGGGCCCGTCGCCGCCCGGTGAGACCAGGGTGAGGAGCACGGCGGCGAGCAGCACCGCCGCGCAGGCCAAAAGGAACTGGAGCTTGCCGATGCCCTGGCCGTCGGCGAGCGGGAAAAGTCCGGAGCCCGCCACGCCCACGTTGGGCAGCGCGCCGAGCCCCAGCGCGATGGCCGAGGGCCGGTCGTCGTAGACGCGGGCCCGTACGCAGGCGAGGGCGACCAGGAGAACACCGGTGACCGCGGCGAGGACGCCGGGCAGCGAGTGCATGTCGTGGCGCGGGTCGCCCATCCAGGCGACGAAGGCGAGCAGGGCCGGCAGGACGCCTCCGCCGACGAGGCCCGCGGCACGGGTCAGGTCGCCGCTCCACAGGGTGTGTTCGCGCGTCACGGCCGAGGCGACCGCCTCGGAGACGTCGTCGTACACGGCGGGGGGCAGCGACTCGGAGAAGGGGCGCAGCGTGAGGAGTTCGCCGTCGAGGATGTGCTGGGCGGCGAACGAGCGCGAGCCGTCGAGGACCCTGCCGTCCCGGCGCACCAGGTGGTAGCCGACCGGGGCGCCCTCGGCGGGGCTCTGCCGGGAGAGCCTGAGGATCTCCGGATAGATGTCGACGACGGGGACGTCGTCGGGCAGGGCCACGTCGATCCTGCTGTCGGGCGCGACGATCGTGACCCGGCAGAAGCCGAGGCCCGTCCCGGAGGCGGCTCCCGTTCCGTGCCCTCCTCCGGTGGCTGCCGCGGAGGCCGTGATGCTCACCTGCTGCTCCCCCTCAGTGATGGTTCCGCGTCGGCGGTGTGAAAGTCCTGCGTCGGTTCGCGCCCGGCCGGGACCGTGGGCCCGGTCGGACGGCGAAACGAACGCCGTCGGGCGGGCGCAGAGCGCCGAACCGTTCCGAATAGCTCGGAATGTCCCGGCCTCTTGGACCCACGTCGCATGTGCTCACGCGAACATCCGGCACCCTACCGCCCCCTCGTCGCACAAGAAGTCAGTAGGATCACGCGGCGGCCTGCGTCCGCCTGACACGGGGTGGCGGACGGTATCGATCCGGACTCCCGGGGCCGCTGAGGGAATTGGTGAGCAGTGAGCCACATCGTCGTGAAGCGGCCGCCTCGTTCGTTGCCGTCCGAAGTGCCCACCGGCGAGATCGCCGTCCAGCCTCCCCCCGAGCTACCGCGGGGGCATCAGGAGAGCGTGCTGATGCAACTCCTGCCGACCCTCGGCATGGGTGGCTCGGTGGTCTTCTTCTTCACGAGCGGGCAGCCGTTCATGAGGATCATGGGCATGGTGATGATCGCCTCGACGGTGGCCATGTCCATCGCGATGGTGGTCCGCTTCCGCCGCGGCTCGCAGGGGCAGTTGGCGGACCTGCGCCGTGACTACCTCGGCTACCTCGCGCAGACCCGGCACACCACGCTGAAGACCGCGAAGGCGCAGCGGGACGCGCAGTACTACCTCCACCCCTCCCCCGAGCAGTTGTGGGCGCTGGTCGCCGAGGGCAGCCGGGTGTGGGAACGGCGGCCGGGCGACGAGGACTTCGCCCAGGTGCGCGTCGGCCTCGGCGCCCAGCCGCTCGCCACCCCGCTCGTCTCGCCCGAGACCGGCCCCGTCCAGCAGCTGGAGCCGCTGACGGCGGGTGCCCTGCAGCGCTTCCTGGCCGTCCACAGCACCCTGGACGACCTGCCGATGGCCGTCTCCCTGCGTGCCTTCTACCACGTGACGATCAGCGGCGAGCCGCAGTCGGTACGGTCGTCCGCCCGCGCCCTGGCCGGTTCGCTGGCCGCGCTGCACTCCCCCGAGGACCTGGTCCTCGTCGTCGCGGCGGGCCGGGAGGAGCTGACGCACTGGGAGTGGGTGAAGTGGCTGCCGCACGTGCAGGCGCCGGACGCCGTGGACGGCGCGGGCAGCCGCCGGCTGATCAGCAGTGACGCGCGCGAGCTGGAGAACCTGCTGACGTCCCGGCTCACCGGCCGTCCCCGGTTCCACCCCAACGCCGCCCCGCTGCCCGACGAGCCGCACATCGTCCTCCTCCTCGACGGCCTCTCGCTCCCCCCGGACTCCCTCCTGGCCAACCCCGAGGGTCTCCAGGGCGTGACGGTGCTCGAGGTCGTCCCCGGGGAGCTGACCCGGGCCGGCGGCGAACTCAACATCGTCGTACAGCCCGGCGTGCTGCACCTGGAGTCGGGGCACGGCGTGGTCTACGAGGGGACGCCCGACGTCCTCTCCTACGAGTCCGCGGAGGTGCTCGCCCGTCAACTGGCGCCGCTGCGCATGGCGTCCGGCGGGGACGACGACGAACCGCTGCTGGCCAACCTGGAGTTCACCGACCTGCTGAGCCTGGGTGACGCGGCGTCCGTCGACCCCCGGCGCACCTGGCGGCCCCGTTCGCTGGCCGAGCGGCTGCGCGTGCCGATCGGTGTCGGCGAGGACGGCCGGCCCGTCATGCTGGACCTCAAGGAGGCGGCGCAGGAGGGCATGGGCCCGCACGGCCTGTGCGTGGGCGCGACCGGATCCGGCAAGTCCGAGCTGCTGCGCACCCTGGTACTGGGCCTGGCGGTCACCCACTCCTCGGAGACCCTGAACTTCGTCCTCGCCGACTTCAAGGGCGGCGCGACCTTCGCCGGCATGGCGCAGATGCCGCACGTCGCGGCCGTGATCACCAACTTGGCGGACGACCTGACCCTGGTCGACCGCATGGGCGACTCCATCCGCGGTGAGCTCAACCGCCGTCAGGAGATGCTGCGCGACGCGGGCAACTACGCCAACATCCACGACTACGAGAAGGCGCGGGCGGCGGGCGCGCCGTTGCAGCCCATCCCCTCCCTGGTCCTGGTGATCGACGAGTTCAGCGAACTGCTGACGGCGAAGCCGGACTTCATCGAGATGTTCGTGCAGATCGGCCGCATCGGCCGTTCGCTCGGTGTGCACCTGCTGCTGGCCTCGCAGCGCCTGGAGGAGGGCCGGCTGCGCGGTCTGGAGACGTACCTGTCGTACCGGATCGGTCTGCGGACCTTCTCGGCGGCGGAGTCGCGCGCCGCGCTGGGCGTACCGGACGCCTACGAGCTGCCGAACGTGCCGGGTTCCGGCTTCCTGAAGTTCGGCACGGACGAGATGGTGCGGTTCAAGGCGGCGTACGTCTCCGGCGTCTACCGTTCGGGCGCGCAGCGGGCAGCGCTGGGCGACGGCCCGCTGCCGGTGGACCGGCGGCCGGTGCTGTTCACGGCGGCCGAGGTGCCGGTGCGGTACGCGCAGGTGCCCCAGCAGCGGAGCGCCGGCGACGAACCGGAGGTCGACGAGGCCCTCGCGGACACGGTGCTCGACGTGATCGTGCGCCGGCTGGAGGCGCAGGGCCCGGCGGCGCACCAGGTGTGGCTGCCGCCGCTGGACAGCCCGCCGTCGCTCGACGCGCTCCTGCCGGGGCTCGCCGCGGTGCAGGGCCGCGGTCTCACCCAGCCGGGCTACGAGGGCGCGGGCCGGCTGGTGGTGCCGGTCGGTCTGGTGGACAAGCCGTACGAGCAGCGCCGTGACCCGCTCTGGGTGGACTTCTCCGGCGCGGCCGGCCACATGCAGATCCTCGGTGGCCCGCAGTCCGGCAAGTCGACCCTGCTGCGCTCGCTGATCTGCTCCTTCGCCCTGACCCACACGCCGTACGAGGTCCAGTTCTACGGTCTCGACTTCGGCGGTGGCGGCATGGCGGCGGTGGCCGGCCTGCCGCACGTCGGCGGGGTGGCCTCGCGCCTGGACCCCGAGAAGGTGCGGCGCACGGTGGCCGAGGTGTACGGCGTGATGACCCGCCGCGAGGAGTACTTCCGCTCGGCGGGCATCCCCTCGATCGCCGACTTCCGGGCCCGCCGGGCACGCGGCGAGATCTCGGTCACGGACCAGCCCTGGGGCGACGTCTTCCTGGTCGTCGACGGGTGGGGCAACTTCCGTTCGGACTACGAGGCGCTGGACCCGGTGATCCACGAGATCGCGGCGCGCGGTCTCGGCTACGGCATCCACCTGGTCCTGACGGCCTCGCGCTCGATGGAGGTCAGGGCCGCCCTCAAGGACCACCTGATGAACCGCCTGGAGCTGCGGCTCGGCGACACGATGGACTCCGAGATCGACCGCAAGGTCGCCGCGAACGTCCCCCAGGGTGTCCCCGGCCGGGGCCAGTCGCCGCAGAAGCTGCACTTCATGGCGGCGGTGCCGCGGATCGACGGCCTCGCTTCGGACACGGACCTCTCCGACGCCACCCAGGCGCTGGCGGCGGAGGTCTCCCGGCACTGGCAGGCGCCGCCGGCTCCCGAAGTACGCCTGCTGCCGCGGGAGTTCCCGGCGACGGAACTGCCGCCGGGCAACCGTTTCCCGCGCCAGGGCGTCGCCTTCGCCCTCGACGAGAACGCCCTCGAGCCGGTCTTCGTCGACTTCGAGCAGGACCCGTTCTTCCTCGTCTTCGGTGAGAGCGAGTCGGGCAAGTCGAACCTGCTGCGCCTGCTGATCAAGCAGCTGACGGAGCGCTACTCGGGCGACGAGTGCAAGCTGTTCGTGGTGGACAACCGGCGCTCCCTGCTGGGCGTCACCCCGTCCTCCCACCTGGCCGAGTACATCCCGATGTCCAACGCCATGGACCACCACATGTCCGCCCTCGCCAACCTGATGCAGCGCCGCACGCCCACCGCGGACGTGACGGCACAGCAGCTGCGGGACCGCAGTTGGTGGCAGGGGCCGACGGTGTTCGTCGTCATCGACGACTACGACCTCGTGTCGACGTCGAGCGGCAACCCGCTGTCCGGACTCACGGAAATGCTGCCCTTCGCCCGGGACGTCGGCGTGCGCTTCATCATCGCGCGCTCCACGGCCGGCGCGGGCCGGGCCGGGTACGAGGCGTTCATGCAGCGGATCAAGGAGCTCGGCGCGCAGGGTGTGGTGCTGGCCGGCGACCCCGGAGAGGGAGACCTCCTCGGCGGGGTGCGGCCCCGCCCGATGCCCGCGGGGCGGGGAGTCTTCGTCTCGCGGCGGCGGGGGAAGCCGTTGGTGCAGGTGGGGCTGGTGGAGGACACGTTGTCCTGAGGTGGGGTGGGGGCCCTGGGGCTTGCCCCGGGGCCCCTTCTCGCGGTGTCCCGGTGGCCGGCAGCAGCGGAGTGGACGCGTGGGGGTGAATACGACGGCGGGCCCGGATGTCTTTCCGGGCCCGCCGTGGCGTGTACGGCTCGCGCTCGAACCGTCGGTACGACAAAGGGTGGGCACCTCCCGTGCGTGCCCACCCCGTCGAACTGTGCCGCTGCGCGTCACATGAAGTAGCTGGCGCCCTTCAGGTCGCCGCCGCGGTAGTCACCGCCGGCGGTGCTGACCTTCTGCGAGATCTGGACCAGCGCCGTGTGGATGCCGCGGGCGTGCCGGTCCCACTCCCCGGACTTCTTCTGGAACGCCTCGTACGCCTCGCCACCCCAGCCCGAGGAGACCTTCAGCACGGCCGCCTTCAGGGCCTCCAGGTCTTCCTCGAGCTTCTTGGCCTGGTCGCCCAGCTCGGTGGCGAGCGCGTCCATGGTGCCGTACGTGACGGCAAGCTCCTCGTAGTGGACTCCGGACATGTTTCCCTCGTTTCCTTGAAGATTTCAACCGGACCGCACAGCCCGGACAACGGTGTGGCTCAGCGCCACCGATGGCTCGTCAGTAGCTGTTGAGCGCCGAGGTCTTACCGCCGAGGTCCTCCACCGAGATCGCCTTGAGGTCGGCCTCGATCTGGTCTTCGAGGTTGCGCTTGTCGGTCGCGGTCATGTTGATGCCCTCGAGGAAGTCGTCGAGCATCTTGCCGATCGCGACCATGTGGCCGTTGATCTCGGTCTGCTTCGTGTTGAACGCGTTGGCGCCCTGACCCGTCCAGGCCTTCTCGATCATGTCGATCGTGCCCTGGAGCTTCGCCAGCGACGCACGGATGTTGTCGTACCGGTCGATGACCTCGGTCTGGAGCTGCTTTACGTCGCTGTCATTGAGCTTGCGGTCGACCATTTGGGCACTCCCTTTCGTGAGAGCTGTGGTTCGTTTCTGCACGCGTCACCGCGGCAGAACGGTGGTGTGTCACCAGTCGTCGGGGCGAGCCGTCACGCGCTTCGCCGTGAGCGGATCACCGCGAAGGCACCGCCCCCGAGCAGCAGCACGCCTGCCGCGGCCCCCAGGGCCACCCACATCGTGGTGTTGTCGGAGGAGTCGGAATCCGATCCTGCCGCCGAGGCCTGGCCGTCTGAAGTGGATTCCGAGGGCTGTGACGAGGTTGATGCGGAAGCGGAGGGCGACGTGTCGCCCGTGACGCCCGCCGCGTTCTCCTTGGCGAGCGGGTCGGTGCCGGCCGAGCCCGGGTTGAAGTCCGTGTTCTCCAGCACCTTGCGGGGACGGATCAGACCGTAGCCCAGGTACGTGCTCGGGTCGTCCTTCGCCCAGTCGCGTCCGGCGGTGTCGATCAGACTGGCGAGCACCTGGTTGGCCGTCCAGTCGGGGTGGGCGGACCAGATCAGGGCGGCGGAGGCGGAGGCTATGGCGGTGGCTTGACTGGTGCCCTGGCCGGTGCAGTAGGAGCGGAAGGTGTTGTCGCACCACCTGGGTACGTCCAACCCAGGGGAAGCCAGGTCAACGTAGTTGCCGTGCTCCGAGAACTTCCCGACGCTTCCGGACTTGTCCGCTGCGGCAATACCGACGACGTAAGGGTAGGCGGCTGGATATCCGATGAAGTTCTTGGTCTGAGCGTCGTTACCCGTGCCGGCGATCATCAACTTACCCTTGGACCGGGCATATTTGATCGCCTCGGGGACGCCCGGCCTTTCGATGTCCTCGGTGAAGGACATGCTGATGATTTTGACGTCGCTGTCAGCAATCGCCCTGATAACGTCGGGGAGCTCGGGGGCCTTGTCCTTGTCGCCCTCACTCGCCATGTCCTTCATGGCGATCCGATAAGGCACGATCTTGGCACCAGGAGCTAGGCCCTTCAGACCGCCACCGGCGCCGGTACCGGCGATCAGTTCCGCCATACTCGTCCCGTGGCCCTCCCAGTCCTCGGTCGCTTTGTAGCCGACAGACTCCGGGACCTCGTCAGCGAGCACCTGCCCCTTCAGCGAGGGGGTGTTGGGGTTGACCCCCGTGTCGACAACGGCCACCTTGACGCCCTTGCCGGTGCTCACCTTCCACATCTCGTCGGCCTTCATCGCCGACAGGTACCACTGCTGGGACTGGGCGTCCGCGGCTGTCGCGCTCGGAGCCAGGCCTGCCGACAGGACGGCGAAGGCGCCGAGCGCTGAACAGACGGCGGAAACCCGTCTCCCGTTACGTCCCGCGGAAGGCGCGCTCCACCCGCCGCGTCGGCTGATCCCTGACACCATGCCTCTGTCTGTCCTCGCTCTTTGTCCGGTCAGTCGGTTGCCGACGCCCCGCCGCGCCGCTCGTCGCGGCGCGGACGTGTCCCGCCGGCACCCTGGTTGCCCGCCGGGCCACGCGTCCCGGTGCCTCCGGGTGTGCGTCCGCCGTTGGGGGTGCCGGGAGTGCGCCCCTTCGGCGTGCCGACCACGCCGTCAGAACCGCCGACGGGCCGGCGAGCCGTTTGCCCCGTGCTCGTCGTTGCAGCGGGTGCCCCGATGACTCCACGCTGGCCAGGCCTCTCACCCGTGGAACGCGAGGTGGGCGCGCCCTGGGCACCGATGACCGTGCCGCGCGGCACCCTCGCACCGTTGGCGCCAGGGGTCGCTCCGGTGACAGGCCTCCCGCCGACAACACCATCGGCAGTGCGCCCACCGCCCATGCGTCCCGTGCCCGTGCCCGTGCCCGTGCGGGCAGGATTCGTCGCGCCCATGCCGGTGACAGGGCCGCGCGGGGCGCCACCGCCTGCCTGGCCGACCGTCGGTCCCGCGGCCCTCGGCATCCCGCCGACGACGCCTCGCCCCATGGGGCCGGCCGCACGGCCGCCTGTCTGCCCGGCCGCGGTGGCACGTCCCATCGGCCCCATGGGGCCGGTTCCCGCACGCCCTGCCTGGGTAGGTCCGGGCATCCCGCCGACTCGCCCCTGTGCCGAGGTGGGCGCCTTGGCTGCGGGCACACCGCCGAACCCGGAGGTGCGGCCGGCCTGGCCTCGCAAGGCAGGGGGTACCGCAACGGGGGCCATGGGACCCGGAGTCGCCGGGTTCACGTTGGGGCCCGCCGTCGACGGCGGCGTGCCGACCGTCGGCTTCGTGGACTCCTGCGGGGGCAGCGTGCCGACGCTGTCGATCTCAGTACCGATGTGCCGTTCCGGGGAACCGACAGATTGGTCAACGCTCTTGTGGGACGACAGTTCCTCGACGCGCGCGCGCGTCACTCCGGAGTCCACAGAGTTGTGCGTAGTGGCTGAATCCCTCGCAGCCTGCAGAGACGCACGGTTGGCTGGGTTGGCCGGGTCGATAGGGCTGTATCCCGGCGGCGGCTCCGGCACCCCCACGTCCGGCATCTTGGGAAAGACCGGCTCCTCAGCCTTCTGCATCATCCCGCTCGACACCGTGTAGAACGACGCCAGCCGGTACATCTGGTTGATGGCTTCCTGCCGGTGGCTCTCCGCCTTCACGGCCGCCGTGTACTCGTCGTTGCTGTCGACCCGCTTGGCCTCGGGAATGTCGTCGACCGTCTTGGGGTCGGTGCGGGTGTCACGCGGCGGCATGGACTTGCGTACGGAGGCGAGCCCGGAGCTAGCCGCCAAAACCTGCGTACCCACCGCATCGGCGTATTCGGCCAACGCGTTGGCGGTGCTGACCAGGTCGGTGCCCCAGTTGAAGAACGCGGAGTGGGCTTCGCCCTTCCAGTCGACCTCGCCCAGGTTGAGGCTCAGTTCCTCGGCGGCCTTGGTGATGGCGTCGCGGGCCGCGACGAGGGCCGTGCCCGCGGACTCGACGAGTTCCGGGTTGGCGGACTCGACGATGTCGATCATCTCGTTGAGGTCGTAGCCCTCGAAGCTGGTCTTGCCGAAGTGGAAGCCCCTGTTCGGTCCCCAGGGGTTGATCACCCTGGTCATATCCATGACCGCGTCGAGGGTGCCGTTCTGCTGAGCGGCTTCCTGGCGTTCCGGCGTGTAAGGGTCCGGCTGCTTCTTGTCCTTGTCGCCGCTCATCAGTACCCCGCGTCAGTGTGGTCGGCGTTGTTCTCGCGCTTGATCTGCTCGTTCAGCATCTCGTCGCGTTCCTGGTTGACCTCGGTGCGGATCTCGTGGAACCGGTAACGAAGGTCGGCTTCGAGGTTGTCGAAGGTGACGTCGACGCCGTGGACGGCGATCTGCATCGCTTCCAGTTGGAGGCCGAGCGACTTGGAGAGCGTCGTGATGCGCTCGTGGACGCGCTCGTACTCCAGGTGGAGCGCCTTCGCTTCCGGGAAGTTCCCCATGCCGAAGGCGGTCTGCGACAGGCTGTGAGCCGCGACCTTGGACGAACCGCCCGCCGAGTCCTCGAAGGCCTTCAGCAGGTCGTCCACGCGCTTCTTGAACGTCGAAAGCGCCATCAGGCCCCGCCGTACGTCGGCGGCTCCCCCGCCCATGTCTGCAGGAAGCACGAAGCTTTCCCTCCCCGTTGTCCGCTGCCTGTCCTGAGCAGCTCACGCCCCTCAAGTGTTCATGACCGCAACACGACCACTCTACTGACTGCCTACGACAGCCCCAACCGCGATATGCAACAGCTGTGCTACCGCTGATCGAAGCTTCACTGATTCTTCACGGCGCGCCACGGCCCTTTCCCTGCACGGCTGTTGCTGTGGCAGGAACCACCTTGACTCACGACGCGTCCCCCTTGGCTCCGGGCCCGTACTCGGATCGCCGCACACCTGGTCGGCTCGCGGGTTCGGCTGTCGCTGACTCCTCACTCGTCATCGGGGCATGGACGGCAGAACCACGAACCGGCGGGTCCAGGTTCGGTTCGTATTTCGGGACGGTCAGAACACCGTGAGCGTCCCGCGGTGGCGTCGGCTGATCGTTCACCACCGGGGCCGTACGCCCTGTCACCGCCGGAATCCCAGAGACCCCGAGGGCACCGAATCCACGGAGAAGTCCTTCCTACAGCCTTCTTTTGCTGCTGCGATGATCCGTGAGTCGGTGGCGGCCGCGCCCTTCAACTCATCCGCCTCCCCAGCGAGATGGCCGCCGTCCCTACTCCGTCCCCGCAACCCTCCGCGCCCGCCTCCGCGCGTCCCGGATCGCGACCGCCGTGCCGCCGAGGCCGGCGACGAGGACCGCCGCGGCGACGGCCACGTACGTGGCGAGGCGGGCGTTGCGTTCGTCCGCCGTCTCGCCGATCTGGAACTTCGCGGCCGTCGGGGCCTTGGCCTGGCCGAAGCCCTCCTGGGGGCTCGGGGACTCGATGGGGTGGTCGTCCTCCGTGAGGGCGCGGACGGGGTCGATCACGCCCCAGCCGACCAGGCGGTCGTGGCCGGCGATCGTGCGTTCCGCGGTCTGTTCGATCTGGGCGACGATCTCGCGGGCGGTCCAGTCCGGGTGCTTCGCCTTGATCAGGGCGGCGACGCCCGCGACGTACGGCGCCGAGAAGCTCGTACCGTTGTCGGAGCAGTGACCGCCCTGGGGAACCGTGGAGATCATGTCGACGCCGGGGGCCGCCACGTCGACGAAGTCGCCGGACTGGGAGAAGTAGGCGCGTTCGTTGTTGCGGTCGGACGCGGCGACCGCCAGGACACCTTCGTAGGAGGCGGGGTACGTCTCCTTGACGTTGCCGCCGAGGCCGTCGTTGCCCGCCGACGCCACGACGACGATCTTCTGGGCCAGGGCTTCTCCGATGGCCCGTTCCAGGTCGGGGGACGGCTTCATCGCGTTCGACGTGTCCTGGGAGATGTTGATGACCCCGGCCTTCGCCTGGATGGCGTAGCGGATCGCCGTGGCCAGGGTCTCGGTGGTGCCGTGGCCCTCCGCGTCGTTCTGCTGGATCGGGATGATCGTCGCCTCGGGGGCCAGGCCGACGAAGCCGGTTCCCTCGGCGGGGCGGGCCGCGATGATGCCGGCGACCTTGGTGCCGTGGCCGACGGTGTCCGTCGTGCCGTTCTCCTTGCCCCGCTCGATCGGGTCGCCGTCCTCGTCCTTGAGGTTCTTGGGCAGCAGGTTGCGACCGCTCTTCACATCGACCGCGTCGGTGAGCTGCGGGTTCTTCACGTCCACGCCCGTGTCGATGACGGCCACGCGGACGCCCTTGCCCTTGGACTGGCTCCAGAGCTCGTCCAGGAGGACCCGCTGCAGGGACCAGGGGCGCCCCGGGTACAGGCCGTTGGGGAACTGGCACTGGTCCGAGTAGGGCAGCTTGTCCGCGGCGGCCGCGGGGGGTACGAGGACCGTGGCCGTCGTCAGCAGGGCGGCGGCCGCCACCAGCGTCGTACGCAGCACTGTCGGCCTCCTCCTCACGAGCCCTGCGGCTGGCGGGCCGCGGCCGTCGACAGACGTGGTCCCGTCGGCAGGAACTCCGACCAGGCGGCGGGGATGGGCGCCGGGTCCACGTCCTTGTAGCCGAGGCGCGTCTGCGCCTGCTGGGCCTCCTGCTGGAGCTGCTGGCGCTCCTTGGCCGTCGTGCCGATGCCCGCGTCGTCCGTGGCGCTGTCGGCGTTGGACTGCAGCACGTAGCGCAGGCCCGTGTCGGTGACGAGGAAGACGGGGCCGGTCTTGGTCTCCTCGCCCTGGAACTGGCGGTAGAGCTGGCCGGAGCCCGGTGTGACGTAGGCGCTGGAGGAACCGGCGGGCAGCTTCTTCGGGAAGTCCGTGCCGACCCAGGTGCTCAGGGTCGTGGTGCCGGAGTCGGCGTTCACTCCGCGCAGGACGTTGCAGATCGTGCTGCGGCTCCCGGAGGCCGCGGACGCCTCGTTGACGGGGGTGGGGTCCCCGGTCGGCCAGCGGTGCTCGGTGCCGAACGCCTTGCCCGGCACGATCGCGCCGGGGCTGACCTCACGGGCCTGGCCGGCCTGGCCGAGCGGGGCGAGGTTCTCACTGAACAGCAGCAACTGGGCGACGAAGGCGGAGACGGGGGCGACCCGGCCGGGCAGCACCACGTAGTACTGCTCCGCGTTGTTGTCGAACGCCTTGAGCACCATGCCGACCCGGTTGGTGGAGTCGTCCAGCTGGCCCGGCGCGTCGGCCGCCACGCCCGGCTGCCCGGTGATGTCCGGGAAGGTGATCGCGTCGCCCTGGTGCAGGGTCGCCAGCCACTCCGCGGACACCCGCTGGGGCTGCCGGCCCGAGCCGACCACGGCGCGCAGCAGAAGTTCGTCGCTCTTGTCGATCGGGTACGCGCGGCCGTCGGCGTCGACGACGTAGCGCTTGCCGTCCGGGTCGGCCACGTAGAGCAGTTGGCCGCCGCTGAGGCGCCCCTTGCCGTCGGTCACCTTCATGTCGCGGGCGGAGAGGACCAGCGCGGCCTTCTGCACGGAGCCCCCGTCGCCGGCGCTCGGGCGTTCGCAGACCACCCAGCGCTTGGAGGTGCCCGCCTCGGACGCCGAGGGCAGACGGTCGGGCGCGTACGGGATGCCGATGGTGACGCCGTGGGGGATCTTGCCGTTGTCGAGGACGGACTCGGCGACGGTGACGACGTCGCCCTGCCCGTCCGCGAGGAGCAGTTTCGCGGAGGCCATGTTGAGGACCGGGTGGAGCTGGACCTGACCGTCGGTCTTCAACACCACGTAGCGGGTGGTCGACTTGCTGGCGATGATCACCTTGGCGTTGGGCTCGTCCCAGCCCTTGGGGGCGGTCGGCTTGAACATGCCCCACGCGCCGAAGACCGCCATGACGATCACCCCGACGATGATGCCGGGCAGTATCGCGCGCAGTGGTCGCGGCGCCCCCTCCTCCGAGCCGTCGGCCGACGACTGCAGGAAGGCCGCGAGCATACGGCGCTTCGCGAAGGTGTAGGCATTGAGCTGATCGCGCCGGGATGCCATCTGTCTCTGTCTCTCCCCGTTTTCCGTCCTGGCCGCACTCGGGAGCCGCGGTCCCCCGCGCCCGATGTCAGAGCGGCCCCCTACTATGCCTGGTATCCGCCGGGGCTTGGGGAGCGGGTAGGGTTCCCGGGCCGTCAAGTGCCCTGTGCGGTGCTGAAATGCGGGCGAGTCGTGAGCAGAACGGGGGGATGGAGTGATGGCTTCGGGAACGCGCGAACGCTCCGGTGGCCGATCGCGGACGCGGGGCTCCTCGGCGCCCCGGACACCGGCGCCGCAGCGTTCGTCGGCGTCCGGCGCGCTCCAACTCAAGGCGCGTTCGGGGCAGGCCGGGGCATTCCGGCTGCAACGCCTCGTCCTGTGGGAGATCGCGGCCGCCGTCCTGCTCGTGGGCTGGGCGATCGGCCCGGTGGGTCTGGCGGTCGCGGGCGTCGTCGCCGTCCTGTTGGTGGTGGTCTCCGTCGCCCGACGTCGCGGCCGCTCCCTGCCCGACTGGCTGGCCACGGCGCGAGGGCTGAAGGCCCGGCAGCGGCTGGCCGAGAAGCTGGAGATACCGGCCGGGACCGAGCCGGGCTTCGGACCGGCCCTGGAGTGCGACCCGGGCCTGCGGACGTACACGTACAACGGCCGTGACCGGCGGCCGGTCGGGATCGTCGGGGACGGCACGTTCGTCACCGCCGTCCTCCTGGTGGAGGCGGACTCGACCGCGCTGCGGGCCCCGCGCGACCGGCAGCCGCTGCCCCTGTCCCTGGTGCACGACGCGCTCGACGTGGACGGCATCCGCCTGGAGTCCGCCCAGATCGTGCTGCACACCCAGCCCGCGCCGGCGCTGCATCTGCCGCCGCAGTCCGTGGCCGTGTCCAACTACGCGCCCTTGCAGGAGCAGACCGGCGCTCCGGCCGTCCGCATCACGTGGATCGCGCTCAAGCTCGACCCGGAGCTGTGTCCGGAGGCCGTGGCCGCGCGCGGGGGCGGTCTCGTCGGGGCGCAGAAGTGTGTGGTGCGGGCCGCCGACCATCTCGCGAGCCGGCTCACCGGGGCCGGGTACCGTGCGACGGTCCTCGACGAGGAGCAGCTGACGGCCGCCATCGCCACGTCGGTCTGCGCCAACCCGCTGGTGACGGCGGAGGCCGGACGGACGGGCGCGTTGGAGCGGCGGACCGAGGAGTCCGGCCGGAGCTGGCGCTGCGACAACCGCCGGCACACGACGTACTGGCTGCGCCGCTGGCCGTCCCTGGGCGGCGGCAGCGCTCCGTCGCTTCCGCAGTTCGTCGCCCTGGTCACCGCGGTGCCCGCGCTCGCCACGACGTTCAGTGTCACCCTCACGCGCGGTGACCGGCAGGAGGTGTCCCTGAGCGGGCACGTCCGGGTGACGGGACGCAGTGACGACGAACTCGTGGCGGCCCGGCGCGCGGTGCAGGGCGCGGCCCGGCACACCGGCGCGGGGCTCGCCCGTCTCGACCGGGAACAGGTGCCCGGCATCCTGGCCACTCTGCCCCTCGGAGGTGTTCGGTGACGGCGATGACGACACGGGCTGCCACCGCTCCCGGCGAACCGGAGCCCTCCTCAAACCGGCGGGCGGCCCGGTCGCTGCGCAGCGGTTTCGGTCTCATCGGCCCGCGGCACGGCCGCCACTCGGTGACCGTGGACCAACTGGCCTCGCTCGCGCTGCCCATCGGCGACGACGGTGTCGTCATAGGTGTCGACGCCGAGGGGCGGCCCGCCGTGCTGGGCCTCAACCGGCCCACGCCGTACGACGTCGTCCTCATCGGCGGCCTGTGGACCGCGCAGGTCCTCGCGTTGCGCGCGGCGGCGACCGGGGCGCGGGTGGCCGTGGAGACGGGACGGCCGCAGGCCTGGGTGCAGATGGTGCACGCCATGGGCGGCGGGCAGAACGGCCTGGCGGTGTACGACGTCGGCCGGGTGCCTCCGCAGGGCGCCTCGGCGGGTACGCCCGTGCTGGTGGTGCGGGACTGCGGTATGCGCCCGCCGCGCGGACGCGTCGCGTCCGGGCCCTGGCAGGCCGTGCTGACGCTGCTGCCGTATCTCAGCCCGGTCGCTCCGCGGCTGCTCCGGCAGGCCCGGCTGGTCGGCGTGCAGCGGATCTCGCCGGACGAGGCCACGGCGTTGGGCCGTGCGCTGACGCTGCCCCGGGGTGACGTGGAGGCCCTGCCCACGCTCGCCGACGGCTTCACGCTGTGGTGCTCCGACCGCGACCGGCAGTACGTGATGACGCAGCCGACGGATGCGGAGATCGGGCTGCTGGGCACCCCTCGGCGGATGGACTGACCCGGACCGGGGCGCTCATTCCTTTCCCTGTGCGGCACTTCTGCGACTATGGCCGGTTTGTCGAGTGGGGTGGCCGGTGTGATGGACTGTGCCGAGGGGTGGCCGGGCCTGCCGGGGCGGGGCATTCGATGATTAGGCTGGGACGCGGCGCTATGCCGGAAACCGTGGGGTGGGTGTCGGCGTCTCCGGGGAGGGCCGGCACATCGGACGACCTCCGGACGGCCTCAACGCCACTTCGTACGACGAGAAATGGTCGCCCGGGCACGGCATGAGGGTGCTCGACCACACCAGGAGGAATTGTGAGCAGCGATCGGGACGGGATGCGCGGGGGCTGGGCAACACCCGGCGATGACCAGCCCGACGCGGAGTCCGCCATCGAGACGACGGGCGAGTTCACCATCGACTACGCGCCGCCCGCCTGGTACACGCAGAACGCGGGCGGCAGTTCGGCGGACGGCACGGGCGGCACCACGGGCACGGCCGCTCCTTCGGGGGCGGCGGCTCCGCACACGCCCCCGAGTGGTTTCCCCGCGCCCGCTTTCCCCGCGCCCGCGGACGGTCCGGTGCCGGGGGTCACTCCGCCCGCCCAGGCGGATGCGACGCCCGGGGCGCCGTTCAGCGCGCCCGCTCCTCCCCCGCCGCCGGTCGTCGAGACGCCTGCCGCGCCTCCGGCGGCCGGACCCGGGGCGGCGCCCTTCGCTCCGCCCGCGGCTCAGGCCCCGGGCCCGCCGTTCACGCCTTCCGCACCGCCCACCGGCGAGCCGGTCGCCGTGCCCGGACTTCCGGCGGACAGCGGCTTCGAGCCGGAGCAGCCGCAGGCGCAGGCGCCGGTTCCCGTGCCGCCCCCGGCCGCCGAGGAGAGCGGTGCGAGGAACGGCGACCTGGAGAGCGGTGCCACGATGCGCTTCTCCGCCGTGGCCCTCAAGCGGCAGATCGCGGAGCAGGCGGCCGCCGCGCAGCCCGAGCCCGAGCCCGAGCAGCCGGCGGAGGCGGAGCCCGAGGCTGCCGCGACCGCGGAGGGTGACGCGGCAGCCGACGGCCCCACGGAGGCCGCGGAGGTCTCGACGGACGGTTCGCAGGCCGGTGCCAAAGCGGGCGCGGAGGCCGAGGCGGCCGCCGACAGCGAGGCGGGAACCGACGGTACCGCCGCCGCAGAGGGGACCGACACCACCGACACCGAGGAAGCCGCCTCCGCGGCGGGTGCCTCCCACGACGCGGCGTCCCACGACACGGTTTCCCACGACCCAGCGGCCCAGGACGCGGAAGCCGCGACCGGCGCGGAGCCCGAGGGCGCCGACACCGCCGAGGGCCGGGAGGCCCAGGGCGACCCGTCCGCCGACGTGTCGCCGGACGCCGCCCCGACGACCGTGCCGACGGCCCCCGCTGTCGGGCCCGCTCCATCGGACGCACCGGCCGCCGCGCCGCAGGGCACCGCCCCCGCCGCGCCGCCGGCCTGGACTCCCCCGCCCGCCCCGCAGGGCGCACTGCCGCCGCTGCCGCCGTCGTACCAGCCCGCGGCGCCCGCACCGGCACCCCAGTGGCCGGCCCAGCCGCAGCAGCAGCCACACCAGCCCGCACACCCGCAGCAGCCCGCGCCCGCGGCCGATCCTCAGCCGGGCTACGGCTTCCCCCAGCCGCCCGCGCCCAACGCCCAGCCCGGCTACGGCTTCCCGCAACCGCCCGCCCCGGCACCGAACCCGGCGGCGCCGCAACCCCCCACCCCCCAGCAGGGCTACGGTTTCCCCCAGCCGCCGACACCCGACGCCCAGGCCGGGTACGGCTTCCCCCAGCCCGGCGGCGCCCCGGCACCCACCCCGCCCGCCGCCCCCGGCGGCTACGGTTTCCCCCAGCCGCCCGCGCCCGACGCCCAGCCCGGCTACGGCTTCCCCCAGCCCGGCGGCGCCCCGGCACCCACCCCGCCCGCCGCCCCCGGCGGCTACGGTTTCCCCCAGCCGGGGCAGCCCCGGACGGCGCCCCCCGCCGCCCCGCAGGCGGCACAGCCTCCGGCCGGTCCTCACGCGCCCGGCGGCTACGGCTTCCCCCAGCCCTCGGCCCCGCAGACACCGCAGGCACCGCAGGCACCGCAGGCGGACGGGCAGCCCTCGCCGGCCGCTCCCCAGAGCTTCCCCGGCCAGCAGCCCCCGCAGGCCGCCGCCGCCCAGGCCCCGCACGCTCCTCACCCCCCGGCGCCCGACGGCCCGCAGGCCCCGCAGATCCCCCACCAGGCCGCCGACCCCCGGGCCGGCGCCGCCTGGCCGCAGCCGATCCAGCACGACCAGCGGCAGCCGGTCAACCCCGGGGCCGCCCCGCTGGGTTACACCGCGGCCGTGGAACTGTCCTCGGACCGGCTGCTCAACAACAAGAAGCAGAAGGCCAAGAGCAGCCGCCCCGTGGCCGGCGGTGGCCGGTTCAAGCTGGGCGGGAAGAAGGAAGAGGCCGAGCGGCAGCGGAAGCTGGAGCTCATCCGCACGCCCGTGCTGTCCTGCTACCGGATCGCCGTCATCAGCCTCAAGGGCGGCGTCGGCAAGACCACCACCACCACCGCGCTGGGCTCCACGCTCGCCACCGAGCGACAGGACAAGATCCTCGCGATCGACGCCAACCCGGACGCCGGTACGCTCGGCCGCCGTGTGCGGCGCGAGACCGGGGCCACCATCCGTGACCTGGTCCAGGCGATCCCGTACCTCAACTCCTACATGGACATCCGGCGGTTCACCTCCCAGGCCCCCTCCGGGCTGGAGATCATCGCCAACGACGTCGACCCGGCCGTCTCGACGACCTTCAACGACGAGGACTACCGGCGCGCGATCGACGTGCTCGGCAAGCAGTACCCGGTCATCCTGACCGACTCGGGCACGGGCCTGCTCTACAGCGCCATGCGCGGTGTGCTCGACCTCGCCGACCAGCTCATCATCATCTCGACGCCGTCGGTCGACGGCGCGAGCAGCGCCAGCACGACGCTGGACTGGCTCTCCGCGCACGGGTACGCCGAGTTGGTCTCCCGGTCCATCACGGTGATCTCCGGGGTCCGCGAGACCGGCAAGATGATCAAGGTCGAGGACATCGTGGCGCACTTCGAGACCCGGTGCCGGGGTGTGATCGTCGTGCCCTTCGACGAGCATCTCGCCGCCGGCGCCGAGGTCGACCTCGACATGATGCGGCCGAAGGTGCGGGAGGCGTACTTCAACCTCGCGGCGATGGTCGCGGAGGACTTCGTGCGCCACCAGCAGATGCACGGCCTGTGGACCAGCGACGGCAATCCGCCGCCGGTCGCCGCCCCGCCCCTGCCGGGCCAGCCGGTCCCCGGCCAGCCGTACCCGCCGCAGGCCGGGCAGCCGTATCCGCCCCAGGGAGGACAGCCGTATCCCCCGCAGGGCCAGCCGTACCCCCCGCAGGGCCAGCCGTACCCTCCGCAGGGCCAGCCACAGCAGCCGCAGGGCCAGCCGTATCCCCCGCAGGGCCAGCCACAGCAGCCGCACCCGCAGATGCCGCAGCCGGGGCAGCCCTACCCGCAGCAGCCGCAGCACCCGCAGGGTCAGCCGCACCCCGGATATCCGCCCGCCGGCTACCCGCAGGGCCCCGAGGGCCGGACCCCTCCCCCGCCGCCGCAGCAGTGACGGGCCGGCGGCAGCAGCCGTAGCAGAAGGGGGGGGGGGGGGGGGGGGGGGGGGGGGGGGGGGGGGGGGGGGGGGCGGCGGGGGGGGGGCGGGGGGGGGCGGCCCCCGCCCCCCCCCCCCCCCCCCCCTGCTGTCCGGGGCGGGCGCCCGCCCCCTTACCTGAGGGGCCGGCCGGTGCCCGCGCACCCCGCCCGCCCCTTCGTCGTCGTCCCGGGACGGGAGCGGCTACTCCGCCGCCGCCACCAGTTCCCGGCAGCGCTTGACGTCCTGCCCCATCTGCTCGAGCAGGCCCTCCAGCGACTCGAACCTGGCCTGCCCGCGGACGAAGGCCAGGAAGTCGACGGCGACGTGGAGGCCGTACAGGTCGAGGCCGACGCGGTCGATGGCGTACGCCTCCACCGTGCGCTCGGTGCCGTCGAACTGCGGGTTCGTGCCGACGGAGATCGCGGCCGGCATCGCCTCGCCGCCCGCGTGCAGCCAGCCGGCGTAGACGCCGTCGGCGGGGATCGCGGTGTGCGGGAGCGTCTCCACGTTGGCCGTGGGGAAGCCGAGTTCACGGCCACGCTGGGCGCCGCGCACCACCACGCCCTCGACGCGGTGCGGACGGCCGAGGATCTCGGCGGCGCCCTCGACATCGCCCTCGGCGACCAGACGCCGGGTCAGGGTGGAGGAGAACGGCTCGCCACCGCCCGCCTCACCGGTCAGGTACAGGTCGACGACCTCGACCTCGAAGTCGTAGATCTTGCCCTGCTCGGTGAGGAACTCCACGTTCCCCGCGGCCTTGTGGCCGAAGCGGAAGTTGGGGCCCTCGACGACCGCCTTGGCGTGCAGCTTGTCCACCAGGACCTTGACGACGAAGTCGGCCGGGGACAGCTTCGAGAACTCCGTCGTGAAGGGGAGGATCAGGACCGCGTCCACGCCCAGCTCGGCCATCAGCTCGGCCCGGCGGTGGTGCGGGGCGAGCAGCGGCGGGTGGCTGCCGGGGCGGACGACCTCGCTCGGGTGCGGGTCGAAGGTGACGGCGACGGCGGGCACGCCCAGCTCCCGGGCACGGTCCACGGCATGCCGGATGATCAGCTGGTGGCCGCGGTGGACCCCGTCGTAAGAGCCGATGGTGACGACGCTGCGCCCCCAGTCCTGGGGGATGTCCTCCAAGCCACGCCAGCGCTGCACTGTGACCGCTCCTCGAACCCGTGTCCGTGTGTTTAGTGTTCCGTTGACCGCTTACGCAGCTCTAAGGGTGCCATGCCGGGTGGCCCCGGCCCGCATCGGCATGGGGGCTGTGACCCGGCCCACGCGACAGCGCTCCCCGGATCCACGGATCACGCGGGCACCCGGACGCCCGCCAGGTTCTCGATCATGCGGCGGGCACTGGGTCCCACCACCGCCGCCCACTCCCCCGGCGCCTCGGTGAGCCAGCCCGTCACCTGCTCGGCGAAGCCGGGGACATGGCGGCTCAGATCGACCAGGCCGCGGTCGAAGCGGGCCGCGCCGTCCGGGGTGCGGACGAGGAGGAGGCCGGTGCGGTGGACGAGGGCACGCCGCTCGTCCCCGCTCCACCGGACGGCCGCGCGCAGGACGGCGTCGAGGACGGCGGGGTCGTGCTCGTGCCTCAGGAGAAGCTCCAGCAGCTCCCGGCGGAGGGGACGGGAGTCCGCGGTGCCGGGGGCGGCCAGGACGGTGGCCAGGGCGGCCCGCACCGGTTCGGGGCCGCAGTCCAGCAGCCCCGCGACGAGCGGGAACAGCACGGCGCGGACGGCCGGCCCCCGGTCGAGGCGCCGGTCGACGTACGCGGCCAGGTCACCGGCGGTCTCCGGCCGCCGCTGGAGCGCCTCCCGGACGACTGCCACGACCCGGCGGACCAGGTCGGGTGGGGCGGCGTCGGCGAGCGCCCGCAGGACGGGGCCGGCGTCCGGACCGCGAAGCCGGGCCCGGACGGCGTCCAGGACCGGCTCGGGGTGGGTGGCCAGGGCGGTGAGCAGCGCGCTCGGCGGCAGCCGCGGATCACCCGCCGTGAACCGCTCGAGCGCCTGCGGGAGATGCCGGGGGCGGGTCTGCGGATCGTGGACGAGGAGGGCGAGCGCGCCGCCGTGCAGGGTGCTGTCGGCGGGGCGGGCGAGCAGCGCGAGGGCCGCGTACCGCAACAGCTCCCGGTCGGCGGCGGTACGGACGTGGGCGGCGGCGCGCACCCCGTGGGTGACCGCCGCGATCCGCCGGTCCGGCCGCTCGTCGTGCGCCCAGCGGTCCACGGCCCGGCACAGCGCGGACGGTGCCTCCTCCGCCAGGACGGCGAGCAGCTCGTCGCCGCGCGGGTGCGCGCAGTCCACGAGGGCCTCGGTGAGGTCGTCGAGGGCCCGGTGCCGGTGCGTGTGCAGCAGCGCCTGGGCGGCCGTCGCCACGGTGGCGTGCGGGGCGGCGGGCAACGGCCGCTCGTCGTCGAACCAGCGGGTGAGCAGCGGCTGTACGGCGGTGGGGTCGGCGGCGAGCAGTCCGGCCACGGCGTCGAGGTAGCGGGGTTCGTCCGCGGCGCGCGGGGCCGCGTCGGCGAGGACCAGACGGCGCAGCAGGTCCAGACGGGTCCGCGTCGGCAGGGCCAGGGCGGTCCAGAAGCCGGGGGCGAACGCGGCGGTGCGGACCGGCAGGCTCCGCCACGCCACGACCTGGTCGGCGAGCAGCCGCAGGACGTCGGCGTACGGCGTGGCGTCCGGGACGCGCAGCAGGGTCTCGGCGAGCAGCCGGGCGGCCCACCACGACTGCGGATCGGTCTCCAGGGCGTCCAGCAACTCCCGGAGCTTTTCGGCGAGTCGGGGGGTGCCCTGCTGGCGGGCGACGAGCAGCAGGGCCTGGACGACGGGGCCGATGCGGTGGTGCGGGACGGGCGGCGGGCGCTCGCCGTCCTGGGGGCGGCTCCGGTGGACCAGGGCGCGCAGGGCCTCGTCGAGGTCGAGGTGGACGCCCTGGAGCCAGTCGGCGAGCTCCTCGTGGGCGAAGCGGTAGCCGCCGCCCGCGGGCACGAGGAGGCCCTCGGCGAGGACGGCCGACGCCCAGCCGGTGCCGCCGCCGAGACGGGCCGGGGCCGGCCCCCACGGGAAGACCGCCTCGAACGAGGCCCGGTCCAGTTCCCCCTGCCCCGGTCCGAGGCTGCGCCGGGCGGCTTCGTGGACCTGACCGGACACCTTCGCCGCGAGCCGTCGTACGGCGCTGCCGCGCAGGCCGTTGACCGCGGCCAGCCGGACCGCGACGCGCAGGCACATCAGGTCCAGGTGGGCGGCGAGGACGTCGTCACGGTCGACGGGCGTGCCGGGGACGTCGGGGAGGGCGGCGCGGACCTCCGCGCAGAGGCGGAGGGTGAGGGGGTGGCGGGCGTCCGAGGCGCCGAGGACGGTGTCCGGAATGCCGTACCGGGCGCGCGCCTCGCGGGCCTCGGCCGGGGTGAGATCGCCGAGCGGTACGCAGGGCGGGAGCGTGTGGGTGGTGCGGCCGTGGAGCATGTCCGCCGGGAACAGCGCGCCCGCCTGTTCCCAGTACTCGGGCCGGCACGCCACCACCAGCCGCGCCCCCGTCTCGCGCAGCCACCCCGCCGTCTGCCCGGTCCACTCCGGGAGGCGGCGGTCCAGGAGCCGGGGCATCTCCTCGGGGCTGTCGAGGAGGAGCAGCAGCGGACGGCCGGCGTCGTGGGCGAGGCGGGCCAGCCGCTCCGGGGACAGGTCGCCGAGGGCCGGTACGGGACGGGACGCGGCCACGATCCGGGCCGCACGCGTCAGCGCCCTGCGGGCGGCGTCCGCGATCGAGGCGTCCTCGTCCCTCAGGTCGGCGCCCCGCAGCCACAGCGTGGGCGCCGGTCGCGCACCCCGGCCGCGGCGGGCGGCGAGCGCCGCGAGTTCCGTCGTACGGCCGCTGCCCGGGGCGCCGACGAGGCCGAGGACGGCCGCCGGGCCGGCCGTGAACGCGGCGAACTCCCGTGCCGGTGCGGCGCGTTCGACCGGCGTCCAGGACGGGTCGCCGACCGGTCCGTCGGAGCCCACCGAGGTGGCGGTGAGTTCCAGGACGCCCGCCGGGTTGAGGTCGGCGCCGTAGGCCGGGACCGTCGCCGCGTTGCGGGCGAGGAGTTCGGCGAGGGGGCCGTCGGGCGGGGCGGGGCGGAGCGGTACGGCGAAGCCGGCGTCCTGGTGGCCGGAGTGCAGGGCGGTGCCCAGGACGGCGACGACGGCGCCGGTCGCGGCGTCGAGCACCGGTCCGCCGGCCGCGCCCCCGCCGAGCCGCAGCGCGTCCCGGCCCGCCGTGCCGATGGCCAGCTCCAGGGCACCGTCGAGGACGTGGAAGCGGTCCGTGGCCGCGTACGTCACGGGCGTCTCGGCCAGGACCCGCGCCTCGCGCCAGCAGCCGGCGGCCAGCCGGACGTAGGTGCCCGTCTCGACGCGGTCCCGGACGGTGACCGGCAGCGGGTCGGTGCCGAGCCCCTCCGTGCGGACGAGGGCCAGGTTCAGCTCCGGCAGCGCCGTGACCGCGTCGGCGGTCACCACACAGCCGCGGTCGCCGGCGGCGTACAGGACGAGGCGCTGGAGGCCGTCGACGGCCTCGTGGCTGGTGACGACCGTGCCGTGGTGGTCGGCGACGAAGCCGGTGCCGCGCGGGCGGCCGGCGAGGTCGTGGATTCGGACGAGGGAGCCGTCGGGGTCGTCGGGGAGGGGGTGAGGGTGCTGTTGGGCGGGTGCGGCCGCCGGCCGGACGCCGTCCTGCGCGGGTCCGGTGTCCGGGTACGCGTCGGACCTGGTGTCGTGCCGCGGTGCGCGGCGGTCGCCGCCGGTTCGCGGGCCCCGTCCCGCCATCGTCGTACCTCCCCGCCGCACGTGTGTGCCCTCGTGTTCGACGGTAGGCACGGGCTGAGCGACGGGACAGGTCGCGGAATGAACGCGCCCCCTCGCACTCCCCGGGTTCACTCCGAGCGCCCGCCCGGACGGGTGAATGAACGGGGGCCGTCGGACACACGCTAGGGGTGGGGGAACCGAGGGGGGACCCGTGGAGCGGCGGCGGAGCAGGACCCCGTGCTCGCCGCTCCACGGGGGCCCGGCGGGGCTCAGCCGAGCACGGCCAGGCTCTTGGCCTTGCCCTTCTGCTCCTCGACCAGCGCCAGGAACCGGCCCTCGGGGTCGAAGACGGCCACCGGGCCGGCCTCGGCGTACTCGTCGGGCATCTCCAGCCGCACGCCGTTGGTGAGCAGCCGGGCCCGTCGGGCGTCCACGTCCCAGCGGGGGAACGCTGCCCCGGCGGCCTCGGCGATCGGCATCACCGTCAGCTCCTCCTGGAGCTGGTCGAGGGTGCGCGCGGAGTCCAGCTTGTACGGGCCGACGCGGGTCCGGCGCAGGGCGGTGAGGTGGCCGCCGACGCCGAGGTCGGCGCCCAGGTCGCGGGCGAGGGCCCGGATGTAGGTCCCGGAGGAGCAGACCACCGAGACGATCAGGTCCAGGACGGGGGTGCCGTCCTCGGCGACGGCGTCCCGGACGTCGTACACCGTGAAGGAGGAGATCGTCACCGGCCGGGCGGGGATCTCGAAGTCCTCGCCGTCCCGGGCCCGCTTGTAGGAGCGCACGCCGTCGATCTTGATGGCGCTCACCTTGGACGGGACCTGCATGATGTCGCCGGTCAGCTTGGCGACACCGGCGTCGATGGCGTCCCGGGTGATCCCGGAGGCGTCGGTGGAGGAGGTGATCTCCCCCTCGGCGTCGTCGGTCAGGGTGTTCTGGCCGAGCCGGACGGTCCCCAGGTACTCCTTCTCGGTGAGGGCGAGGTGCCCGAGGAGCTTGGTCGCCTTCTCCACGCCGAGGACGAGGACGCCCGTCGCCATCGGGTCGAGGGTGCCGGCGTGGCCGACGCGGCGGGTCCGGGCGATCCCCCGCATCTTGGCCACGACGTCGTGCGAAGTGAAGCCCGACGGCTTGTCGACGATGACGAGGCCGTCGGGCGCGGTGTGCTTACGGTTCATTCCGCGGTGTCGTCCGTCTCGTCGTCACCGGGCTTGCGGTACGGGTCGGCACCGGCGGCGTACGCGGCGCCCGCGGACGCCTCGCGCACCTTCTCGTCGGCGGCACGCGCCTTGTCGAGGAGGTCGTCGATGGTGCGGGCGTTGTCCGGCAGGGCGTCGGCGACGAAGGCCAGGGTCGGCGTGAACTTCACGCCGGCCGCGCGGCCTACCTCGGAGCGCAGGATGCCCTTGGCGCTCTCCAGGCCGGCGGCCGCGGCCTGGCGCTCCTCGTCGTCGCCGTACACGGTGTAGAAGACGGTCGCCTCCCTGAGGTCACCCGTGACCCGGGTGTCCGTGATGGTGACGTGGGAGCCGAGCCGCGGGTCCTTGATCCCGCGCTGCAGCTTCTGGGCCACCACCTCTCGGATGAGGTCCGCAAGCCTCTTGGCGCGCGCGTTGTCGGCCACTGGTCCGTCTCCCGTTCTTTCTTCTCTAGCGTTCTCTGGTCCGGTCAGTCGTCTTCGCCGTGGAAACGGCGTCTGACCGACAGCAGCTCCACCTCGGGGCGGCCGGCGACCAGCCGTTCGCACCGGTCCAGTACATCGGTCAGGTGCTCCGCGTCACCCGAGACCATCGCCAGGCCTATCGTGGCCCGGCGGTGGAGGTCCTGGTGGTCCACCTCGGCCGCGCTCACCGCGAACTTGCGCTGGAGCTCGGCGACGATGGGGCGGACGACGGAGCGCTTCTCCTTCAGCGACCGTACGTCGCCGAGGAGGAGGTCGAAGGACAGAGTCCCCACGTACATGTGTGTAGCCGGTTCACCCGCCGGTACGGGATCGATGGCCCTGTCGGCCGTGTGGGACAGGGCATCACGAACGCTACAACGATACCGGCACGGGCTCGACGGGGTTTTCGCTCAGCCGGGGGCGGCAGCCCCCGGGAACGGCGGCGCGCCGGCCGACGGGACAGCTCCCGTCGGCCGGCGCGAACCGTGGATCACACCCGCGGCTTCTCCCGCATCTCGTACGTCGCGATGACGTCGTCGACCTTGATGTCGTTGAAGTTGCCGAGGTTGATACCGCCCTCGAACCCTTCGCGGATCTCGGTGACGTCGTCCTTGAAGCGACGCAGGCCCTCGATGGTGAGGTTCTCCGCGATGACCTTGCCGTCGCGGACCAGGCGGGCCTTGGTGTTGCGCTTGACCTCGCCCGAGCGGATGAGGACACCGGCGATGTTGCCCAGCTTGGACGACTTGAAGACCTCGCGGATCTCCGCCGTACCGAGCTCGACCTCCTCGTACTCCGGCTTCAGCATGCCCTTCAGGGCCGCCTCGATCTCCTCGATCGCCTGGTAGATGACCGAGTAGTAGCGGACGTCCACGCCCTCGCGCTCCGCCATCTGCTGCGCACGGCCGGCGGCACGCACGTTGAAGCCGATGACGATCGCGTCCGAGCCCATCGCCAGGTCGATGTCGGACTCCGTGACCGCACCGACGCCGCGGTGCAGGACCCGGATGTCGACCTCTTCGCCGACGTCCAGCTGGAGCAGGGAGGACTCCAGGGCCTCGACGGAGCCAGAAGCGTCACCCTTGATGATCAGGTTCAGCTGCTGGACCTCGCCGGCCTTCAGAGCCGCGTCCAGGTTCTCCAGGGAGAACCTGCGCGTGCGCTTCGCGAAGGCCGCGTTGCGCTCGCGGGCCGCACGCTTCTCGGCGATCTGGCGGGCCGTACGGTCCTCGTCGACGACGAGGAAGTTGTCGCCCGCACCCGGGACGTTGGTCAGGCCCAGGACCTGGACCGGCGTCGACGGGCCGGCCTCGGCCACGTTGTTGCCGTTGTCGTCGAGCATGGCGCGCACACGACCGTAGGCGTCGCCCACGACCATCGTGTCGCCGACCCGCAGCGTGCCTCGCTGGACGAGGACCGTCGCCACGGCACCGCGGCCGCGGTCGAGGCGGGACTCGATCGAGATGCCCTGCGCGTCCTGGTTCGGGTTGGCCCGCAGGTCGAGCGAGGCGTCGGCCGTGAGGATCACGGCCTCCAGCAGCGAGTCGATGTGCAGACCCTGCTTGGCGGAGATGTCGACGAACATCGTGTCGCCGCCGTACTCCTCGGCCACCAGGCCGTACTCGGTCAGCTGACCGCGCACCTTGGTCGGGTCGGCACCCTCGACGTCGATCTTGTTGACCGCGACGACGATCGGGACGTCGGCCGCCTTGGCGTGGTTGAGCGCCTCGACCGTCTGCGGCATGACGCCGTCGTTGGCCGCGACGACCAGGATCGCGATGTCGGTCGACTTCGCACCACGGGCACGCATGGCGGTGAACGCCTCGTGACCCGGGGTGTCGATGAAGGTGATCTTGCGCTCTTCGTCGTTGACCTCGGTCGCGACCTGGTAGGCACCGATGTGCTGGGTGATGCCACCGGCCTCGCCCGCGATGACGTTCGTCTTGCGGATGGCGTCGAGCAGGCGGGTCTTACCGTGGTCGACGTGACCCATGACGGTGACGACCGGCGGACGGACCACCAGGTCCTCCTCGTCGCCCTCGTCCTCGCCGAACTCGATGTCGAAGGACTCGAGCAGCTCGCGGTCCTCCTCCTCCGGGCTGACGATCTGAACCGTGTAGTTCATCTCGCCGGCGAGGAGTTCCAGCGTCTCGTCGGAGACGGACTGGGTCGCGGTGACCATCTCGCCGAGGTTCATCATGACCGCGACGAGGGACGCCGGGTTGGCGTTGATCTTCTCCGCGAAGTCGGTGAGCGACGCACCGCGCGACAGGCGAATGGTCTCGCCGTTGCCGCGAGGCAGCATCACGCCGCCGACCGACGGGGCCTGCATGGCCTCGTACTCCTGGCGCCTCTGCCGCTTCGACTTGCGACCGCGACGCGCGGGACCGCCGGGACGACCGAAGGCGCCCTGCGTGCCACCACGGCCACCGGGACCGCCGGGACGACCGCCGAAGCCGGGACGGCCACCGCCGCCACCGCCCGGACCACCGGGACGGCCGGCGAAGCCGCCGCCACCGCCACCGGGACCGCCGGGACGACCGGCGAAGCCGCCGCCACCGCCACCGGGACGACCGGCGAAGCCGCCGCCACCCGGACGACCGCCGCCGCCACCGGGACGACCGCCGCCGCCGGGACCGCGGCCGCCGGGGCCGCCGCCGGGACGGGGGCCGGCAGCGGGACGCTGCGGCATCATGCCGGGGTTCGGACGCGGGCCGCCGGGGCCGCCACCGGGACGCGGAGCGCCGCCCTGCGGGCGGGGCATGCCGGCCGGCGACGGACGCGGACCGCCCGGAGCCTGCGGACGGGGACCGCCGCCCTGGCCACCGGGGGCCTGGGGACGGGGACCGGCGCCGGGAGCGCCGCCGGGACGCGGACCACCGGGGCCGCCCTGCGGACGGGGCGCCTGCGGACGGGCCATTCCGGCGTTGCCACCGGAGGTGAAGGGGTTGTTGCCCGGACGGGGACCGGCCGGACGGGCACCCGGACGCGGGGCGCCGGCGCCACCGGGGCGCTGACCCTGCGCGGCGGCCGGACGCTGGGCCTGGCCACCCTGACCCTGACCCTGGCCGGGACGGCCACCGGGCCTGGGGGCGCCGGGGCGCGGACCCTGGGCGGCCGGCCTCGGGGCCGACGGGGCGGACGGAGCCGACGGGGCCGACGGCGGAGCGGTGAACTCCGGAGCGGCCGGGGCCGGACGCGGCGCGGGCCTGGGGCCCGGACGCGGGCCGGGAGCCGACGGCGCGGGGGCCGACGGAGCCGACGGAGCCGACGGAGCCGACGAGGCAGCCGGAGCGGCGGGAGCCGCGGGCTGCTGAGCCGTCGGGGGCTTGGGGGCGGCCGGCCGCGGAGCGGCCGGACCCGGACGAGCCGCCTGCGCCGGGGACGGCGCGGCGGGCCTGGGGGCAGCCTTGCGCGGGGCGGGCTTGGCGGACTTGCCGCTGCCACCGCCCTGGAAGGCGTCAGTCAGTTTGCGTACCACGGGCGCTTCGATGGTCGAAGACGCCGAACGGACGAATTCACCGAGTTCCTGGAGCTTGGCCATGACGACCTTGCTCTCCACACCGAACTCCTTGGCGAGTTCGTATACCCGGACCTTAGCCACTTCGCTCCTTTGAGGTCCGGGTTGCGGCCGGACCGTCGCTACTTCATGGGCGTACTCATCGCGTACTCATCGAGTGCTCATCGCAATCTCGACCTGCTTTCGACTCGCGAGGTACCAGGGCCGCGCGGGGAACCGCGCGACGCTTCTTACGGTGTTGCCTGCTCGGCAACTGTCGTCTGCTCGACGTACTGGCGCAACGCCTTTGTGTCGAGCGCTCCCGGGGCACGCAACGCCCTCGTGAACGCCCGGCGGCGCACCGCCTGGTCGAGACAGACCAGGGCGGGATGCACGTACGCACCCCGGCCGGGCAGCGTACCGCGAGGATCGGGGACGCATGCGTCCTCGATCGCCACGATGCGCAGCAGCTCTGTCTTGGCCGCTCGCTCCCGGCACCCCACACAGGTGCGTTCAGGGCGTACTCGGGCGTGCGTCCGGCCAGACACAGTTAAGTCTACCTCCCCGTACCGACCTCACCCCTTTGGGCCAGGAATCGGACAGTTACCGCGCGAACACTGTCGTGATCTAAGCGCCCTGCGGCTGGGATCTATTCCCCGCGCTGCTCGCCGGGCTGCTCGGTGTCCGGCCGGATGTCGATCCGCCAGCCGGTCAGGCGGGCGGCGAGCCGGGCGTTCTGCCCTTCCTTGCCGATCGCCAGGGAGAGCTGGTAGTCCGGCACGGTCACCCGCGCGGAGCGGGCCTGGAGGTCGACGACCTCCACCTTGGACACCCGGGCGGGTGACAGCGCGTTCGCCACCATCTCGGCCGGGTCGTCCGACCAGTCGACGATGTCGATCTTCTCACCGTTCAGTTCGCCCATGACATTGCGCACCCGGCCGCCCATGGGGCCGATGCAGGCGCCCTTGGCGTTCAGGCCCGAACGGGTGGAGCGGACGGCGATCTTGGTGCGGTGGCCGGCCTCGCGGGCGATGGCGGCGATCTCGACGGACCCGTCGGCGATCTCCGGCACCTCCAGCGCGAAGAGCTTCTTCACCAGGTTGGGGTGCGTACGGGAGAGCGTCACGGACGGACCGCGCACACCCTTCGCCACCCGGACGACGTACGACCGCAGCCGCAGGCCGTGCTGGTAGGTCTCGCCGGGGACCTGCTCCTGCACCGGCAGGATGGCCTCCAGCTTGCCGATGTCGACGAGCACGTTCTTGGGGTCGCGGCCCTGCTGGACCACTCCGGTGACGATGTCGCCCTCGCGGCCGGCGTACTCGCCGAGCGTCGCGTCGTCCTCGGCGTCGCGCAGCCGCTGCAGGATCACCTGCTTGGCGGTGGTGGCGGCGATACGGCCGAAGCCGGACGGGGTGTCGTCGAACTCACGGGGCTCCTGCCCCTCCTCCAGGTCCTCGGGGTCCTCCTTCGCCCACACGGTCACGTGACCGGTCTCCCGGTTGAGCTCCACGCGCGCGTGACGGCGGCTTCCCTCGGTGCGGTGGTAGGCGATGAGGAGGGCCGACTCGATCGCCTCGACCAGCAGGTCGAAGGAGATCTCCTTCTCCCGTACCAAGCCCCGCAGGGCGCTCATGTCGATGTCCACGGCTACGCCTCCTCCTCTTCCTTCATGTCCTTCTTGTCCTTGCGGTTGAACTCGACCTGGACGCGCGCCTTGTCGATGTCGGCGAAGGCGAGTCTGCGGGTGGTGGCCCTGCGGCCCTTCACTCCGGGCACTTCGACGTCGAGGCCGTCGTCGTCCACGGTGAGGATGCGGGCGACGAGTTCGCCGTCCTCGTGCAGCTGGAACCTGACCAGGCGGTCCGTGGCCCGTACGTAGTGCCGGTGCTCGGTGAGGGAGCGCTCCGCGCCCGGGGTGCCGACCTCGAGGGTGTACTCGCCCTCGCCCATCGCGTCCGTCTCGTCGAGCTTCGCCGAGAGCGCGCGGCTCACATCGGCGATCTGGTCCAGGTCCGCACCGGTGTCCGAGTCGACGACGACGCGCAGCACGCGCTTGCGGCCGACGGAGTCCACGGCGATCTCTTCCAGATCGAGGCCCTGGGAGGTGACGAGCGGTTCCAGCAGTTCTCGCAGCCTCTCGCTCTGGGTGGTGCTCATCCGGGTGACTCCTCGGCCGCGTGTGCTGTTGTGGGTTGGTCGCGTGTCTGGTCAAAGGGTATCGGGTCGCGGGGGGTGTTGCCGTCCACCGGACGGCCACCGGGGCGCGTGCGGTGCCGATGAGTGGTGCCGGGGCGACGCGCGGGTACGGTGATCACGGGCGTGCCGCCCGCGATCGGTCTTCTTGTCACACGAGTTCCCCGAGGACGTCTGCCGTGCCGTTCCCTCCGCCGCCGCGCACCCCCTCGGGTCCGCGCAGAAGAACCCTGCTCGCCTCGGCCGCCGGGGCCGCCCTGCTCGTGGGCTGCTCCTCGGGCTCCGGGGACTCCGGTTCGGACGGTTCGGGCGGCGGCCCCTCGGTCACCGAGCGGGCACGCGCGCGTGCGGCCCGGGACAGCGCCGGACTGGTGGCGCGGTACGACGCCGTCCTCGCCGTCCATCCGGCGCTGGCGGGGCGGCTGTCGCCGCTGCGGGCGGAGGTCGTGCGGCACGTGACGGCGTTCGGGGGCGTCCGGGAGAGGTCGGCCTCCCCCTCGGCGTCCGCTTCCGCGGCGGCGTCGCCCTCTCCTTCGGCCCCGGCTTCCGGCGCGGCCGCGTCCGCCGCCGTCCCGGCGGGTGAGAGGGACGCCCTCGTCGACCTCGCCGCCGCCGAGCGGGCGCTCGCCGACCAGCGGATCGCGGCCCTGGTGGACGTGCCGGGCGAGCTGGCCCGGCTGCTGGCGTCGGTGGCGGCGGCCGGCGCGGCGCACGCGTACCTGCTGACGGAGGGAACCCGGTGAGCGAGAAGAAGAGCGGGCGACTGGCGGCCCTGCAGGCGGCGCTGGCCGCCGAGCACGCGGCAGTGTACGGGTACGGGGTCGTCGGCGGGCGCGTCCTCGAGGCGCGGCGCGCGGAGGCGCGGGCTGCCTACGACGCGCACCGGGCGCGTCGGGACGCGCTGGCGCGCGAGGTGCGCGACCTGGGCTCCGAGCCGGTCGCCGCGAGCGCCGCGTACGCGCTGCCGTTCCCGGTGCCGGACTCGGCCGCGGCGGTCCGGCTCGCGGCCGAGCTGGAGGAACGCGTCGCCGGGGTCTACTCCGACCTGGTGCGGGCCACCGGGGACGCGCGGCGCCGGGAGGCCGCCGGGGCGCTGCGGGAGGCGGCGGTGCGGGCGGTGCGCTGGCGCGGCGGGAGCGTAGCCTTCCCTGGGCTCGCCGAGCGGTCCGGCACGGGCCGGGAACCGGCCGCCACCGGCGCCGGACCCACGGCCACGGGAGCGGGCCCGACCCCGGGCACGTGACCGGAGGAGGGCCGGCGGCGGACGGAGCACGGCGGGACACGGACGGGCCGGGCACGACGGACACGGACCAGGGCAGAACCGGGCCAGGAGCAGGAAGGGACGACTCGCGCATGGCTTTCGAACCGCCGCAGCGTCTGGTCAGGGCACTCGGTGAGACGGCACCGCACGGTGACGACTGGCTGGAGAGGCTGCCGGAGGCGGCTCGACAGGCCGTCGCTCTACGCGAGTTGACCGTCGAACGGGTGCAGGTGCCGGGCGGGCGCAGCAGCCTGGTGGTGCTGGTGCGGTACGCCGACGGGACCCCTGCGGTGCTGAAGCTGGCCCCGCCCCGGTTCCGGCCGGAGGCCGAGCGGGCGGCGCTCGCGCACTGGGGTGGCCTGGGCGCCGTACAGCTGCTCGAGGGGCCCGTGACGGAGGGGGTGCTGGTGCTGGAGCGACTGCATCCCGATGTGTCGGTGCGGTCGTTGCCGGAGGCGAAGGCGCTGCTGGAGGCGGCGGGGACGCTGCGGCGGCTGTGGGTCGAACCGCCCGAGGACAGCGGCGCACCGGTGTTCGAGACCGTTGCCGAGCGGTCCGGACGACAGGCGGAGGCCATGCGGGCGAGCGCCGACACCGAGGTCGGCCCGCTGGTCGACGCGGCGCTCGCGGCGCGTGAGGACCTGCTGGCCGCGCCGCCGGAGCACCGGCTGCTGCACGGCACCTTCCGGCAGAGCAAGGTGCTGGCCGGTGAGCGGATGCCGTGGCTGGCCGTGGGACCGGATCCGGTGGTGGGCGAGTGCGCCTTCGACCTGGCCCGTCTCGTCCGGGACCGGGTGGAGGACCTGATCGCCTCGCCGTCCGGGGCGGCGACCACCAGGCGGCGCGTGAAGCGGCTCGCGGAGTCGCTGGAGGTGGACCAGGAGCGGCTGCGCGGCTGGACGCTGTTCCGCGCGGTGGAGTCCGGGCTGCGGGCCCGGCGTGTGGGCCGGGCGAAGGACGCGGAGCTGCTGCTGGAGTTCGCGGGCTGGCTCTAGTCGCCCACAGGCCGCCGCAGGCGCGGCGAGAGCGGCCGTGTGGCGCCGCCCGCGCGGACCGCCGCTCCTCTTCCCCGGTCCCCACGACCGTCCCCCGCCGCAGTGACGCTCCGTCACGCCTACGGTCGGGGAACGGTCGGAGAGAAGCCGTGCGCCGTCCGCACGCCTCGGCGGGGGGCTTTGGAGAAGCCTCGACAGAGGATCCCAGGGAGGCTTCGGACGGCGGCGGCCGGGGACAGCCGTCTACGCCGTCAGGCGGGCGATCGCCTCCTCCACCGTCAGCTCCTCGCGCTCGCCGGTCCTGCGGTCCTTCAGCTCGACCACACCCTCGGCGGAGCGGCGGCCCGCGACCAGGATCTTCGGTACGCCGATCAGCTCGGAGTCGGTGAACTTCACGCCCGGGGAGACACCGGCCCGGTCGTCGACCAGGACGCGCAGGCCGGCCGCCCGCAGCTTCTCCGAGACATCGAGGGCGAGTTCGGTCTGGAGGGCCTTTCCGGCGGCGACGACGTGCACGTCGGCCGGGGCGACCTCGGCGGGCCAGCACAGGCCCTTGTCGTCGGCGGTCTGCTCGGCGAGGGCCGCGACCGCGCGGGAGACGCCGATGCCGTAGGAGCCCATGGTGACGCGGACCGGCTTGCCGTTCTGGCCGAGGACGTCGAGCTTGAGGGCGTCGGCGTACTTGCGGCCCAGCTGGAAGATGTGGCCGATCTCGATGGCGCGGTCCAGGCTGAGGCCGGTGCCGCAGTTCGGGCAGGGGTCGCCCTCCTGGACGACCACGGCGTCGACGTACGCGTCGACCTGGAAGTCACGGCCCGCGACGACGTTCTTCGCGTGCGTGTGCTCCTTGTTGGCGCCCGTGATCCACGCCGTGCCCGGCGCCACGCGCGGGTCGGCGATGTACTTCACCTTCTCCAGGCCCTGCGGACCGACGTAGCCGCGGACCAGGTCCGGGCGGCCCACGAAATCCTCCGCGGTGACCAACTCGACGGCGGCCGGGGCGAAGTGGGCCTCGACCTTGTCCATGTCGACCTCACGGTCGCCGGGCACGCCGACGGCGACGATCTCGCCGTCCACCTTGACGAGGAGGTTCTTCAGGGTGGCGGAGGCCGGGACGCCGAGGGAGGCGGCGAGGGTCTCGATGGTCGGGGTGTCGGGGGTCGGGATCTCCTCGGCCGCCGGGACGGCGGAACCGTCCACCGGCTCGAGCGCGTAGGTGATCGCCTCGGTGTTCGCCGCGAAGTCGCAGTTCGGGCAGTCCGCGAAGGTGTCCTCCCCGGCCTCCGCCGGGGCGAGGAACTCCTCGGACTTCGAGCCGCCCATCGCGCCCGCGGTGGCGGCGCAGATGCGGTAGTCCAGGCCGAGACGCTCGAACACCTTCTGGTACGCCTGGCGGTGCAGGGCGTAGGACCGGGCCAGGCCCTCGTCCTCGGTGTCGAAGGAGTAGGAGTCCTTCATCAGGAACTCACGGCCCCGCAGGATGCCGGCGCGGGGGCGGGCCTCGTCACGGAACTTCGTCTGGATCTGGTAGAGGATGACCGGAAGGTCCTTGTAGGAGGACGCCTGGTCCTTCACGATCAGCGTGAAGATCTCCTCGTGTGTCGGACCGAGCAGGTAGTCGCCGCCCTTGCGGTCCTTCAGCCGGAACAGCTCCGGGCCGTACTCGTCCCAGCGGCCGGTGGCCTCGTACGGCTCCTTCGGCAGCAGGGCGGGGAGCAGCACCTCCTGGGCGCCGATCGCGTCCATCTCCTCGCGGACGATGCGCTCCACGTTGGCGAGGACCTTCTTGCCCAGGGGCAGCCAGGTCCAGATGCCGGCGGCGGTGCGGCGGACGTAACCGGCGCGGACGAGGAGCTTGTGGCTGAGGACCTCGGCGTCGGCGGGGTCGTCGCGCAGGGTCTTCGCCATCACCTGGGACATGCGCTGGACCGGTGCGTTCGCCATGGTTCTCGTACTCCTGCAGCTGGGGGTCCCCCCGCCCGGGCGGAGCCGGGCGTGGGGGAGGGTGATGTCAGGAGGTTAGCCGGGAGCCCTGGGTGGCCGGAAATCCGTTACTTGCGGAGCAGCGGGAGGGGGGCGCCCATCACCGCGTACGGGCGGGGGGCGCTGGGGAAGAGGACGCGGCGGGCCAGGTCCTGGTAGCCGAGGGAACGGTAGAGGGCCCGTGCCGGGCTTTCCGTGTCGATCGCGGAGAGGATCGAGCGGGGCTGCGTGGCGGTGTCCGTGATGGCGGTGATCAGGGCCCGGCCCGCGCCGCGGTTCTGGTGGGCGGGGTGGACGTGGAGCTCCGTGATGACGAAGGAGTCGTCGAGCCAGTGGTCGTTCCCCTGGGCCCGGAGGTAGGGCTCCACGACGGTGGACCACCAGTGGGTGCGGTCGTTGGGCATGCCGTAGACGAAGCCGACGAGCCTGCCTCCGGTGGTGGCGCCGAGGGCTCTGGCCCCGGGGTGGGTCATGTGACGGATGACGATCTGGCGGCGTACGGCCACCTCGTCGGGGCCGAGTCCGAAGGCTACGGCTTGGACGGCCAAGGCCTCGTCCACGTGGGCTGTGAGGTCCAAGGGGCCGATGACGAGGTCCATGCCGGGAGCGTACAGGGGGGTGACCGGGTCGTGCCGGGTGCGGGGTGTCCTGGGCGGTCACGGCCACGCGGCGCAGCGGCACACCGGTGTCGCCCGGCGCCCCGCGTGGGTGTGCCCTTCACGTTCCCTGGTCGCGTTCCCGGAACCGGTCGCGTTCCCTAGAAGAGGACGCTCATGAACGCGCCCACTTCCTGGAAGCCCACCCGCCGGTACGTGCGCCTCGCCGCCGTGTTGAAGTCGTTGACGTACAGGCTCACCACCGGGGCCACGTCCGACAGCGCGTACCGCAGGACCGCCGCCATGCCGGGGGCCGCCAGGCCCCGGCCCCGGTACGCGGGGTCCACCCAGACGCCCTGGATCTGGCAGGCCTGGGGGGTCGCCGCGCCGATCTCCGCCTTGAAGACGACCCTGCCCTGCTCGTCGAGGCGGGCGAAGGAGCGGCCGGTGCCGACGAGTTCGGCGATCCGGGCCTGATACAGCAGGCCTCCGTCGCCGGCCATCGGGGAGACGCCGACCTCCTCGGTGAACATCGCCACGCACGCCGGCATGATCGCCTCCATCTCGTCCTTGCGGATCCGGCGGACGTGGGGATCGGGCGCGATGTCGGTGGGCATGCGGTCGGCGACCATCAGGGGCTGGCGGGCGCGGACCTCGCGGGCCGGGCCCCAGTGCGGTTCCAGCAGGCGCCACAGCAGGGCGGTGGCTTCGGCGGGGCCGACGATGGAGGAGCAGCGGCGGCCGGCCCGGCGGGCGCGGTCGGCGAAGGCGCGGACGGCGCGGGGGGTGGCGCAGATGGGGACCAGGTTGGCGCCGGCGTAGCACAGGGACGTCAGCATGCCGTCCTCGTACCAGCCCCACATCTCGCCGCCGAGCCGCCACGGGTCCAGGCCCGCGACCTGCACACGGGAGGTCACGAAGGCGTTGGCGACCGGCTCGCGGTCGAGGACGGCGAGCGCGGCGTCCAGGTCGCTCGGTTCGAGGACCCGGGAGGTCGTCTGCGTCAACACGTGCGGGCCTCACACTCGGGTCTGCCTGATTTCCGCACTGTACCTGCGGTGGCTGAGCGGCGTCGCCCTGTGGTGGGTGCCGCTCGTCGGGGGTGGGCGTGGGAGGGGGTCCCGTCCCTGGGGGCTGCCGCCCCCGGACCCCCGCCTCGGCCCTTGACGGGCCTCGTCCTCGAACGCGGGACGGGCCGGACTGCCCTGCCCGGCGCTCCTAGGCGGACGGGCCGGGTCGCGCCGGCCCGTGCTCCGTGTCCGACGGGCCGGACTGCCCCGGCGGCGCTGTACCGCCGACGGGCCGGGGCGGGCGGAGCCGGCACTCGCCAAGCCGACGGGCCGGACTGCTCTGGCCGGCGCGGTGAGTGCGGCGGCACTCGCAGGCCGACGGGCCAGGTCACCGGACCGGCATGTGAGCCGACAGGCCGGGCCGGCCGGGCCCGCACCCGCGCTGGCAAGTCGGCGGCCTGACGGTGCCGGCCCGTGCGTGCCCGGGGTGCGTCGGAGGCGTCAGCCCGCGACCGCCACCGACGGTTCGCCCGAGGCGACGCCCTCCGCCTCCATCTGCTCGGCCAGCTTCATGGCCTCCTCGATGAGGGTCTCCACGATCTTGGACTCGGGGACGGTCTTGATGACCTCGCCCTTGACGAAGATCTGGCCCTTGCCGTTGCCGGAGGCGACACCGAGGTCGGCCTCGCGGGCCTCGCCCGGGCCGTTCACCACGCAGCCCATGACGGCCACGCGCAGCGGGACCTCCATGCCGGTCAGGCCCGCGGTGACCTCCTCGGCCAGCTTGTAGACGTCGACCTGGGCGCGGCCGCAGGACGGGCAGGAGACGATCTCCAGGCCGCGCTGCTTGAGGTTGAGCGACTCCAGGATCTGGTTGCCGACCTTGACCTCCTCGACCGGCGGGGCCGACAGGGAGACGCGGATGGTGTCGCCGATGCCCTGGCTGAGCAGCGCGCCGAAGGCCACCGCCGACTTGATCGTGCCCTGGAAGGCGGGGCCGGCCTCGGTCACGCCGAGGTGGAGGGGGTAGTCGCACTGGGCGGCGAGCTGGCGGTAGGCCTCGATCATCACGACCGGGTCGTTGTGCTTCACGGAGATCTTGATGTCGCGGAAGTCGTACTCCTCGAAGAGGGACGCCTCCCACAACGCCGACTCCACCAGCGCCTCCGGCGTCGCCTTGCCGTACTTCTGGAGCAGGCGCCGGTCCAGCGAGCCCGCGTTCACGCCGATGCGGATGGGGGTGCCGTGCTCCTTCGCCGCCTTGGCGATCTCCTTGACCTTGTCGTCGAACTGCTTGATGTTGCCCGGGTTGACCCGGACGGCGGCGCAGCCCGCCTCGATGGCGGCGAAGACGTACTTCGGCTGGAAGTGGATGTCGGCGATGACCGGGATCTGCGACTTGCGGGCGATGGTGGCGAGGGCGTCGGCGTCGTCCTGGGTGGGGCAGGCGACACGGACGATCTGGCAGCCGGACGCGGTCAGCTCGGCGATCTGCTGGAGCGTGGCGCCGATGTCGGACGTACGGGTCGTGGTCATCGACTGCACGGACACGGGGGCGTCTCCGCCGACCGCCACGGAGCCGACCTGGATCTGCCGGCTCTTCCGGCGCTCGGCGAGCTTGGTCGGAACGGACGGCATGCCGAGAGAAATCGCAGTCATCTGCTGTGCAACCCCAAGTCGTGGATCAAGGTCCGGTCCCGTGAGCAGCGGGCTCCGGCCTCCGAGATTACGGCACGGGCGCGGGCCGGAGCACATCCCGCTCGTGGATCCGCTCGGAGGGGTGGACGGTCCGGGCCCGGGACGGCGAACGGCCGGACACCCAGGGTGCCCGGCCGTCACGAGCTCCGCGTGGCTAGGAGATTCTCACCGGGTTGACCACGTCCGCGATCAGCACCAGGATCGTGAAGCAGATGAAGATTCCGGCCACCACGTAGGCCACCGGCATCAGCTTCGCCACGTCGAACGGGCCCGGGTCCGGGCGGCGCAGCACCTTCGCGACGGTGCGGCGCAGCGACTCCCAGAGCGCGCCCGCGATGTGGCCGCCGTCGAGCGGCAGCAGCGGGAGCATGTTGAACAGGAACAGGGACAGGTTGAAGCCCGCGACCAGCATCAGCGCCATCGCCAACTGCTGGGTCGGCGGGATGTCCAGGGTGAAGATCTCGCCGCCGACGCGGGCCGCGCCGACCACTCCCATGGGTGAGTCGGGCTCGCGGGGGGCGCCGTCGAAGGCCGCGTTCCACAGGGCCGGGATCTTGCTGGGGAGGGCGGCGATGGAGTCGACGGCCTCGCCGATGCGGTCGCCCATCCAGGTCAGGGACTCCCCGAAGTCCTGTTTGACGATGCCGGTGGCCGCGCTGAAGCCGAGGAAGCCGGCGGTGACGTACTCGCCCTGGACGATCTGACCGGCGGCGTCCTTCTTGGCCACCTGGTTGGTGGCGATCGTCGCCTTCAGGGTGACCTCAGCGCCGTCGCGTTCGACGACGATCGGGACGGTCTTGTCGGGGTGGGAGCGGATGAGGTCGGAGAGCTCGTTCCAGTCGCTCGTCCGCACGCCGTCGAAGGCGACGATCCTGTCGCCCGCCTTCAGGCCCGCGGCCGCGGCCGGGGAGGCCGGGTCCTCGGCGGTGCAGTTGTCGCGGTTCTCGCTCTGCTTGATGACGCACTGGGAGACCGAGCTGACCGTGGTGGTCTGCTGGGAGATGCCGAAGCCCATCAGGACCGTGAGGAACAGCGCCACCGCGAGCACCAGGTTCATGAACGGGCCCGCGAACATCACGATGACCCGCTTCCACGGCTTGCGGGTGTAGAAGAGGCGGTTCTCGTCGCCGGGGCGCAGCTCCTCGAACGCGGCCGAGCGGGCGTCCTCGATCATTCCGCGCCACGGCGAGGTGGAGCGGGCGGCCATCCGGCCGTCGTCACCGGGCGGGAACATGCCGATCATGCGGATGTAGCCGCCGAACGGGATCGCCTTGATGCCGTACTCGGTCTCGCCCCTGGTGCGCGACCACAGGGTCGGGCCGAAGCCGACCATGTACTGCGGCACTCGGATGCCGAAGAGCTTGGCCGTGGACAGGTGCCCCAGCTCGTGCCACGCGATCGAGATCAGCAGGCCGATCACGAAGACGACTATGCCGAGGATCATCATCAGGGACGTCATGCACGCGCCTCCGCGGTCGCCGTCTGTGCTGTCAGTTCCCGGGCCCGGGCCCGGGCCCAGGTCTCCGCCTCGAGGACGTCCGACACGGTGAGTGAGGTTCCCGCGACCGGTGTGCCGTGCTCCTCGACCACCCGTGTCACCGTCTCCATGATCCCGTTGAACGGCAGCGCGCCCCGGCGGAACGCCTCCACGCACTCCTCGTTGGCGGCATTGAACACCGCCGGGGCCGTGCCCGCGAGCTCGCCCACGTGCCGGGCGAGGCCGACCGAGGGGAAGGCCTCGTCGTCGAGCGGGAAGAACTCCCAGGTCGACGCCTTGCTCCAGTCGAAGGCGGGCGCCGCGTCGGGTACCCGCTCGGGCCAGCCGAGGCCGATGGCGATGGGCCCGCGCATGTCGGGGGGCGTCGCCTGCGCCAGTGTCGATCCGTCCGTGAACTCAACCATCGAGTGGACATACGACTGGGGATGCACGACGACCTCAATGCGGTCGAAGGGAATGTCGTAGAGGAGGTGCGCCTCGATGACCTCCAGGCCCTTGTTGACGAGGGTCGCGGAGTTGATCGTGATCACCGGGCCCATGGCCCAGGTGGGGTGGGCGAGGGCGTCCTCGACGGTGACGTGCGCCAGCTGTTCCCTCGTACGGCCGCGGAAGGGGCCGCCGGAGGCGGTGACGACCAGCTTGCGCACGTCCGCGCGGGTGCCGGCGGCGAGGGCCTGGAAGAGGGCCGCGTGCTCGGAGTCCACCGGGATGATCTGGCCGGGCTTGGCGAGCTCCTTGACCAGCGGGCCGCCCACGATGAGCGACTCCTTGTTGGCGAGCGCGAGGGTGCGGCCCGCCTCCAGGGCGGCGAGGGTGGGCGCGAGACCGATGGAGCCGGTGATGCCGTTCAGCACGGTGTGGCAGTCGGAGGCGGCGAGCCGGGTGGCCGCGTCCGGCCCGGCGAGGATCTCGGGGAGCGGCTCGCCGGTGCCGTACTCCGAGGTGAGCGCCTCGCGCAGGGCCGGTACGACGTCCTCGCGGGCGACCGCGACGGTCCGCACCCGCAGCCGGCGGGCCTGCTCGGCGAGGAGGGTGACCCGGCCGCCGTTGGCGGACAGGCCGGTCACCCGGAAGCGGTCCGGGTTGCGCAGCACGAGGTCGATGGCCTGGGTGCCGATCGACCCGGTGGAACCGAGGATCACCACGTCCTTCGGGCCGTCGCCCGCCACGGGGTCGTAGACGAGGTGCGGGTCGGCGAGGGGGGCTGGACTGTCGCTCATCCCCCCATTGTCGCCGCAACGGATGTGCCGGTGGACAGGGTGTCCCCCACGGTCCCCCTCATGGGTGGGAGCGGGCGGGGGACACCCGGCGGCGGGTGGGCGGTCGCTACCCGATCGGGCGGTGGACGTTCTCCCGGGTGCTGGGTCCGGGCGTGGTGTCGGCGATCCACGGGCCCTCGCCCGACGGGTCGACGATGCCCTGCTCCAGCCACTCGTAGGTGCCGGTGAGGACGCCCTTGACGACCTTGCGGTCGAGGTCGTCGGTGTTGGACCACAGGCGGGTGAAGAGTTCCTCGACGCGGATGCGGGACTGGCGGCAGAAGACGTCGGCGAGCTGGTAGGCCTCGCGGCCGTGCTCGCCGCGGGAGCGCAGCAGCTCCGCGCGGACACAGGCCGCGCTCATCGCGAACAGCTCCGCGCCGATGTCGACGATCCGGCCGAGGAAGCCCTGCTTGGTCTCCATCCGGCCCTGCCAGCGGGACATGGCGTAGAAGGTGGAGCGGGCGAGCTTGCGGGCGTGGCGTTCGACGTACCGCAGATGCGGGGAGAGGTCGACCTCGTGCTTGAACTCCGCGTACGACGAGGGCAGTTGGCCGGGGCCGGCGACCAGCTTGGGGAGCCACCTGGCGTAGAAGACGCCCGCGTTGGCGCCCGCCCTCGCCTTGTCCTGGAGGGACTTGTCGGGGTCGATGAGGTCGCCGGCGACGGAGAGGTGGGCGTCGACGGCCTCGCGGGCGATCAGCAGGTGCATGATCTCGGTGGAGCCCTCGAAGATGCGGTTGATGCGCAGGTCGCGCAGGAGTTGTTCGGCGGGGACCGCCTTCTCGCCCCGGGCGGCCAGCGAGTCGGCGGTCTCGAAGCCGCGGCCGCCGCGGATCTGGACCAGTTCGTCGGCCATGCGCCAGCCCATCTCGGAGGCGAAGAGCTTGGCCAGCGCGCCCTCGATGCGGATGTCGTTGCGGTCCTCGTCGGCCATCTGGCTGGACAGGTCCAGGACGGCCTCCAGGGCGAAGGTCGTCGCCGCGATGAAGGAGATCTTGGCGCCGACGGCCTCGTGGTGGGCGATCGGCTTGCCCCACTGCTCGCGGGCCTCCGACCACTCGCGGGCGATCTTCAGGCACCACTTCCCGGCGGCCACGCAGGACGCCGGCAGCGACAGCCGGCCGGTGTTCAGGGTGGTGAGGGCGATCTTGAGGCCGGCGCCCTCGGGGCCGATGCGGTGCGCGGCGGGGACCCGGACCTGGTGGAAGCGGGTGACGCCGTTCTCGATGCCGCGCAGTCCCATGAAGGCGTTGCGGCTCTCGACGGTGACGCCGGGCGAGGCGGTCTCCACGACGAAGGCGGTGATGCCGCCGGGGTGGCCCTCCGACTTCGGCACCCGGGCCATGACGACCAGCAGGTCGGCGACCACGCCGTTGGTGGTCCACAGCTTCACTCCGTCGAGGACGTAGTCGTCCCCGTCGGGCACCGCGGTGGTGGCGAGGCGGGCCGGGTCGGAGCCGACGTCCGGCTCGGTGAGGAGGAAGGCGCTGATGTCGGTGCGGGCACACCGCGGCAGGAACGCCTCCTTCTGCTCCGGGGTGCCGAACAGCTTCAGCGGCTGGGGGACGCCGATCGACTGGTGCGCCGAGAGCAGTACGCCGATCGCCGGGCTGGCCGAACCGGCCAGGGCCAGCGCCTTGTTGTAGTACACCTGGGTGAGGCCGAGTCCGCCGTACTTGGGCTCGATCTTCATGCCGAGGGCGCCGAGCTCCTTGAGCCCGTTGACGACCTCGTCCGGGATCCGCGCCTCGCGCTCGATGCGGGCGCCGTCCACCTTCGTCTCGCAGAAGTCGCGGAGCTTGGTCAGGAACTGTTCGCCGCGCCGCACGGCCTCGTCGGTGGGCAGGGGGTGGGGGTGGATGAGGTCGAGGCGGAAGCGGCCCAGGAACAGTTCCCTGGCGAAGCTGGGCTTGCGCCAGTGCTGCTCGCGGGCGGCCTCCGCCACTTGGCGGGCCTCACGCTCGGTGACGACGGGTTTCTTGACGGGTGGTGCGGACATGAGGCTCACCTCGCCGCGAATCGGGATCTGGGACCTGAATCGGTTACTGACGGGTCCTACCCGATCGTTGGTACCCGATCCGGGGCGGACCCACCACCCCTCGCGCGGCCGTTCAGCCGACGGTGACCGCGTAGGACGTGGTGTCCAGCCGGCCCGTTCCCTTGAAGACCTCGGTGCCGGCCTCGATGCCGGAGACGTACTTGTCGTTGCTCAGGAGCTTGCGCCGAACGAGTGCCTGGGTGAAGTCGTCGAGGTTCAGCGAGGCCTTGGTGGTGTTGGCGCGGCGGACGAAGGAGTAGACCTTCCAGCCGATGTCGCCCTGATAGATGTCCCACATCGCGCCGCCGAGGCTGACGCTGCCGTACCTGGTGCCGAGCGGGCCGGCACCGCCCTGGCGGTTGAGCCAGATCATGATCTCGTCGGTGGGCTGGTCCTGCCAGTCCGCGGTGTTCTTGGTGTGCAGCCACAGGTCGTAGGCGACGTTCATGGTGCCGGGGTTCGCCGGGAGGGAGAACTCCCAGGTGGTCCGCACCGGCTTGCGGTCCCCGACCCGTACCGGCAGCTGGGTGCTCGCCCTGTCGGCCTTCCAGCCCCAGTGCCAGCCGAGGACGGTGCTCGCGTACGACTTCACGTCCGCGTCGGTGCCCTTGCTGTTGTTGGCCCAGGTGTAGTTCGTGCCCCAGGAGATCGTGGAGCCGTTCGCGGAGTTGCCCCACACGCACTGGCTGCCGGTGCCCCTGTCCTGACCCCAGAGGTTGTTGTTCACGTAGTACTTGCCGAGCGTGACGGTGTCGAACGCCGCGCACTTCTTGCTCGACTCGCCCGCCTGGGCGACGGTGACGCCGGCGGCGGCCGCGAGGGCGACCGCTCCGGCGGTGAGGGTCTTCGCCGTCGTGGAGAGGCGGGGGCGGCGGTGCTGCATGGGGGTCCTTCCGGGGGAGTCGCGCTGACGCCTTCCAGTGGCCGCCGGGGCGCGGGAGGTTGCCGTCCGTCGCGGATCCCTCCCGGCGGGCGTCCGCGCGTGGTAGGCAGGGGTCCTCCCCCTGTTCCGGCCTCTCTCCTGGAAGTCGTTGTCGAAGCGCTTCGACAACCTATGGACACCCACCCTCGCTAGAGCTACTGTCGAACCACCCTCACCCGCCCCTGTTCGCAGCGCGCACTGTCGAAGCGCTTCACAAAGCTTGGAGAGCTGGATGGTCACCCTCGCCGAGGTCGCCCAGCACGCCGGAGTCTCGGCGAGCACGGTGAGCTATGTCCTCAGCGGCAAGCGGTCCATCTCCGCGACCACCCGGCAGCGGGTCGAGCAGAGCATCCGCGAACTCGGCTACCACCCGAACGCCGGCGCGCGTGCCCTGGCCAGCAGCAGGTCCAACATCATCGCGCTGATGATCCCGCTGCGCACCGACATGTACGTACCGGTGATGATGGAGATCGCCATCGCGGTCGCCACCACGGCCCGCACGCACGGCTACGACGTCCTGCTGCTCACCGGCGAGGAGGGTCCCGACGCCGTCCGCCGGGTCACCGGCAGCGGACTCGCGGACGCGATGATCCTGATGGACGTCCAACTGGACGACGAACGGCTGCCGCTGCTGCGCGGCACCGACCAGCCGTCGGTCCTCATCGGACTGCCCGCCGACACCTCGGGCCTGACCTGCGTCGACCTGGACTGGAGCGCGACGGGCGCGCTGTGCGTGGAGCACCTGGCGATGCTCGGCCACCGCGACATCGCTGTCATCGGCGAGGCCCCCGCCGTCTACGAGCGGCACACCGGCTTCGCCGAACTCACCCTCGACGGACTGCGGTCCCGGGCGCGGGAGCTGGGACTGCGGATCCTGCACCGCCCGTGTGAGGGCGGGTACGACGCGATGGCCGTGACCCTGGCCCGGGTCCTCGACGAACGCCCGGGGACCACGGGGTTCGTGGTGCAGAACGAGTCGGCGGTCGAGCCGCTGCTCGCGCTGCTGCGCCAGCAGGGCCGGGCCGTGCCCGAGGACGTGTCGGTGGTCGCGATCTGCCCCGACCAGGTCGCGGTCCAGGCCTCGGTGCGGCTGACGTCGGTCGCCATCCCCGCGCAGGAGATGGGCCGGCACGCCGTGGAGCGCCTGGTGGCCAAGCTCGACGGACGGGGCAGCGACGACGTCGTGCTGCTCGCGCCCGAGTTGACGGTCCGCGCCAGCTCGGGACCGGCGCCCGCGGCGTCCTGACCACCCCTCCTCACCGTCCTGACCCCGTCCGCCCCCTCTCGGCCCACCGGTCCCCCGCGCGGCCGGGGCCCCTGTCCGTACCCCTCCGTGCCGTACCCCTCCCTGCCGCACCCCTCATGCCTTTCTCCTCCATGTCTCACTCCTCCAGGAGCACAGGAGCACCCCACGTGAATCAGCCCGCCGAAATCCAGACCGGTCACCCCGCGGTCAGCCTGGCGCAGTCCTCCCCCACTGTCGGTACCTTCCGCGAGCGCGACGGCGCGCTGGAGTGGAGCGGCCGCCAGGAGACCGTCCGCATCGAGCCGTGGGGCCCGGACGCGGTCCGGGTCCGGGCCCGGCTCGGCGGTCCCGTCCTCGACGGTCTGCCCGGCGCGCTGCTCGACGAGGCCCCGCCCGCTTCCTCCACCGTCAAGATCGAGGACGGGCGGGGGCGGCTGACCGTCGGCGCGCTGACCGTCGACGTCGCCGCCGAGGGTCTGATCCGCTTCCTGCGCACCTCCGACGAGGAGGAGCTGCTGGCCGAGGAGCGCGCCCACTTCTGGTGGCCCGGCCCGCGCCTCTACACGGCCGTCGGCAACGGCCACCACCGTCTGGAGCAGCGGTTCGCGGCCTACGAGGACGAGCGGCTGTACGGCCTGGGCCAGCACCAGCACGGCCGGCTGGACCAGAAGGGCCTGGTGCTGGACCTGGTCCAGCGCAACGCCGAGGTGGGCATTCCGGTGCTCACCTCCAGCCGCGGCTACACCCTGCTGTGGAACAACCCGGCGATAGGCCGCGTGGAGCTGGCCGGCAACGGCACGCGCTGGGTCGCGGACTCGGCCCGCCAGATCGACTACTGGATCACCGCGGGCGCCCCGGCCGACGCCCAGCGCCGCTACAGCACGGTGACCGGCCGCACCCCGATGCTGCCGGAGTGGGCGGCGGGCTTCTGGCAGTGCAAGTTGCGCTACCGCACCCAGGATGAACTGCTCGCCGTGGCACGCGAGTACAAGCGGCGGGGCCTGCCCCTGGACGTGATCGTCTGCGACTTCTTCCACTGGACGCACCTGGGCGAGTGGAAGTTCGACCCGAAGGAGTGGCCGGACCCGGCCGCGATGGTCCGCGAACTGGACGAGCTGGGCGTCAAGCTGGTGGTCAGCGTCTGGCCGTCGGTGTCACCGCTGAGCGAGAACCACCCGGTGATGGAGCAGCGCGGCTACTTCATCGGCACCCAGTACGGCCCGATGGCGCACGCCGACTGGCCGGACAAGGAGGTCGCGTCGACGGTCCAGGTGGCCTTCTACGACGCGACCAACCCCGAGGCCCGTGACTTCGTGTGGTCACGCGTCCGTGACAACTACCTGACGCCCTACGGCATCAAGGCCTTCTGGCTGGACGCCTGCGAGCCCGAGCTGAAGCCGGGCTTCCCGGAGAACCTGCGCTACTGGGCGGGGCCCGGCCTGGAGGTCGGCAACCTCTACCCGGCGGAGAACGCCCGCACCTTCTACGAGGGCCTGCGCGCGTCCGGCGAGGACGAGGTCATCACCCTCAACCGCTCGGCCTGGGCGGGCAGTCAGCGCTACGGCGCCGCCCTGTGGTCCGGTGACATCGGCACCGACTTCGCGACCCTGCGCCGCCAGATCGCGGCCGGCCTCAACACCGCGCTGTCCGGGATCCCGTGGTGGAACACGGACATCGGCGGCTTCCACGGGGGCGACCCGGACGACCCGGCCTACCGCGAGGTGATGGTCCGCTGGTTCCAGTTCGGCGCGCTCTCCCCGCTGATGCGTCTGCACGGTTTCCGCGACCCGGGCATGCCGCTGGGCCCGGAGATGACCGGCGGCCCGAACGAGGTGTGGTCGTACGGCGAGGAGGCCGGGGCCATCCTGGAGCGGTACCTGCGGCTGCGCGAGCGGCTGAAGCCGTACGTGCTGGACGTCATGCGGGAGGCGCACGAGGAGGGGCTGCCGGTGATGCGGCCGCTGTTCCTGGAGTTCCCCGAGGACCGGGCGACCTGGTCGGTGGACGACTCCTACCTCTTCGGCCGGGACCTGCTGGTCGCCCCGGTGCTGACGGCGGGCGCCACGACCCGCACGGCGTACCTCCCGGCGGGCGCGAGCTGGACGGACGCGTGGACGGGTGAGACGTACGAGGGCGGTGCGGCCGTGACGGTCGACGCCCCGCTGGACCGGATCCCGCTGTTCCTGCGGGACGGGGCGCGGCTGCCCGTAGCGGAGCAGTCGCGTCGGTGAGGAGGGTGCGGCCGGTCCCGTAGGGGAGGGACCGGCCGCACTGCCGTGCGGGGGAAGCCGCGGCAGCGGCAGACCGAGGGCAGGGAGCGGACGCGGGCGCGGGTGTGCGGGGCGTCCGGGTGCCGTTCGTGGTGGATCCGGGCGACGGCCAGGGCCGGCTCCGGCCGGCACGACGGCTCGGCGCGCACCGGGGTCGAGTCGGCGAGGGCCGTCACGAGCCCGGTGTTGACGCGGTTGATCGTCTGCCGTACGGCGTTCAGGTCCGCTCTGCCGGTCGGGGCCTCGTCGGGCCGGGCCGTCCGGCGTCTACAGGCCGCGCTGGACGATCTTGTTCGCCTCGATCCGGTCGCGGAAGATCCGCCGGACCTCCTCCGGGTCGGCGCCGGCCCGCTCGGCCTGCGCGGCCACCGCGTCGAGGACCTGCTGTTCGCGGGCGGGATCGTCGATGGGGTTGTCGGTGCCCCACGTGGCGGCGGCCACCAGGTCGGCGGTGGCGAGGCGTTCGGCGGAGAGGGAGGCGGCGGCGTACAGGGCCGGGGGTGCCGCCGCCGCGGTGCCCGGTGCGGTGAGCAGGGAGGGCCGTCACGGCGGCGGCGATCAGTGTGCCGCGGACGGGGTGGGGATGCGCATGGTTCCCATGGAACCCCACCCCGCGCCGGTCAACTGCTGCTGACGGTCAGGTTGTTCGTCCGGAAGTCGAGCCCGCCCGAGGACGAGGTGATCTCGTAGCCGAACTGGACGTCACCGATGGTCTCGTTGCCGAACCAGCCCTTGGTGTCCTTGATCCACTTCAGGATCGGGAGGATGTTCACCGTGCCGGAGTTCGAGTCGGAGGTCCGCAGGAACGAGAAGACCTCGTTGGCGCCGTTGTTGCCCTTGTAGACGGCCCAGGTGTGGCCGCCGAGGGTCACGTTGCCCTGGGAGGTGCCGAGCGGTCCGACGGCGCCGTTGTAGTTGACCCAGAGCATGATCTCGTAGTCGTAGTCGGTGTCCCAGATGTCGTACGACGTGTTGTACGCGCCGGCCGACGGAACGGTGACGTTGTAGCTGCTGGTCAGTGAGGAGAGGGAGGTGATCGTCTTGTTGATCACCTTCTTGGAGTTGGGGTACGACTTGATGCCGCCGGTGTTGGGGTGGTCGGCCCAGACACCCCAGTTGGTGCCGGAGTTGGCCCAGACGCACTGGCTGCCGGCGCCGGAGCCCCAGATGTTGTTGTAGAGCGTGTAGCCGTTCAGGCTGGTGTTGCCCCACTGGTCGCAGGAGTTCCAGACGGCGGCCGAGGCGGGGGCGGAGGCGAGGCCGACGGTGGCGCCGAGCGCGAGGGCGGGGGCGAGCAGGACCTTGGCGAGCCTGCTCAGAGTGCGTGTTGCCATGGTGTCCCTTCCATGGGTGGGGGGAATTGCGGGGGAGTCACCACGCCCCCAGACACAGGACGTGGTCTTCTCCGGCGACGAGGTCGAGCCATTCGGCGCCGGAGGAAGTCCGGACTTCGATGCGGTGGGTGCGGTGCGGCCTCAGGACGGCGCGGGCGCCGTCGGGTCCCCAGGTGAGATCGAGCTCGGCGCCGAACCGGGTGCGGACGCCCCGGAGTTCGCCCGCCGGGAGTGCGGGGGTGAGCGCGGGCAGCAGGACCAGCCGGTCGGGGGCCGACTGGACGAGCATCTCGACGAGGACGGCGGGCAGGGTGTGCGCGGCGTCCGCGTTGTAGACGTCGCGGCGGGGGTAGTGGGCGCTCATCAGGGAGGTGTGGAAGAAGTCGCCCTCCAGGACCTGGGCGAGGGCGTGGGCGACCCGGTGGCCGTCGCGCAGGCGGGCCGCGACGAGCGCGTGGTGGAGGTGGCCGTGGGCGGAGTCGTTCTCGGCGCCGCGCAGCTCCAGGGCCCGGTGGGCGGCGGCCGCGAGGTGCGGGGTGTCGTAGGGGTTGATCTCGTCGAGCGGCCAGACGGCGTAGAGGTGGCTGAGGTGGCGGTGGTCGTAGGTGTCCTCCAGACCGGGCCAGGCCCATTCGGCGAGGGCGCCGTCGGCGTTGGTCCGGTGCGGCGGGAGCCGGTCGGCGAGGGCGCGCCACCGCTCGGCGTGTTCCGGGTGGTAGGCGGCGGCGGTGAGGAGCGCGTGCCGTGCCGCCGAGAGGTCCATGGCCGCGTTGAGGGCGCCCCAGCTGCCGCCCGTCGGCCGGTTCTCCGGTGAGTAGGAGGGGACGACGACGAGCTGTCCGTCCCCGTCGGTGCGGGTGAGGAAGTCCTCGTAGAAGCGGGCGACCTCGGCGAGCGCCGCGGCGGTGCGCGGATCGCGCTCACCGCGTGTCTCGTCGTGGTCGACGAGCGGTTTGAGCAGCCAGTCGGCGCCGGCGGTCCACAGGTGGAGGGGGTATTCACGGCTGAAGTGGTACGTCAGCCCGGACTCGCCGTCGGTGTGGGGCGGCGCGACGACGCCCCGGGCGCCGAAGATCGCGCGGGCGTTCTCCCGCCAGTCCGGCAGCTGACGGTCGATCAGGGCGCCCAGGGCGGCGGTGACTTCGGGCAGGGCGGCGACCGCGGCCGACGCCGTCTGGAGGTTGAGGTTGGCGTCCGTGGTGAACGCGCCGGCCCACGCCGTGTCCCATTCGCCGGTCCACAGGCCGGTGAGCCGGGGCGGGAAGAGGCCGCTGGCGCTGAGCAGGTGGTAGCGGCCGGCCGCGAAGAGCCGCTCCAGGAGGGCCGGGCTGCCCGGCCGCTTCAGCAGCTGTGAGCCGGGCAGGGCGCGTTCGCCGGGGTCGGCGGCGAGGTCCAGGGTGACCCGTTCGTAGGCGGTGCGGTGCAGCGCGGTGTGCCGGTCGAGGAGGTCCTCGTACGACTGCTCCGTCAGCAGGGCGCGCAGGGCGCGGGTCTCGTCGGTGACGTCGAGTTCGCCGGTGTGCCGGCGGACGCGGGTCAGGAGGAGGACGGAGTCGGCGCCCTCGACGCGGGCGCCGGGCGCGGCGAGGGACACCCGGCCGCCGGTGACCGCGAGGACGGTGACGCCGGTGTACGCGCGGTCGCCGTCCGGGTAGCGGGCGCGGAGGGTGAGGACGGCGCCCTCGGGGATGAGGAGCGTGCCGTGGCCGACGCCCAGGCCGGCCGGGGCGCCGGGGAGCCGGTGGTCCAGGGACAGGTCGAGGGTGAGGCCGGCGCCGGTGACGTACTGGACGACGACGTCGTCCGCGCGGGAGACGAAGACGCGGCTGGTCCAGCCGGCGCACGTGGCGGTGGTCTCGCCGGTGGCGAAGTCGACGGCGCGGCGGTAGCGGGGCCGTCCGGCGGACGGGCGGCGCAGACGGGTCTGGAAGGCGGGGTGGAAGGGCTGCACCCACTGCAGCGGCCGTCCGTCGGTGAAACCCTCGGCGGCCGTGAGGTCCCCGGCGAGCAGGCGGTCCTGGAGGGCGGGGAGTTCGGCGGCCAGCTCGGGCGGTCTGGCGTGCTGGGCGCCGTTCGGGCGGACGAGGGTGTGGTGGGTGACGACGACCCGGTCGTCGTCCGGATCACCGAACACGAGGGCGCCGTGGTGGCCGTTGCCGCTGAGGAAACCGTCCTCCCAGCGGGCGGCGGGGTGCGGCTCCCAGGTCCCGTGCACGGGGCCGCCCGTCGTGGCGGTCATGAGGTCAGCACCGCCACTCCGTACCGCTCGAGCGTCACCTCGTCCGTGACAGCCGCCCCCGTCAGCAGGTCGCGGTGGGTGCCCGGCGTCCCGACGGTCACCGACTCGCGCCCGTGGTTGAGGAGGAACAGCAGCTCGCCCCGGCGTACGGCCTCGACACCCGGCGGGAGGCCTTCCAGCACGGGCCGGACGCCGGCGTCGTCGGCGGCACGGGCGAGGAGGGCGCGCAGGGCGTCGGGCTCGGGGAGCGTCGACACGTACCAGGCGCGGTCGCGGCGCAGGACGGCGGGCAGGCCGTCGAGTTCGCCGCCCTTGTAGGCGGTTTCCACCGAGGCGTCCGCGGCGTCCAGCTCCTCCGACCACAGCGTGCCGCGGAAGCCGTCGCAGTCGACGGTCTCCCCCGGCTCCAGCGGCCACCACTCGTGCAGGACGCGGATGCCGAACAGCTCGCGCAGCCGGGCGTCCATGCCGCCGTCGCGGATCCGGTCGTCCGCGTCGGCGATCCCGGTCAGGAAACCGCTGACCAGGGTGCCGCCGCCGCGGACGTAGGCGAGGAGGTTGTCGATCGCCGCGTCGGTGAGGAGGTAGAGCTGCGGGACGACGACCAGCCGGTAGCCGGAGAGGTCGTGCTCGGGGTGGGCGAAGTCGGTGGTGAGGTGGGACTCCCACAGGGCGCGGTGCCAGGCGTGCAGGACGGCCGGGTGGTCGACGTGGGTGGAGGGGCGGCCGTCCTGGGCGCTCGCCCACCAGGCGTGCCAGTCGTGCAGGACGGCGACGTCCGCGTGGATGCGGCCGTCCGTGACCTCGGCGCCGATGCGGGCGAGGTCGGCGCCGAGTCGTCTGACCTCCTGGTAGGTGCGGCCCCGCTCCCCCGCGTGGCTGACCATCCCGGAGTGGAACTTCTCCGCTCCCTGCCGGGACTGGCGCCACTGGAAGTAGCAGACGGCGTCGGCGCCGCGGGCCACGGCCTGGAGGGACCAGAGGCGGTTGAGGCCGCGCGGCTTGGGGTGGTTCACCCCGCGCCAGTTGACCGGACCGGCCGCCTGTTCCATCAGCATCCACGGGCCGCGGGCCTGCGAGCGGGTCAGGTCCTGCACCAGCGCCGCGTGCTGTGCCGCGAGCGGGTCGCGGGGGTCGGGGTAGAGGTCGACGGAGACGACGTCCTCCTCCTCGGCCCAGCGCCAGGCGTCCTGGCCGAGGAACAGCGGCATGAAGTTGGTGGTGACCGGGAGGTGCGGGGTGTGCCGGGTGACGATGTCGCGCTCGGCGGTGTAGCACTCCAGCAGCATGTCGGAGGTGAAGCGCCGGAAGTCCAGCACCTGGGTGGGGTTCTTCAGGTAGTGCGGGGTGCGCGGGGGCAGGACGCCGTCCCAGCTGTCGTAACCCTGGCTCCAGAAGGCGGTGCCCCAGGCGGTGTTGAGGGCGTCGAGGGTGCCGTACTTCTCGCGCAGCCAGCGGCGGAAGGCGGCGGCGGCCTCGTCGCCGTGGTCGTAGGTGCAGTACTCGTTGTTGATGTGCCACATCGTGAGGGCGGGATGGCCGGCGTAGCGGGCGGCCAGGTCCTCGGTGATGGCGGCGGCGTGACGGCGGTAGGTGGCGCTGGAGTGCGAGAAGTGCTGGCGGCCGCCCCACCATTCGGTGCGGCCGTCCTCCGTGCGGGGCAGGGTGTCCGGGTGGAGCCGGCCCAGCCACGGGGGCGGGGAGGAGGTGGGGGTGGCGAGGACGACGCCGATGCCGTGGTCGTGCATCAGGTCCATGAGCCGGTCCAGCCAGCCGAACTCCCGCGCCCCGGGGTACGGTTCCAGCTTCGACCAGGAGAAGACGCCGAGGGTGACGGAGTTGACGCCGGCGTCCTTCATGAGGCGGACGTCCTCGTGCCAGGTCTCCTCGGGCCACTGCTCGGGGTTGTAGTCGCCGCCGAAGAGGATGCGGCCTCGGGTGGCGTCGCTCAGCGTCGGCCGGTTTCCGGTGGGCATCAGACGGGCTCCCCGTACTGGATGCCGCGCCCGTTGGTGGCGAGGTAGACACGGCCGTACACGCGCGGGTCACCGGTGATGACCTCGCCGGTCCAGCCCCACTGGTGGGCGTCGTCGTTGATCCGCGCCCAGGTCTTCGCGCCGTCGTCGGAGCGGTACACGGCGGTGATGGTCTCCGTCGAGCCGACCTGGTAGACCGCCGGGTAGTCGGCCCCCTCGGCGGCCTTGCCGAAGCCGAGGGTGTACGAGGCCCGGCAGCTGTCGACCCGGGCGAAGGTGGCGCCGCCGTCGGTGGAGCGGTACAGGCCGTTCCCCTTGGCCGACAGCCACAGGTCACCGGACCGGCCGGGGGCCGCGACCAGCTTGAACTGGCTGTCTCCCGAGGGCAGTCCGGTCGCCCGCGCGGTGAAGGTCCGGCCGCTGTCGGTGCTGGCGAGCAGCGTTCCCGTGTCGGTGTCGTACGCGTAGAAGAGCGTCGGGTCGGCCGGGTCGGCGACCGGCGTGGCGCCCTTGGGGAAGGAGGCGACCTCGGACCAGGTGGCGCCGTTGTCCGCGGAGCGGTGGGCCGGGTACTTCGTGCCGTCCCAGTGCACGAAGGCCCAGAGCAGCACGCTGCCGTCGGCGTTGGTGGCGATCGGCCCCGGTGCGTTCCTGGCGATGCCGGGCTGGGCCGCGAAGGGCGCCCAGGTCTGCCCGCCGTCGTTCGAGTAGGCGCCGTTGCCGTGGTCGCCCCAGCCCGCCCGGACGACGTACGCCGGTCTGGCCGCGGCCTGGGCGAGTCCGGTGGCCGACCCGAACACGGGGTCGGCGGCCATGCCGCGCGACGGGGACGTGGTGAGCGACTCGTGGTACATCACGCCGATGTCCCCGTTGCCGCTGATCAGGTGCGCCGTTCCGACCGGCGGCGAGATGAGCTGGCGGACGGACGTCTCCTCCAGGCCGCGGATCCGCGGGGCCCAGTTCCTCAGGTCCCGGGTGCCGTAGATGGTCGCGCCGGTGCCGTAGAGGACGTGCCGGGAGTCGTAGGGGTCGAGGGCGAGCGCCTGGATCCACCAGCCGAACTTGGGCTGCGCCTGGCCCCACGTGAGGTAGGGGGTCTCGGAGACGTCGAGGACGGCGGTGTCCTTCAGGGAGGTCCAGGTCCGTCCGCCGTCGGTGGTGCGGTAGAGGGTGTCGACCGCGGCCCAGCGGTTGTTGGTGGACACGACGACGGTGCCCGGGCGGCGGGCGTCGACGGCGACGCCGCCGTAGGCGAAGCTGTCGGTGGAGCCGTCGGTGGTGGTGCCGCCCGGCTTCACGGGCGTGACCTCGGTCCACCTGCCGTCCGCGGTGCACAGCTTGTGCACGCTGCCGTCGGACTGGCCGTTGGGCCCCGGCGCGTCGGCGTACGTCACGTACAGGTGGCCGGTGCCCCGGTCGTGGGCGGCGCGGACCGGGACCTTGGCGGCGGTGCCGGAGGGCTGGCCGGGCACCGCTTCCCAGGTGGTGCCGTCGCTGGTGCGGTACAGGTTCTTCGTCCCCGGCGTGCCGTCGCCGTCGCCCCAGCCGGCGTAGAGGGTGCGCCCGGCGGCGACGAGGAGGGTGACGCCCTGGCCGTTCGCGCTCGGGGTGGCCGGGAAGCCGCTGACGGCGGCCCAGGTGGCCCCCCGGTCCGTCGACTTCCACAGACCGTCGTGCCGGGTGCCCAGCCACAGGGTGTTCCCGTCCCGCGGGTCGACCAGGAGCCGCTCGCCCGTGCCCCGGCCGTCCTCGTTGGCGCCGAGCTTCACGGGGAGGTCGGTGCGGGTCCAGGTGGCACCGCGGTCCTCCGAGCGCAGGATGGCGCCGTTGCCGGCCCAGGGCTGGGCGTAGGTGCCGAGGGCGAGGTAGAGGCGGTTCGGGTGCGCGGGGTCGATCGCGACGGCCTCGACGCCGAGCAGGTTCCAGTCGTCCCAGCCGAGGTGGTCGGTGAGCGGCGTCCAGCGGGCCGTCCGGTCGTCCCATCGGTACGCGCCGCCGATGTCGGTGCGGGCGTAGGCGAGACCTCGGACGGCGGGGTGGAAGAGGATGCCGGTGACGAATCCGGTGCCGCCGATGACGACGTTGCGCCAGCGGTAGGCGGGGGCGGCGGTGGGCTCGGCCCGTCCTGCGGCCAGCGCCCGGCCCTGGACGCCGGGGAGAGCGGTCAGGGCCGCGGCGGCGGCCGTCCCGGCGAGGACGGTGCGGCGGTTGGGGGAGGAGGCGTGCATGGGTACCTCGCAGGGTGGGGTTCTGGTTCGTGGACCTGGGGTTTGGTGATGCCGTGGGACACGGCGGGAGAGCGCGGCCCGGCAGGGGCGGGTGCCGCCTTCCGCGGGCCGGGAGCCACCCGAGCGGCACCACTGCCCGCAGCGTGACGACAGGGGGTGACCGCGGCTTCCCCACCGGCACGGGGAGCTGCGCGACCAGCCACGTACCACCGGCGGGCCACACACGGCCGGCCCCACGAGGGCGCCCCGCCCGCTCGGGCGTCAGCCCTTCACCGCGCCCGTCAGCATGCCCTTCTTGAAGTGCTTCTGGACGAACGGCGACAGCACCGCCACCGGCAGCAGGGCCATCACCATGACCGCCATCTGCACGGCCAGCCCGGACAGCTGACCGGTCTTGATGGCCTGGCCCAGGCCGACCGGCGCCTCCTGCTTCTGGACGAGCTGGATCATGACGTTCTGCAGCGGCATCATGTCCTGGTCGTTGAGGTACAGGGACGCGTTGAACCAGGCGCTCCAGTAGCCGACCGCGTAGAACAGGGTGATCACCGCGAGGACCGCGCGGGACAGCGGCATGACGATCTGCCACAGGATGCGGAAGTCCCCGGCGCCGTCGATGCGGGCGCTGTCGATGAGCTCCTGCGAGATCCCCATGAAGAAGCCCCGCAGGACGAGGACGTTGAAGACGCTGAGCGCGCTGGGGAGGATCAGCGCGAGGTAGGAGTCGGTCAGGCCGAGGGTCTGCACCAGCAGGTAGGTCGGGATGAGGCCGGCGCTGAAGAACATCGTCGCCAGCAGCGTCATCAGGATCCAGCGGTGGCCGAGCGAGCCGCTGCGGGAGAGGCCGTAGGCGCACAGGACGGACACCGTCATCGAGAACAGCGTGCCGACCAGGGTGACCAGGATGCTGATGATCGCGGCCCGGGTGACCTGGCCGCCGCTGAGCAGCTCCTTGTAGGCGATGAAGGTGATGTCCTTCGGCACCATGACCAGGCCGCCGGCCTCGTCGATGGTCTTGCGTGAGGAGAGGCTGGTGACGACCACGATCCACAGCGGGAAGAGGATGGCCAGGCAGGCGAACGACAGGGCGATCCCCTTGCCCGCGAGGCCCGCCCGGGAGGGCTTCTCCTCCCAGGCCGGCCGCGTCGGCGCCTCCCACCAGCGGGGTGCGCGCACCGGCTTGTCGATGACGGCGGTCACTTCTTGTACACCCCCTGCTCGCCCATGAGATGGGCCACCTTGTTCGCGGCGAGGACCAGGCCGATGCTGACCACGCCCTTGACGAGACCGGCGGCGGCCGCGTAGCCGAAGTCCTGGTTGCGCACGCCGTTCCACCACACGAAGGTGTCGAGGACCTCGGCCGCCCCGGGTCCGACGGCGTCGCGTTGCAGCAGGATCTGTTCGAAGCCGACGGTCAGGGCGTCCCCGACCCGCAGCACGAGCAGCAGGGCGATCACCGGGCGCAGCGCGGGCAGGGTGACGTGCCACATGCGGCGCCAGCGGCTCGCGCCGTCCATCGCGGCGGCCTCGTACAGGTCCTGGGGGACCGAGGCGAGCGCGGCGAGGAAGACGATGATCCCCCAGCCCGCGTCCTTCCACACGCCCTGCGAGGTGACCAGGAGGGGGAAGGTGCTCGGGTCGGTCATGATCTCGAGGCCGTCGTACCCGTGCTCGCGCAACAGCTGCGAGAAGATCCCCGCGCCGCCGAACATCTGCTGGAAGACGGCGATCACCAGCACCCAGGAGAAGAAGTGCGGCAGGTAGAGGACCGCCTGCGCGACCGCCCGCACCCGGGGCCTGACCACGCTGTTGATGAGCAGCGCGAGCAGGATCGTGACCGGGAAGAACACCACCAGTTGCAGGAAGAACAGCACCAGCGTGTTCTGCACGGCCTGCCAGAAGGCGGAGTCCTCGAAGATCCGCTGGAAGTTCTCCAGTCCCACCCAAGGGCTGTTCAGGATGGAGACGACGCCGTTGTCACTGATGTAGGGGTCGTACTCCTGGAAGGCGACGACGTTGCCCAGGATCGGCACGTAGTTGAAGAGCAGGACCAGGAGGACGGCCGGCAGGGTCATCAGGAGCAGGACACGGTCGCGTCTGAACCTGAGCCGCAGGCTCAGCTTGCCCTGCTCCCGTTTCCGTCCCGAGCCGGTGGCGCCGCCGGGCGCCACCGGGGTCTCACCCGTCTTCTCCGGCGTAGCGGCCTCGGTTCCGTTCCGAGGCACCGTGCTGTTCGACACGGCCGTTCTCCTTGCCTCGGTACCGGGTCAGCTCGCGGCCGAGCCGTTGTCGTCGAGCAGCTTCTGGTACCAGTCCCGCAACTGGTCGCCGCCCTTCTTCTTCCAGTCGGAGACGGCCTGCTGCATGTCGCTGATCTTCTTGCGGCCGCGGGTGATGTCGTCCTCGAGCTGCTCGAAGTCGTTGGAGAGGTTGGTGTAGCGGGCGGGCTCGGTGATCTGCATGCCGTAGAAGGAGGACTTCTTGGTGAAGGCGCCCATCCGCTGCTGCCACTCGACCTGCGCCTTGGCCACCTCGGGGAAGTCGGGGTGGGCGAGGGTGGCGGCGGGGCTCGCGACCATGACGTAGGCGTTCATCACGTCGATGTTGCCCTGGTCGGTCTTGATCGGGACGCCGTCCTTGACGGTGTAGTGGGTGCCTTCGACGCCGTAGTTGGTCATCATGTATTCCTTGGTGCCGTACGGCGCGGCGGTGACGTTGGCGACGGCCAGCACGTCACGGATGACCGACTCGGACGCCTTCTTGTTGACGAAGGCGAAGATGCCGGCGGGCTGTTCGGCCCAGAGGGTCGGGTCGCCGCCGTCGTGCCCGAAGACGTCCATGCCCCAGATCTTGAACTCCGGGTTCTGGACGGCCTGTTCGGCGGTGCGGCTCCACCACTGCGAGATGTTGTTGGCGTAGATGAGGAACTCGCCCGCCGCGAACTTGGGGCCGGGGTCGGTGGCCTGGCTCTTGCCCAGCTTGGCGTCGGGGTGGACGACCCCGGCGGCGAAGAGCTTGCGGGTCCACTCCAGCGCCTCGAGGTACTCCTCGGTCTCGATGCGGTAGACCAGCTTGCCGTCGACGACGTTCCAGCCGAGCGGCTTCTCGCTGCCGGACAACACGCCGAAGGCCTGGAACGCGGTCCACTTCATGTCGAGACAGGCCCACCGCTTGGCCTTGGCGTTGGTGATCTCCTTGGCGAGGGCCATGAACTCGTCCGCCGAGCGGGGGACCTCGTACCCCTCCTTGTCGAAGATGTCCTTGCGGTAGAGGGGCACGATGCCGGGGACGTACGGGGCCGGCTGCGGCAGGCCGCGCAGCTTGCCGCCGAAGATGGAGCGCTGCCAGGCGTCGGTGGGGATCGCCGCGAGGTTCGGGTACTCCTTGACGGCGTCGCCGGAGAGGTAGGGGCCCAGGTCGGCGAACTTGCTCATGATCGCGCTGGGTATCTTGCCGTTCATGTTCCAGCCGGGGACGACCACCACGTCCGGCACGTCGCTGGAGGCGAGGACCGCGCCGAGCTTCTGCTCGTAGGTGTTGCCGTCCTGGTTCTGCCACTTCACGTCGACGCCGATCAGGTCGTTCATCGCCTTGTAGTAGGCGTTGTCCGACTTCGGCGGGGAGCCCCAGAACGGCGACATGACGGTGATCTCGCCGCCCCCGCCGAGCTTCTTCGGCACCGAGGTCTTCAGGGTGGCCAGGTCGAGCTTGCTGGTGAAGCCGATCGCGGAGCCGTTCTTGGCCGGGATGTCGGGGGTCACCACGTTGCTGGCGACGAAGGCGGGCAGGATCCTCTTGGCGTCCTTGCCCGACGTGGTGCCCTCGCGCGAGCCGCTGTCCGTGCCGCCGCAGGCGGCCAGCAGGGGCATCCCTCCCGCCACCGCTGCGGTGGCGACCGCCGTGGAGGCGAGGAAGCTTCTCCGGCTGGGCCCGGAGGAGGCGGAAGCGGCGTTCGGCGTCATTGCGTCAACCCTTCATGGCGCACCAGGACACCCGGCGGTGGCCGTCGGCTGCGGTGTCTCGAGTGGAACTGGCTGAGCTGAAGCGGTCCCCGGTCCTCGAGCGTCGGAGGGTTGCGTGCCTGGCGGCGGCGACTCCGGACTGGCGAAGGATCGTCGAAGCGCTTCGATGTTGCTGTGAGGTTAAGTGAAGGCATGGGGGCGCACAAGGGTCGATCCCAAGATTCCTCCGAGGTGTTCAGGTTTCGTCCGCGCTCATGTGCGACTTGAAATGAGGCCGGGAAGGAGGAGTTGGTGCCGGGGGATGTCTTGACACCCACCCCGACACCGAATGAGCATCGAAGCGCTTCGAAAGAGCCTTCCCGCTCCATTGCAAAGGGATCACCACGTGACCGCACACACGCCGCCCACGCCGCCGTTCCGCGATCCGCATCTGCCGTTCGCGAAGCGCATCGACGACCTGCTGTCGCGACTGACCCTGGAGGAGAAGGTCTCCTTCCTGCACCAGTTCGCGCCCGCCGTGGAGCGGCTCGGCGTCGCCGCGTTCCGCACCGGACAGGAGGCGCTGCACGGTGTGGCGTGGATGGGGCCGGCGACGGTGTTCCCGCAGGCCGTGGGACTGGGCGCGACCTGGAACCCGGAGCTGGTGCGCCGGGTCGGCGAGGCGGTCTCCCAGGAGGTCCGGGCGATGCGCGCCCGCGACGAGCGCGTCGGCCTCAACGTCTGGGCCCCCACGGTCAACCTGCTGCGCCACCCCCTGTGGGGCCGCAACGAGGAGGGCTACTCCGAGGACCCGAAACTGACCTCGGCCATCGCCACCGCCTACACCCGGGGCCTGCGCGGCGACCACCCGGTTTACTGGCGCACCGCCCCGGTCCTCAAGCACTGGCTGGCCCACAACAACGAGACCGGCCGGGACGTCACCTCCTCCTCGGTCCGCCCCCGCGTGCTGCACGAGTACGACCTGCGCGCCTTCCGGGAGACGGTGGAGGCGGGCGCGGTGGCCGGCGTGATGCCCGCGTACAACCTGGTCAACGGTCGCCCCAACCACGTCTCCCCGTACCTGCGCGAGCAGCTGCGCGCCTGGACGGACGAGGAGCTGCTGGTCTGCTCGGACGCGGGCGCGCCCTCCAACCTGGTCGATTCCGAGCACTACTTCGACACCCACGAGGAGGCGACGGCGGCCTCGCTGGTGGCCGGCGTGGACAGCTTCACCGACCACGGCACGGACGGCTCGACGATCACCGCGCGCGTGCGGGGCGCCCTGGAGCAGGGCCTGCTGACCGAGGCCGACGTCGACGCCGCGGTCCGCCGTCAGCTCTCGGTGCGCTTCCGGCTCGGCGAGTTCGACCCGCACCACGACCCGCACGCGGGCACCGGCGCGTTCGACACCCCGGCCCACCGCGCCCTCGCCCAGGAGGCCGCCGAGCAGGCCGTGGTGCTGCTGCGCAACGACGGTGTGCTGCCGCTGGCCGCGGACACCCGGATCGCGGTGGTCGGCCTGCTCGCCGACGAGTGCAAGCTCGACTGGTACAGCGGCACCCTGCTCCACCGCTCCACGCCCCTGGAGGGCCTGCGCGAGCGGTTCGGGGCCGAGCGGGTCACGTTCACCGAGGGCGTGGACCGCGTCCTGCTGAAGACCTCCGCGGGAACGTTCCTGAAGGTGCCGCCCGCCCCGGAGGCCACCGACGAGGCGCGCGGCGCCGAGGGCGCCCTGGACCCGGCGCTGCTCGTCGGCCGCACCGACCTGCCGCCCCTCACCACCGACGCCACCGGCACCGAACTCGCCCTGGTGGACTGGGGCGAGGGCGTCCTGACCCTGCGCGCCCCCGACGGCCGCTACCTCTCGGTAGCCGGGGACGGCCGCGTGCGCGCCGCGGCCGACCAGCCCGGCGGCTGGGTCGTCCAGGAGACGTTCCGTCTCGAACCCCATGGAAACGGTCACCTCCTGAAGCACCTGGGGACGGGTCGCCACGTCTGTGTCGCCGCCGACGGCGTGCGGGTTGCCGAGGAGGACCCCGAGGTCTTCGAGCTGGTCGTGGTCGAGCACGGCGCCGAGGCGGTGGCCCGGGCGGCGGCCGGGGCGGACGTGGTCGTCGTGGTGGCGGGCAACGACCCGCACATCAACGGCCGCGAGACCGAGGACCGGACGACCCTGCGGCTGCCGGCCCAGCAGGGGCGGCTCCTCGAGGCGGCCCGTACCTCGAACCCGCGCACGGTGCTGGCCCTGGTGTCGGCGTACCCGTACGCGATCGAGCCGGGCCATCTGTCCGCGGTGCTGTGGACCGCGCACGGCGGGCAGGCCGCGGGGACCGCCCTGGCGCGGGTCCTCGCCGGTGATGTCTCCCCCGCGGGCCGGCTGCCGCAGACCTGGTACGCCGACGACGCGGACCTGCCCGACCTGCTCGACTACGACGTGATCGGCGCCCGCCAGACGTACCTGTACTTCGAGGGCACCCCGCTGTTCCCGTTCGGGCACGGCCTGTCCTACTCCTCGTTCTCCTACGCCGACCTGGTGGTGGGCGTCGAGGACGGGTCGGCGCGCGTCTCCTTCACCGTCACCAACACCGGGACCAGGACCGCCGACGAGGTCGCCCAGCTCTACACGCGCGCGGTGGACCCCTCGGTCACCCGGCCGCGCCGCGAGCTGCTGGCCCACCGCCGCTTCACGCTCGCCCCGGGCGAGAGGCGCGAGCTGTCCTTCGAGGTCCCGCTCTGCGCCTTCGCCTTCTGGGACGTGGCCCGGGGCGACTGGCGCCGCGAGCCGGGGCCGTACGACGTGCTGGTCGGCGCGTCCAGCGAGGACATCCGGCTGCGGGCGACGGTGACGCTCGACGGCGATGCGGCCGCCCCGCGTCCCGTTCTGCGCCGGGGGCTGGCCGCCGTCGACTTCGACGAGCAGAGCGGCACCGAGATCGTGGACCGGACGAAGGTGTCGGGGGACGCGGTGACGCCGGTGGGGGGCGGCACGGGCGAACTGCTCTACCGGTCCTGCGACTTCGGGGCCGGCACCACCGGGGTCACGGTGGAGGTGGCCGGTGAGGGCACGGTGGAGGTCTCCCTCGACGGCGGCCCGGCCCTGGCCGTGCTGATGCTCGGCACGCCCACGCCGGGACCGTACGACTACACCACCCTCGAGTCCCCGTTCGCCGCGGGCGGTGTGCACGACCTGCGGCTCCGGCTGCGCGGCCGCCTGCGGCTCGCGCTCGTCGGCTTCTCCGGTTGAGGGGCCGGACCGGGCCGACGCGAAGAAGGGGCCCGGCACCGGAAGGCATCGGTGCCGGGCCCCTTCAGGGACGGCGATCTCGCGTCGGGGACGAGATTACCTGAAAATGGTTCCCATTAGCCAGGGGTGGCCGGGGATTCGGCTCAGAGGGCGAGCCCGGTGAGGACCAGCACCCGCTCGTACGTGTAGTCGTCCATCGCGAACCGCACGCCCTCACGGCCCACCCCGGACTGCTTGGCGCCGCCGTACGGCATCTGGTCGGCGCGGTAGGAGGGCACGTCGCCGATGACGACACCGCCGACCTCCAGCGCCCGGTGGGCGCGGAAGGCGACCTGGAGGTCGTGGGTGAAGACGCCCGCCTGCAGGCCGTACTTGGAGTCGTTGACGGCGGCGAAGGCCTCGGCCTCGCCGTCCACCTTCTGCACGGTGAGGACCGGCCCGAAGACCTCCTCGCAGGAGATCGTCACGTCGGCCGGTACGTCGGTGAGGACGGTCGGCGCGTAGGAGGCGCCGTCGCGCTTGCCACCGGTCAGGAGCGAGGCGCCGGCGGCGACGGCCTCGTCCACCCACGTCTCGACGCGCTTGGCCGCGTCCTCGCTGACCAGCGGGCCGACGTCGGTCGTGTCGTCGGAGGGGTCGCCGGTGGCCTGGGCCTCGACGGCGGCGACGATGCGCGGCAGCAGCCGGTCGTACACCGACGCGTCGGCGATCACCCGCTGCACGGAGATGCAGGACTGGCCGCCCTGGTAGTTGGAGAAGGTCGCGATGCGCGTGGCGGCCCAGTCGAGGTCGGCGTCGCTCGCCCAGTCGCCGAGGACGACGGCCGCGCCGTTGCCGCCGAGCTCCAGGGTGCAGTGCTTGCGCGGCACCGAGTCCATGATCGCGTAGCCGACCTTCTCGGAGCCGGTGAAGGAGATGACCGGCAGCCGCTCGTCCTGGACGAGGGCGGGCATGCGCTCGTTGGCGACCGGCAGGATGCTCCAGGAGCCGGCGGGCAGCTCGGTCTCGGCGAGCAGCTCGCCGATGACCAGACCGGAGAGCGGGGTGGCCGGGGCCGGCTTGAGGATGATGGGCGCGCCGGCCGCGATCGCCGGGGCGACCTTGTGGGCGCACAGGTTCAGCGGGAAGTTGAACGGCGCGATGCCGAGCACGACGCCCTTGGGGAAGCGCCGGGTGAGCGCGAGGCGCCCCTGACCGCCGAGGTCGGTGTCGAGGCGCTGGGCCTCGCCGCCGTTGAACCGGCGGGCTTCCTCGGCGGCGAACCGGAACACGGAGACGGCGCGGCCGACCTCACCGCGCGCCCACTTGATCGGTTTGCCGTTCTCGGCCGAGATCAGCCGGGCGATCTCCTCGGTGCGCTCGACGAGCCGCTTGCTGACGTGGTCGAGGGCGGCGGCCCGGACGTGGGCCGGGGTGGCGGCGAACTCGTCCCGCACGGCGTACGCGGCGGCCACGGCCTCCTCGACCTGCGCGTCCGTGGGCACGCTGACCTTGCCGACGAGACGGCCGTCCCACGGGGAGGTGACGTCGAAGCTGTCCTCGCCGGTGGCCTGGCGGCCGGCGAGCCAGAAGGCGTGGGTGGAAGTCATTGCGAGTCCCGGCCCTTCCGCGTTGGGGGTGTGCTGGCTTTTCCTGGTCCACGGTAGGGGCGGGGAGGCGGAGGGTCGCTTGTCCGAGTCGTAGTGGTGGAGCGCGGGCGTGCGCCGCTTTGGCGCGATCGGGACTACCGCCTCCCGCGCCGGAGCAGTAGCCACAGCGCTCCCAGCAGCACCGCGCACAGACACCAGCTGGCCACCACGTCCAGCGGCCAGTGGTAGCCGCGCCGGACCAGCCCGAAGGAGACGGCCAGGACGAGGACGACGGCCCCGGCCACCGCCGCGCGCCGGGCGGCCGTCGTGACCAGCCAGGGCAGCAGGACGATCACCGCGGATCCGTACGCGACGGCCGCGGTCGCCGTGTGCCCGGAGGGGTAGTAGCCGGTGGCCGGCGGCACGACGGGCGTCCCCGGCCGGTCCGTCCACTCCTTCAGGGGTACGACGATCAGCGGCACCAGCGTCATCAGGAGGAACGCGGCGACGGGCGGAAGCCACCAGCGCCCCCGGCCCACCGCGCTCCCCCGCCAGGCCGCGTAGGCGGCCACGAGCACCAGGACCGGCACCGCGACCTGCACGTTCCCCAGGTCCGACAGCAGCTCGGAGGCCCGGTCGGGGCGGACGAGGGCCCGGCTCAGGCGCTCGTCGACCCGCAGGAGGGGGCCGTCGGCGGCGACCTGCCAGGTGAGCAGCGCGAAGAGCAGGGCGGGCACACCCAGCAGGAGGGTCAGGACAAGGGTGGCCGGAGCCGGGTGCGCGGGGCCCGGCGGCACGGGCGCGCCCTCGGTCCGCTGGTGGGGGCGGGTCGACATGGATCCCAGCTTGTCAGGTGCGGCCGGGTGCGGTTGCCGGCGCGGGCAGGGCGCCGGTGTGCTCCAGGATCGCCGTGGCCAGCGGTGCGTGCACGGCCCGGGGCAGGGCGTGGCCCATGCCGGGGATCTCGACGAGCCGCGCACCCCGGATGGCCTGGGCCAGGTGCTGCGGGTGCGGTGGGGGGAAGACCGGCTCGGCCGGTGCGCAGACGACGAGGGTGGGCACGTCGGTGCGGGCGAGCCGCTCGGTGCGGTCCATGCCGCAGGTGTCGGCGCGGGCGTGCGCGGTGGAGGTGCGGTGGTGCCCGGTGTGCGCGACGATCCGGCGTTCCAGCTCCGTCAGGTAGGCGGCGTCGAAGGGCAGCCGGTCCCCCGCGAGCAGTCGCCAGTGCGCGACCCGCCGGTCCAGCTCGGCCTCCGGGTCCAGGTCGTCCGGGACCGGGCGGGCCCACAGCTCCAGTATCCGGGGGTCGATGCCGGGCAGGTCCTCCACGGGGACGGCGGTTCCGTCGGGGCGTCGGTAGGGGACGGAGCTCAGTGCCTGGGTGCCGATCAGGGTGGCGCCGAGCAGCCGGCCGGGACGGTCGGCGAGGAGCAGCTGGGCGAGCATCCCGCCGAGTGACATGCCGACGACGTGGGCCCGGTCGGCGCCGAAGGCGTCCAGGACGGCGACGGCGTCCTCGGCGAGCGCGGTGAGCGGGTAGGGCCGCTCGTCGTAGGCCCAGGTGGAGCGGCCGGTGTCGCGGTGGTCGTAGCGGATGACGCGGTGGTGGGCGGCGAGCAGGTCGACGAACTCGTCGGGCCAGCCGAGTCCGCAGGCCTGGGCGCCCATGACGAGCAGGAGCGGGGGTGCGTCGGCGGGGCCGCGCTCCTCGGCCCAGAGGCGGATGCCGGGGGCGGCGTCGACGTACTGGTGCATCGTTCCTCCTGGGGGCGGCGCACGGCGGACGGAGAACCTTGAGGCGAGACGAGACGTATCGTATCGTAGAACGGCGGAAAAAGAGACCCCGGAGCGAGTCCGGGGTCCGTGGTGCGTGGTCCGCGCGTGAGAAGGAGGTCGGCCGCCCCGGAACAGGGGGGGGGTGGTTCCGGGGCGGCCGTCCGGATCGGGGTGCCGCGCGCCCCGGGGGGTTTGGGGCGGGCGACCGTCCGATCGGTGAGGAGATCCGAAGTCGAGGACTCCGGTTGTGTGCGCGAGGCACGACCAGGTCGAAGCTGGGGAGGCCCCGGCCTGGGTTCGCCCACAGTCCCCTGTGGGCGGGGTGTATCTCTCATCTGCTGAGAACCTACGACAGTGACTGGCGGGACGACAGACGGATCCGCGTCCCGCCATCCACCTCGCACACCTTCTTCACACGCTCTGCCCGGCCCGGAATTCCGTGGCTTCCGGACCGGGCGTCCGGGGCCCGCCTCAGATGCGGGCGAAGGCCTGTTCGATGATGTCGAGGCCCTCGTTGAGCAGGTCGTCGCCGATGACCAGCGGCGGCAGGAAGCGCAGCACGTTGCCGTAGGTGCCGCAGGTCAGGACGAGCAGACCCTCCTGGTGGCAGGCCTTGGCCAGCGCGGCGGTCGCCTCGGGGTTCGGCTCCTTGGTCGCGCGGTCCTTGACCAGCTCGATGGCGATCATCGCGCCGCGCCCGCGCACGTCGCCGATCACGTCGAACTTCTCGGCCATGGCGCCCAGCCGGGCCTTCATGACGGCCTCGATGTTCTTCGCCCGGGCGTTGAGGTCGAGCTCCTTCATCGTCTCGATGGAGCCCAGCGCGCCGGCGCAGGCGACCGGGTTGCCGCCGTAGGTGCCGCCGAGGCCGCCCGCGTGCGCGGCGTCCATGATCTCGGCGCGGCCGGTGACCGCGGCGAGCGGCAGACCGCCCGCGATGCCCTTCGCGGTGGTGATCAGGTCCGGGACGATGCCCTCGTCCTCACACGCGAACCACTGGCCGGTGCGGCAGAAGCCGGACTGGATCTCGTCGGCGACGAAGACGATGCCGTGGTCGGCGGCGAACTGGCGGACGGCGGGCAGAAAGCCCTTCGCCGGCTCGATGAAGCCGCCCTCGCCGAGCACCGGCTCGATGATGATCGCGGCCACGTTCTCCGGGCCGACCTGCTTGGTGATCTGGTCGATGGCCTGGGCGGCGGCCTCGGGACCGGCGTTCTCCGGACCGGTCGGCCAGCGGTAGCCGTAGGCGACCGGCACGCGGTAGACCTCGGGCGCGAACGGGCCGAAGCCCTGCTTGTACGGCATGTTCTTGGCCGTCAGCGCCATGGTCAGGTTGGTCCGGCCGTGGTAGCCGTGGTCGAAGACGACGACCGCCTGGCGCTTGGTGTACGCACGCGCGATCTTGACGGCGTTCTCGACGGCCTCGGCGCCGCTGTTGAACAGCGCGGACTTCTTGGCGTGGTCACCCGGGGTGAGCTCGGCGAGGGCCTCGGCGACCTCCACGTAGCCCTCGTAGGGGGTGACCATGAAACAGGTGTGGGTGAAGTCGGCGAGCTGCGCGGAGGCCCGGCGTACGACGGCCTCGGCGGAGGCGCCGACGCTGGTCACCGCGATGCCGGAGCCGAAGTCGATGAGGCGGTTGCCGTCGACGTCCTCGATGATGCCGCCGCCCGCGCGCGCGGTGAACACCGGCAGCACGGAACCCACGCCCTGCGCGACCGCGGCGACGCGGCGGGCCTGCAGCTCCTGCGACTTCGGGCCGGGGATGGCGGTGACGACGCGGCGCTCCTGCGGAAGTGCGGTCATGGGGGCTCCCTGATGATCTTGCATACCGGGCGGTCCGGGATGTTCGCGGTCCGGGATGTGCGCGGTCCGGGTGTTCCGGGGGGTGCGTTTTTCGGACGCATTGTTTCTTTTCTCGCAGGCTAGGGCGGGGAGGCAGGGGTCGGCATGCTCCATGTGGGCGTTGTCGGCGACGACGGTTGTCCGCCGTGGACATAGCCGGGCGGCCGGTCCCCGGCACGGGCCCGGCCGCGTAAGCGGTGAACTCCCTTGGGGAGAGCGTTAGATTGACTCGGCGACGACGGACGGAACGGCTGGTCAGGGGGCAACGGCGATGGACAGCGACGGGACGCAGGACACGCGGGGTACGCATGCGAATCCTGTGCCGCGCCCGGCGGGGCCGCCACAGCGGCCCGCCGTACCGCCGGCGCCCCCCGCGGTGCCGCCGCGGCCGGCCCGCGCACCGGGAGTGCCGCAGGCGTCCGGACAGGCCGCGCCGCCGCCCTCGTCCGCCGTGGCCGCCTGGCTGAACGAGACCCGGCCGTCCGCCGAGCCGGGCATCTGGCGGTTCGGCCACCGGCCGTCGAAGGCCGCGCGGGCGGCGGAGCGGCTGGCGCCCGTCACGGTCGTCGGCATGCTGATCCCGCTGGTGGCCGCGCTGGTGCTGTGGTCGATGTGGCGGCGCGGCGGCCTGCCCTACCAGTTCGCGCCGTTGCGGCTGTTCACACCGGACGACTGGTGGTGGGGCGGCACGATCGCCTCCCCGCGGACCACGCAGGGCGCCGAGGCCCGGGTGGTCTACGACGGCGTCTTCTTCGCCGTCCTGGTCTACGCGATGGGCCGGCTGGGCGGCTGGCTCGACGCCGCGCGCCACTTCGTCGGGCGCCGGCCGCAGCCCGCGCGGGCCCTGCTCGCCCTGCTGTGCGCCCTGGCCGCGCTGAGCTTCGTGTTCCCCGGCGCGTTCCCGGGGGTCGGCTGGGACGCCCTGCCGGTCGTCGACCCGCTCTTCTCGCTCATCGTGCTGATCTCCGGCAGCTACGAGCTGTTCGCCTCCCCCGTGTTCACGGACTCGCTGTACGCGGTGATCACGCTGCTGGTGGTGTGGCCGTTCGCGCTGCTCGGCGGCTGGTGGCCGTACCTGAGGGAACGGCTCGCCGCCCGGCGCGCGACGCCCGGCCACCCCGGGCCGGTGAGCGTGGAGCGGCCGCGCGCCCAGTGGCCCGAGCTGCGCGACGCGGGACAGTACGAGGCGGCGGACGTGCTGACCGCCGAGGTCGCGGCCGGGCGGATGAACGACGTGGACTGCGCGCGCGTCACGCGCGCGTGGGCGGCCCGGGTCCCGGACTTCCGGGAGACGGTGCTGCGGGAGGCGGGCGCCGCCTGGACGCACCCCTCCGGCGACCGCGACCTGCCCCGGCGCGGCGCCCGCCACGACCTGCTCGCGGGCCAGGTGCGCATCGGCCGCTGGGTGGCCGCCGAGCGTGCCCCGCTCCCCTACCGCGACGCGGGCGCCGCGCTAGGCCCGGACGTGCTGGGCACCTCGCTGCTGGCGGTCGGGCCGTCCGGCTCGGGCAAGACGCGCACCCTCGTCGAACCGCTGACCGAGGCGCTGGCCCTGCAGGCGCTGACCGGGGGCTGCGCGCTGGTCGCGGTCTCCGCCCCGGGAAGCCCGCTCGGCACCGACTCCGCGTTCGACGTGATCGTACGGATCGGGGACCCGTCGTCCGCCCACGACCTGGACCCGTACGCGGAGTCCGACGACCCCGACGAGGCGGCCGCCGTCCTCGCCGAGGCGCTGGTGGGCGACCTCGACACCGTGAACGGGCAGGGGGCGGCCACCGCGCTCGCCCAGCTGCTGGGCCCCTACCGGGCCGCGCACGGGCGGTTCCCGGACCTGCCCGCGCTGCGGGAGCTCCTGGAGGGCGAGCCGGCGGCGCTGTCGGCGCTGCGGGAGGCCGTGGCCGGGGACGAGGTCATGCGCCGTGAGCTGGACGCGCGGATCCGCCAGACGGGCACGCCCGGCGACGCGGGCCGCGCGCTCGCCGACCGGCTCGCGCTGCTGAACCGGCCGGCGTTCGCCGACTTCTTCGGCGGGGGCGGCCGGCCGGGCGGGGCACGGGGCGGCCCGCACCGGGCGTTCTCGCTGCGGGCCGTCGCCCACCATCCCCTGCGCGTGCGCGTCGACCTGCCCGAGCGCGGTCACGAGGAGGCGGCCCGGGTGATCACCCGGCTGGTCCTCGCCCAGTTCCAGGCGGTCGTACGGGAGGGCCGGCGCACGCACTTCGCCTGTCTGGTCCTGGACGACGCGACGGGGACGGTCACCGCGGAGTCGGTGCGCCGGATCCAGCGGCTGCGCTCGCGGAACGCGGGTGTGGTGCTCGCCCTGCGGACCATCGGCGACGTGCCCGAGGCGCTGCACGGGCCGCTGTACGGGGCGGTCGGCTGCCGGATGGCGTTCTCCGGGATCACCACCTGGGACGGCAGCCGGTTCGCGCAGACCTGGGGCACCGAGTGGGTGGAGACGACGGAGGTCGCCAAGCACACGGTCTTCGCGGACCAGCCGATGACCCGCGCGATCCACGCCCTGCGCAAGCTGGTCACCGGCAAGGCCGTGACCACGGACGCGGTGACGGTGCGCCAGGTCGAACGGGAGCGGTGGTCGGCGTCGCAGCTGGCGCACGAGCTGCCGCCCGGGCACGCGGTGCTGTCCCTGACGACCGTCGAGGGCGAGCACGCCCCGCCGCTGCTGGTGGACCTGCGGGGGTGAACCGGCGCGCGGGACTCCGCCAGTGAGGCAGAATCGACACAGGTCCCTCGTACGAAGCGGCCAAAAGATCATCCAGAAGACGGCACACATGATCGTCTTCGGACGCACACGATCCTCGTCGACGACCGCCCCTCAGACCTGAAGGCCCCATGCCCCCGACGCTCGCTTCGCTCGTCCACCACTCCGCGCTGAAGCTGACCGTGCGGGCGGGCGAGGACCGCCTCGACGTGCCGGTGCGCTGGGCGCACGTCAGCGAGCTCGCCGATCCCGTGCCGTACATGGAGGGCGGCGAGCTGCTGCTCATCACCGCGCTGAAGCTGGACGCGGAGGACCCCGAGGCCATGCGGCGCTATGTGAAGCGCCTGGCCGGGGCGGGGGTGGTGGGGCTCGGTTTCGCGGTCGGCGTCAACTACGAGGAGATCCCGAAGGCTCTCGTGGACGCGGCGCAGGAGGCGGGCCTGCCACTGCTGGAGGTGCCGCGCCGCACGCCCTTCCTGGCCATCAGCAAGGCGGTGTCGGCGGCGATCGCGGCCGACCAGTACCGGGCGGTCACGGCGGGTTTCGCGGCCCAGCGGGAGCTGACCAGGCAGGCGCTGACCGCCGGCCCGGAGGGCCTGCTGGCCGCTCTCTCCGCCCAGGTCGACGGATGGGCGGCGCTGTACGACGCCTCGGGCGCCGTCGTCGCGGCCGCGCCCGAGTGGGCGGGACGGCGGGCGGCGCGGCTCACGGCGGACCTCGAACGGCTGCGGGACCGGCCGGCGCCGGCCTCGGCGGTGGTCGGCGGACCGGAGCACTCCGACCACGACGACCGGGTCGAGCTGCACTCCCTGGGCACCGGCCGCCGCCCCCGCGCGGCCCTCGCCGTCGGTACGGCCTCGGTCCTCGGCACGGCGGAGCGCTACGCCGTCCACTCGGCCATCGCCCTGCTCACCCTCACCACGGAACGCTCCCGCTCCCTGCACGCGGCCGAGCAGCGCATCGGCGCGGCGGTGCTGCGCATGCTGCTCGCCGGGGAACCGGACCACGCCCGGGCCGTCGCCGGGGACCTGTACGGCGGTCTGCTCGACGCTCCCTTCCGGGTGCTCGTCGCCGAGGCGACGCACGAGGGCGGAGACCCGCTCGGGGGCCTCGCCGAGGTCGTGGAGTCGGCGGCCGCCCGCGCCGGCGAGGCGGTGCTGGTGGTGCCCGAGGGCCAACGGCTGGTGGTGCTGGGCGCGGACGGGGGCCAGGCCGTGCGGGCGTGCGGGCAGCACGCCACGGCGCTGGAGCAGACCCGGACGACCGGGACCGTCCGCGAGGGCGGCGAGGAGGACGACCTGGTCGTCGGCCTGTCCGCGCCGTCCGGCCCGATCACGGCGGCCACGGCGTACAAGCAGGCCGAACAGGCGCTGTCCGTGGCCCGCCGCCGGGGCCGTGTCCTCGTGGAACACGAACAGCTCGCCACGGGCTCGGTCCTCCCCCTCCTCGCGGACGACGCGGTGAAGGCCTTCGCGGACGGCCTGCTGCGCGCCCTCCGCGACCACGACGCGACCGGCCGGGGCGACCTGGTGGCCTCCCTGCGCGCCTGGCTCTCCCGCCACGGCCAGTGGGACGCCGCGGCGGCCGACCTGGGCGTCCACCGGCACACCCTGCGCTACCGCATGCGCCGCGTGGAGGAGATCCTGGGACGCTCGCTGGACGATCCGGACGTGCGGATGGAGCTGTGGCTGGCGCTGAAGGCGACGTCACCGGAGTAGCCCCGGCGGGAGGCGGCCGCCCGGGTCAGCCGGTCGCTCCCCGGGCGGGCCCGCCGCCGCCTCGTGCATGGCCAGTTCGAGGAGGGACGCGTCGGTCAGGGTGCCCGAGCCGTCCGGCGGAACCAGCCAGCGGACCGTTCCGGTCGAGCGGCCGGGATGGGGCACGACGATCCAGGAGCCGGCCCCGGCCGTGCGGATGCCGGTGCCGATCCAGTGGGCGGCCGTGCCCGGCGGCACCAGGAAGCCGATGCGGTGGTCGCCGAAGTCGACCAGGACGGGCCCCGGCCGGTCGAGGACGCGGGTGAGGACGTCGAGCGTGGCAGAGCCGAGCCCGCCCGGCAGGATGAGCACGTCCCAGGCCTTGCCGGCGGGCAGCAGGGCGACCCCGAGGGGGTTGCGCTCCCACTCCCAGCGGCAGGCCCCGGGGTCCGGTGCGACGGATGCCAGCCATGCGACGGCCGTCTTCGCCCCAGCCATGGGAGCCTCCCTCTCTCTCGCGACGCGTGCGCGTCAGGAAGGGAGAGGCAGTTCCCCGGCGGGCATTACGCGGGTTCCACTCACCCGTCGGGGTGAACCGGGTCGCGTCGGAAGCGGCCGTCAGCTGTCGAAGCCGAGGCCCAGCCGGTCCATCGTCCGCAACCACAGGTTGCGCCGCCCGGCGTGCGCGTCCGCCCGCGCCAGCGACCACTTGGTGAGGGCGATGCCCGTCCAGGCGAAGGGCTCCGGCGGGAAGGGCAGCGGCTTCCTGCGCACCATCTCCAGCGACGTGCGCTCGGTGCTCTCCCCGGCCAGCAGGTCCAGCATCACCTCGGCGCCGAACCGGGTCGCGCCCACACCGAGCCCGGTGTAGCCGGCCGCGTAGGCGACCTTCTGCTGGTGCGCCGTGCCGAAGAACGCCGAGAAGCGCGAGCAGGTGTCGATCGCGCCGCCCCACGCGTGCGTGAAGCGGACGCCCTCCAGCTGCGGGAAGCAGGTGAAGAAGTGCCCGGCGAGCTTGGCGTACGTCTCCGGCCGGTCGTCGTACTCGGCGCGGACGCGGCCGCCGTACGGGTAGATCGCGTCGTAGCCGCCCCACAGGATCCGGTTGTCGGCGGAGAGGCGGAAGTAGTGGAACTGGTTCGCCGAGTCGCCCAGCCCCTGCCGGTTCCGCCAGCCGATGGAGGCCAGCTGCCCGGCCGTCAGCGGCTCCGTCATCAGCGCGTAGTCGTAGACCGGGACGGTGTAGGCGCGCACCCGCCTGACCAGGTTCGGAAAGATGTTCGTGCCGAGCGCGACCTGCCGGGCGCGCACCTGCCCGTACGGGGTGCGGACGGCCATCCCGGGGCCGTACGGCTTCAGCGTCAGCGCGGGCGTGTGCTCGTGGACGCGGACGCCGAGCCTCAGGCAGGCCCGCTTCAGGCCCCACGCGAGCTTCGCCGGGTGCAGCATGGCCACGCCCCGGCGGTCGTACAGACCCGCCTCGAAGGTGGGCGAGTTCACCTGCGCGCGGACCGCGTCGGCGTCGAGGAGTTCGATGCCGTCGGCGAGGCCCTTGCGTTCGATCTCCTGGTACCAGTCGCGCAGTTCCCACGCCTGGTACGTCTCGGTCGCGACGTCGATCTCGCCGGTGCGCTCGAAGTCGCAGTCGATGCCGTGCCGGGCGATCGCCGCCTCGATCTCGTCGAGGTTGCGCTCGCCCAGCTCCTGGAGCGTGTGGATCTCGTCCGGCCAGCGGGCGAGCCCGTTGGCCAGACCGTGCGTGAGGGAGGCCGCGCAGAAGCCTCCGTTGCGGCCCGAGGCGGCCCAGCCCACCTCGCGGCCCTCCAGCAGCACCACGTCCCGCTGCGGCTCGCGCTCCTTGGCGATCAGCGCGGTCCACAGTCCGCTGTAGCCGCCGCCGACGACCAGCAGGTCGCAGGTCTCGGCGCCGGTGAGCGCGGGCTCGGGGCGGGGCCTGCCGGGGTCTTCCAGCCAGTACGGGACCGGCTGGGCTTCGGAGAGGGACTTCGTCCAGTGGGTGTCTCTGCCACGGCTCATGGCGCTCGGGGCCATGATTCCAACTCCCTACGGGTGCTTACGCCTGGTTCTTCTTGCGGCGGCTGCCGACGACCATCGAGGTCAGGACGAGGAGTACGGCGACGAGGAACATGGCCGTACCGATGACGTTGATCTGCACGGGCGTGCCGCGCTGTGCCGAACCCCAGACGAACATGGGGAAGGTGACGGTGGAGCCCGCGTTGAAGTTGGTGATGATGAAGTCGTCGAAGGAGAGCGCGAAGGCGAGCATCGCGCCCGCGGCGATTCCCGGTGCCGCGATGGGCAGGGTGACCCGGACGAACGTCTGGAAGGGTCCGGCGTACAGGTCCTGGGCCGCCTGCTCCAGCCTCGGGTCCATCGACATGACGCGCGCCTTGACGGCCGTCACGACGAAGCTGAGGCAGAACATGATGTGCGCGATGAGGATCGTCCAGAAGCCCAGCTGGGCGCCCATGTTGAGGAACAGGGTGAGCAGCGAGGCCGCCATGACGACCTCGGGCATCGCCATGGGCAGGAAGATCAGCGAGTTCACGGTGCCCCGCGCGCGGAAGCGGTAGCGGACGAGCGCGAAGGCGATCATCGTGCCGAGGACGGTGGCGCCGAGCGTCGCCCAGAACGCGATCTGGAGGCTGAGCGACAGCGAGTCGCACATCCCGGCGACCCCGCACGGATCCTTCCAGGCGTCCGTGGAGAACTGCCGCCACGCGTAGTTGAAGCGCCCCTTCGGCTGGTTGAAGGAGAACACCGTGACGACGACGTTCGGCAGCAGGAGATACGCGAGGGTCAGCAGTCCCGCGATGACGACGAGGTTTCTCTTGAGCCAGTTGACGAAGGGCATCAGACCAGATCCTCCGTCCCGGACCTGCGGATGTAGAAGGTGACCATGAAGAGGATCGCGGCCATGAGGATGAAGGAGAGGGCAGCCGCGGTCGGATAGTCCAGGACCCGCAGGAACTGCGTCTGGATGACGTTCCCGATCATGCGGGTGTCGGTGGAGCCGAGGAGTTCGGCGTTGACGTAGTCGCCGGCCGCCGGGATGAAGGTGAGCAGCGTGCCGGAGACCACGCCCGGCATCGACAGCGGGAAGGTGACCTTGCGGAAGGTGGTGACCGGCTTGGCGTACAGGTCGCCGGCCGCCTCGTGCAGCCGCCCGTCGATGCGCTCCAGCGAGGTGTAGAGCGGCAGGATCATGAACGGCAGGAAGTTGTACGTCAGACCGCACACCACCGCCAGCGGCGTGGCCAGCACCCGGTCGCCGGACGTCCAGCCGAGCCAGCTGGTGACGTCGAGGACGTGCAGCGTGTTGAGCGCGCCGACGACCGGCCCGCCGTCCGCGAGGATGGTCTTCCAGGCGAGGGTGCGGATCAGGAAGCTGGTGAAGAACGGCGCGATCACCAGGATCATGATCAGGTTCCGCCAGCGGCCAGCCCGGAAGGCGATCAGGTACGCCAGCGGATAGCCGAGCACCAGGCACAGCACGGTCGCGGCGGCCGCGTAGGCGACCGAGCGCAGGAACTGCGGCCAGTACTCGCCGAGCGCGTCCCAGTAGGTCGCGATGTGCCAGGTGACCTTGTAGCCCTCCTCCAGCGAGCCCGTCTGCACGGACGTGGAGGCCTGGTAGATCATCGGCAGCGCGAAGAAGACCAGCAGCCAGAGCAGCCCCGGCAGCAGCAGCCAGTACGGCGTCCAGCGGCCCCGTTTGCGCGGGGGCCTCTTCTCCGGCGCCGGCGGGGAGAGAGGCGGGGGCGCCTCGGTGAGCGTCGACATCAGGCGGCCGCCTCTTCCTCGGTGCCCGCGTCGATGTCCTGGGCGGCGTCGAGCCCGAAGGTGTGCGCCGGGCTCCAGTGCAGGACGACCTCGGCGCCGGGGGCCAGCCGGGCGTCACGGTCGACGTTCTGGACGTAGACCTCGAACTCGGGGCAGGCCGCGCTGTCGACGATGTACTGCGTGGAGACGCCGATGAAGGACGTGGTGGTGATCCGGCCGGTGACGCGGTTGCGGCCCACGGGGATCCCGCCCGCGTCGTCGGCGTGGGTGAGGCAGATCTTCTCGGGCCGGACGCCGACGAGGACCTTGCCGCCCGCCCTGGCCGGCGCGGCGGAGCGCGCCCGGGGCAGCACCAGCTTGCCGTCGCCCGCCGTGAGCACGATGTCGTCGCCGCTGGTGGAGTCGACCTCGGCCTCGATGAGGTTGGAGGTGCCGAGGAAGTTCGCGACGAACGTCGTCCTCGGGTTCTCGTAGAGGTCGGCGGGCGAGCCGAGCTGCTCGACGCGGCCCGCGTTCATCACGGCGACCGTGTCGGCCATGGTCATGGCCTCCTCCTGGTCGTGCGTGACGTGGACGAAGGTGATGCCGACCTCGGTCTGGATGCGCTTGAGCTCCAGCTGCATCTGGCGGCGCAGCTTGAGGTCGAGGGCGCCGAGGGGCTCGTCGAGGAGGAGCACCTTGGGGTGGTTGATCAGGGCACGGGCCACGGCGACCCGCTGCTGCTGGCCGCCGGAGAGCTGGTGCGGCTTCTTGCGCGCCTGCTCGCCGAGCTGGACGAGGTCCAGCATCTCCTCGACCTGCTTCTTCACCGACCTGATGCCGCGCCGGCGCAGGCCGAAGGCGACGTTCTCGAAGATGTCGAGGTGCGGGAAGAGGGCGTAGGACTGGAAGACCGTGTTCACCGGCCGCTTGTACGGCGGGAGGGCCGTCACGTCCTGGTCGCCGAGGTGGACGGTGCCGCTGGTGGGCTCCTCCAGCCCGGCGATCATCCGCAGGGTGGTGGTCTTGCCGCAGCCGGAGGCGCCGAGCAGGGCGAAGAAGGAACCCTGGGGCACGGTCAGGTCGAGCGGGTGGACGGCGGTGAAGGAGCCGTAGGTCTTGCTGATCCCGGAGAGGCGGACGTCGCCGCCGCTGTCTGTCGTCTTCATCGTCGTCACGCCCCAGTGAGCTTCGCGAACTGTGCTTCGTAGGCCGTCTCTTCCTTCGAGCTCAGGGAGCGGAAGGCACGGGACTTGGCCTGCATGGCCTTGTCGGGGAGGATCAGCGGGTTGTTCGCCGCGTCCTCGTCGATCTTCGCGAGCTCCGCCTGGACGCCGTCGACGGGACAGACGTAGTTGATGTAGGCGGCGAGCTCGGCGGCCGGCTGCGGCTCGTAGTAGTAGTCGATGAGCCGCTCGGCGTTGGTCTTGTGACGCGCCTTGTTGGGGATCAGCATGTTGTCGCTGGACGTCATGTAGCCGCTGTCCGGGATGACGAAGTCGACGTCGGGGCTGTCCGCCTTGAGCTGTACCACGTCACCGGCCCAGGCGATGCAGGCCGCGAAGTCCCCGCTGGTGATGTCGGAGGTGTAGTCGTTGCCGGTGAAGCGGCGGATCTGGCCGCTGTCCACGGCCTTCTGCAGGCGGGCGATCGCCGCGTCGTAGTCGTCGTCGGTGAAGTTGCCCGGGTCCTTGCCCATGTCGAGCAGCGTCATGCCGACGCTGTCGCGCATCTCGGTGAGGAAGCCGACGCGCCCCTTCAGTTTGGGGTTGTCCAGCATGTCGGAGACCGACTTCACCTCGATGCCGTCGAGCGCCTTCTTGTTGTAGGCGATGACGGTCGAGATGCCCTGCCACGGGTACGAGTACGCCCGTCCCGGGTCCCAGTCGGGGCTGCGGAACTGGCTCGACAGGTTGGCGTAGGCGTGCGGCAGGTTGGACGGGTCCAGTTTCTGGACCCACCCCAGGCGGATGAGGCGGGCGGCCAGCCAGTCGGTGAGGACGATGATGTCGCGGCCGGTGTCCTGGCCCGCGGCGAGCTGCGGCTTGATCTTGCCGAAGAACTCGTTGTTGTCGTTGATGTCCTCGGTGTACCTGACCTTGATACCGGTCCGCTTCGTGAACGCCTCGAGGGTCGGGTGGTGCTTGCCCGAGTCGTCGACGTCCATGTACTCGGTCCAGTTGGAGAAGCTGACGGTCTTCTCCTGCGCCGAGTGGTCCTCGGCGGACGTGCCGCCCTCGCTCTTGCCGGCCGCGGGGATGCCGCAGGCGCTCAGCGCCCCGAGACCGCCCATCGTCAGGGCGCCGCCCGCCGAGGCGCGCAGCAGCGACCGGCGGGTCATGGCTGCCCTGCCGTTGCGGAGACTGCGCCGCATGGCGGCCACTTGGGCCGGGGTCAGGCGGTCGGGCTCGTACTGCTCCATGCGCGTGGTGCCCTTTCGGGAGGTCTGGCCGTGGTCGGCGGCCGGTCGTGGCTAACAGTCCCCGAAGACGGTGCGGTGCCAGGGCTTCCGAGCAACCGCCGTGTTGTCGAACATAACGTGCTTGATCTGCGTGTACTCCTCGAACGAGTACACGGACATGTCCTTGCCGAAGCCGGACGCCTTGTACCCGCCGTGGGGCATCTCGCTGATGATGGGGATGTGGTCGTTGACCCACACGCATCCGGCCTTGATCTCGCGTGTCGCCCGGTTCGCCCGGTAGACGTCCCGGGTCCAGGCGGAGGCGGCCAGTCCGTACGGCGTGTCGTTGGCCAGCCGGATGCCCTCGTCGTCGGTGTCGAAGGGCAGCACGACCAGGACCGGCCCGAAGATCTCGGACTGGACGATCTCGCTGTCCCGGGCCGCGTCCGCGATCAGGGTGGGGAGATAGTACGCGCCGTTCTCGAGCTCTCCCCGCGGGGCCTCGCCGCCGGTCACCACGCGCGCGTAGGCACGCGCGCGGTCGACGAAGGCGGCGACCCGGTCGCGCTGGACGTGCGAGATCAGCGGCCCGAGGTCGGTGCCCGGGGCGAACGGATCCCCCAGCCGGACGGTCTCCATGAGCGCGGCGGTCCGCTCGACGAACGCCTCGTAGAGGGGCCGCTGCACGTACGCGCGCGTGGCGGCCGTGCAGTCCTGCCCGGTGTTGATGAGGGCGCCCGCGACGGCGCCCTGGGCCGCGGCCTCCGGATCGGCGTCGCCGAAGACGACGAAGGGGGCCTTCCCGCCGAGCTCCAGGTGCAGCCGCTTGACCGTGGCGGTGGCGATCTCGGCGACGCGCCGGCCGACGGCGGTGGAACCGGTGAAGGAGGTCATGGCCACGTCGGGGTGCCCGACGAGATGCTCACCGGCCTCCCTCCCGGTTCCGGTGACGATGTTGACGACCCCGTCGGGAATGCCGGCGTCGGTGGCGGCCTGCGCGAACAACAGCGAGGTCAGCGGCGTGAGTTCGGCCGGCTTGAGCACGATGGTGTTGCCCGCGGCGATGGCCGGGAGGATCTTCCAGGCGGCCATCTGGAGCGGGTAGTTCCAGGGCGCGATCGAGCCGACGACGCCGATGGGCTCGCGGCGCACGTACGAGGTGTGGTCCCCGGAGTACTCCCCCGCCGACTGTCCCGCGAGCTGCCGGGCGGCACCCGCGAAGAAGGCGGTGTTGTCGATGGTCCCGGGAACGTCGAACTCGCGGGTCAGCTTCAGCGGCTTGCCGCACTGCAGCGACTCGGCCCGGGCGAAGTCCTCCGCGCGTTCGGCGAGAACGGCGGCGAAGCGGTGCAGGGCGTCGGAGCGCTCGCCGGGCGTGGCACCCGCCCACGCCGGGAAGGCGGCCCGGGCCGCCGCGACGGCCGCGTCGACGTCGTCCGTGGAGGCGAGCTCGTAGGTGTACACCTCCTCGCCGCCGGCCGGATCGACCACGGCGTGGGTCCGCCCGGACGTGCCCTTCCTCGGACGCCCCGCGATGTACTGCGCGCCGTCCGCGAGACGTTCGCGTGCGGGGAACCGGTCGGATCGGTCCGGGATGGCGGTGCCCGGGTTCTGCATGTCGCTCTCCTCCGCCTTCGCCCCGCTGTCAACGGGGCCGGGTGGCGTAGCTCCAGCTCGATTTGAGTGCCGATCCTGACAGAGCTATGGCACTCCAACAAGGGATTCCGTTGTTGCCTTTTGGTTACGCGACGGAATCTGTCGACCAGGTGTCGAGTCGTCCGGGAAAAGGGGAGACGCCCTGTCCGTGGCGCGTGCCACAGTGGCGTGCATGAAGACGATCGATTCCCGGGACGCCCTGGTCGGGGAGGTCCGGGCGGGGGCGAGGATCAGGTACCTGCACTTCTGGGGACACCGGCCGCTCCCCGACGGCCGGGTGGGCGCGAGCTGCCTGAGCCAGTGGTGGCCCTCCCCCTTCACGGTGGACGGCGTCACCTACGCGACGGCCGAGCACTGGATGATGGCCGGCAAGGCGCGGCTCTTCGGCGACGCGGAGGCGGAGGAGAAGGCGCTGGCCGCCGGGCACCCCTCCCAGACGAAGAAGGCCGGGCGCCTGGTCCGCGGCTTCGACGAGGCGACCTGGGAGCAGGAGCGGTTCCGGCTCGTGGTCGAGGGCAGCGTCCACAAGTTCACCGCCCACCCCGAGCTGCGGCGGTTCCTGGTGAACACGGGCGAGCGGGTCCTGGTGGAGGCGAGCCCCGTCGACCGGGTGTGGGGCATCGGCCTCGCCGCGGACGACGAGGCCGCGTCGGATCCCCTGCGGTGGCAAGGGCTGAATCTGCTGGGCTTCGCTCTGATGGAGGCCCGGGAGCGCCTGCGCGGCGGGTGAGCCCGGCCGGCTCAGTCGGCCACGACCACCAGGACCACCAGCGCGATCCCCAGGACGAACCCCGCCGCGCCGCAGATGATGCCGGCCAGGGCCTGCCCCGGGTTCGAGGCCTCGCCCCGCGCCGCCTTCGCCCGGCCGATCAGGCCGAAGATCACCGCGAGGACGCCCGTGACGATGGCCGCGGGCCACATGCAGAACCCACCGGCCGCGATGATCCCGAGCACCATCGCGGTGATGCCCATGCCGTTCTCCATCGGCCGCGTCCCGGGCCACCCGTAGTAGCCCGGCGCGCCACCGTGACCGGCCGGGGCCGGATACCCGGCCGGGGCCGCGTATCCGTGCCCACCGGGATAGCCGTACGGCATCTGCCCCGGCCCGTCCGGAGCGATCGGCGGCGGGGGGACGGCCCCGTCCTGGACGACGGGAGGCGCGAAGGGATGGGCGCCGCCGGCCGCGGTGGCCGGGCTCGGCGGCGGGAAGGAGGCCAGGGAGCCGTGCGCCGGCGGGGCGGCGGGGCTCGCCCACCCCTGCGGGGCTCCGGCCCCGGCCGCGGGCGTCACGCCGGGCAGCGAGGTGACCGTCTGCTGGTCGTGCACGGACAGGGGTGCCGGGTGTGGCGCCCCGGCCTGATCGGCGGCGGCCGCGCCCTTGTCCAACGTCACCACGGGCTCCGCGTCGTGCGGCTCCGTGTGCCCCTCCGGGCTCGTGTCCCGCGGCTCCGTCTGCCCCTCCGGGCGCGCGTACTGCGGCCCTTCGGCCCCCTCCGGGACGGATCCGGGCGCGGACCACGGGTTGTGGCCGGCGTTCGCGGCCGTGTTCTCCGGCACTGCCGGCGTCGACGCGTCGTCGGACATGCGCGGCCCCCCTCTGTCGTGCGTTCCGCAATGCTAAGGCCCGAGCCCCCAGGGGCGGGGCCCGGCCCGGCTCCCGCGGAACGGCCCGCGACCACCGCCCGTCCGCCTACGATGACCCCGACCCACCGATCAGCCGATCACGGGGAGGCCCCCTTGACCCACCCGCTCGACTCCTTCATCGCCGACCTGCCGAAGGCCGAACTCCACGTCCACCACGTCGGCTCCGCCTCCCCGCGGATCGTCTCCGAGCTGGCCGCCCGCCACCCCGACTCCAGGGTCCCCACCGACCCCGAGGCCCTGGTCGACTACTTCACCTTCACGGACTTCGCGCACTTCATCGAGGTGTACCTGTCCGTCGTGGACCTCATCCGCACCCCGGAGGACGTCCGGCTCCTCACCTACGAGGTGGCCCGTGACCTGGCCCGCCAGCAGGTCAGGTACGCCGAACTCACGATCACCCCCTTCTCCTCCACCCGCCGCGGCATCGACGCACGCGCCTTCATGGACGCGATCGAGGACGCCCGCAAGGCGGCCGAGGCGGAGTTCGGCACCGTCCTGCGCTGGTGCTTCGACATCCCCGGCGAGGCCGGCCTGGAGGCCGCCGAGGTGACGACCCGCCTCGCGACCGACGACCGGCTGCGCCCCGAGGGGCTGGTCTCCTTCGGTCTCGGCGGACCGGAGATCGGCGTACCGCGCCCGCAGTTCAAGCCGTACTTCGACCGGGCGATCGCGGCGGGCCTGCGCTCGGTGCCGCACGCGGGCGAGACGACCGGCCCGCAGACCGTCTGGGACGCGCTCGTCCACCTGCGCGCGGAACGCATCGGGCACGGCACCAGCTCGGCGCGGGACGAGAAGCTCCTCGCCCACCTGGCCGAGCACCGCATCGCCCTGGAGGTGTGCCCGACCTCCAACATCGCCACCCGCGCGGTGCGCACCCTGGACGAGCACCCGCTCAGGAAGTTCACCGAGGCGGGCGTCCTGGTCACCATCAACTCCGACGACCCGCCGATGTTCGGCACGGACCTCAACACCGAGTACGCGGTCGCGGCACGCCTCCTCGACCTCGACGAACGGGGCCTGGCCGAACTGGCGAAGAACGCGGTGGAGGCCTCGTTCCTCGACGAGCCCGCCAAGGCCGGCCTCAGGGCCGAGATCGACGCCTACACCTCGGGCCGGCTCGTGGGCTGACGCCACAATGACCCCATGCAGACCGTGACTGCCGTGGCCCACCGCGGCGCCCCCTACCGCTTCCGCGAGAACACCCTCGACTCGCTGCGCTCCGCCCTCGACCTGGGCGCGGACGCGGTCGAGGTCGACGTACGCCTGACCAGGGACGGCGTGCCCGTGCTGCTGCACGACGACACCCTGAAGCGGCTGTGGGAGCTGGAGCGGCCGTTGCTGTCGCTGTCGGCCGCCGAGGTGCGCGGGCTGACGGGGGGTGGGGTGCCGACCCTGGCGGAGGCGCTGGCGGCGACCGAGGGCAGCAGGGTGATGCTCGACCTGCCCGGCACCCGGGACGTGCGGACGGCCCGCCGGGTCGTGGACGTCGTACGGGAGGCGGGGGCGGCGGACCGCGTGTACTACTGCGCGGACGCCGCCGCGATGCTGGCCGTACGCGCCGCCGACCCGGCGGCCGAGATCGCCCTGACCCGTACGAGTCTGGCGCCCGCGCGCCCCGCGCTGCTGGCGGCGGTGCGGCCGCGCTGGCTCAACTACCGCTTCTCCCTGGTCGACCGGGACCTGGCCGCCCGGGTGCACCGCGACGGCTATCTGCTCTCGGTGTGGACCCCCGACACCCGCCGCTCCATGCGCCGCCTGCTGGAGGTGGGCGTCGACTCGATCACCACGAACCGCGTCGACGTCCTGTGCGCGCTGCGCGAGGTCCGGCCCGCCGGGTGGCCCGCGGGGTGACGCGGGACGGCTGCACCCGGGAGCGCTGGGGCACGGTCGCCGGGTCGTCCGGGCTCTCGCGGGTGACGTACTGCGGGACGGGGGTGGCGTCGTCGCCGGTGTCGCGGACCAGGCCGTAGCGGACGGCGCCCTGGCCGGGGCCGTACAGGACGTCCTCGTGGACCGCCTCCCAGGTGGAGGGGAAGACGGTGAGGCCGTAGTCGGCGCCGCGTTCGTTCTGGGTGAGGGTGACGCTGCCGTCGAGGTAGAAGTACTCGTTCTGCCACATCTGCTGGGTGCCGGACGGCAGGACGGCGTAGCCGATGCCGGGGCCTCCCATGCCGGTCGCGTACCCGTCGGCTTCGCCGCCGAAGGGGTCGTCCATCCGGCGGCCGCCGCCGGAGGCGACGTGGAACAGCCTGCCCTCCAGCCCGGTCCAGGACGGCATGACCAGCGCGCCGGGCCGGCTCTTGGGGGAGATCTGCCAGCGGACGAGGACGTAGCCCTGCCCGCTGAGGGTCACGCTGTCGCCGCGGTGCTGCATGACGGCCTTCGGCCCGCCGGTGCTGGTGATCCGCGACTCGGGCCGGTGGGGCAGGGCGGCGGGCCGCCGGCCGGGCTCGGGCGCGCTGTCGACGGCGTCGACGACGCTGCCGTACCGGGCGGTCCTCTTCTCGGTCACGGAGGGGGACGGCGAGGGCGGGGCGGACACCGGGGGCGTGGGCAGCGGTGTGCCGGGCGTGGCCGTCGCCGTGGGCACGACGGCCACGCGGGGCGGCGGCCCGTCCGGGGGCCGGACGACGACGTAGGCGCCGCCCGCCGCGAGCGTCGCGCCCGCGGTGACCGCGACGGCGGGCTTGGTCAGCGCGGTCAGCACCTTCGCCGACCAGCCGGCGGAGCCCGCGGCCACGGCGGTCCTGCCGCCGAGGGCCAGGGACAGAGTGAAGCCGACGGGCACCGGCACCAGCGCGATCCCGACGAGCAGACGCTCCGCCGGCACCACCGAGTCACGGGTGTCGCCGCAGTCCCCGCAGCCCCGGATGTGCCGGGCGAGCCGTTTGCGCCACACGGAGTCGGGGTGGCCGTTCCAGCGGGCGGTCAGGTCGCGCAGGCCGGGGCAGGCGCCGCCGAGGGCGCGGACGATGCCCCGGGAGACCTCCAGGCGTTCCTTCATCCGCTGGACGCGCACGGCGGCGTGCTGCCGGCTGATGCCGACGGCCTGCGCCAGTTCGCGACGGGTGAGGTCGCCCGCGACCTCCAGCCACCACAGCGACAGCAGGTGCCGGTCCTCGTCGTCGAGCCAGCGCACGGCCTCCGCGACCTCGCGCCGCTGGCCCTCCAGCTGGAGCCGGAGGACGGTGAGTTCGGCGAAGTCGGCGGCGCCCTCCCGCGGGGCGGTCTCGTCCAGCCGCTGGGCGGTGCGGCGGCGTGCGCGGTCCCGGATCTGGCGCATGGCGATCGCCACCAGCCAGGAGCGGAAGCTGTCGGGGTCACGCAGCGAGCCGAGGTTGCCGACGGCACGCAGCATGGTCTCCTGCACGACGTCGTCGACGTCGGCGTGGCCGTTCAGGGCGCGGCCGACGATGTTGTAGACCAGCGGCAGCCAGCCCGCGACCAGCTCGTCCAGCGCGTGCCGGTCACCGGCCTGCGCGGCGGCGACGGTGGAGCCCCACTGCTGCCCGTCCACGTCGTCCTCCCCGTCCGTCCCCGCACCTCGTCCGCCCCCCGTGCGTCCCCGCACCCTCTCAGGGGCCCGGGGTGGTGGCCATGCCGGGGATCACCGTGCGGAGACGGGGTGGAGAGCCCGGGGATAACACTTTTCCGAGGCGGTCACCCTCGAGCGGCCGCCGCCGCCCGGGCGTGCGGGGCGGTGAGCGCCTCCAGTCGCCTGATCCTCCGCCTGACGACGTACAGCGGGATCACCCCGAACACCCCGAACGACATGTCGATCACGGTCCACCAGAAGGGGATGCCCCGGATCGGACCGCAGATCAGGGCGAGCGGGATGATCCCGGCGCAGGCGATCATGCCGAACTCGACGACCCAGACGTTGCGGACGGGGTCGCGGTAGGGGCCGTAGAAGGCGACGGCGATGACGAGGTGGGCGAAGGCCAGCCAGTCGGTGCCGTACAGGACGAAGGGGTAGGCGGCGTCGACGGTGTCGAGTCCCTGCCGCACCCGCTCGACCCAGCCCATCAGGGCGGGCAGGCGCTCCGGCGCGGACAGGGCGCGCAGGAGGTCCTCGGTCCAGCGCAGTTCGTGCACCAGGGGGAAGGCCGTGGCGCCGCTGAGCACCAGGCAGACGACGAAGAAGACCAGCCAGGCCCGGATGCCCTTGAGAAGGGCGGCCCTGTCGCTCATGGACGCATCGCTCATGGGCGCAGCCTACGCCGGTATTGAACATGTTCAAAAACCCTTTCGGGCAGACGCCCGCCGCAGGCGCGCCACGTCCGGGCCCACCCTCCGCTTCTTTCATACCCCCTAGGGGTATAGACTGTCGTCAAACATACCCCTGGGCGGTATCAGGACAGGAGCCCGTCATGAACCCCCTCCAGAAGATCGGCGCCTTCGGCGCGGCCCTCGCCACGACCTTCGGTGTCGCCTACGGCGTCGGCACCGCGTTCGGTCCGACCGGCCCCGGCACGAAGCCGGCCGCGCACACGGCATCCGACGAGCACGGCGAGGAGGCCCCCGCCTCGGCGGCGCCCGGGAACCACACCCCGGCCGGCCTCCAGGTCTCCCAGGACGGCTACACCCTCGACCTGCGGACCACGTCCGTCCCGGCCGGCGAGCGGACCGCCCTGCGCTTCGTGATCCGTGACGCCGACGGTGACCCGGTGACCCGGTACGAGACCGCCCACGGCAAGCAGCTGCACCTGATCCTCGCCTCCCGCGAGCTGACGACCTACCGCCACCTGCATCCCACCCGCGCCGCCGACGGCACCTGGAGCGCCCCGGTCGACCTCCCCGCGGCCGGCGGCTACCGCGTCTTCGCGGACTTCGTCCCGGCCGGCGCGGCCGAGGGCCTCACCCTCGGCTCCGACCTGTCGGTCACCGGGCCGTACCGGGCGACCCGGCCGCCCGCGCCCGCGGCCACCACGACCGTCGACGGCTACACCGTCACCCTGGACGGCACGCTGAGGTCCGGCGGCGAGAGCGGCCTGACCTTCACCGTCCGCCGCGCCGGCCGTCCGGTCACCGACCTCGAGCCCTACCTCGGCGCCTACGGCCACCTGGTCGCCCTGCGCTCCGGCGACCTCGCCTACCTGCACGTCCATCCGCACGAGGAGGCCGAGGGCGAGGCCACGTCCGGTCCCGAGGTGTCCTTCGCCGCCACCGCGCCCAGCCCCGGCACCTACCGCCTGTTCCTGGACTTCAAGGTCGACGGGACGGTGCGCACGGCGGCGTTCACCGTGCGCACCGGAGCCCAGGCCCCGGCCGCCGATCCCTCCGGGCACTCCTCCGAGCCCGGTGAGGGGGCGTCCCACGGCCACTGACCGGCCGCGCCCCTCACTCCAGCGTCTCGTCCAGCGGCACGTGCCGTACCCCCGGCAGGTGCCCGTCCAGCTCCCCCGGCTCGAACCGGCACATCCCCACCGCGTGCCAGAACTCGCCCGTGACGTCGCCCTCGAACTTGTAACCGCCGGACGGTGACAGCGCCGCCCAGCCGCCCGGCAGTCCGACGAGGGTGGCGCGCAGGGTGGCCGGGGCGCCGCCGGGGACGTTCCACAGGCGGACCGTGCCGTCCTCGGCGCCGCTGGCCAGCAGCGAGCCGTCGGGACTGAACGCGACCGCCAGGACCCGGCCGGTGTGGCCGGTCAGGACGGCGGTCGGGCGGCCGGTGCGCGGATCCCACAGGCGGACCGTCCGGTCGTCGCCGGCGGTCGCCAGCAACGGCCGCAGGGGATGCGCGGCGGCCGTCCACAGTTTGCCGCTGTGCCCGGTCAGCCGGTGCACCACGGCGCCGTCCCGCCGGATCACCGCCTGCCCGTCCCAGGAGGCGCTGGCCAGCCAGGAGCCGTCGGGGGCGAACGCCACGGCGTACACCCGGTCGGTGTGCCCGTCGAGGACGGCGGTGATCCGGCGGGCGGCCAGGTCCCAGAGGCGCACCTTGCCGTCGTCGCAGCCGGTGGCCAGGACCGCCCCGTCGGACCGGAAGGCGATGGAGCGGACCCGGCCGTAGTGCTCGGTGATGGTGACGACGTGGGCGCCGGTGGCCCGGTACCACAGCCGTACGGTGTCGTCGTCGTTGGCGGTGGCCAGCAGGTCTCCGTCGGCGCTGAACGCCTCGGCCCAGACGTGGTCCGTCTCGACGTCCATCTCGCGCTGGTACTCGCCGGTCCCGGCGTTCCACAGGTACAGGTCGCCGTCGCTGCTGGCGGTGGCCAGCAGGGTGGGGTCGGCGGGGCTGAACACCGCCGAGACCAGCCGGTCGCTCTGCCCGGTCAGCTCCCGCAGCCGTCGCCCGGAGGCGGTGTGCCACAGCCGGATCACACCGTCGTTGCCGCCGGCCGCCAGCAGCGAGCCGTCGGTGCTGAAGGACAGCGTGCCGATCCGCCGCCCGTGGCCGCGCAGGATGCGCCGGCCCTGTCCGGTGGCGGGGTCCCACAGCCGTACGACGCCGTCGTTGGCGCCGGTCACCAGCAGGGACCCGGCATCCGGGGCGGGTGCGTCGCCGTGCGGGCGGAACGTGCACACCCAGACCGAACCGCGGTGGTCCGCCGGCTGCCGGCTGAGGGGCACGGCCACCGGGTCGGCGTTCGGCGTGACCTGCCACAGCCGGACGACGCCCTGGCTGTCCCCGGCCGCGAGCAGCGTCCCGTCGGGATCGAACAGCACCTGGTACACCGCGCCCCGGCAGCCGCCGAGGAGGCCGGCGGCGGACCCGGTGGCCAGGTCCCACAGCCGTACTTCGCCCTCGGTGTCGCCGCTCACCAGGAACCGGCCCCCGGGGTGGAAGTCGAGTGTGTAGACGCGCCCCGTGTGACCGGTGAACGTGTGCAGCACCCGCCGTCCGGCCACGTCCCACACCCGTACCGTCCCGGACCGCCCGGCGCCCATGTCGCCGGTGGCGAGCAGCGTCCCGTCCGGGCTGAAGCGGGCCCGGAACACCGCGCCCCGGTGTCCCGGCAGCTCCCCGATCAGCCGCCCGTCGGCGAGGTCCCACAGCCGTACGGTGGCGGAGGCGTCCCCGGTGACCAGGGTGGCGTTGCCCGGCCCGAAGGCGACGGTGTAGACGGGCGCGCGGTGGCCGGGCAGCCGGTGCAGCGGGGTTCCGGTGGCCGTGTCCCACAGGGTGACCACGCCGTCCGCGTCCCCGGTCGCCAGCAGCGCCCCCTCGGCGTCGAGGGCGACCGGCCAGACGCCCGACGGGTGGATCTCCAGGCGGTGCCGGCAGGCGCCGGAGACCGGGTCCCACAGCCGTACGGTCCCGTCGGCGCTGCCGGTGGCCAGTACCCGCTCCCGGAACTTCACGGCGTAGACGCGGTCGATGTGGCCCCGCAGGGTGCGCAGGGCGGTGCCGGTGACGGCGTCGCAGACCAGCACCCCGCCGTCCTCGCCGCCCACCGCGAGGAGTTCGCCGTCCGGGCTGTAGGAGATGGGCTCGGGCAGCCGGCTGGTGCGCATGTCGAAGCCGTACGGCACACCGACCGCGGAGGGCCGGAAGCCGGCGTCGACGGCCATGCCGGGGGCGACGGCGGCGGAGGCCAGTTCGGGCGTCGCGGTCAGCTCGGGGCCGGCGGTCGCCGAGACGAGTGCCGCCCGCCGCCACGTCCCGCCCTCGACGCGGGCGCCGGTCAGGTCCGAGCGGATCAGCCGGGCCCGCCGCAGATCGGCCCCGCGCAGATCCGCGCCGGTCAGATCGGCGCCGTCGAGCCGTGCGCCGGTCAGCCGGGCGTCGCGCAGCACGGCCCCGGAGAGGTTGGCGCCGATCAGCCGGGCGTCGGTCAGATCGGCGCGGGTGAGGTCGACACCGGAGAAGTCGCGGTACGACAGGTCCTCCCCGGCGAGGGCGGCTCCGCGCAGGTCGGTGTGGGCGGGCACCCTCAGCCGGGAGAGGATCCTCACGGCGTTGGCGCGGGCGGTCTCCTCGCCCGTGCCGTCGTCGCCCAGGGCGCGCTCGGCCCACTCCTGGCAGGCACGGTGGTCGGCGAGGTCGCACAGGAACTCCACGGCGAGCCGGCTGAGCTGGCGCCGGGCCAGCAGCGCGGTGTCCCCGGACGTCAGCCGCACGGCGCAGGCGCGGGCGACGAGCCACTCCACCACCGAGCCGTGGATGAACCGGAACACACCGTCGTCGCTGCGCACCAGCAGGCTGCCGGAGCCGACCGCGTGCGCGGCCTGCGGCACCGACAGCCGGCTGTCGGCGAGCCCGGTCAGGGTCTCGGCGACGTCGGTGAGCTCGTCGAGGCGCAGCGAGTCCTGGCCGCTCTCCCACAGCCTGAGAGCGAGCGCGGTGACCGCGCTCCACAGCTGGTCCAGGGTGAGCCCGGGGGGCCGGCCGGGCCCGTCTCCGGCGCGTTCCGCCTCGAAGCGCAGCCAGGCGGTGAGGACCTCCTCGTAGAGGCCGGCCGGGCTGAGCGCGCGGCCGGCGCCGGCGACCGCGCGCAGCTGGTCGTCGTCGAGGTCGGCGACGAAACCGAGCAGCCGGGGGTTGCGGCACAGGGCGAGCAGGTCGGGGATGGCGTCGAGGAGGCGGACGCGGCGGTCGGCGGCGCGTCCGTCACCGTCGTAGCGGTTGACCAGGTAGGCGTGGATCTGCTGCGGGGTGAACTCCTGCACGGCCAGCACCCTGCGGTGCGGGAGGAGGCCGACGCGTTCGCCGAGGGCGGTGAGCACCTGGCCCTGGGAGCGGAAGTGCTGGGTGCGGCTGCTGACGACGATCTTGGCGCTGTCGACGGCCGAGTCCAGGAGCACCTGGAGCCGCTCGGCGGCGCGGTCGTAGGTGACCTGGGTGACCAGTTCGTCGAAGCCGTCGAAGAGCAGCACGATCCGGCCCTGCTGGAGCATGTAGCGGAAGGCGCGCAGGTCGATGGTGTCGACGCCGTGGGCGGCCAGGTGGGCGGCGACCAGCCCCTCGAAGGAGTAGGCCCGGTCCAGGGCGTTCAGCTCCACCAGCAGTGGGACCAGGTGCGGCAGTTCGGCCGGGATACGGCGGGCCAGCTCGCGCAGCGCGAAGGTCTTTCCGTGTCCGAAGTCGCCGAGGAGCAGCAGGAAGCGGCCCTGGTCGGAGTCGAGGAGGCGGAGCATGTCGTCCACCAGGCCGTCGCGGTCCTCCGAGCCGAGGCGCTCCACCTCCCGGTACCGCTGCGGCAGGTACATGCCCGGGGGGTAGCGGGAGTCGGTGCGCAGCCGCTCGCTCTGGGCGGCGACGTATGCGCGCAGGTCGAGCAGGCCCTGGAACTCGGTGAAGCTGCGCACCCGGACGCCTCTGCGGCGGGCCTGGTCGCGCAGCTCGCGGGCGGGCGGCGGGCCGTCGTGGACGAGTTCGGCCTCGGTCTCGGAGTCGGCCGCGTGCACGTCGGCCACGACCTGGTCGATGTCCTCGGCGGTCGGGGTGCCGATGTGCACGGCGACCCGTTGCTGGCGGACGAAGCCCGACTCCTCCCAGGTGACGAGCAGTTGCGGCACCGATCCGTCGACCCGCCGGAGCTGGGCGCCCTCGTGCCGGGTGCGGCAGACCTCGGCGACACGGGCGAGCAGCACCTCGACCGGGGACACGACCGCGCGCGGCTCGGGCTCCGCCGGAACGTCCGGGCCGGCGGAGGGCTCCTCGGCCCGCGGCCCGTCCGGGCCGGGACCGAAGACGCGGCGGGCCCGCCGCCACTGCGCCTCCCGCCGCTCGGGTTCCCCGGGCCCGTCCCAGAGGGTGAGCCCGTCACCGGTGACGCGCAGCAGCCGGTGCCGGCCGGGGGCGGCGGCGCCCAGCAGCGGCGGCTCACCGGCGGCGGTGGCCAGGCCGGGGCGGGTACCGGGGCCCGCCGGGCCGTGCAGGAGCAGGTGCAGCCGGGGCGCGGTGAGCCGGGCGAGGACGTCGGTGTCGCGCAGCGGACCGCCCCCGTCGGAGGCGCCGCCCCGCCCGCTGCCGGGCGGATGCCGCAGCGCCCCGATCCGCAGCCACCCCTCCTCCTCGTACGGGCGCAGCGCCTGGGCGAACCAGGCGGCCTGCTCGGGCCCGACCTGCCCGTACTGGTCGTCGAGCCGGTGGCTGTAGGCCATCGAGGAGTTCAGTCCGGCGACCACCGTGTGCAGTTCGGGCACCGGGAAGAGGGTCCACGGCTGGTCACTGTCGAAGACGACGTCGAGGCCCTGGTAGAGCTCCTTGAAGAGCCGGGTGAAGTGCCGCCACTTGGGCCAGTACGGCGGCCGGGGCGGCATCTCGTCGGCCTCGCAGGTGCTGAAGTAGGCCCGGCAGGCGGCCTGGTTGACGTCCCGGCCGCCGGGGACGAGGGCGACCCGGTGGGGTTCGAGACCGAGGAGCGCGCGCAGGCCGGTGAGGAAGGCGAGCGCCTGGTCGACCTCGCGGGGGCTGCCGGAGGCGGTCAGGTCGCCGGTGACCACCAGCAGGTCGGGGGCGGGGGCGCCGACGTCGGTCAGCTCGACGAGGTCGCCCCAGATCGCCGCCTGCAGTTCGGCCGGGTCCTGGCCCCGCCCGAAGGTGGGCCCGGCCAGGTGCAGGACGGTGACCGCCTCACGCCCCCGCCCGCCCGCGGACGCCGGTGGATACGCCGGCGGCGCCGCGGGTCTGCGCCGCCCGGCCCAGCCGGGCCGCCCGAGGGGCCGTCCCGACGGCGGCGCGGGGGGCGGTGCGGGGGCGGGCGGGGTCGACGGCCCGTCCCCGCCCGGGTAGGAGGGCCGCAGGCTGGGCCGGGCCCGGCCGTCGAGGGCCTGGCGGACCCGGGTCAGGAGCAGGTCGCGGGCGGCGGCCGGATCGGTGACGGGGACCAGGTCGACGTAGGTGATGGTGGCGAGCAGCCCCTCCACCGGGATGTCCTCGACCCGTACGGTGAGCAGGCGGCGCTCCGGGGCGTCGGGGTCGGCGCGCAGGGCCGCCTGCCATTCCATCCGGCCGTAACGGGACCGCTCGTAATTGCGGGAGAGGACGGCGATGACGGCGGCCGACTCGCTCACGCCCCGGTCCATGAAGTCCACGAAGTTGGTGCCGGGCACGAAGTCCCACGCCTGGAGGACCGTGCGGTAGCCCGCCTCCTCCAGGGTCCAGGCGATCCATGACGCCCAGCGTTCGTCGGCCGGTGAGTAGCTGACGAAGAAGTCCAACGGCCCTGTCTCATCGGTCATCCGACGCTCCCCCATATAGTCATGATGGATGAGCGAGCGTCGATATGCACCGGTTTCACAGCCAGGATCCTGGCGGGAAGGCACCGCCGGCGGACCCGTCGGCGGGAGGGCCCCCGTTACAGCGGCGCACAGATGTGCGACCCTTCCTTGCGTGCGTGCCCTCCTGCGTCTGCATGTACTGGACCGGGTGGCGATCGGTCTGCTCGCGACCGGACTGGTGTGCTGGGGCTCGGGGTTGCTGCCCTCGGCCCAGGCCGGCGACGCGATGACCCGGATCGCCCCGCTGCTGGCGTTCCTCGCCACCGTGATCGTGCTGGCCGAACTCACCAGCAGGGCCGAGGTGTTCGACGTGGTGGCGGCCCGCGTCGCCCGCGCCGGCCGGGGCAGCTACCCGCTCCTCTTCCTGCTCTGCGTGGCCTTCGCCTCGGTCACCACGATCGCCCTGAACCTGGACACCACGGCGGTCCTCCTGACGCCGGTGATGCTCGCCCTCGCCTCCCGCGTCGGCATCGCGGCCGTCCCGCTGGCGATGACGACGGTCTGGCTGGCCAACACGGCGAGCCTGCTGCTGCCGGTCTCCAACCTGACGAACCTGCTCGCGGCGGACCGGGTGGCCCTCTCCCCGCTGGGACTGGCGGGCCGGATGTGGGCACCGCAGCTGGCGGCGATCGCGGTGACCATGGCGTGCCTGTGGGGCTTCTACTGGCGCCGGGGACGGCGGGGTGCCCCGCGACCGGCCGAGCCGGGCAGGAGCCGCCCGGGCGGCGGCCCCGGAGCGGCCCGCGCGGAGGACGTGCGGGCGCGGGAGGACGTGGGGGCGCGGGAGGACGTGGGGGCGCGGGACGAGGACGCCTCCGTGGGGGACGGGGCGCGGACGGCCGGGGCCGACCGCTATGTGCCCCCCGGCCCGCACCGCCCCGCCGACCCGGTGCTCTTCCGGGCCTGCGCCCTGGCCTGCGGCGGGTTCCTGGTGGCGATCCTGGTCGCGGACGTCGAGCTGTGGGTGGCGTCCGCCACGGCCGCGGCCGTCGCCGTCGCAGCCTTCGCGGTCCGCGACCGCTCCGCGCTGCGCCCCTCCCTCGTGCCGTGGCGGCTGTTGGTCATGGTGCCCGGCATGTTCCTGGTGGTCGAGACGGTCAACGCCAACGGCCTGCACGACCTGCTGGCCTCCGCGGTCGGCCACGGCGACGGCATCGGGGGCATGTTCCGCGCGGCGGCGGTCGGCGGCGGTCTCTCGAACGTCCTGAACAACCTGCCCGTCTACCTGGCCGGCGAGGCGGCCGTCCCGGTGGGCAACCACGACCAGCTGCTCGCCCTGCTCGTCGGCACCAACGCGGGCCCGGTGATCACCCCGTGGGCCTCCCTGGCGACCCTGCTGTGGTACGAGCGCTGCCAGGCCCACGGGGTACGGGTGCCGCTGGCCCGGCTGATGAGGACCGGAGCGGTCCTGGCGGCGGCCGCGGTCACGGCGTCGGTGGCGGTGCTGGCGGTGACGGGCTGAGGACCGGGACGGTCCCCCCGGCCCCCGCCGCCAGCTCCAGCAGACGGGGCAGCACCTCGGGCCGCCCCGCGACGAACGACCGCTCCGTGTCCGGCCCCCGGAAGCCCCCGCCGAACTCCCGGCCGTCCAGGTGCCGTACGGCCACTCCCGCCTCGCGGGCCAGCAGCGCCCCGGCCGGCAGGTCGATCGCCTCGGCGCGGTAGCCGACGAAGCCGTCGATGTCCCCCCGGGCCAGCATGGCCCAGGCCAGCAGGGGCGCCCACAACTGCAGCAGCCGCCGGGAGCCGAGCTCCAGGGTGTGCCGCAGCGCGCGGACGGCGGGATCGTCGCGGCGCACCGCGTGGCCCTGGGTCCAGGCCAGCACCGGCCCGGCGGGCGACGGCGGGCGGTCCGCGACGGCCGCCGGGAGCCTGCCGCCCGGCCCGAACGCGCCGCCGCCCGACCGTGCCGACCAGGTCCGCCCGCTCACCGGCTCGTGCACCACGCCCACCACCGGCGCGCCGTCGACGCACAGGGCGACGCCCACCACGTAGACGGGCAGGCCGATCACCACGTTGTTGCTGCCGTCGAGGGGGTCCACCAGCCAGGTGCGGCCGCCCCCGTCGCCGCCCAGTTCCCCGGACTCCTCGGCGAGGATCGCGTCGTGCGGGAACCGCTCCCGGATCCGGTCCACCACGATCCGCTCGGCCAGCAGGTCCAGGTCGGTGACGACGTCGCCGCGCTCACCCTTGGGACGGGCGGTGAGACGGTCCGGGAAGCGGGACCGGAGCAGCGCCCCGGCCTCCTCGGCGGCGGCCACCGCCGTACGGCACTCGTAGGTGTAGCGGGCCGTGGGTTCAGACGGGTGGGTCGGGTTCGGGCTCATGGATCCTCCTGAGGGCGGCCCGGGCGATCCGGACGGTCTGGGCCGCGTCGCACATCCCGCGGACCACCCGGCGGCCCGGGGCACCGGGCGGGCCCAGGGAGAGGTCCGCCCGGCCGGGCAGCGTCCGCCCCAGCACCAGGGTGGCGGCCGGACGGCCGTCCGGCACCACGGTGGTGTGGAACTCGCCCGCCGGAAGCTCGTAGGTCTGGCCGCGCGCGCTGGTCTGCTCGGTGCCCGGCAGACAGCGCACCAGCCGGTCGGTGGGCCGCAGTTCGTCCACGCCCGAGGGATCGCTGTGCACCTCGAACACCCGGTGGGTGGGGTGTTCGGTCTCCTCGCGGACGCCCATGCGCCGGTTGCCCAGCCGTCCGTACAGCACCGTGCTGGTCAGGTCCCAGCTGTGCGAGTGCACCTGGTGACCCGTCAGGACGGGGTCGGCCGGCCCGAAGACGTGCACGCACACGCCGTCCGCGCCGTCCCGCAGCACGGGCAGGCAGACGAACCCCAGTGGATGGCGCACCGCGCGCAGCGCCCGGCGGCCCGCGGCCACCTGTTCCAACTCCGATGCGGCCTGCCGCATCACCTCGCCGGCGGCCCCCCGCCGGGCGGCCCGTTCCAGGGCCGGGTAGTCCATCGTCTCCCCCTCGGCACAAGGTGGTCACCTGCGGTACGGGTCCTCCGCCCGCAGCGCCCTGTCGATGATGTCGCCGACGTCACGGTCGGTGAAACTCGCCGGCAGCGGCAGTCCGAGCCGGTCGAGCAGGCGTCTGACCTCGTCGACGGTCGGCTCGTCGCTCAGCGGGGAGGCCTCGCGCAGATCGAGCTTGACCGCCTGCTCCCGGCTCTGGTGCAGCTCGGTGACGTAGTAGTCGTACAGCGGCCGCCCCCGCTCCACGCAGAGGCTGACGCGGCGCGGGTCGTCCTGGGTGATGATCAGGCAGCTGTCGGAGAGGTCGAAGCGCAGGGTCGGCGCCACCGACGACAGGTGCACGTCGATCTCGAGCGTGTCCAGCCGCTGCCGGTGCCAGGCGGCGGCGACCACGGTGGCGTAGGACTCCTTGCGGGTGCGCTCGGTGGTCCACTCCGTGAACGCGCCGCCCTCCTGCCGATGGCCGAAGGTGCGCCGGAAACGGGCGTAGGCGGCGCAGACCTGGTCGTCGGCGGGATTGACGACGTCGATCTTCATGCTGAGGGAGCGCCGCTGCCGCTGGGCCTCCACGACGCACTCCGGCAGGGTGACGGCCCGCAGATAGGTGCCGGTGCCGCCCTTGAACACCCAGCGGGCGGTGCTGCGCCGGGCCCGCTCGTGGGCGAGCGCCACCTCCGACCCGGCCAGCGTGCGCACCATGGACAGGTCCTCGATCGCCCGGCTCGTGCCCGCGGTCGCGGCCCGGATGTCGGCCAGCCGCCGCCTGCGCTCGGCCAGTGAGCCGTAGACCAGGGCCGCCAGCACCAGCAGGATCGAGCCGGTGACGATGTCGTCGTCGAAGTCCTTGTCCAGGATGTCCATCAGGCCGACCACCAGCGCCAGCGCGATGGCGACGACCCCGTCCGCGTTCCTGACCGCCCACGCGATCGAGTCCTCCAGGCGGCGCCCGGACGGCTGCTGCGGTGTAGTACGCCTCACGTCCACCCTCCCCCGACGGCGACTTCCAGGGTAGGAGCAACCCCCCGGCGGGATCCACGGTGCGTGAATCGGCCTCGACGGCGCGTACCCGACGCCGCCGGGAAGGGAAAGTATGCGTTGGGGGGGTCACCGTCGCCCCCCGCGGGCGACGCCGGCCGGCGGCGACGCCGGAGGGGAGCCGCCATGCCGCCGTACAGCCTCGACAACCGCCTGGTCATCGGGATCGCCTCCAGTGCACTGTTCGACCTGGAGGAGTCCGACGCCGTCTTCCGGCGGGACGGCGAGGAGGTGTACCGCACCTACCAGCGGGAGCACCTGGACGAGCCCCTTCGGCCCGGAGTCGCCTTCCCCTTCATCCGCCGCATCCTGTCCCTGAACGACCTGGCCCCCGAGGGCGACCCCCTGGTCGAGGTGATCATCCTGTCCCGCAACGACCCCGACACGGGGCTGCGGGTCATGCGGTCCATCAGGACGCACCGGCTCCCCATAAGCCGCGCCGTCTTCATGCAGGGCCGGGCGCCGTACCGGTTCATGCCCGCCCTGAACATGTCGCTGTTCCTGTCGGCGGACGAGGACGACGTCCGGGAGGCCGTGGCGTCGGGGCTGCCCGCGGGCCGGGTGCTCGGCTCCGCCGTGGCCGACGACCCCGACGACCCCGAGCTGCGTATCGCCTTCGACTTCGACGGGGTCCTCGCCGACGACGCGTCGGAGCGTGTGTTCCGGCAGGACGGCCTGGAGGGCTTCCGCGCCCACGAGGCGCTGAACGTCACCACGCCCCATGACGCGGGCCCGCTGCGGGACTTCCTGCGCGAGATCAACACACTGCAACGCCGGGAGGAGGAGCGGCGCAGGGCGGACGCGAGCTACGCGATCCGCGTGCGCGTCTCCATCGTCACCGCGCGCAACGCCCCCGCGCACGAGCGGGCCGTGCTGAGCCTGAACAACTGGGGAGTGACCGTCAACGACGCCTTCTTCCTCGGCGGGGTCGACAAGAGCGCGATCATGGACGGGCTGAAGCCGCACATCTTCTTCGACGACCAGGAGAGCCACCTCGAGGGCACCTCACGGACGACTCCGAGCGTCCACATCCCCTTCGGGGTCGTCAACCAGGAGGGCGTGGAGCGGGCGGAGCAGGGGCGTCAGTAGACGACGGACACGATCCGGCAGGCGGCCACCCCGCCCAGGACACCCCCAGCCCGATCGCGTCGAGGTCGGCGCCCTCGAACCGGCGGACGACCTGCGGCCCGGCCGCCGCCAGGGCCTCGACGAGGCCGGCCGGGCCGACACCGGCGTGCAGGTCGACCCAGTCCTGGTTGACGCGGTGGACGAACGCCTCCAGCGTCTCCCCGGGCGCGACGACGGGCCGGAAGCCGTCCGGTCGGCGGCCGAGACGGCCGTGGAAGTCGCCGAGGACGTGGGCGGCGAGGTCACGCACGGTCCACCCCGGGACGGCGGCCCTGTCCCACTCACCGGGCCGCAGAGCGCGCAACAGGTCGAGGAAGGCGGCCACTTCGGGCCCGGACAGCGGCCGGGCGTCGATCGGCCGGCCCAGCCAGGGAAGGCCCTCCGGACGGTCGGCATGTGGACCGGGTTTCGTCACGGACACCGGCCAACGATACGAGAAAACGATTCCTCCCCCTTTCTCGCGGCCCGTCCGATCCTCCGGCGCATTACTGGGGGAATACGTGACGACCGTGTGCGCGGCTCTTGAAGGAGGCTTGCGGCACTATCCGCCGTGCCGTAATCACGTGGGTCATGAAACTGTTCACCCGTGCTGCGTCCCAGCGCCGCCCGGTTCCCCCCACCGCCCCGCAACTCCCCCACGAGCGGCGGGCGTCCACGGCCGCCGGACTGCCGGATCCCGCCCTCGCGGCGCTGACCGGAGAATGGATGATCGACCCGGCGCACAGTCGTATCGGTTTCTCCGTGCGCCATGCCATGGTGACCACCGTGCGCGGGGCTTTCACGGAATACCAGAGCCGGCTCTACTTCGACGGCCGCGATCCGGCTCGCTCACGGGCCGAGATCGTCCTGTCCACCGCGTCGGTCGACACCGGTGTGGAACAACGCGACGCCCACCTGGTCGGCCGTGACTTCCTGGACGCCGCGACCTATCCCCGGATGCGTTTCGTCAGTACGGCGGTGTCCCTCGCGGGCAGCGACGTGTACCGCATGACCGGCGACCTCACCATACGGAACGCCACACGTCCCGTCGACCTGGAGCTGACGTACATCGGACACGTCACCGACCCGTTCGGCTACGAGCGGGTCGGTTTCGACGGCACCACCACCATCAACCGCTCGGACTGGGGCCTGACGTACAACGCGAGACTGGCCGAGGGCGGCGCCATGGTGAGCGAGAAGGTGCGCCTCCAGTTCGACATCGCCGTCATCCGCGCGACCCCCGGGGGCTGAGTTCCCCGCCGTCGACGGCCCGGTCACCGGCGAGGAGCACACGCTTCCGACGCGGGGCCCTGACGACGCCGCGCCCCCGGACGGGGCTTCCCGTCCGGGGGCGCGGCACGCGGCTGGGCGCTACGCGTCGAGCGAGGTCATCACGTGCTTGATGCGCGTGTAGTCGTCGAAGCCGTACGCCGACAGGTCCTTGCCGTAGCCGGACTTCTTGAAGCCGCCGTGGGGCATCTCGGCGACCAGCGGGATGTGGGTGTTGATCCACACGCAGCCGAAGTCGAGCTTCTTGGACATGCGCATCGCGCGGCCGTGGTCCTTGGTCCACACCGAGGAGGCGAGGGCGTACTCGACGCCGTTGGCCCACTCCACGGCCTGGTCCTCGTCGGTGAAGGACTGCACGGTGATGACCGGTCCGAAGACCTCGTTCTGGATGATCTCGTCGTCCTGCTTGAGGCCGGAGACGACGGTCGGCGCGTAGAAGTAGCCCTCCTCGCCGACCCGGTGGCCGCCCGCCTCGACCTTGGCATGGGCGGGCAGCCGCTCGATGAAGCCGGAGACCTGCTTCAGCTGGTTGGGGTTGTTGAGCGGGCCGAAGAGCACGTCCTCGTCGTCCGGCCGGCCGGTCTTGGTCTCGGCGGCGGCCTTCGCGAGCGCGGCCACGAACTCGTCGTGGATGGCCTCCTGGACGAGGACGCGGGTGGCGGCCGTGCAGTCCTGGCCGGCGTTGAAGAAGCCCGCGACCGAGATGTCCTCGACGGCCTTGGCGATGTCGGTGTCGTCGAAGACGACGACCGGGGCCTTGCCGCCGAGCTCCAGGTGGACCCGCTTGAGGTCCTTGGAGGCGGACTCGGCGACGGACATGCCGGCCCGGACGGACCCGGTGATGGACGCCATCGCCGGGATCGGGTGCTCGACCATCAGGCGGCCGGTGTCGCGGTCGCCGGTGATGACGTTGAAGACGCCCTTGGGGAGGATGGAGCCGATGATCTCGGCGATCAGGACCGTGGACGCGGGGGTGGTGTCCGAGGGCTTCAGCACGACGGTGTTGCCGGCCGCGATCGCCGGGGCGAACTTCCAGACGGCCATCATCATCGGGTAGTTCCACGGCGCGACCTGCGCGCAGACGCCGACCGGCTCACGGCGGACGATCGAGGTCAGCCCTTCCATGTACTCGCCGGCGCTGCGCCCCTCCAGCATCCGGGCGGCGCCCGCGAAGAAGCGGATCTGGTCGACCATCGGCGGGATCTCCTCGGACCGCGTGAGTCCGATCGGCTTGCCCGTGTTCTCCACCTCGGCCGCGATGAGCTCCTCGGCGCGCTCCTCGAACGCGTCGGCGATCTTCAGCAGGGCCTTCTGGCGCTCGGCCGGGGTGGTGTCGCGCCAGCCCGGGAAGGCCGCCGCGGCGGCCCGCATCGCGGCGTCGACGTCCGCCGGGCCGGACAGCGGCGCGGTCGCGTACGCCTCGCCGGTCGCGGGGTTGACCACCTCGGTGGTCCGTCCGTCGGCGGCGTCCCGGAACTCACCGTCGATGTAGTTGCGCAGACGACGCAGCTCGGTGCTCACTGCCGGCCCTCCAAGTTCGGTGTCCAATCACTGAGACACCCACACTAATCGCTGCCCCCACGTTTTCAACACCCCCGATCCCGCCAGGACTGCGGAATCCGCAGATCTCAGTCTCGTAAACAACGAATTTCATCGCCCCGGCCTTGCGGAACTGTCGAGACGTCGTGCAGAGTGAGGTCGTGGCCAGTCGAAGCGCAGAGCACCGGGACTCCCGCGAGTCCAAGAACGGCACCCCTCATCTGGATGCCGTCAGCCTCGCCATCATCGAGCAGCTCCAGGAGGACGGCCGTCGGCCGTACGCCGCGATCGGCAAGGCCGTCGGCCTGTCCGAGGCGGCCGTGCGCCAGCGCGTCCAGAAGCTGCTCGACCAGGGCGTGATGCAGATCGTCGCCGTCACGGACCCGCTCACCGTGGGCTTCCGCCGACAGGCGATGGTCGGACTCCACGTCGAGGGCGACGTCGAGGCGGTCGCCGACGCGCTCACCGACATGCCGGAGGTCGAGTACGTGGTGATGACCGCGGGCTCGTTCGACATCCTCGCCGAGATCGTCTGCGAGGACGACGACCACCTGCTGGACGTCATCAACAAACGCATGCGTGCCCTGCCCGGCGTGCGCTCCACCGAGAGCTTCGTCTACCTGAAGCTGAAGAAGCAGACCTACATGTGGGGAACCCGATAACCGTGAGGACCCGATAACCGTGAGCACCAAGGACCTCAGCCGCACCGCGTACGACCACCTGTGGATGCACTTCACCCGCATGTCCTCGTACGAGAACTCCCCGGTCCCCACCATCGTCCGGGGCGAGGGCACCTACATCTACGACGACAAGGGCAAGCGCTACCTCGACGGTCTCGCCGGCCTGTTCGTGGTCCAGGCCGGTCACGGCCGCACCGAACTGGCGGAGACCGCGTTCAAGCAGGCGCAGGAGCTGGCGTTCTTCCCGGTCTGGTCCTACGCCCACCCGAAGGCCGTGGAGCTGGCGGAACGCCTCGCCCACCACGCGCCGGGCGACCTGAACAAGGTCTTCTTCACCACCGGCGGCGGCGAGGCGGTCGAGACCGCCTGGAAGCTCGCCAAGCAGTACTTCAAGCTCCAGGGCAAGCCGACCAAGTACAAGGTCATCTCCCGCGCGGTCGCCTACCACGGCACCCCGCAGGGCGCCCTGTCCATCACCGGCCTGCCCGCCCTGAAGGCCCCCTTCGAGCCGCTCGTGCCGGGCGCGCACAAGGTGCCGAACACCAACATCTACCGCGCGCCGATCCACGGCGACGACCCCGAGGCCTTCGGCCGCTGGGCCGCCGACCAGATCGAGCAGCAGATCCTCTTCGAGGGCCCGGACACGGTCGCCGCGGTCTTCCTGGAGCCCGTGCAGAACGCCGGCGGCTGCTTCCCGCCCCCGCCCGGCTACTTCCAGCGGGTGCGCGAGATCTGCGACCAGTACGACGTGCTGCTCGTGTCGGACGAGGTCATCTGCGCCTTCGGCCGCCTGGGCACGATGTTCGCCTGCGACAAGTTCGGCTACGTCCCGGACATGATCACCTGCGCCAAGGGCATGACCTCGGGCTACTCCCCGATCGGCGCGTGCATCGTCTCCGACCGCGTCGCCGAGCCGTTCTACAAGGGCGACAACACCTTCCTGCACGGCTACACCTTCGGCGGCCACCCGGTCTCCGCGGCCGTGGGCCTCGCCAACCTCGACCTGTTCGAGCGCGAGAACCTCACCCAGCACGTCCTGGACAACGAGGGCGCCTTCCTGCAGACCCTCCAGAAGCTGCACGACCTGCCGATCGTCGGCGACGTCCGCGGCAACGGCTTCTTCTACGGCATCGAGCTCGTCAAGGACAAGGCGACGAAGGAGACCTTCACCGACGACGAGACCGAGCGCGTCCTGTACGGCTTCCTGTCCAAGGCGCTCTTCGACAACGGCCTGTACTGCCGTGCCGACGACCGCGGCGACCCGGTCGTCCAGCTCGCCCCGCCGCTGATCTCCAACCAGGAGACGTTCGACGAGATCGAGCAGATCCTGCGCGCGACGCTGACGGAGGCGTGGACGAAGCTGTGACCGCTCCGGGAGATCCTTCGGGTGATCTTCCTCTGAGGTGATCAACACCGGCCCCGGTGCCGTCCGTTCGAGTGAGACACGGCGACCCGGGGCCGTGTGCTGTCCGGATGCCCGTCATGAGCTGCCTAGCGTGCCAGTGACCGATCGGCCCCTGCCTTCGTTCCCCCGGACGGGGGAACGGCACGGGAACTACGGATCTGAACCGAGGTGTACGCCCATGGAGGCCCCGCCGGACAACGACGTGCTGTGGGCACGGTCCCTGCACTTCACGCACCACGACGGCTCCCCCGCTCTCGGCGGCGTGTCGCTCGGCGTGCGGGAGGGCGAGATCCTCGCCGTCACCGGCCCGCGCGGCAGCGGCAAGACGACCCTGCTGCACTGCCTGTCCGGCCTCGCGCCCACCCAGCGCGGCGAGGTCTGGTTCAACAGCGTCCCCGTGCACACGATGGGCCCGCTGGCCCGCGAACGGCTGCGCCGCGACCGCTTCGGCTGGATCGACCCGGTCCCGGTCCTCGTCCCCGAGCTCAACGTCTGGGAGAACGCGGCCCTGCCCCTGATGCTGCGCGGCACCAGCCGCCGCCGTGCCAAGGTCGCCGCCCTGGAGTGGCTGGAGCGCCTCGACGTGGGCGACAGGTCGCGCTGCCGGCCGCACGAGCTGACCCAGGCGGAGCGCCAGCGCGTGTGCATCACCCGCGCCCTGGCCCCCGCCCCGTCGGTCCTCTTCGCCGACGAGCCGACGGCCCCCCTGCACCGCGCGGACCGGGCCCACGTCCTGCGCACGCTCACGACGGCGGCCCGCTCCCACGGCATCACGGTCGTCCTGGCCACCCACGACGCGGAGACGGCGGCCCTGGCCGACCGCACGGTGCCCCTGCTGGACGGACGCCGGGTGAAGACGGTCCACCTGCCCCCGGTCGGGGAGCACGAGGCGGAAGGCCGGGCGGCGTGCTCGCTCTCCGCCTGACCCGCAGCGCCCACCCCGCCGTCCAGCTGCGCCGCCTGCTGGTGGCGACGGCCTCGGCGGGCACGGGCTTCCTCCTCCTGGGCACCCTCGGCCACGCCCTCACCCACCCCGGCACCCCGGGCGCCTCCGCGCTCCGCCTGGCCTGGTGCGCGGTCCCGCTGGCGGCGACGGTCCACTTCGCCCTGGCGGTGGCCCGCACGGACCCCGGCACCCGCCCCCGCCCCGGCCTGGCCGCCATCGGCCTGGGTCCCGCCCGCCTGATGGCCGTCTCGGCCACCACGACGGCCCTGTCCACCACCCTCGGCTCCCTGCTGGCCCTCCTGGTCTTCCTCCACCTCCGCGGCGACCTCACGGGCCTGCCCTTCGACGGAGCGGCCGCGGGCTTCCTGGCGTCGGAGGTCCCCCTCCCGCTCCCCGCGGCCCTGACCCTCCTGTCCCTGGTCCCGGCGACGGCCTCCGTGGCGGTGGCCCTGTCCCTGCGCCCCCGCGACACCCGGCCGGCGCGGAGGTCCCGGGGCACCGGGGTGTCCCTGAGGCGGTTCGGACCGCCGCCGACGGGAGCACGGGAGACCTTCGGGGCGTACGGCAGGTTCGGCAGCCGGGCCGTCGGGACCGCGGGCGGTCGTGCCGCCGGCGCGAGGGGCGTCCTCCCGCTCGAGCGAGGCCGGGACCGGGCGAGGGCGGGCGCGGACGGCACCCCGCAGGCACCGGGCAGCGCGACCCGCCCCGCGGCCAACGGCGCGCCGCAGTCACCGGACCAGGTGCCCGGCCCCCCGCACGATTCCCTGCCGCCCGAGCCTCCGGCACCCGACCCCACCGCCCTTCCCTGGGGCGCGGCGCTCCTCGCCGCCGGCCTCGCCGTGGAGGCCTACGCCACCCACACCGCGACCGACACGACCACCCTCACCCTCCCCGGCGGCCCCACCGGCCCCGCCGCGGTCCTCCTCGGCTGGGCCCTCACCGCCCTCGGCCTCGCCCTCGCCGGCCCCGGCCTCACCCACCTCTGCGGCCGGCTCCTGCAGGCCGTCCGCCCCGGCGCGGTCCGGCTCCTGGCCGGCCGCGGCCTGATGCAGGAGGCGTCGCGCATCGGCCGCCCCCTGGGCATCCTGTGCGCGGTGGCCTCCGGCGCGTACGGCATGGCCACCCTGTCCGGCCCGTCCGCCCCGTCCGCCGGGCCGCTCACCACCCTCGGCGCCCTCCTGGTCGCCGGCTGCGCCCTCGCCACCCTCCTCACCGCTGCCGTGGAGGCCCGGCAGGCCCGCGCCGACACCACGGCCGCCCTGCTCCGTCTCGGCGCGCCGGCCACGGTGCTGCGCAGCGCGGCCGCACTGCGCGCCGGCGCGCTCGCGGCGCTCTTCCTCCCGCTCACCCTCCTCGTGGCCGAGCTCGCGGCCCTCCCCCTGACCGGCTGACCCCGTACGGGACCAGGCACCCGTACGGGACCAGGCACGCGAACCGGCGCCGGGACCGCCCGGAACATCGCGCGAAAAAAATCCCGGTACACCGATGAGTTCCGCTCGACCCCTCGGTCTACCCCACCGAACACCACGAAGACGCCGCGCGGACCAACCGCACGCACCGATGGGAGAGACCCCGATGACCGCCCCCGCCTACCAGCAGATGATCTTCGTCAACCTCCCCGTGAACGACCTCGAGGCCTCGAAGAAGTTCTTCACGGAGCTGGGCTACTCCATCAACCCCCAGTTCAGCGACGACAACGCGGCCTCCGTGGTGATCAGCGACACCATCGTCGCGATGCTGCTCACCAAGCCGTTCTACTCGACCTTCACCAAGAAGGAGATCGCGGACTCCACCAAGACCAGCGAGGTCCTGATCGCGCTGAGCGCCGAGAGCCGCGAGAAGGTCGACGAACTGGTCGACCGCGCCCTGGCGTCGGGCGGCACGCCCAGCGGCGAGACCCAGGACCACGGCTTCATGTACGGCCGTTCCTTCGACGACCTCGACGGCCACACCTGGGAGGTCGTCTGGATGGACCCGTCGGCGATCGAGGGCTGACCGTCCGTCGCGGGGCGCGTCCTGAGCCCGCGCCCCCGACAGGTTCCACAGGACACTCCCTAGCATGGGCGGGTGCATCCGACACCCGCCCAGCCGTTCGACGGCTCCCACGACCGTGAGATCGAGTCCCTCGCCGAGTTCGACGAGGTGGTCGCCGCACGGGGCGCCCTGTCCCACTACCGCGTCCAGGCCGTCGATCTGACGGACCGTACGGCGGTGCTGCTGACCCTGGACACCACGGGCACCGTCTTCCTCGGCTGCCCGATGGACCCGGAGGCGGCGGCGAAGGCCCGTGCCTCGGGCGCCCTGGTCTTCCCGCCGATACCCGGTCTCTCCTTCGACCCCTACCGCGCCTTCGTCTACACCCCCGAGGAACTGTTCGAGTCGCTGGACGAGGGCGGTTACGAGGCGACACCCGACGCGGTCACCTACGCCTGGTTCCAGCGGACGAAGTCCGACGGCGACGTCTTCGCCTCCATGCTCCGCTCGCTCCACGACGACGCCGTCTCGGACGCCCTCGACGAACTCCTCGTCGGCGCCCGGGTGGTGGGCGTCATGGGCGGTCACGCCATGGCCCGCGGCACGGAGGCGTACGCGGGTGCCGCGCGCCTCGGCCGTCGGCTCGCCCGCGCCGGCCTGACCGTGGCGACCGGTGGCGGCCCGGGCGCGATGGAGGCGGCCAACCTGGGCGCCTACGCGGCGCCCTTCGCCGACGGCATGCTCACCGAGGCCCTCGGGATCCTCGCCCGCGCGCCGAGGTTCACGCCCTCGGTCACCGACTGGGCGTCGGCGGCCTTCGAGGTCCGCACCCGCTGGCCGCGCGGCGGCCCCTCGGTCGGCATCCCCACCTGGTTCTACGGCCACGAGCCGCCGAACCCGTTCGCCGCGCACATCGCCAAGTACTTCTCCAACGCCACCCGCGAGGACGGCCTGCTGGCCCGCTGCACCGCGGGGGTGGTGTTCCTGCCGGGCGCCGCCGGGACCGTACAGGAGATCTTCGACAGCGCGACGCCCAACTACTACGAGTCGCGCGGGGAGCCCACGCCGATGGTGCTCGTGGACCGGGCGCACTGGACGGAGCGGCTGCCCACGTGGCCGCTGCTGCGGGCGCTCGCCGAGGAGCGCGCGATGGCGCACCGGATCGCCCTCGTCGATCGGATCGAGGAGGCCCCGGAGGCGTTGAAACGTCTCGGCGGTTAAAGCGCGGGCAAAGCCGGGGGGCGCGAAGTGTCCACACATTGACAGTACTTATGGAACGCTTATAGACCTGTGAGCCTCCCGGGGTTGCTGTCCGCCCGCCGCACAGGGGGCGTCAGCTCCCCCTCAGCCCCCCGCAGTTGTGCATCACGTAAAGGACAAACGTGTCCCCATCCCGCCGTACCGCCGCTCGTTCGGTGCGCATGCTCGGTGTCACCGCCGCCTCGGCCGCCCTCGTCCTCGGGGTCTCCGGCTCGGCGCTGGCCGACAACATCACGTACTTCTCCGCGGAGGCCGCCTGCGACGGCACGAAGGGCGTCATCACCGTCACCGACAAGGACCCGGCGGCGACCCCGGCCGTCGTCACGGTCTTCCTCCAGAACAACAACGCCGACCTCCGGCAGGTCGGCAGGCCCACGCAGGTCAAGGGCTCGGCCGAGGGCGTCACCATCACCTTCACCGAGGACTGGGAGCCCAACGCCAAGTACCGGATCCACGTCAGGACCGGCAACGCCGAGGGCGACATCGAGCCCTACCTGACCGCCCCGGCCAAGGCCTGCGCGGCCGCCGAGACGCCCACCACGCCCACCACGCCCGCCGGCCCGTCGGCCTCAGCGTCGCCGTCGGACTCCGCCTCCGCACCGGCCGAGAGCGCCTCCGGGACACCGGCCCCGTCGGCCTCGTCCCCCTCGGCGAGCGACAGCACCGCACCCGCGGACACCACCGTGAGCAGCGCCCCGTCGCCCGCGGTCGGTGAGTCCAACCTCGCCGAGACCGGCGCCAACTCCCACACCGGCCTCATCGTCGGCATCGCGGCCGTGCTGGTCGTCGTGGGCGGCGGCGCGGTGTTCTTCGGCATGCGGCGCCGGGGGCCGGGCAACCGCTGATCCCCTACGGCCCGCCCCCTGGGGGCGGGCCGTCGGCGTCTCACCCGAACGTCGTCTTCTCCAGCCAGAACTCCAGCAGCTCCCGCTCGCCGAGGACCTCCAGCCCGGGGCCGTCCAGCGGCCGTCGGCGGTAGAACGCGAGCAGGACCTCGGTGAGCGGGCCGCGCAGCGCCACCGTCGCCTTCTCGTGTGCGCGGCGACAGACGACGCCCTGCCACCTACCCGCGCTGCCTGACCGGCCGTCGAGCCTGGCCACCCGAGGACTGACGGCGGCCCTTGGGGCTACGCGGACTTCATCGCCGCGATCACCGGCCCCCAGCACGAGCAGCACGAGGAACTCCTCGACTGGATCGGCGGCACCTTCGATCCCGACCACCTCGACATCGATGCCATCAACAGGCACCTCACCGCTCGAGAGCCATCGGCGGAACCTGTGCGGTGGAGCAACTAGGGTACGGCGTATGAGCCAGACTCCCGTCGACCCCGTCGCGCACAACCGCCTCGCCTGGGACCGCGAGGTGGAGGAGGGCAACGAGTGGTCACGCCCGGTCGGCCCCGAGGTGATCGCGAAGGCGCGGGCCGGCCAGTGGTCCATCGTCCTGATCGGGTACGAGCCGGTCGACCCGACCTGGTTCCCGCCGGAGATCGCCGGTCGCGACGTGCTCTGCCTCGCCTCCGGCGGCGGGCAGCAGGGTCCGGTGCTGGCCGCGGCGGGCGCGCGGGTGACCGTCTTCGATAACTCGCCCCGCCAGCTGGCGCAGGACGAGATGGTCGCGGCGCGGGAGGGGCTCGACCTACGCACCGTGCTCGGCGACGCGCGCGATTTGAGCCCGTTCCCGGACGCCTCGTTCGACCTTGTCGTCCACCCGGTCTCCAACCTGTTCATCCCGGAGCTGGCGCCGGTCTGGCGCGAGTGTCACCGCGTGCTGCGCCCCGGCGGGACGCTGCTGTCCGGCTTCCTCAACCCGGACGTCTACCTCTTCGACGCCGAGTCCTTGGAGGCGCGCGGCGAGCTGGTGGTGCGCCACCGCCTGCCCTACAGCGACCTCACCCACCTGGAGCCCGCCGAGCGGGAACGGCTGTGGGGCCTCGACGCGCCGGTGGAGTACAGCCACACGCTCACCGAGCAGCTCGGCGGGCAGATCGCGGCGGGCTTCGCCATCACCGGCTTCGCCGAGGCGCCGCACCACTCGGAGGCCACCGCCGGCTGGCTCCCCGGCTACTTCGCCACGAAAGCGGTCAAGGCTGGCGCCGGTCACTGACCCTCCAGCGGCCGGGCCAGGTCAGCAGTGAGGCCGGCGGGCGGCTGGGTCAGGTGGGCAACGACCCTGCTGATACACAAACCGCGAACACCCGGCCTCGGCAATTCCGCGTCGCTCATGGTGCTGGCAACCGTGGGGCACCCGCACCACGCATGACCGCCTCGACATCGACGCCATCAACAAACACCGCACCGCCCGAGAGCCATCGGCGGAACGTCTGCGGTGCGGCACTAGGGCGGGGCCGGTCCTTCGAGCACGACGATCTCGGCCGAGTCGAACGCCACCCCGACCGTGTCCCCGACCTCCGGCGCAAGCCGCAGCGCGCACGCCGCCTCCAGACGGGGCGCGTCCGCCGGCTGGAGGTGCACGGCGACGTGGGTGCCCTTGAAGGTGCGGGCGGCGACCGTGCAGCGCAGGCCCTCGTCCGCGCCGGCCAGCCGCACCCCGGCCGGCCGCACCAGCAGCGTGCGGGTCCCCTGCGCGGAACCGGCCGGCACCGGCACCTTGCCCCACGGCGTGTCCGCGGCCTCCCCGGCGACGCTCGCCTCCACCACGTTGTCGAAGCCGAGGAAGCGGGCCACGAACGCGTCCGCCGGCCGCTGCCACACCTCGAGGGGCGTACCGGACTGGGCGATCCGCCCGTCCCGCATCACCACGACCCGGTCGGCGAGCGCGAACGCCTCGCCCTGGTCGTGGGTGACCGCGAGCACGGTGGTGCCCAACCGGCCGAACAACTCCCGCAGTTCGACGACCAGCCGCTCCCGCAGCGACCGGTCGAGCTGCCCGAGCGGCTCGTCCAGCATCAGCAGCCGGGGCCGGGGCGCGAGCGCACGGGCCAGCGCGACCCGCTGCTGCTCACCGCCGGAGAGCGCGGCGACGGCCCGGCGGGCGGCGCCCGGCAACCCGACCAGCTCCAGCAGCTCCCCCACCCGCTCCTGCTGTTGGCGTTTCGGCGCTCCGTGCATCCGCATGCCGAAGGCCACGTTGCCGCCCACGTCCCGCTGCGGGAACAACTGGTGGTCCTGGAACATCAGGCCGAGCTCCCGCCGGTGCGCGGGGACCCCCGACTGGTCGCGCCCGTCGAGCACCACCCGTCCGGCGTCCAGGGGCTGCAGCCCGGCCACCGCCCGCAACAGGGTCGACTTGCCGCTGCCGCTCGGCCCGAGCACACACACCACCTCGTGCTCGGCGACGGCCAGATCGACGGCGTCGAGCACCGCCCGCCCGCCGAACCGCACGGTCGCACCCTCGAGCCGCAGCAGCATCAGAACTCTCCCGTCCGGTCGGTCCGCAGCCGCTCCAGCACCAACAGGGCCACCGCGCACACCAGCATCAGAATCGTGGAAAGGGCCATCGCCTGCCCGTAGTTGAGTTCACCGGCCCGCCCGAGGAGCCGCGCCACCGCGACGGGCAGCGTCGGGTTGTCGGGCCGGGCGATGAACACCGTCGCGCCGAACTCGCCGAGCGACACCGCGAAGGCGAACCCGGCCGCGACGAGCAGCGCCCGCCGCACCATCGGCAGGTCCACCTCCCGCCACACCCGCCAGGGCGACGCTCCCAGCACCGCCGCCGCCTCCCGCAGCCGTTCGTCCACCGCCCGCAGCACGGGCAGCATGGTCCGCACGACGAAGGGGACGCCGACCAGCGCCTGCGCGAGCGGCACCAGGATCCAGGCGCCGCGCAGGTTCAGCGGGGGTTCGTCGAGCGCGATCAGGAAACCGAAGCCGACGGTGACGGCGGAGACGCCGAGCGGCAGCATCAGCAGCGCGTCGAACCCGCGGACGAAGCGGGCGGCGACCAAGGCGCCCCCGTGCGCGCGGGGCCGGGAAGGGGGCAGCCGGGTCAGGGCCGCGGCCGCCAGCCCGCCGACCAGCACGGCGATGACGGTGGCGACGAGGGCATACTGCAGTGAGTTGCCGATCGCGTCGATCGGCGGGACGAGGAAGACGTTGCCGTCGTTCCTGGTCAGCGCCCGGTAGTAGGCGAAGTCGGGGGCGTCCAGCGAGCGCTGCACCAGCACCGCCAGCGGTAGCAGGACCAGCACGACCACGGTGGCGAGGACCCCGGCGAGCAGCACCCACTGCCCGGCCCCGCGCGGCCGCCGCGCCGTCACGGAGGCGTCCACCAGCCGCAGCGCGGTCTCCCGCCGCCGTACGGTCCAGGCGTGCACGGCGAGGATCGCGCCGACGGAAGCGAACTGCACGATCGTGAGGACGGCCGCCGTGGACAGGTCGAAGATCTCCGAGGTCTGCCGGTAGATCTCGACCTCCAGGGTCGAGAAGGTCGGCCCGCCGAGGATCTGGACCACGCCGAAGGAGGTGAAGGTGAAGAGGAAGACCATGAGCGCGGCCGCCGCCACGGCGGGCGCGAGCGCCGGGAGCGTGACCTGACGCCAGGCCCGCGACGGCGACGCGCCCAGCATCCGTGCCGCCTCCTCCTGCCGCGGGTCGAGCTGCGCCCACAGCCCGCCCACGGTCCGCACGACGACCGCGTAGTTGAAGAAGACGTGCGCGAGCAGGATGGCCCACACCGTGGTGTCCAGCCGTACGCCCCACAGCTCGTCGAGCGGCCCGCCCCGTCCGAGGAGCGCCAGGAACGCCGTACCCACGACGACCGTCGGCAGCACGAACGGGACGGTCACCACGGCCCGCAGGATCTGCCGGCCGGGGAAGGTGAAGCGGGCGAAGACGTACGCGGCGGGCAGGGCGAGCAGGAGGGTGAGCGCGGTGGAGGCGAGCGCCTGCCAGGTGGTGAACCACAGCACGTGCCGGATGTCGGACTGCCCGAGCACGTCCCACAGCCGCCCGAGGTGCGGGCCCCCGTCGCCGCCCAGCCCGCGCGAGACGATCGCGGCGACGGGGTAGGCGAAGAAGACGCCGAAGAACGCGACGGGCAGGGCCATCAGTCCGAGCCGCGCCGCGTTCCCGCGCCGGGTGGTGCGCGCGTCGGTCACTTCAGGACGAGCGAGGTCCACGACTTGACCCAGCCGTCGCGCTCGGCGGCGATCTTCGCCGGTTCCATGGTCTCGGGGTTTTCGGCGGCCGGGCCGTACCGCGTGAACTCGGCGGGCACGGCGGCGCCCTTCACCACCGGGTAGACGAACATGTTGAGCGGCATGTCCTCCTGGAACTCCTTGCCGATCAGGAAGTCGATCAGGGCCTTGCCGCCCGCGCTGTTCTTCGCGTTGCTCAGCAGCCCCGCGAACTCGATCTGCCGGAAGCAGGTGCCGGCGGCGACACCGGTCGGGGCGGTCGTCGGCTTCGGGTCGCCGTAGATCACCTCGGCGGGCGGCGAGGAGGCGTAGGAGACGACGAGCGGCCGGTCGGCGCCGGCCTTCTTCCCGCCGGCCGAACCGGAGAACTCCTCGTTGTAGGCCTGGTCCCAGCCGTCGACCACCTTCACGCCGTTGGCCTTGAGCTTCAACCAGTACCCCTCCCAGCCGTCGTCGCCGTACTTCGCGACGGTGCCGAGCAGGAAGCCGAGGCCCGGCGAGGAGGTGGAGGCGTTCTCGGTGACCAGCAGGTTCTTGTAGGCGGGCTTGGTCAGGTCGTCGAAGGAGGCCGGCGGGGCCAGCTTGTGGTCGGCGAAGTACTTCTTGTCGTAGTTGACGCAGATGTCACCGTGGTCGACGGGCGTGACCCGGTTCTTGTCCGCGTCGAGCTGGTACCGGGCGTCGACCTGGTCGAGCCCCTTGGCCTCGTACGACTGGAACAGCCCGTTGTCCAGGGCCCGCGACAGGAGTGTGTTGTCGACGCCGAAGAAGACGTCGCCCTGCGGGTTGTCCTTGGTGAGGATGGCCTTGTTGACGGCCTGCCCGGCGTCGCCGTCCTTGAGGACCTTGACCGTGTAGCCGGACTGCTTCTCGAAGTCCGCGAGCACGGTCTTGGAGACGGCCCACGAGTCGTGGCTGACGAGGGTGACGGTCTTGGAGCCGGAGCCGTCACCGCCGGACCCGGTCGAACCGCACGCGGACAGCGTGACGAGACCGAGGCCGACCGCCGCGGCCAGGAACGTCTTGGTGTGCACTGGTTTTCCTCCTGGGGTGGGCCAGGAAGAGACGCGGCCCTGCCCGGGACCCGCGAAGATCCGCCGGTCCCGGGCAGGGCGCAACAGCTCGAGTGATGACCGAACTTCCTACCCAGAATGACCTGGGCGAGGTTCAGAGGGTCTGCGGCCGGTTGCCGCACTCTCAGCGCTGTGGCGCTCCCCTGTCGGAATATGAAGGTGTCTGACTGTGAAGGTGCCGAATACCGATGGTGGTGCTGACGCCGGTCAGACTACCGTTCGGTGGCGGCGAGCTGACCACACGCCCCGTCGATCTCCTGGCCACGGGTGTCCCGGATGGTGACGGGCACCCCGTGCGCCGCGATGGCCTCGACGAACGCCTTCTCGTCCTCCGGCCGGGAAGCGGTCCACTTCGAGCCCGGGGTCGGGTTCAGCGGGATCAGGTTGACGTGCACCGGACGGCCCTTGAGCAGCCGCCCGAGACGGTCGCCCCGCCAGGCCTGGTCGTTGATGTCACGGATCAGGGCGTACTCGATGGACAGCCGCCGCCCGGACTTCTCGGCGTACTCGAAGCCGGCGTCGAGCACCTCGCGCACCTTCCACCGGGTGTTCACCGGGACGAGGGTGTCGCGCAGCTCGTCGTCCGGCGCGTGCAGCGAGATCGCGAGCCGGCACTTGAAGCCCTCGTCGGAGAAGCGGTGGATGGCCGGAACCAGCCCCACGGTCGACACGGTGATCCCGCGCTGCGACAGCCCGAGCCCGTCCGGCGCCGGGTCGGTGAGGGCACGGATCGCGCCGACGACCCGCTTGTAGTTGGCGAGGGGCTCGCCCATGCCCATGAAGACGATGTTGGACAGCCGCGCCGGTCCGCCCGGGACCTCCCCGTCCCTGAGCGCCCGCATGCCGTCCACGATCTGGTGGACGATCTCCGCGGTCGACAGGTTCCGGTCGAGACCCGCCTGCCCCGTCGCGCAGAACGGGCAGTTCATCCCGCACCCCGCCTGCGAGCTGATGCACATGGTGACCCGGTCGGGATACCGCATGAGCACCGACTCGACCAGCGTCCCGTCGAACAGCCGCCACAGCGTCTTGCGGGTGGTGCCCTCGTCGGTCGACAGGTGCCGGACCACGGTCATCAGGTCGGGCAGCAGCGCCTCGCGCAGCTTCTCGCGTGCCCCGGCGGGGATGTCGGTCCACTCCGCCGGGTCGTGCGCGTACCGCGCGAAGTAGTGCTGCGACAACTGCTTCGCCCGGAACGGCTTCTCACCGATCTCCGCCACCGCCTCCTTCCGCTCGGCGGGCGAGAGGTCGGCGAGATGCCGCGGCGGCTTCTTGGCTCCGCGGGGGGCGACGAAAGTGAGTTCTCCGGGCTTCGGCATAACACGTCCAGTGTCGCAGATCGACTCGGGTGTCCCGGGCCGGAGCGGGGTGGGGGTGATCACCCGTGGGCGGCGTCTGTCAGCGCTGGTCGGTTTCGCACGGCCCGGGGGCGGCCCGGGGCAGCCTTCAGCAGTGGTCTCCGGCTCCTGCTCGGACGGCGCCCCTCAACCGCGTCGGAAGAGCCTCGGGGCCCGGCCCGGCGTGGAGCCACGGATTCGTCGAAGCAGTCAAAGGGCCGGAGGACTGTCCGGAACAAAGCCGTGGATCCCATCCAACCCGGCGGGGACGCCCGGCCCCCACGGGCGAGCGCCATGGCACTGGGAGCAGAAGGCGGTCCGGAAAACTCACCGCCGCACTACACCAGCCGCTGCCCTGCGGCGGCCCGTTCCTCCCGGTGGCCGCCTCGGTCGGCGTCTGCCCCGTCGGGGAGCTCACGGTGCCGCTCCTCATGAACGCGGCCCTGATGGTGGTTCCCTTCCATTGCGGTTGGAAGGAACGCCCCCGGGTGGCGGCGTGCTGGGCGGCACCGTGAGCTCCCCGGTGGCCTCTCAGCGGCAGCGAGCGCGCCCGCCGGGCCCTGGACGGTGTCTTCGGCCCGGCCCAGGAGCCCTGACCGCCCAGAGACGGCCCAGCGGGCACAAGACAGCCCTCCGTGTCGCAGATCCTTTACGGTGCACCGATCCCGCTACGGTGCCCCGATCCCGCCGCCGCGCTCCAGCCGTTCCTTCAGCCTCCGCTCGTTGTCCGGCAGCTCCTTGCGCATCTGGGGGCGTACGACCAGGGGCAGCAGGACCTTGCCCATGCCCTTGCCCTCGACGTCGACCTCCAGCGTCACGCGCGAGCGGCGGCCGTCGTCGAGCGGGGTGATCTCGCCGTGGACGTGCGGGCGGATGGGCCCGTCGATGCCCTGCATGCCCCAGGCGTGCGGCGGGTCGTACTCCGTGTACCGCATCGTCATGGGGATCTCGCGGCTGCCGACGTGCCGGGTGACCCGGACCCGGGAGCCGACACCCGTCGGGCCCTCGTCGAGTGACTCGGCCGCGACCGCGCTCGCCTGCCATTCGGGCAGGTGGGATGAGTCGACGACGTACGTCCAGACCTCGTCGGGGGTGCAGTCGATGTCGATCGTTTCGCGGAAGTCGGACATGGGTGCCCGCCCCCTTCCGGAGGATCCCCCCTGTGAGCGGTTCCAGCAGAATCGTCCCACCCGTCCCCGGGAGAGACCACTCGTGGACACGACAGCGGGCCCCCGCCCTGCCCTGGACGGAGGCCCGCTCGACCACGGCCCGCTCGGCCGCGGACGGAACCGTCAGCCGGCTCCCACGAACAGCACCAGCAGCAGCCACACCACCGGCGCCGTGGGCAGCAGGGAGTCCAGCCGGTCCATGATGCCTCCGTGACCCGGGAGCAGCGTGCCCATGTCCTTGATGCCCAGGTCCCGCTTGATCATGGACTCGCCCAGGTCGCCGAGGGTGGCGCTGGCCGCGACGGCGAGGCCCAGCAGCAGGCCCTGCCACCAGGTGCCGTCCTCGATGATGAACTGCATGCACAGCGCGCCCGCGACCATCGCGAACGACACCGCCCCGAGCAGGCCCTCACGGGTCTTGCCGGGGCTGATGCGCGGAGCGAGCTTGTGCTTTCCGAAGCGCCATCCGACGGCGTACGCGCCGGTGTCGCTGACGACCGTCAGGAGCAGGAACGTCAGCACGCGCTGGGCCCCGTCGTCGGCCGTGAGCATCAGGGCGACGAAGGTGGCCAGGAACGGGACGTAGAAGGCCGCGAAGAGGCCGGCCGTGACGTCCTTGAGGTAACCCTCCGGCGGTTCCGTCATACGCCAGACCAGGACCGCCAGCGCGGTCAGGGCCATGGCGACCCACGCGCCCTCGGCGCCCCGGACGTACCCGGCGACGACCATCGCCGCACCGCCGAGCGCGAGCGGCACCAGCGGCGCCTTGATGCCCCTGCGCTCCTGCAGCCGGCTGGTCAGCTCCCACAGGCCCACGACGACGGCGACCGCTATCACGCCGACGAACACGGCCTTGACGACGAACAGCGAGGCGACGATCACCGCGCCCAGCCCGACGCCGACACCTATGGCAGCACCCAGGTCTCGGCCCGCGCTCTTCTTCTGCGGTGCGGGCGCCGGCTGCGGGGAGTCGGGCATGGGATCCGGATTCTGCGGCACCGCCGCATGGGGCTGAGCCGACGGGGTCTCGTCGCGGAACGTCTCGTGCGGGGACGTCCCGCCGTGGAACGTCTCGTCTCGGAACAAGGGGCCGCCCAGCCGGGCGGCCCCCCGGTCGTCATCCTGGTTTCCGCCGTGAGCGGGTACGTCGGGGACGATGGGCATGGGGCGAGTCTGCTGCGCCTCAGGCGCATCGTACGCGGGACCCGCCGGGGCGGCCCCCTGGACAGATCCCCGGTCGGTGGGCCCCCAGTACCCGGTCTGTGAACCGGCGTGCGGCGGAGCGCCCCAGGAAGAGTCGTTCATCAGACCTCGAGCAGCTCCGCTTCCTTGTGCTTCAGGAGCTCGTCCACCTGGGCGACGTACTTCGCGGTGGTGTCGTCGAGCTCCTTCTCCGCACGGCGGCCCTCGTCCTCGCCGACCTCGCCGTCCTTGACGAGCTTGTCGATGGCGTCCTTGGCCTTGCGGCGGACGGAGCGGATGGACACCTTGGCGTCCTCGCCCTTGCCCTTGGCGACCTTGATGTACTCACGGCGGCGTTCCTCGGTGAGCTCCGGGAACACCACACGGATGATGTTGCCGTCGTTGCTCGGGTTGACGCCGAGGTCGGAGTCGCGGATCGCCTGCTCGATGTTGCGCAGAGCGCTCTTGTCGAACGGGGTCACGACCGCCATGCGCGGCTCCGGCACGGAGAACGAAGCCAGCTGGTTGATCGGCGTCGGCGCGCCGTAGTAGTCGGCCACGATCTTGTTGAACATCGCCGGGTGCGCACGGCCGGTGCGGATCGCGGCGAAGTCCTCCTTGGCGACCACGACGGCCTTCTCCATCTTCTCCTCGGCCTCGAGGAGGGTCTCTTCGATCACCACTTGCTCCTGCGTGTCTTGAGTAGGCCCGGCTGCGGTTCCTTGCGGGGGCGGCGGCCGGCTGCGTCGCGTCTTCTTCCTGCACGGTTCCCGACCGGCAGGACATTGTCCATCCCCCGACCAGGGTCCGTCCCCCGGTCCGGTGTTGTCGTGCGCACCGGGGGTTTCACCGGTCGGACCGGGGGTTCACTGCTCAGGCTTGGCTGCCCTGGTCACCCACGAGCGTGCCGATCTTCTCACCCTTGACGGCCCGCGCGATATTGCCCTCGGCCAGAAGCTCGAAGACGAGGATCGGGAGCTTGTTGTCGCGGCAGAGCGTGATCGCGGTGGCGTCGGCGACCTTCAGCTCGCGCGTGATGACCTCGCCGTAACCGAGGGAGTCGAACTTGACCGCCTCCGGGTTGGTCTTCGGGTCGGAGTCGTAGACGCCGTCCACGCCGTTCTTGCCCATCAGCAGCGCCTCGGCGTCGATCTCCAGGGCGCGCTGCGCGGCGGTGGTGTCGGTGGAGAAGTACGGCATGCCCATACCGGCGCCGAAGATCACCACGCGGCCCTTCTCCAGGTGACGCACCGCGCGCAGCGGGATGTACGGCTCGGCGACCTGACCCATCGTGATGGCGGTCTGCACGCGGCTGTCGATGCCCTCCTTCTCCAGGAAGTCCTGGAGGGCGAGGCAGTTCATCACGGTGCCGAGCATGCCCATGTAGTCCGAGCGGGCCCGGTCCATGCCACGCACCTGGAGTTCGGCGCCGCGGAAGAAGTTGCCGCCGCCGATGACGACCGCGATCTGCGCGCCGTCGCGCACGACGGCCGCGATCTCGCGGGCGATCTTGTGCACCACGTCGGGGTCCACGCCCAGGCCGCCACCGCCGGAGAATGCCTCTCCGGACAGCTTCAGCAGGAACCGGCCGCGTACTTTGCCGTCGTCGCTCTTCTGGGCCTTGGTGGTCATGGGAGATCCCGCCTCTTTCACGTGGTGCACATACGAAGAAGGCCACTGCCGGTGGGGTGTCGTTCGCAACCCGTGCGCGGCAATGGCCTCCTCGTCAGATCTGCTGTCGTCCGTCACACGTCCAGTGACGACGTACCCGGACGACTGCTGCCGACCCTATCGGGGCCGGGCGTCCGTCGCGGTACGGACTCAGATGCCGACCTTGATGCGCGTGAAGCGCTTCAGGGTGACACCGGCCTCGTCCAGGACCTTCTGGACGGACTTCTTGTTGTCGAGCGCGTACGGCTGGCCGAGCAGCGTGGCGTCCTTGAAGAAGCCGTTCAGGCGACCCTCGACGATCTTGGCGATCGCGGCCTCGGGCTTGCCCTCGGCGCGGGTGGTCTCCTCGGCGATGCGGCGCTCGGACTCGACGACCTCGGCCGGCACGTCCTCCTTGGAGAGGTACTTCGGCGCGAAGGCGGCGATGTGCTGGGCGACGCCCTTGGCGACCTCGGCGTTCGGCTTGTCCAGCTCGACGAGGACACCGATCTGCGGCGGCAGGTCGGGCATCGTGCGGTGCATGTACGCGATGACGAAGCCGTCGGTGAACTGCGCGAAGCGGTCCAGGACGATCTTCTCGCCGAGGTTGGCGTTGGCCTCGTCCACGAACGCCTGGACGGTCTTGCCGGGCTCGATCTCCGAGCCGAGCAGGGCCTCGATGTCGGCCGGGGAGGTCTTGGCGACGTGCTCGGCGATGGCCGTGGCGACGCTCTGGAACTTCTCGCCCTTGGCGACGAAGTCCGTCTCGCACTTCAGCTCGACGAGGACACCGGAGGAGTTGTCGTCGGCGATGATCGAGACCACGGCGCCGTTCTCGGCGGAGCGACCCTCGCGCTTGGCGACGCCCTTCTGGCCCTTGATGCGGAGCGCCTCGACGGCCTTCTCGACGTTGCCCTCGGCCTCGTCCAGCGCCTTCTTGCAGTCCATCATGCCGGCGCCGGTGAGCTCGCGGAGCTTCTTGACGTCGGCGGCGGTGTAGTTCGCCATGAGTCTGTGAGTCTTTCTCGAAGTCTGGAAGAACGGAGATCTGCGGGTCAGTGATCCACATGAAGATGTAGATCTCCGACTCGCCGCTGACCTACGGGTGAACGGCGGGAGCGGACTTCATGTCGCCGCTCCCGCCGTCAACCACGCACGCTGACGGTCAGGCCTGCTCGCCCTCGGCGGCCGGGGCCTCGGCGGCCGGCGCCTCGGCAGCGGGAGCCTCGGCGGCGGGCGCCTCAGCGGCGGCCTCGGCGGCGGGGGCCTCAGCAGCCGGGGTCTCCTCGGCCTTCTTCTCGCCCTCGAGCAGGTCGCGCTCCCACTCGGCCAGCGGCTCGCCCGCGGCCTTCTCGCCCTTGCCCTCGGTGGCGACACCGGAGCGGGCGATGAGGCCCTCGGCCACGGCGTCGGCGATCACACGGGTGAGCAGGGTGACGGAGCGGATCGCGTCGTCGTTGCCCGGGATCTTGTAGTCGACCTCGTCGGGGTCGCAGTTGGTGTCGAGGATGGCGACGACCGGGATGTTGAGCTTCCGGGCCTCGCCGACCGCGATGTGCTCCTTCTTGGTGTCCACGATCCAGACGGCGCTGGGGACCTTGGACATCTCGCGGATACCGCCGAGGGTCTTCTCGAGCTTGGCCTTCTCACGCGAGAGGACCAGGAGCTCCTTCTTGGTCAGACCCGACGCGGCGACGTCCTCGAAGTCGATCTGCTCGAGCTCCTTGAGGCGCTGCAGACGCTTGTAGACGGTCGAGAAGTTGGTGAGCATGCCGCCCAGCCAGCGCTGGTTCACGTAGGGCATGCCGACGCGGGTGGCCTGCTCGGCGATGGCCTCCTGCGCCTGCTTCTTCGTGCCGACGAACATGACCGTGCCGCCGTGGGCGACGGTCTCCTTGACGAACTCGTAGGCGCGGTCGATGTACGACAGCGACTGGAGCAGGTCGATGATGTAGATGCCGTTGCGCTCGGTGAAGATGAAGCGCTTCATCTTCGGGTTCCAGCGACGGGTCTGGTGACCGAAGTGGACGCCGCTCTCCAGCAGCTCCCGCATCGTGACGACGGCCATGGCCGTTCTCCTTGGGTTTCTCGGTTGTGCCGCGGGAGCCGGACGGCTCCCGCGCCTGACGCCCGCGTGCGCCGAGCCACGAAGGACCGAGGGGCGCAGATACCGGAGACCGACCGTTGTCGGCCCCGGTACCGGGGCGTGCGAAGTCGACCCGGTGACCCGGATCGCCAGAGAAAGTGTACGGGACCCGGCGAGCACCGGGTGACGCGGCTGTCCACAAGCGGAGGGTTGTCCACAGGTTGGGACCCTGACCGGCGGCCCCACGCGAAGCTTTCCGCATGCGCCTGAAGCGATACACGGCCCTCCTGCTGGGGCTCCTGACCACCATGGCGGCCTCGGTGGCCTGGGCGACTCCGCCCCCGACACCCCGCGCCGCCCCTCCCCCACCCGTCCCCGCCCCGCCGATCGGCCGATCCTGGCCCGTGGGCACGCGCCCGGCCGTACTGCGCGGCTGGGAGCCCCCCGCGACCACGTACACCCGCGGTCACCGAGGCGTGGACCTCGCGGCCACACCCGGCGCACCCGTGCACGCGGCCGCGGCAGGCCGAGTGTCGTACGCGGGCCGAGTCGCGGGGCGAGGAGTGGTCTCCGTACACCTGGCAGGCACCGACCTGCGCACCACCTACGAGCCGGTACGGGCAACAGTGACCAAGGGCGACCAGGTCACCGCCGGCGAGGTCGTCGGCACCGTGGAACCCACCGGCTCCCACTGCACAGCGCCCTGCGTCCACTGGGGGCTGCTCAGGGACCGCACCTACCTCGACCCACTCACCCTGCTGCCGCCATGGCTCCTGAGAAGGACCCCGCCGAGGCTGCTGCCGGTACTGGGAGTGCCGCTTCCGTAAGAGCGGCGGCATGCCGAGCGGGTTGGGGCCGGGGTTGTGTGAGCTGAGGGGAACCGGGGGGGAGGGGAGGGAGGAGGGGGGTGGGGAGGGGTGGGGCCCCGGCGGTGTCAGCCGAGAACCCCCCGCAGCGCCATCCCCACCGCCGCGTCCGTGATCACCGCAGGATCCTCCGCGGCCCCCAGTTCGATCCGCCGCACGGCCGCGTCCACGACCCCCTGGAGCAGCATCGCCGCCAGCCGGGGTTCCGTGTGCCCCATCTCCCCCAACGCCTCGACGATCATCGCCACGAGCCCTCCGTGCGCGGCCCGGATCTTCTCCCGCGCCCCCGCGTCCAGCTCGCTCGCCGAGATCGCCACGACGGCCCGGTGCCGCCGGTCCCCCACCAGCGCGAGCTGCCGCCGCACATACGCCTCGACCTTGGCTTCCGGGGCCTGCGCCGCGGCCATCGCCGCCTCGATCTCCGCCGCCCACACGGGGAAGTCGACCGCGCACAGTTCCTCGACCACGGCCGCCCGCGACCGGAAGTACTCGTACACGGACGAGCGTGCGAGCCCCGTCCGCTCGGCGAGGGCGGGGAAGGTCAGCGCCTCCGTCCCGCCCTCGGACAGCAAAGACCGAGCCGCGTCCAGCAGGGCGGCTCGCTGCATCGACCGGTGCTCGGCCACGGAGGCCGCTCGAATCCTTGGCACGTCAACCACTTTACGGATGCAGCACCGCCGACGGGAGTGACTCCGCCCGCTCGGCCGGCGTCCGTCCGGATCACCGACCGAAGCTCGCCAGTTTCGCTCGCAGCTGCAGCACGGATTTGGTGTGGATCTGACTGACCCGGCTCTCGGTCACACCAAGTACGTTGCCGATCTCCGCCAGCGTCAGGCCTTCGTAGTAGTAGAGGGTCACGACCGTCTTCTCCCGGTCGGGCAGTGTGTTGATCGCCCGCGCCAGGAATCGCCGCAGTTCCCGGTCCTCGGCCACCTCCACGGGGTTGTCCGCGGCCGTGTCCTCCAGCGTGTCCATGACGCTGAGCCCGTCCCCGCCCTCACCCCCGACGTGCAGCAGCTCCTCCAGCGCCACCACGTTGGCCAGTGACAGCTGACTGAACACGGCGTGCAGCTCGTCGACCGCGATGCCCATCTCGGCGGCGACCTCGCACTCCGTCGGTGTCCGCCGCAGCCGCGCCTCCAGCGTCGCGTACGCCCGCTCCACGTTCCGTGCCTTCTGCCGCACGGACCGGGGGATCCAGTCCAGCGCCCGCAGCTCGTCGATCATCGCGCCCCGGATGCGGGTGATCGCGTAGGTCTCGAACTTGATCTCCCGGTCGATGTCGAACTTCTCGATCGCGTCGATCAGCCCGAACACCCCCGACGACACGAAGTCGGCCTGCTCCACGTTGGGCGGCAGCCCGACGCTGACCCGGCCCGCCACGTACTTCACCAGCGGTGAGTAGTGCAGGATCAGCTGCTCGCGCAGCCGCTCGTCCCCCGTCGCCTTGTACGACCGCCACAGCTCGTCGAGCGTCGAGGGAGCGGGCGGCCGCACGCTGCCACCGTCACGGGCGGCTGGGGGGATCGCCGCCCGGTCGGACCCGGAGGTGTGCTGGGGCATTCGTCGCCTTGTGCCGTTCTGCCGTGAAGTACGTGAGTCGAGGGCGTCTGGGTGAGGTGTCGTACCGGTGCCGTCCGGCGTCGTGCCGTGCCGTCTGGTGCCGTGCCGTGTCGTGCCGTCTGGTTCCGTGTCGTGCCGTCTCGTGCCGTCTGATGCCGTGTCGTGCCGGTGTGGTACCGGGTGGTGCAGGAGCTGCCGGTCTGTGCCGGAATCCTCGTGAGCGTAGCGTGACTGACGTGTCGCGGTGCGCGAACGGCGTGGTCGGACGTGGGCGCGGACGCGTTCCGCCGGCCCGCCCGCCGGGCTGGGGCGCTCCCCCGGTGCGGCCGGTGGAAGGCGTCAACTACGGGTGATTTGCAAGGGGTTCGGCGTTCCCCCGGACGGCCGAACCCCGTCGGTCAACACGGGCGCCGATCCCCTCGAACGGAGACCATCGCCTGGCGTGTCAACTTCCAGCCGTCGCCGTGTCGTTCGACGTGACCGAGTGCCCTGAGTTCGTACAGTCTCGCGATCGCGTCGTCCTGGGTGGTCCTTGCCTCGCGGGCGATCTCGTCCACCTCCGCCGGCCGGTGGCCGGGGAGGGCGGCCAGGACCCGTCGGGCGCCCGGTTGAAGCAGGTCGCGCGGCAGTACCGGCCCGCGGCGCTCGGGGGCGAGTTCCCCCATGTCACCGACCAGCTCCACGACCTCCGCCGCGTCGGTGACCAGCACGCCCTCCCCGCGCAGGAGCTCGTGCACACCCGCCGACAGGCCGCTGGTGGCCGGCCCGGGCACCCCCATCGTGTGCCGGCCCAGCCGTTGTGCCGCCCGCGCGGTGGCCAGCGAGCCGCTGCGGTGGGCGGCCTCCACGACCACCGTGCCCCGGGTGAGCGCCGCGATCACCCGGTTGCGCAGGACGAATCTGCTCTGCGTCGGGTGGTCGCCCGGTGGCAGTTCCCCCACGACCAGCCCCTGTTCCGCGATCCTGTTGATCAGTGCGGTGTGGCCGCGCGGGTAGGGCCGGTCGACTCCGCAGGCGAGGACGGCGACGGTGGCGCCGCCCGCGCCGAGAGCGCCCCGGTGAGCGGCCCCGTCGACGCCGTAGGCGCCGCCGGAGACCACCACCCAGCCGCGTTCCGCGAGGCCGGCTGCGAGGGTGGCGGCCATGTGGGCGCCGTACTCGGTGCAGGCGCGGGCGCCGACGACCGCCACCGAGCGCAGTGCCCACATCCTCAGGCTGGGGCGGCCCCGGACCCACAGGCCGAGGGGGCGGGCGTCGCCGAGGTCGTCCAGCGGTCCTGGCCACTCGGCGTCCCCCGGGCAGACGAACCGCGCTCCCGCCTCCCGCGCGTCGGACAGGTCCCGCTCCGGTGCCGCCTGCGCGGCCCGTGCCCGCAGCCCGGCCCACCGTCGCGCGGTCACCCAGGGCAGGGGCTCCCCGCCGTCCCGCAGTCGCCGCGCCACCTGAACGGCCCCGCGCTGTCGTACCCACTGTCCGCCGACCTCGTCGCCGGGCTCGATGACGCGGGCGAGGAAGACCCGGGCGAGCCGTTCCTCGTCCGGTGCGCCGGTGCCGGTCATGCCGGGGCCCCGAGTGCCATCGGTACCCCGCGCGGCACACCGGTGCGCAGTTGCAGTGCCAGGGCGACGTCGGACGCGTCGGGCCGGTCATGGCCCAGGAGGTCGGCGACGGTCCAGGCGACGCGCAGGACCCGGTCCAGGCCCCGGACCGTGAGGACGCCTCGTTCCAGGTTCCGTTCGGCCTCGTCCATCGCGCCGATCGCGGGGTGCCAGCGGTTGCGCAGCTCGCGTCCCGGTACTTCGCTGTTGGTCCGCCACGGAGTGCCGGCCAGCCGGGCCGCGGCACGTTCCCGGGCGGCCCTGACGCGGTCGGCGACGGTCGCCGTGGACTCGCCTCCGGGCCCGCGGTGGGTGAGTTCGGCGCGGCTGACGGGGTCCACCTCGACGCGCAGGTCGACGCGGTCGAGCAGGGGTCCGGAGAGCCGGGCCTGGTAGCGGCGGATCGCGGAGGGCGGGCATTCGCAGAGCGTGTCGCGCTGGGAGAAGCGACCGCAGGGGCAGGGGTTGGCGGCGAGCACCATCAGGAAGCGTGCGGGGAACCGCACCACGCCCGCGCTGCGCGCGATCACGACGTGTCCGGCCTCCAGGGGCTGCCGTAGGGCGTCCAGGACGCGGCTGCTGAACTCGGGGGTCTCGTCGAGGAAGAGGACTCCGCGGTGAGCCATGGACACGGCTCCGGGACGGGCGATGTGGGGGCCGCCTCCGACGAGTGCCTGCATCGTGGCGGAGTGGTGCGGGGCGCAGTACGGGGGGACGTCGATCAGGGGTTTGCCCGGTGGCAGGAGTCCGGCCACCGAGTGGACCGCCGTGACCTCGAGGGACTCTTCCCGGCTCAGCCGGGGCAGGACGGCGGGAAGCCGCTCGGCGAGCATGGTCTTGCCGGCTCCTGGTGGACCTTCCAGGAACAGGTGGTGTCCGCCCGCCGCGGCCACCTCGACGGCCGTCCGTGCCGAGCGCTGGCCGACGACGTCCGCGAGGTCGTGTCCTTGGTCCTGGTGGGCGGCGCCGCCGCCGTGCATGCCGGTGGCGGTGCCCGTCCCGGGCATGCGCGGGCCGGAGAGGAGGGGGTCCGGGCGGCCCAGCTCGTCCGGCTCCTCCTCGGGTACGGGTTCGTCGGCGAGGACGGCGATCAGCTGTCGCAGGCTGCGCACCCCGAGCACGGAGACGCCCGGGACGAGTGAGGCCTCGGCGGCGGCGCACTCGGGCACCACGACCTGTTCGTAGCCGGCGTCCGCCGCGGCGAGCACCGCGGGCAGGATGCCGCGGACCGGCCGCACCCGTCCGTCGAGTCCCAGCTCTCCGATCATCACGATGTCGGCGAGCACGCGTGGGTCGATCCGCTCGGCCGCGCCCAGTACGGCGCACGCGACGGCGAGGTCGAATCCGCTGCCGGCCTTGGGCACCGACGCGGGACTGAGTCCGACCGTGAGCTTCTTCTGCGGCCACACGCCGCCCGAGTTGACCACGGCGGCCCGCACCCGGTCGCGGCTTTCGCTCAGGCTCTTGTCCGGCAGGCCGACCAGGGTGAAGGCCGCGACTCCGGGTTCCAGGTCGGCCTGGACCTCGACCAGGACTCCCTCGACGCCCACCAGCGCAACCGAGCAGGTCCGTGCGAATCCCATCTCAGGCCACCCCCCGTACGTGTTCGACGACGGGCGCGCCGCGCCGTGGCAGCACGACGCCGACGAGGTCGATGCGTACGCCGCCCGGTGGCGCTCCTCCGTGGGCCTGGATCCAGCGGTCGGCCAGGCCTCGCAGCCGTGCCGCCTTCCGGGGCGTGAGGGCGGCGAGGGGGTGTTCGAAGTCGCCGCGTCGGCGGGTCTTCACCTCGCAGACGATCAGCGTGTCGCCGTGTCGGGCGACGATGTCGATCTCTCCGGTCCTGCCGCAGCGCCAGTTGCGCTCCAGGACCGTCATCCCGGCTTCCACCAGCCGCCGAGCGGCCAGTGTCTCGCCGTACCTGCCGAGTGCACTGCGTGCGTTCATGTCGGCACCACCTCCGGCGCCAACCGTCACGCATCCGGCTCCACGGTGTTGATCTTGGTGGAGAACTCAGCGGCTGTGGACAACCGCGTCACCCACGGGGGTGAGCGTCATCCGCCCGGAAGCTCCAGGTCGCTCTTGTTCAGCTCCTCGATGTTCACGTCCTTGAACGTGAGTACCCGCACCTGCTTCACGAACCGCGCCGGCCGGTACATGTCCCACACCCAGGCGTCCGCCATCGACACCTCGAAGAACACCTCCCCCTGGACCGAGTGCACCTGCATCTCGTAGTCGTTGGTGAGGTAGAAACGCCGCTCGGTCTCGATCACGTATTTGAACAGACCGACGACATCGCGGTACTCCCGGTAGAGCTTCAGCTCCATCTCGGTCTCGTACTTCTCGAGGTCCTCGGCGCTCATGGCATGTTCCCCTTCAGCCGTGCGATCCCCCCATTGTGCGCCAGTCCCGTGAGCCGCTAGACGATTTCCGTGTCAAGGGTTACGGGGCCGGCCGGGGGACCTTCGTCGAGCAGCCTGCTCAGCAGCTCGGCGAGTCTGGTCGGATACACCGTCTCATGTGCCCGGGTGAGTTCCTGACACGTCCACCAGCGCGCTCCCGCGACACTGCGCCGCTCCAGCTCGGTCAGGGCGGTGGCCCCGGTCGCCGTCACGGTCGTACGGGCCAGGTAGTACCACTCGTCCTGGTCCCAGCGGCGGCCCGCGAACGGGAAGGAGCATGTGCGTCGCCACACCACCGGGCCGAGTTCGACATCGGTGATGCCCGTCTCCTCGGCGAGTTCCCTCAGCGCGGCCTGTTCACGGGTCTCGTCGCCCTCCACACCGCCGCCGGGCGTGAACCACCAGTCGTCGGCCGGATCGTCCGGCTCGTGGCCGTGCAGCAGCAGGATGCGGTCCTCGGGGTCGAGGAGGACCACCCGGGCGACCTTGCGCAGTCCGCCCTGGTACGAGTCGACGCCCGGGTCCGTCGTCTCAGCGGGCACCGGCGGGCTCCGGGCGGGGCCGGCGGGAGACCCGCTTGGCGATCGGGCCGTACGCGCCGCCGCCGAGGACGAGGACCGTGCCGGCCACGATCATCCAGCCGATCGTGGGCAGCGGGCCCGGCTGGGAGAGGGTGCCGAGCGTCTCGAAGCCGGTGGGCCGCCCGAGCATGCCGTTCATCGGCCAGACGACGGCGTCGACGCGGGCCTTGACGGCACCGCGCGCGACCGTGCCACTGGCCGCGTCCGTGAGGTGGGCGGTGGAGTCCAGGGAGCCCTGGCGTTCGTCGCCGAGCAGGAACAGCCGGCCCTCGGGAACCTTCACGGTGGGGAAGTTCTTGATCTCGGCGAGGCTGCCCTCGGGCAGATACGGTTCCTCGATCTGCTTGCCGTTGACGGTCAGCCTGCCGTCCGTGCAGCAGGAGACGGTGTCGCCGCCGACCGCGACGACCCGCTTGACCACGGGCGCGTTGCTCGCCCAGGTCTTGTCGGTGAAGACCACGACGTCGCCGCGGCGCACCTCGCCGCCGTCCACCACCTGGGCCAGCACCCGGTCACCGGCATGGATCGTGGGGGACATGGAGCTGGTGGGGACGGTGTACGGCCGGTAGGTGAGCGCCGCCCAGCCGAATCCGCCGAGGAACAGCACGAGGCCCAGCGCGACGGCCACACCGGACAGTCGCTGTCCGGTCCGGCCGCCCACCGGGCCGCTGCTGGTGCCACCGCCGCTTCGCGGGGCCGTACGTGTCGTGCTCTCGCCGCTCATGGACCCGCACCCTACCCGGCGGTACCGAGCCGGGTCAGCCCTTCCTCGGGAGGCGGGCCGACAACCTTGGGAAAGGGTTTGCCGAGCGGAACCCGGGTCAGCGGGTCTCGGCCGCCCGCACGCGCCGACGGCGCCACAGGACCACCGGGACGACACCGGCGAGGGCGAGGCCCTCCGGGGCGACCGTGAGGGCGGCGGAGGCCGCCGACCGGGCGTTCAGGCCGTCCTGGTCGAAGGTGTCCGGCACCGGCAGCGTGCCCCAGCGGTTGATGGGCCAGGCCTTGACGATGGCGCGGCCGACGACCTGGTCGACGGGGACCATGCCGTGGTTCTTGTCGGACTGGTTGTAGCGGGAGTCGCGCGAGTTCTGGCGGTGGTCGCCCATGACCCAGATGTAGCCCTTGGGGATCTTCACCGTGAACTGGCCGCCCGAGTCGTCCATGCTGCACGGGGTGTTGCCCGGGTACACGTACGGCTCGTTCAGTGCCTTGCCGTTGACCGTCAGGGGGCCGGTCTTGTTGCAGGAGACGGTGTCGCCGCCGACGCCGATCACCCGCTTGATCAGGTCCTTCTCCTCCGCGGACGGCATCAGGCCGATCCAGCTGAGGAAGGTCTGCACGGCGTTCGGGTCGATGGTGGGCTCGCCCGCCAGCCAGTTGTCCGGGTCGTGGAAGACGACGACCTCGCCCCGCTCGGGTTCGGAGCCGAACCACGGGGTCAGCTTGTCGACGAGGACGCGGTCGCCCTCCTGCAGGGTGTTCTGCATCGAGTCGGAGGGGATCGAGAACGCCTGCACCAGGAACGTCTTGATCAGCAGCGCGAGAACGAGCGCGATGCCGATCAGGATCGGCAGTTCCTTCCAGAAGGAGCGCTGCGTCCTCGGCCTGGGGGTCCCGTCGCCGGACCCCGGCCCCGTCGTGGGGGGCTGTCCGTCACCGGGCCCGTCGCCTCCGGCCGCCGGGACGTCACTCCCTGAGGTCACGGCGTCGTCCGCAGCCGGGTCGGCCGCTTCGCCGGGGCGTCCACGGTGTTCCTCGCCGTCGTGCCCGGACCGTGCGCCAACCGCCACATCCCCCACGCCAACTCCTTACTCTGTGCCGCTGCCTGCCCCAGGTACGGCGCAGGCCCACCACTCCCATAACGAGCGGGAGTTCCGCAGGACTCGGGAGTCGGATCGTTCCGTTCGGATCGTCGGGAGCAACCCTATGCGACGTCTCGGACGACGCGGTCGTCCCGGCGACCGAGTCGGTCACGGAAGAAAAGGTTTGCGGTTCCTTGAGGGTGTTCCAGTGGCCCAGGGGCCAGGCGATGACCATGGCCCGTCCCACCACCTCGTCCTCCGAGACGGTGCCCCCGTAGTCGGTGTCCTGGTGGGCTCGGGAGTCGGCGGAGTTGTCCCGGTGGTCGCCCATCACCCACAGCCGCCCCTCGGGGACGGTGATGTCGAACGGGGTGCTGGAGGGGGCGTTTCCGGGATAGAGGTAGTCCCCCTCGTTCAGGGGAACGCCGTTGACGGTGACTCGCCCTTGCGTGTCGCAGCACTTGACACGGTCCCCGCCGACGCCGACGACCCGCTTGATCAGGTCCTTCTCGTCGTCGGACGGCAGCAGGCCGATGAAGGTGAGCGCTTCCTTGACCTGCTTGACGACGATGGGGTCGTCCTTCTTGATGGTGGTCTGCTCGTCCTGGAGCCAGCCGCCGGGGTCCTTGAAGACGACGACGTCCCCGCGCTCGGGCTTGGAGCCGAACCAGGGCGTGAACTTGTCCACCAGGACACGGTCGCCGATCTGGATCGTCTGCTCCATGGAGCCGGACGGGATCACAAAGGCCTGCACGAGGAAGGTCTTCAGGACCAGGGCTATGAGGACGGCGACACCGACGAGGAGCGGGATCTCCCGGACGGCGCCGCGCCTGCGCTTGCGCTTGACCTTGCGCTGGAGCTTGCGCCGCTCGGCGCGGGTGCGGCCGCCGGCGGGGGCGGCGGCGCGCCGGGCGCCGGTGGGCAGGAGGTTGTCCGCGGGGCTGCTGGGCACACCGCGGGGCTTGCCGCGGTTACCCATGGGCGCCCGCCGCGTTCTGCGGGGCACGCTCCGCGTCCGGCAGGGTGCTCGCCGAGGGCACGCGCGCGTAGGCGTCCGGGCGGTGCAGGCGGGTGAGGTGGGCGTAGGGCCAGACGATCCAGTCGGCGCGGCCGATCACGTCGTCGACGGGGATCATGCCGCCGCCCGGTGAGCCCAGGTGGTCGCGCGAGTCGCTGGAGGCGCTGCGGTGGTCGCCGAGGACGAAGAGGGTTCCCTCGGGCACCTCCACGTCGAAGGGCACCGTGGACGGGCTGTCGCCCGGATACAGGAACGTCGACTCGTCGACCGGCCGGCCGTTCACCTGGATCCTCCCTTCCTTGTCGCAGCAGACCACATGGTCTCCCCCTACACCCACAACGCGTTTGATGTAGTCGGCGTCCCCGAAATACCCGGTGCCGTCGAACACAACCACGTCGCCGCGTCGCGGCTCGGCGCCGAAACGGTATGCCAACTTATTTACGAGGACGCGGTCGCCGATCCTCAATCCGTTCTCCATGGATCCGCTGGGAATCTGGAAGGGCTGGGCCACGAGAACGTTGAGGAGGAGCAGGAACAGCGGGCAGATCAGCAGAACGAGGCTGATCCGGCCGCCCGGGAGCCAGTCCGAGATCCGCGCCACCAACGCGAAACGCGACCGTTCCTCCCGGCGCTCCGCCTCCGAGGTGTCCTCGGGGACGGAAGGGCGGGAGGAGCGGTCGCGCTCCGTCGGCTGTGCTGCGGTGTCCATCGGAGCCAGATGCTATCCGGCTCCGCCGTGAACCCCGGAGAGCGCTCAGTTGTCGCGCTTCTCCTTGATCTTCGCGGCCTTGCCGCGCAGCTCGCGCAGGTAGTACAGCTTGGCGCGACGCACGTCACCGCGGGTCACGAGCTCGATCTTCTCGACGATCGGGGTGTGCACCGGGAAGGTGCGCTCGACGCCGACGGAGAACGAGACCTTGCGGACCGTGAAGGTCTCGCGGACACCGGCGCCCTGGCGACGGATCACTACGCCCTTGAACTGCTGCACACGGGAGCGGTTGCCCTCGATGACGCGGACGTGGACGTTGACGGTGTCACCCGGGCGGAAGGCCGGGACGTCGCTGCGCAGCGACGCGGCGTCGACGGAGTCGAGCAGGTGAGACATTTCGTCTGCTTTCCTCGCTGATGCCACAGGTCATCAACGGAAACTAGGAGTTCTGGATGAAAGTCGTGCGCGTCGGGGCGGGCGTCGTGTCCCCCTGTGGCAGGGGCGCACGCCGGACGGCGCACAACAGCGACCTATTCTTCCACGCCCTCGGTCCTGCGCCAAAATCGGCCGTACGGCTCCCCTTCGGGGTCCGGCGCCCAGCCCAGGAGGGAGAGCATTTCGCGGTCCTTCTTGTCGAAGGCCTTGGGGTCGCAGCGCTCGATCAGGTCGGGGCGGTGGGCCGTGGTGCGCCTGAGGGCCTCGTCGCGGCGCCAGCGGGCGATCTTCCCGTGGTGGCCGCTGAGCAGCACGTCGGGGATCTCCCGGCCGCGCCAGGCCGGGGGCTTGGTGTAGACGGGGCCTTCCAGGAGGTTGGCCATGGCGCCGGGCGCGAAGGAGTCGTCTCGGTGGGACTCGGCGTTGCCCAGCACTCCGGGCAGCAGCCGCGCCACGGCCTCCGTGATGACCAGGACGGCCGCCTCGCCGCCGGCCAGGACGTAGTCGCCGATGGAGACCTCGTAGACCGGTATCCGGGTGGCGTACTCGTCGACGACGCGCCGGTCGATGCCCTCGTAGCGGGCCGGCGTGAAGACGAGCCAGGGGCGCTCGGAGAGCTCGACGGCGAGTTCCTGGGTGAAGGGGCGGCCGCTGGGGGTCGGGACGACGAGCGCGGGGGCGTGCGCGCCGGTCTCGTAGCCGTCGGCGAGGACGGAGTCCAGGGCGTCACCCCAGGGCTCGGTCTTCATGACCATGCCGGGACCGCCGCCGTACGGGGTGTCGTCGACGGTGTTGTGACGGTCGTAGGTCCACTGTCGCAGGTCGTGGACGTGGACGTTCAGCTGTCCACGCGCGCGTGCCTTGCCGACCAGGGAGACGTTCAGCGGGTCGAGGTACTCGGGGAAGATCGTGACGACGTCGAGCCGCATCACGCCTCTTCCCCGGCGACGTCGCGGGACGAGGCGATCTCCGCGCGGTCGTCGATGAGGCCGGGCGGCGGGTCGATGACGGCCCGCTGCTCCTCCAGGTCGATGTCGGTGACGATCTCCTCGACGAAGGGGATCAGCACCTCGCTCCCGTCGGGCCGCTCGACGATGAAGAGGTCCTGGGAGGGCAGGTGCGAGATCTCGGTGATCCGGCCGACCGCCACACCGTCCTCGGTCACCACGTCGAGGTCGATCAGCTGGTGGTCGTAGTACTCGTCCTCGCCCTCGGGGAGTTCCTCGGGGTCCACGTCGGCGATGAGGAGGGTGTTGCGCAGGGCCTCGGCCGCGGTGCGGTCGGTGACGCCCTCGAAGCGCAGGAGGAGACGGCCGCTGTGCACCCGGCCGGTCTCGATGGTGAGCGGACCCGCGGAGGCGGGGTCCGTGGCCAGTACGGCGCCGGGGCCGAGCCTCAGTTCCGGCTCGTCGGTGCGGACCTCGACGGTGACCTCGCCCTTGACGCCGTGGGCGCGGCCGATCCGTGCGACTACGAGCTGCACTGTTCGAAGATCTCCTGTCGTACCTGTCGTACCTGTACCTGTCGGCACGGCTCTCGGACTCGCCCAACGACTACGGGCCGGGGACGGCCCAGTGGCCCTCCCCGGCCCGAGCCGGTTGCGATAAGCGTCAGCGGACGTGGTCGACGTCGACCAGGTCGACGCGGACACCGCGGCCGCCGATGGCGCCCACGACGGTGCGCAGGGCACGTGCGGTGCGGCCGTTGCGGCCGATCACCTTGCCGAGGTCGTCCGGGTGGACCCGGACCTCGAGCACACGCCCGCGACGCAGGTTGCGCGAGGCGACCTGCACATCGTCAGGGTTGTCGACGATGCCCTTCACGAGGTGCTCAAGCGCCTCCTCGAGCATGCTGCTCAGGCCTCGGTCGACTCGGACTCAGCCGCGGCCTCGTCCTTCTTCTCAGCCTTCTTCTTCTGGGTGATCGCCTCACCCTTGCCCTCGTCGTCGCCACCGAGGGCCTCGAACGACGGGCGCGCCTTCTTCGGCTCGGCGACGAGCAGCGGAGCCGGGGCGGGCTCGCCCTTGAACTTCTGCCAGTCGCCGGTCTTCTTCAGGATGGCGAGCACGGGCTCGGTCGGCTGGGCGCCGACACCGAGCCAGTACGCCACACGCTCGGCGTCGACCTCGATGACCGACGGGTTGTACGTCGGGTGGTACTTGCCGATCTCCTCGATCGCACGGCCGTCACGGCGGGTGCGGGAGTCGGCGACGACGATGCGGTAGTGAGGCGAACGGATCTTGCCCAGACGCTTCAGCTTGATCTTGACTGCCACGGGAGTGGGTTCTCCTGGATTTGACGTGGTTGGGCACGGCGAGCATGCCGCGTGGGGTTGCGGTACCCGAGTGCCCGATGGACGCGTCAGCCGGAGGAGAGAGGGGTCCTGTGCGGCTGTCGAGTACAGCTAGCCATTCTGCCACACCCTGAGGGCCCCTCCGGCCGAGGGTGCGCGCGGACGTGCCCGGCCGGACACAGGGCACGACGGCGACACCCGCGGGGCACCACGAAGCGTCCCCGGGCGGACCGCCGCGGCGCCGCACCGCGGGGCCCCGAGCGCCCTCGGCGGTGGCGCCGCACCGCGGGGCCCGAACACCCGCGCTCTCGGCGGCGGCCGCGGCACAGCAAGGTCCACAGCCCCGCGGCCATGGCGCAGCACAACGCCCCTCGCCCGTCATCCGGCACCACGCCCCCACCCGCGGCATGCTGCCCGTCACCTGCCTCAGCGCCCCCGCACGCGCGCGTGACGGGCGCGGGTTCCCCGCGCCCGTCACGCGCGGCGTCCCGGCGGGCCGTACCCGGTGCTGAACCGGCAGCCACGAGATGCCGGTGCACAGTCGGATGGCCGTGTCGGGTGGTGGTGCCGGGCGGCCGTGCCGGGTGGTCCTTACGCCGCGCCCATGACGTCCGGGATCCGGAACGGCTTGCCGCAGCCCCCGCACACGATCGGGGCCTGGGCCAGGACCGACGGCACGACCCGGACGTTGCGTCCGCAGTCGCAGACCGCCTTGACGCGGACGCCGCCGCCGGAGGAGCCGTGGCGGGCGGCCGGGCCGCGGAAGGCGCGGGTGGTGTCGGAGGAGGTGGCGGCCATGTGGGCCTTGAGGGCCCGCTGGAGCCGCTCGATCGTGGGACGGTAGCGGCGCTTGGCCTCGGGGTTGAGCGTGACCAGCGAGAAACCGCTGCTGGGATGCGGTTCCTCGGGGTGGTCCAGGCCCAGCTCCTCGGCGATCGCGAGGAATCTGCGGTTGTGGTAGCGGCCGGCGCGGGAGGTGTCGCGGACGCCGCGGGCTGCGGCGATCCCGTGGACTGCCTCATGGAGCAGTCGCTCGAAGGAGAGCTCGTGACCGCAGGCGGACGACGACTCCCCGATCAGGGACTCTGGCGCGGCAAGGTCCGGCAGCTCGGGGTGGTACCGCTGAATGTCGGCCCACGCCTGTGCCAGCTCTGCGGCGAGAACAGGTGGTGTCTGTGTCGTGCTCACGTAATGACAACGAGCGGGGGTGCCCCTGTGTTCCTATTCCGGGGCATCCCAAATAATTTGCACGTACCCGTCAGTTGCCGCTGATGCGTCCTGACGAGGGCGGGTGCGCTGATCTGCGGAGAAGCCTCACAGCTCATCCCAAGGTGGTGCGTAGTTCGCCGTACGGCCCGGCGCGTAGACGGTGTCCGCGCGCCGGGGTACGCATGTTCCGCAGGGGCGCAAGAGGCGTTTCGGTCGCTCTTGTGGCGGAGGGCGCCGTCTCAGTAAGCGCGCGCGACGATCGCGACGTTACCGGGCGCCTCGCCGTCCTCCGGCACCGACCCGTCCTCGGCGACCAGACACCGTACGGTCACCGCGTGGTCGGCCAGCTTGGCCTCGCCCTCCTCGCCGAGGGTCGCCCAGGGGATGCGCGCCCAGCCGCCGGCGGTGGCCGCCTCCACGGCCTCCTCGATCGTGGACACGTCCGTCGTACGGGACTCGCGGCGCTCGCGGGACTGCCGCAGCAGCAGCGCCTGGTCCTGCTCGAGGACCGTGGGGAGCAGCGAGACCAGGGACTCCAGGGCCACCGGCTCCTTGCCGCCCGGGATCCGCCGGGCCAGCATCGCGGTGCCGTTCTCCAGGTCCCGGGGCCCGACCTCGATCCGTACGGGCACGCCCTTGAGCTCCCAGTCGACGGCCCGGCGCCCGAAGGGCGTGTCCGTGCGGTCGTCGACATGGACACGGACACCGGCCGCCCTCAGCCGGTCGCCGATCTCGCGGACCTTGGCCAGAACCGCTTCGTCGCCCTTGATCGCGAGGACGACGGCCTGGGTCTGCGCCAGACGCGGCGGGACGCGCAACCCGTGGTCGTCGCCGTGCATCATCACCAGGGCGCCGATCATGCGGGTGGTCGATCCCCAGGAGGTCTGCCAGACCAGCTCCTGCGTGCCGTCCTCCGACAGGTAGGAGGTGTTGAAGGCCTTGGCGAAGTTCTGTCCCAGCTCTTGGCTGGTGGCCATCTGCAGGGCCTTGCCGTCGCCCATCATGCCTTCGAGCGTGAGGGTGTTGATGGCACCCGCGAACCGCTCCTTGACGGTCTTGCGGCCGGGGACCACGTCCATCGCGAGCACGTTCACCATGAAGTCCTCGTAGACCTGGCGGTGGATGTGCGACGCGAAGGCGCGGGCGTCCTCGTACGTGGCGTGAGCGGTGTGGCCCTCCTGCCACAGGAACTCGGTCGTACGCAGGAAGAGGCGGGGTCGCAGTTCCCAACGGACCACGTTCGCCCACTGGTTGATCAGCAGGGGCAGGTCGCGGTAGCTCTGCACCCACTTCGAGAAGTAGTCGTTGATGATCATCTCGGAGGTGGGGCGGACGACCGCCGGCTCCTCCAGCTCCTTGCCGCCGCCGTGCGTGACCACCGCCAGCTCGGGCGCGAAGCCCTCGACGTGGTCGGCCTCGCGCGTGAGGTACGACTGCGGGATCAGCAGGGGGAAGTACGCGTTCTGGGTGCCCGTCTCCTTGATGCGGGCGTCCATCTCCGCCTGCATCCGCTCCCACAGCCCGTACCCGTACGGCCGGATCACCATGGTGCCGCGCACCGGACCGTTGTCGGCCAGCTCGGCCTTGGTGATCAGATCCTGGTACCAGCGCGGGAAGTCGTCCGCCCGCGGCGTGAGAACGGGTGCCTTAGCCATGGCGCGATGGTACGGCCCCAGGTTGCCGGGATGTGAAATCTCGCCACACGCGCAGGTTGTCCTCAAGCAGGGCTTCTCAACCCCTGGACGCGGGGTCGAGTGGGGAGTTACCTGACATACGGGGGAGTGCGGGCGCACTGACGGGGGCCACCTGAACGAGCACAGCGGCAACTCTCGGCGGATTGGGGCGCTTTTTCATGACACCTACGCTCGTGCGGCAGCACCCGCCTCAGGCCGGGCCGGCGACGGCCCGCGCGGATCTGGGTGCACGCGCGCGTGACTGGTCCGAAATCCAGGAGCGGATGCTGGTCCCGCTCTATGAGGCCGTCTACGAGCGACTGGAAGTGGGCCCGGGCACAAGGCTGTTGGGCCTCGGCTGCGGCTCCGGGCTGGCTCTGCTGATGGCGGCTTCCAGAGGCGCCGCCCTGACGGGGGTCGAGGCCTCCTCCGCCGAGCGGCTGGCCCTCGCCCGCCAGCGGCTGATGCCTGAGGGCTCGGGCGCACACGCGCGTGCGGACACCCGGCTCGTCGAGGGCTCGCCCGAGGACGCGGCCGACGCGAGGATCCCCGCGTACAACCTGGTGACCGCCTTCGAGCCGATCGGCTGCCTCGCGGGCGACGCGGAAGGCCTCGGCGAGCTGCTGGCGGCCGCCACGCCGCTGGCCGAGCGGGGCACGCCCGTGGTGCTCGTCGGCTGGGGTCCGCCGGAGCGCTGCGCCACGTCCTCCGTGCTGCGGGTCGCCACCAAGCTGGCCGATCCCCTGCGCGCCGGCGGGAGTTGGCGCCCGGCCCTGCGCGACGACCTGGAGGAGGTCGCCCAGCGGGCCGGTCTGAAGCCGGACGGATCCGGGCGCGTGGCCTGCCCGTTCGGGTACGCGGGCGTGGACAGTGCCCTCAAGGGCCTGCTGTCCACGGGCCTGTTCGACGCGGCGATCTCCGCGACGGACCAGGCGCAGGTGGACAAGGAGGTGACCGAGGCACTGCACCCGTACCGGCGCGAGGACGGCACGGTCTGGATGCCGAACGTGTTCCGGTACCTGATCGCGCGCACGGTCTAGCGGTCCTGACCCACCGGACGAGGCCGTGCCCGGACGGTCCGGGCACCCTGCTCGCCCGTACGGTCCGGGCACCCTGCTCGCTGGACGGTCCGGGCACCCTCCTCCCCCGTACGGTCCGGACACCCCCGTCGCCTGGACGGTCCTGGCACCCTCATCGCGTGCACGGCCTAGGCGTCGTCCTTGGTCAGGCGCGCGATGCCCGCGATGCGGTACGCGTCCGCCTCCTCCAGCGTCTCGTTCTCCAGCAGGGCCTGGGCGAGGGCGTCCAGCTGGGCGCGGTGGTCGTGGAGTTTGCGGGAGGCCTCCTCGTAGCACTCGTCGACGATGCGGCGCATCTCGCTGTCGATGGCGTCGAGGGTCTGCGGGGCGGCCGCGAGCCCGTACGCCTGCTGGGCGTCGCTCGGGAGGGCGGAGAGGCGACCGATGCGCTCGCTCATGCCCCAGCGGGCCACCATGCCGCGCGCGATGGCGGTGACCTGTTCGAGGTCGCTCTCCGCGCCCGTGGTGACGACCCCGTAGACCACCTGCTCCGCCGCCATGCCGCCGAGGGCTCCGATGATGCGGCCGCGCAGGTACTCCTCCGAGTGCGCGTACCGCTCCACCTCGGGGGTCGACATGGTGACCCCCAGCGCCCGGCCGCGCGGCACGATGGTGATCTTGCGGACGGGGTCGGCGCCGGGCTGGAGCATGCCGAGAAGGGCGTGTCCGCTCTCGTGGTAGGCGGTCCGGCGGCGGTCGTCCTCCGGCATGACGAGGGTGCGTTCGGCGCCCAGCTGCACCTTCTCCAGCGCTTCGGACAGGTCGGCCCGAGTGACCTGGTTCTGTTTGCGTTTGACGGCGAACAGAGCGGCCTCGTTGGCGAGATTGGCCAGATCCGCACCCGTCATGCCCGGCGTCACCCGGGCCAGATGGGCCAGGTCCACGTCCGGGGCGAGCGGTATCTGCCGGGTGTGGATCCGCAGGATCGCCTCGCGTCCGCCCCGGTCCGGCGGGGAGACGTTGACCACCCGGTCGAAGCGGCCGGGCCGGGTCAGCGCGGGGTCCAGGATGTCGGCGCGGTTCGTGGCCGCTATGACGATCACGCCCTCCGTCCCGGAGAAGCCGTCCATCTCCGTGAGGATCTGGTTCAGGGTCTGCTCGCGCTCGTCGTGGCCGCTGACCGAGGCGCCGCCGCCGCGGACGCGTCCGATGGTGTCGATCTCGTCGATGAAGATGATCGACGGCGCCACCTTGCGTGCCTCGGCGAACAGCTCCCGGACGCGGGACGCGCCGACGCCCACGATCATCTCGATGAACTCGGACGCGGAGGCGGAGAAGAAGGGCACGCCCGCCTCGCCGGCCACCGCGCGCGCCAGCAGCGTCTTGCCGGTGCCGGGCGATCCGGCGAGCAGCACTCCGCGGGGCATCTTGGCGCCCATCCTGCGGTAGGCGTCGGGGTGTTCGAGGAAGTCGACGACGTCGTCCAGCTCGCCCTTGACCTCGTCGATGCCGGCGACGTCGGCGAAGGTCGTGCGCTGTCTGCCCGGCTGGAGCTCGACCGGCCTGGGCGGCGCCTTGCGGCCGAGGACGCCGCCCGCGCCACCGAGGCCCGTGCCGGCCCGGCGGACGAAGAAGATCCACACGGCGACCAGGACCACGATCGGGATCAGGGAGATCAGCAGGTTGGACAGCAGGCCGCGCTGCTGGACGACCGGCTCGGCGGTCACCGTCACGTTCCGGCTGCTGAGGCTCTGCCAGAGGTCGTCGTCCGCGAAGGCGGGGCGCTGCGTCGTGAACTTGGTGTACTCACCATCGCCGTCCGGTGCGGCCCGGGCGTCCTTGAGCTCACCCTGGATGGCGTCGCCCTTGGAGTAGATCTTCGCGACGTTGCCGTCGTCGACCTGTCTGCTGAACTCGGTGTACGAGATCGTCGGCTCGTCGCCCCCGCCGAAGTAGTGCAGGCCCAGGTAGGCGAGGAGGAAGACGATCACCGCGGTGACGATCAGGCCCCACCAGCGGCCGCGTATCCTCCTGCCGCCGGACCGTCGTGGCGCCTCGTCCGGGGTTCCTTCGGTGCGCCACGGCTGCTCAGGGGCCTTGCGTGGTGGCGCCGCATTGCTCATATCTGGACGTTACGACACATACCGGTCACCGGCACGCGCTGAGGGCGCCTTCCCGGTGGAAAGGCGCCCTCGACGGACCGTGACCGCGGCGCGGTCAGCCCATGAACTTCTTGAACTCGTCGGGCAGCTCGAAGTCCTGGCCGGGCTGCTGGCCCGGCAGGCCGAAGGCGCCGCCGGGAGCACCGCCCTGGGCGGCGGCCGCGCGGCGGGCGGCCTCCTCCTGCTCCTGCTGCTTGCGCTTCATCGGGTTGCCGGAGCGCTGCTTGCCCTTGGCCTTCTTCGGCTGCTTCTTGGCGCGGCCGGGACCGCCGCCCATGCCCGGCATCCCCGGCATGCCCGGCATGCCGCCGCCCTGGGCCATGCGGGACATCATCTTGCGGGCCTCGAAGAACCGCTCGACCAGGCCCTTCACCGCGCTGACCTCGACACCGGAACCCTTGGCGATACGGGCGCGGCGCGAGCCGTTGATGATGGTCGGGTCCTGGCGCTCGGCCGGGGTCATCGACTTGATGATGGCGGCCGTGCGGTCGACGTCGCGCTCGTCGAGGTTGTTGATCTGGTCCTTGATCTGGCCCATGCCCGGCAGCATGCCGAGCAGCTTGGAGATCGACCCCATCTTCCTGACCTGTTCCATCTGGGACAGGAAGTCGTCCAGGGTGAAGTCCTGGCCCTTCTTGGACGCCAGCTTGGAGGCCATCTTCTCGGCCTCTTCCTGGCTGAACGTCTTCTCCGCCTGCTCGATCAGGGTGAGCAGGTCACCCATGTCGAGGATGCGGGAGGCCATCCGGTCAGGGTGGAAGGCGTCGAAGTCGTCGAGCTTCTCGCCGTTCGACGCGAACATGATCGGCTTGCCGGTGATCTGGCGGATCGACAGGGCCGCACCACCGCGGGCGTCACCGTCGAGCTTGGACAGCACCACGCCGTCGAAGCCGACGCCGTCCCGGAAGGCCTCGGCGGTGTTGACCGCGTCCTGACCGATCATCGCGTCGACGACGAAGAGGATCTCGTCGGGCGAGACGGCGTCGCGGATGTCCGCGGCCTGCTGCATCAGCTCGGCGTCGATGCCGAGACGGCCGGCGGTGTCCACGATGACGATGTCGTGGACCTTGGACTTCGCGAAGTCGATGGAGTCCTTGGCGACCTGGACCGGGTCACCGACGCCGTTGCCCGGCTGCGGCGCGTAGACGGCCACGCCGGCGCGCTCGGCGACGACGCTGAGCTGGTTGACGGCGTTGGGGCGCTGGAGGTCGGCGGCGACGAGCAGCGGCGAGTGGCCCTGCTCCTTCAGCCAGCGGCCGAGCTTGCCCGCGAGGGTGGTCTTACCGGCACCCTGCAGACCGGCCAGCATGATCACGGTCGGCGGCTGCTTGGCGAAACGCAGGCGCCGGGTCTCGCCGCCCAGGATCGTGACGAGTTCGTCGTTGACGATCTTCAGGACCTGCTGGGCCGGGTTCAGCGCCTTGGAGACCTCGGCGCCGAGGGCGCGCTCCTTGACGTTCTTGATGAAGGTCCGCACGACCGGCAGGGCGACGTCCGCCTCGAGGAGGGCGATGCGGATCTCGCGCGCGGTGGCGTCGATGTCCGCCTCGCTCAAACGCCCCTTGCCGCGCAGATTCTTGAAGGTCGCTGAGAGGCGGTCGGAGAGAGTATCGAACACGGCGGCGTCGGTCCTCGGGGTCGGGGGCGGTATGAGCGTCTTCCAGGGTATCCGGCCGAGCAAGACATTCGTCCCCGCCTGCTGGATTCAGCGGGCGGGCCACGACGAAACCCCGCGTCGGCGCGAGCACGCGGCCTCGCCGGACCCCCCCCCGTCGCCACCGGCGGGCCATCCCCGCGAGCGCGGGGAAACCCGGGTCGAGGCGTGACATGACCGCGAGGTCACCCCCGCAGCGTCTCCTCCAGCTTCTGCGCCACCGAAGCGGCCTCGTCGGCCGGCAGGGGCGTGCCCTCCGTTCCGGTGACGTAGAAGGCGTCGACGGCGTTGGCGCCCAGCGTGCTGACATGTGCGCTGCGCACCCGCACCCCGGCGTCCTCCAGCGCCCGGCCGATCCGGAACAGCAGTCCCGGCGCGTCCTGGGCGCGGACCTCGATCACCGTGGCCAGGCGGGAGGCCGCCGAGGCCACCGTGACGCGCGGCGGGGGCGCGACCACACCCCGGCGGCGGGGGTAGGCCGCGTCGCGTTCCGCGAGCCGGCCCGCGATGTCCAGGGAGCCCTCCAGGGCGCGGACGAGGTCGGCGCGGAGCCGGGCGGCCTGGGGCAGCGAGCCGTACTCCGCCGCGACCCGCCAGTCCAGGAGCAGCACGGAGCCCTCGACGCCGGAGGGCAGGTCCAGGGCCCGCAGCTCGGCGGTGCGGACGGTCAGCCGGTGCAGGGCGAGGACGCCGGCGACCGCGGGCAGCACGCCCGCCTGGTCGCTCACGGCGATGAGGAGTTCCACACCGAGCGGCTCCGGGTCGCCGGACGGCTGCACCGCGGCCGGGTCGGCCGGCGGTTCGGTCTGCGCGCGCAGCGCCAGCACCGGGCTGCCCGTGGCGACCGCCTCGATCGCGAGCCGCTCCTGCTCGGCGGTGGCCGCGGCCTCCTCGGGCTCCTCGGGGGCATCCCCGGCGAGCACCGCCGAGACCCGCTTGACCAGGTCGGCGACGAGCGAGCCGCGCCAGGACGACCAGGCGGCCGGGCCGGTGGCCAGGGCGTCCGCCTCGGTCAGGGCGTGCAGCAGCTCCAGAGTGCCCTGCGAGCCGACCGCCTCGGCGACCGACCGGACGGTGGCCGGGTCCTCCAGGTCACGCCGGGTGGCCGTCTCGATGAGCAGCAGGTGGTGGCGGACGAGGGTGGACAGGACGGCGACGTCCGCGCGGTCGAAGCCGATGCGGGCGGCCACGTCCTTGGCGATGATCTCGCCGGCCACGGAGTGGTCGCCGGGCCAGCCCTTGCCGATGTCGTGCAGCAGCGCGGCGACCAGGAGGAGGTCGGGACGGCTGACGCGGCGGGTGAACTCGGAGGCGCGCACCGCGGTCTCGATGAGGTGCCGGTCGACGGTCCAGATGTGCACGGCGTTGCGCTGCGGCCGGCAGCGCACCCGTTCCCAGTCGGGCAGCAGCCGGGTGATCAGCCCTTCGGCCTCCAGCGCCTCCCAGACCTCGATGGTGGGCTGGCCCGAGCCCAGCAGGGTGACCAGCTGTTCGCGGGCCTCGGCGGGCCAGGGCGTGGGCAGGGGGCGCACGGTGGCCGCGAGGCGCCGTACGGCGTGCAGGGAGAGCGGGAGGCCGGCCTGCGCGGCGGCGGCCGCGGCGCGCAGCGGCAGCACGGGGTCGCGGTCGGGGCGCGCGGCGCGGGCGAGCACCACCTCGCCGTCCTGCTCCACCACCCCTTCCGCCAGCGGGGAGCGCTCGGCGACGGGCTTCCCGCCGCCGAGCATGGCGCGCAGCCGCGGGCGTACGGCGCGCGACCTGAGCACCCGCCCCACTTCACGCCAGGTGACGTCACTGGCGTACGAGATGACCCGGGCGGCCTCGTAGACCTGGCGCAGGAGGGTGTCCGCGTCCAGCAGGCCCAGCTCGGCCGCGACCTGGTCCTGCTCCTGGAGGGCGAGGCGGTCGGTCGCGCGGCCGGTCGTCAGGTGCAGGGCGTCGCGGACGTCGAGGAGCCGGCGGCGGGCGTCGTCGAGGCCCTCGCGCGGGGCGTCGGCGAGCCAGGATGCGGCGACGGCGCGCAGGGCGGTGGCGTCGCGCAGACCGCCGCGGGCCTCCTTGAGGTCGGGCTCCAGCAGGTACTGCAGCTCCCCCTGGCGTTCGGCGCGCTCGGCGCACAGTTCCTGGAGTTCGGGAAGGCGCTTGGGTGCCTGGTTGCGCCAGTCGGCCAGCACCGCCGTCCGCAGTCCCGCCGTCAGCCCCAGGTCGCCCGCGATATGGCGGGCGTCCAGCAGGCCGAGCTGGACCTTGAGATCCTCCCCGGCCGTCTTGCGGGCCTCCGCCGGGGTGCGCACGGAGTGGTCGAGGGCCAGGCCGAGGTCCCACACCGGGTACCAGAGGCGGTCGGCGAGGGCGGCGACCGCCTTGGGGTCGTCGCCGTCGTGCAGCAGGAGCAGGTCGAGGTCGCTGCGCGGGGAGAGTTCGCCGCGGCCGTAGCCGCCGACGGCGACCAGGGACACGCCCCGCACTTCCCCGGCGCCCGCGGCGAACAGGCCGGACAGCCAGTCGTCGGTCAGCTCGGCGAGGGCGGCACGGCGCGGCGGCCCGGACCGCGCCCCCTCGGTGAGGAGGCGCAGCCGGGCCGCCGCGTAGCCGCTGGGTCCCGAGTCCTCTGCATCCTTGCGCACGTCCGTACTCGTCACCCAGCGACTCCTGTTCTGTTCTGCGGTCAGAGCGCGTCCGGGCCGCGCTCGCCGGTGCGGACCCGTACGGCGGTCTCGACCGGGAGGGACCAGACCTTGCCGTCACCGATCTTGCCGGTGCGGGCCGCCTTGACGATGACGTCGATCAACTGCTCGGCGTCGTCGTCCTCGGCCAGCACCTCGATGCGGATCTTGGGGACCAGGTCGACGGTGTACTCGGCACCGCGGTAGACCTCGGTGTGTCCCCGCTGACGACCGTAACCGCTGGCCTCGGTGACCGTCAGGCCGTGGACGCCGAATGCCTGGAGGGCTTCCTTGATCTCGTCGAGCCGGTGCGGCTTCACGACGGCGGTGATGAGCTTCATGCGTCCACCTTCTTGCTCGCAGTGTCGGCGACCGGGGCCGGGAGGGCGGTGGTGCGGGCGGCACCGCCGCCGGCACCACTGAAGTCGTACGCGGTCTCGGCGTGCTCGGCCTGGTCGATGCCGGCCACCTCCTCGTCCTCGGAGACCCGCATACCGATGGTCTTGTCGAGGATGAAGGCGAGGATCGCGGAGACGATCAGCGAGTAGGCGAGGACCGCGAAGACACCGGCGCACTGCTTCCAGAACTGGGTCAGGCCGCCGCCGTAGAAGAGGCCCGCGACCTCGGACTGGCCCTTGCCGGTGGCGAAAAAGCCGATGAGCAGGGAGCCGACGACACCGCCGACCAGGTGAACACCGATCACGTCGAGGGAGTCGTCGTAGCCGAGCTTGTACTTCAGGCCGACGGCCATGGCGCACAGCAGACCGGCGATGGCGCCGACGGCGATCGCGCCGAGCGGGGAGACCGCGCCACCCGCGGGGGTGATGGCGACCAGACCGGCGACCGCGCCGGATGCGGCGCCCAGCGTGGTGAACGCGCCGTGGCGGAGCTTCTCGTAGACGAGCCAGGCCAGCATGGCGGCGGCGGTGGCGACCTGCGTGTTGACGAACATCAGCGCGCCGACGCCGTCGTCGTTGCCGAGCCACGAGCCGGCGTTGAAGCCGAACCAGCCGAACCAGAGCAGACCCGCGCCGAGCATGACCAGCGGCAGGCTGTGCGGGCGCATCGGGTCCTTCTTGAAGCCGACGCGCTTGCCGATGACCAGGATCACACCGAGGGCCGCGGCGCCGGCGTTGATGTGCACCGCCGTACCACCGGCGAAGTCGATCACGCCGAGTTCGAAGGCCCAGCCGCCGGCGCCCCAGACCCAGTGCGCGACCGGGAAGTAGACGACCGTGGCCCACAGGGTGATGAACAGCGCCCAGGCGCTGAACTTCACGCGGTCCGCGAGAGCACCGCTGATCAGGGCGGGCGTGATGATCGCGAACATCAGCTGGAAGACCAGGAACACGAAGATCGGGATGGTGTAGCCGTCCCACAGCTCGGTCAGGCCGATGTTGCTGAGGCCGACCCAGTCGGAGTTCCACCCGATGAGGCTGCCGGAGTCCGTACCGAAGGCGAGGGAGAAGCCGTACAACACCCACAGGATGGTGACGATCCCGAGGCTGATGAAGCTCATCATCAGCATGTTGAGGGTGCTCTTGACGCGGACCATGCCTCCGTAGAAGAAGGCCAGGCCCGGGGTCATGAGCATCACCAGGGCAGAGCAAATGAGCATGAAGCCTGTGTTGGCGGACGACAGCGTGGGTGCGTCCGCCGCAAGCGTGATGGCGGCTGATGCCATCGGCGTCTCCTCGTCATGAGTACGGCCCCGTGCGGGCGAAGCCAGAGCGGATTGAGGGGTGGGCCGGTTATGCGCCATGAGATTGGCGCAGCGCGGTTTCGGTGGAGGCCCCTCGTTGTTTCGCGGCCGTGACGAAGGCGCTGTGCGTGTTACGCGTCGATGAACTGGCGGATACCGCCCGCCTCGATCGTTATCGTGGCGCAACCTTCACCTGGGGGAAGGAAACCGGCCGCGGTCGGCCTTCCGATGACCTGGCTGGGGGAGCCGAGTCGGGCAGTTCGGGAGGGCCGGCCGCGGCCGGGGCTCAGGGGATCTCCGCCGGGGATCAGACCGCTTCCGCGGTCTCCGGCAGCTCGATGGCGAGCCGGTCGGTGAGGTCGACGACCTCGCTGAGGTCCCCGAAATCGCGTACGGCGGTGTCGACGGTCTTTCGGATACGAGTGTTGACGCGTTCGGAGCGGACCTTCTTCGCTTCCTTCATGGCCTGCGCGGCGAGGACCGCGCTCTGCTCGGGCTCACGGCGCAGCAGGTGGACGGTGGCCATGCCGATCAGGTTCAGCACGTACGACCGCTGGTGGTCGCAGTCCTCGGCGAACAGGTCCACCGCCTTCTGCATCAGCGGCTCGGCCAGGGAGGCGTACGTGGGGCTGCGGCCGGCCACGTAGGCCAGGTCGCGGTAGGAGTGGGAGTTCTCGCCGTAGAGCTCGGCCTCGGAGAAGAAGCGGATCCAGTCGGGGTCGGGCTCGTCCCACTCCTGCGCGTCGGCGAAGGTGTCCTCGGCCATCCGGACCGCCCGCTTGCACCGGCCGGGCTGGCCCATGTTGGCGTAGGCGCGGGCCTCCATCGCATACAGCATGGACTGGGTGCGCGGGCTCGCGCAGTCGCGGCTGCCGTACTGCGCGAGGTGGATCAGCTCCAGGGCGTCCTCGGGCCGTCCGAGGTGGATCATCTGGCGGCTCATGCTGGAGAGGATGTACGAGCCCAGCGGCCGGTCCCCGGCCTCCTTGGCGGCGTGCAGGGCGAGGACGAAGTACTTCTGCGCGGTCGGCTGGAGCCCCACGTCGTACGACATCCAGCCGGCCAGCTCGGCCAGCTCGGCGGCGACCTTGAAGAGCTTGCGCGCGGTGGCCTCGGGCTGGGGCTCCTGGAGGAGGTCCGTCACCTCGTGCAGCTGGCCGACGACCGCCTTGCGGCGCAGACCGCCGCCGCACTGGGCGTCCCACTGCCGGAACATCACGGTGGTGGACTCCAGCAGCTCCAGCTCGGGCCGGGAGAGACGGCCGCGGGCGCGGCTGGTCGGGACGGACGCCGCGTCCTCCTGCGGGGACGGCGGCGAGGGGACGAGCCAGCGCTGCATGGGCTCGATGAGGGACGGGCCCGCGGACAGGGCCAGCGAGGTTCCGAGGAAGCCGCGCCGCGCCAGCATGAGGTCGCTGCGCGAGAACTCGCTGAGCAGAGCCACTGTCTGCGGGCCCGTCCAGGGCAGGTCCACGCCGGTCGCGGCGGGCGTCTGCCGCGCGGTGCGCAGACCGAGGTCCTCGACGGAGACGACACAGCCGAACCGCTCGGAGAACAGCTCGGACAGGATCCTGGGGATGGGTTCGCGGGGGTTCTCGCCGTCCAGCCAGCGGCGCACGCGCGAGGTGTCCGTGGAGATGTGGTTGGCGCCCAGCTGGCGGGCGCGGCGGTTGACCTGGCGGGCCAGCTCCCCCTTGGACCAGCCGCTGCGCACGAACCAGGAGGTGAGCAGCTCGTTGGGGCGCTTGTCGGCGTGCGCGGCGCTCCCGGCACCCGTCCCGCTTCCGTCGTTGCCGCTCACTGGAACGCCCCCATCCCTGAGACCACTTGTCGCTTGAGTGCGCCAAGCCTTATCAGAATGCCGGTAAATACCGCCCGCCGTCCGAGGGTTGTCACCCTTCGAACGGAAAGCCGACTTGCCTCCGGCATACCCACAGGTGCATGTGCCCCGGGCCTCGCACACTCAAAGTAATCCTTCCGTCACGCGTCCGGCCACGGCGTTTGCGGAATCGCCACCATTCGCCACCCCTTCGAATGAACTCACGATGACCCGCACGCGATTCACTTGACACAGGACGGCGGGGAGTGGGCGGAGCGTTGCACCCAGGGGCGCGCACGGCCGGCCACACCACCCGCGTCGCTTCCAGGCGCCGCCTGAATCCCGTGGCACAGGGAAGGCGACAGTACGGAGAGTCACGACTTGCGTCCGCTACGTAACCATCGGTGCGTCGGACCCGTTGGAGGGGGCATGGGCTTCACGATCGGCGGCATTCGCGAGATCCGCTCCGGCGCGCGCAGGCGAGGTCGCTCCTCCGAGTGCACCGCCGTCGCCGAGTTCACCGGCCTGTGGGGCTGGGACGTGGTACCGGGCGCGCGGGCGGCGGCGGGCGCCTGCTCGTGCGGCCGCGGCGACTGCCACGCGCCGGGCGCGCATCCCCTGGAGTTCGCGCCGCGGATCCCGGCCGGCGCCACGCTCGACGACGTGACCAGGACCTGGACGGAGTTCCCGGGGGCGGCGGTGATGCTGCCGGTGGGGCGCGCCTTCGACGTGATCGAGGTGGCCGAGCCGGCCGGACGCCGCGCCCTGGTCCGGCTGGAACGCATGGGGCTCCCGCTCGGTCCGGTGACCGCCACCCCCGAGGGCCGCGCCCAGTTCCTCGTCGCCCCAGGAGCCGCCGCCGACCTCGACGACCTGCTCTACCGCATGGGCTGGGACGACCCGGCCTCCCTCGATCTGCGCGGCCTCGGCGCCGGTACGGCCATCACGGCGCCGCCCTCCGACCGGGGCGGCCTCGGCCCGGTGCGCTGGCTGCGCCCACCCGCCCTGGACTCGGCGACGCAGCCGCCGGAGGCCCGGCTCGTGCTCGGCACGCTGGCGTACGTGGCCCACCGGTCGCGCGCGTCGTACTGATCCGTACGCTCCGCCGCAGACGCGCCAGTCAGACGGCGGCCGACGTACGCACCCGCCGCACGACCGTTCCGCACGGACCGCCGCGTACGCCCTCCCGCACGGACCGCCGCGCGACGTACGCACCCACCCGCGCGACCGCGACCGACGCCGGACAGACCGCCGCACGGCCTGCACACCCGTCCGCACGGCGCCGTACGGCCCCCGCACGCCGTACGGACCCACCCCCAGGGCGAAGCGCCCGCCCCCGACTGCGCCTGGGGGCGGGCGCTTCTCGTCGCCTACCGTCGTGGGTAAGTGGGGGTCACTCCCCGATGAGGGCGTCAACGAACGCCTCCGGCTCGAACGGCGCCAGGTCGTCCGCGCCCTCGCCCAGACCGATCAGCTTGACCGGTACGCCCAGCTCGCGCTGGACCGCGACGACGATGCCGCCCTTGGCCGTGCCGTCGAGCTTGGTCAGCACGATGCCGGTGATGTCGACGACCTCGGCGAAGACCCGGGCCTGGACGAGGCCGTTCTGCCCGGTGGTGGCGTCGAGGACGAGCAGCACCTCGTCGAGCGGGGCGTGCTTCTCGACGACCCGCTTGACCTTGCCGAGCTCGTCCATGAGACCGGTCTTGGTGTGCAGCCGGCCGGCGGTGTCGATGAGGACCACGTCGATCCCCATCTCCTTGCCCTCCTTGACCGCGTCGAAGGCCACGGAGGCGGGGTCGCCGGCCTCCGGCCCGCGCACGGTGTGGGCGCCGACGCGCTCGCCCCAGGTCTGGAGCTGGTCGGCGGCGGCGGCGCGGAAGGTGTCGGCCGCGCCGAGGACGACGGTCCGCCCGTCGGCCACGAGCACGCGGGCGAGCTTGCCGGTGGTGGTGGTCTTGCCGGTGCCGTTGACGCCGACGACCATCACGATGCCGGGCTTGCGGTCCGCGGGCTCGGTCTTCACGGTGCGGTCGAACTCGGTGCCGACCAGCTTGAGCAGCTCCTCGCGCAGCAGGCCGCGCAGCTCCTCGGGGGTGCGGGTGCCGAGCACCTTCACGCGCTCACGCAGCCGTTCGACCAGCTCCTGGGTGGGCTGGACACCGACGTCGGCGGTGAGGAGGGTGTCCTCGATCTCCTCCCAGGTGTCCTCGTCGAGGTGCTCGCGCGAGAGCAGCGTGAGCAGCCCCTTGCCGAGGGCGTTCTGGGAGCGGGAGAGACGGGCGCGCAGGCGGACGAGCCGCCCCGCGGTGGGCTCCGGGATCTCGATCCCGGGAGCCTCGACAACGGGAGGTTCCTCGACGGCGGTGGGAGCGCCACCGCCCGGGAGGTCCACCTCCTCGATCGTGCGGCGCGGTTCGTCGCGCGGCGTCTCGGCCTCGTCGCCGACGTGCGGCTCGGTCGGAGGCGCGGTGATGTCGGGCGCGGTGGGGGGCGGCGGGGGCAGCGACTTCTTCCGCCGGCTGCCGACGACGAGCCCGCCGAGCGCCGCGAGCACGACCACGGCGATGACTACAGCAAGGATGACGGTTTCCATAACGCGTCCAGTATGCGTGACCCCTCCCCGCCGGAGCGGGTGCCCGCGCGTCCGAACGGGGGCGTGCCCCACCCCTGGTTATCTGATGATCCGTCAGCTACTCTCCCCCGCCCACACCGGAAGGGGGGCCTGACGTGCCCGTCACCGTCGTCCGCTTCAACCTCGTCGCCCCCGGCGCCTCCCCCGCCGAGCTCGGCATCCGCTACCGGGCCGCCCTGGAGATGGCCGCGTACGCCGACGAGCAGGGGATCTCCACCGTCCAGACGGAGGAACACCACGGCGCCGAGAACAACTGGCTGCCCTCGCCGTTCGCCTTCGCGGGCGCCGTCCTGGGGGCCACCCGGCGCCTGACGGTCACGGTCTCGGCGGTGATCGGCCCGCTGCACGACCCCCTGCGGCTGGCCGAGGACATCGCCGTGCTCGACCTGCTCGGCGGCGGACGCCTGGTCACCGTCGCCGGAATCGGCTACCGGCCGGAGGAGTACGCCCGGGCGGGCGTGGCCTGGGAGCGGCGCGGCCGGCTCCAGGACGAACTCCTGGAGACCCTGCTGAAGGCCTGGACCGGCGAGGAGTTCGCGTACCGGGGCCGTACGGTACGGGTCACGCCGCGCCCGTGCACCGAGCCGCACCCGCTGCTGCTGGTGGGCGGTTCCTCCCGGGCCGCCGCCCGCCGGGCCGCCCGGCTCGGCCTGCCCTTCTTCCCCAGCGCGCACCTGCCGGAACTGGAGGCCCACTACAAGGAGCGGCTGGTGGAGTACGGCACCGAGGGCTGGGTCCTGATGCCGCCCGCCGAGACCCCGCTGCTGCACCTCGCCGAGGACCCGGACCGGGCGTGGGCCGAGTACGGCCACCATTTCCTGCACGAGGCCCGCACCTACGCCTCCTGGCAGGCGGCCGGCGTCCGCTCGGCGGTGCGCTCGGCGGCGGCGACCGTGGCGGAGCTGCGCGCCGAGGGCGTGTACCGGATCGTCACGCCGCGGGAGTGCCTGGCGCAGGGCCTCGACACCCTCGTCCTGCATCCGCTGGCCGGCGGGATGCCGGTGGAGGAGGGGTGGCGGAGTCTGCGGCTGTTCTGCGAAGGCGTACTGCCCCGGCTCGACGAGTGAGCCGGGGCAGTACGCCTCACGGATACGGGGAGAGGGGCAGCGGGGACTTGGCCCTTCCCCCCGAGTCTCGGGCGACGGGTTACCCCATCTCCTCCAGCGCCTTGCCCTTCGTCTCCTTGACGTACTTGAGGACGAACGGGATGGAGAGCGCCGCGAAGACCGTGTAGATCACGTAGGTCACGGAGAGGTTCCAGTCGGCCAGCGACGGGAAGCTCGCGGTGATGGCCCAGTTGGCGATCCACTGCGCGGAGGCGGCCACGCCGAGGGCGGCGGCACGGATCCGGTTCGGGAACATCTCGCCGAGCATGACCCAGACGACCACACCCCACGACAGGGCGAAGAACAGGACGAACACGTGGGCGGCGATCAGGGCGATCCAGCCCTGGGTCTCCGGGAGCTTGCCGTCGACCAGGTCGAAGGAGAACGCCCAGGCCTCCAGCGCGAGGCCGATCACCATGCCGACCGAGCCGATGATCGCGAGCGGCCGGCGGCCGATGCGGTCCACGAAGATCATCGCGATGACGGTGCCGACGATGTTGATGATCGACGTCGTGAACGAGTAGAAGAACGAGTCGGCCGGGTCCACGCCGACGGACTGCCACAGCGTCGAGGAGTAGTAGAACGCGACGTTGATGCCGACGAACTGCTGGAAGACCGACAGGCCGATGCCGACCCAGACGATCGGCTTGAAGAAGAAGGAGCCGCCGAGCAGGTCCTTGAAGGTCGACTTGTGCTCGCTCTTCATGCCGAGCTCGATCTCGGCGACCCGGGCGTCGAGGTCGATGTCCTTGCCCTCGACCTCGGCGAGGATCTCACGGGCCCGCTCGTGCTTGCCGACGGAGATCAGGAAGCGCGGGGACTCGGGGATCGCGAAGGAGAGCAGCCCGTAGAGGACGGCCGGGATCACCATGACGCCGAGCATGACCTGCCAGGCCTCCAGGCCCATCAGCTCACCGCGCTGGTCGCCGTCGGCGGCGTTCAGCAGACCCCAGTTGACCAGCTGCGACACCGCGATGCCGACGACGATCGCGGCCTGCTGGAAGGAGCCCAGGCGGCCGCGGTAGGCGGGCGGGGCGACCTCGGCGATGTAGGCGGGGCCGATGACCGAGGCCATGCCGATGGCGAAGCCGCCGACGACACGCCAGAAGGCGAGGTCCCACAGCGAGAAGGGGAGCGCCGAGCCGACGGCGCTGACCGTGAAGAGGACGGCGGCGATCTGCATGCACCGGATGCGGCCGATGCGGTCGGCTATGCGGCCGGCGGTCGCGGCGCCGACGGCACAGCCGATCAGGGCGATGGCGATGACCTGGGCGAGGGCCGCCGAGCCGATGTCGTAGCGGTCGCGGATGGCCTCGACGGCGCCGTTGATCACGGAGCTGTCGTAGCCGAAGAGGAAGCCGCCCATCGCGGCCGCCGCTGCGATGAAGATGACGTGCCCGAGATGATCGGGATGAGCCGTCCTGGCTCCTGACTTGGGTGCCTGCGCTGTGCTGGTCACGTGTTCTCCTCGGGCCATCGGCAACGCCGCCGACGTGGATCTGCCCTTCGAGGTAGGCGATACCTGAAGGTAAAAACAACGTTGCCGAGACTATGCCTTCAAGTTTCGAAGTCAATAGGTCATCGTGTGTGAGAAAAGAGGCACACGTAAGGGGCGTGTGTTCAAGCTTTGAAGGAGCGAAGCCGACTAGCGGAGCCGCTGCGAGATCACCTTCGACACCCCGTCGCCCTGCATGGAGACGCCGTAGAGCGCGTCGGCGACCTCCATCGTGCGCTTCTGGTGCGTGATCACGATCAGCTGCGATGACTCCTGCAGCTCCTGCATGATGCGGATCAGCCGCTGCAGGTTGGTGTCGTCGAGAGCGGCCTCGACCTCGTCCATGACGTAGAACGGGCTGGGCCGCGCCTTGAAGATCGAGACCAGCATCGCGACGGCGGTCAGCGACCGCTCGCCACCGGAGAGCAGCGACAGCCGCTTGACCTTCTTGCCGGGCGGCCGGGCCTCGACGTCGACACCCGTGGTGAGCATGTTGTCGGGGTCGGTCAGGATCAGCCGTCCCTCCCCTCCGGGGAACAGCCGGCTGAACACGCCCTCGAACTCACGGGCGGTGTCCCGGAACGCCTCGGTGAAGACCTGCTCGACGCGCTCGTCGACCTCCTTCACCACCTGGAGCAGGTCGGCGCGGGTCTTCTTCAGGTCCTCCAGCTGCTCGCTGAGGAACTTGTGGCGCTCCTCCAGCGCGGCGAACTCCTCCAGAGCGAGCGGGTTCACCTTGCCGAGCTGCTGGTAGGCGCGTTCCGCCGCCTTGAGTCGCTTCTCCTGCTCGGCCCTTGCGAAGGGCCTGGGCTGGTTGCGCGGATGCTCGGGGTCCTCCGGCAGCTGTTCGCCCTCGGCGGGGGGCGAGGGGGGCACCAGTTGGTGCGGTCCGTACTCGGACACCAGCCCCGCCGGTTCGACACCCAGTTCCTCCAGCGCCTTGGTCTCCAGCTGCTCGATCCGCAGCCGTTTCTCGGCGCCGAGTACCTCGCCCCGGTGGACTGAATCCGTCAACTTGTCGAGTTCGGCCTTGAGATCGCGCCCGGCGGTGCGGGCGGCGGCCAGCTCCTGCTCGCGCCGGGCCTTCGCGGCCTCGGCGGCGACGCGTTCGGCGTCGGCCCGCCGCAACGACACCTCGACGTGCGCGAGCAGCTGACGCGCGCCGGAGGCGACGGCCCCCGCGACGGCCGCCTCGTGCCGCAGCCGGGCCCGTCGCTGCTCGGCACGCGCGCGTGCCTCGCGTTCCGCCCGCGCGGCCCGGTCCAGCGAGTCGGCCCGCCCGGCCAGTCCCTTGACCCGCTCCTCGTGCGTACGGACCTGCAGCCGCGCCTCCATCTCGGTCTGCCGCGCGTTGGCGCCGTCGGCGGCGAGCCGGTCGCGCACGGAGGTGTCGGGCTCCTCCTCGACCGGCATCTCCTCGGCGACGGCCAGCCGCTCGGCCAGCTCCTCGGCCTCCTGGACGGCCTTGTCGAGCGCCTCCTGCGCCCGGGCGGCCGCGGCGGCGGACCGCTCGGCCTCCCCGGCGGCGCCGCGGGCCTGTCCGGCGAGCCGTCCGAGCTGCTGCGCGACGGCCGACTTCTCCCGCTCGGCGGCCCGCCGCCGCTCCCCCAGCTCCTCGACGAGCCCGGCGCACTCCCCGCGCCGCTCCCCCGCCGCCCGCTGCTCCTCGGCCAGCTCCTCGCACCGCACCGCCAGCTCCTCCAGCTCGGCGGCGGCCTCGTCGACGGACGCCTGCACCTCGAGCAGACTGGGCGCCCCGGCGGACCCGCCGTGCGCGAAGTGCGCCCCCAGCAGGTCGCCCTCGGCGGTCACGGCGGTGAGATCGGGCCGGGCGCGGACGAGATCCTCGGCGTCCTCCAGGGTCCCGACGACGACGATCCCGCGCAGCAGCCGCCGCACGGACGGCATGAGCTCGGCGGGCGCACGGACGAGGTCGGCGGCGAAGAGGGCACGGCCGGCGGGGCGGTGGGCGACGGCGCCGTCCGGCGCATCCGCGGGCAGGGACCGGTGGGCGACGGCGTGATCGTCCCCTGTCGTGCCCCCGCCCGGTGTCCGGCCGTCGTGCGCTCCGGCGGGGACCGGTTCCTCCGGAGCCCCGGCCAGCAGCAGGGACGCCCGGCCCGCGTCCTGCTTGCGCAGCAGGCGGATGGCGTCGGCGGCCGCGGACGGCGTGGTCACGGCGAGGGCGTCGGCGGCGGCGCCGAAAGCGGCGGCGAGGGGGACCTCGTAGCCGGGGGTGAGGGTGAGGAGCTCCGCGGCCGGGCCGAGCAGGCCGGTGAGACGATCCCGCGCGCCGAGCAGGGCGCCCGTTCCGTCCTTGCGCCGCAGGCCCGTCGCGAGGGCCTCGTGGCGGGCCTGGGTCGCGGCGCGCCTGCGTTCGGCGGCGGTGGCCGCCTCGCGGGCCGCGGTCAGCGCGGCCTCCGCCTCGGTGAGCTGCCGCTTCGCCGCCTCGTGCCGCTCTGCCAGTTCCGCGTCGCCCGCGTCGAGGCCGTCGACCTCCGCCTTCAGGGCCCCGTACTCCTCCTGCGCGGCGACGGCCCGTTCCTGGGCCTCGTCCCGGGCGGCGGCCAGCCGGTCGATCTCGGCCTGGGCGGAGGCGGCGCGCGAGCGGGCCGCGTTGACCTGACCGTGGAGCCGGGCGAGACCCTCGCGGCGGTCGGCGATGGCGCGGGCGACGTCCTTCAGGCGCCGTTCCTCGACGGCCAGCTCCCGTTCGAGGTCGGCACGGTGGGCGACGGTGTCGTCGAGGGCCCGCTGAGCCGCCTCCAGAGCGGCCTCCAGTTCGGCCTCCTGCTCACGGACGCGGGCGGCCTCGCCCTCCATGTCCTCGGGGTCGCGGCCGCGCCGCTCCTCGGGGGGCGCGGAGGTGGCGCTCTTCACGCGCGCGTCGGCCAGCGAGATCGTGCCGCGGACGCGCTCGGCGAGCTGGGACAGCTCGTACCAGGTCTGCTGGGCGCGCTGGAGCCGGGGCGTGAGCTGCCGGACCTCGTCCTCCAGGAGCGTCTCCCGCTGGAGGGCCTTCCTCAGCTCCTGCTCGGCCGCCTCCTTGCGCTCCTTCAGCGCGGCCTCGTCGGCGACCTCGGCCTGGAGGGCCTCCCGCAGCCGTACGAGATCGTCGGCCAGGAGTCTCAGGCGGGCGTCGCGCAGGTCGGCCTGGATGACCGCGGCCCGTCGCGCGACCGCCGCCTGCCGGCCCAGCGGCTTCAGCTGGCGGCGCAGCTCGTCCGTCAGGTCCTGCACGCGCGCGAGGTTGGCCTGCATCGCGTCCAGTTTCCTGAGCGCCTTCTCCTTGCGCTTGCGGTGCTTGAGGACGCCCGCGGCCTCCTCGATGAAGGCGCGGCGGCCCATCGGGTCGGCGTGCAAGACGGAGTCGAGCTGGCCCTGGCCGACGATGACGTGCATCTCGCGGCCGATGCCGGAGTCGCTCAGCAGGTCCTGGATGTCCAGCAGACGGCAGGTGTCGCCGTTGATCTGGTACTCGCTGCCGCCGTTGCGGAACATGATCCGCGTGATGGTGACCTCGGCGTACTCGATGGGCAGGGCGCCGTCGGAGTTGTCGATGGTCAGGGACACCTCGGCGCGGCCCAGCGGGGGGCGGCCGGTGGTGCCGGCGAAGATGACGTCCTCCATCTTGCCGCCGCGCAGCGACTTGGCGCCCTGCTCGCCCATGACCCAGCTGAGCGCGTCCACGACATTGGACTTGCCCGATCCGTTCGGCCCGACGACACAGGTGATGCCCGGCTCGAACCGGAGTGTGGTGGCCGAGGCGAACGACTTGAACCCACGGAGGGTCAGGGCCTTGAGGTGCACGGCGCTGGACTCTACCTCTCAGGTATGTCTCACTCCATGAACCCGCGGTTTCACCCCTGAACGCGCAGGGCACACCACTCGTTGAAGAGACTGAAAGGATGCGCGGGGAAAGAAAGAAGGGACGCCGAAGCGTCCCTTGCAACTTCTGACAACTAAGCGGTCCGACGCGGTTGAAAAGAGTCGCCCAACCACTGCTGTTGTGGAGCAGTGCAGCGATCAGGTGAGCGCAGGCTCCGCCTGGTGTGCGTCGATGCTCTCCATGATCCTGTCGTGAGAAGCGGCAGCCGTCAGGGCGTCGTTCTCGGCCTGGATCCGTACGAGCTCGGATTCCAGGTCCTGGACGCGCTGCTGGAGCCGTCGCATCTCGGCGAGGAGTCGCGGGTCGGAGCCGCCGACGTAACCGAGAAGCGCCTTTGCCATGATGGATGGTCCTCCACACTGAGTGACCGACCGAAGCGGTGTGGGTCGTGAGGGATTCGCACCCGCGATGCTTGGCAGGATCGTGTTCCTGCTGCCGTTCATCCATGCCAAACAGCTGGGTGCGCGGGGTGCTTTCAGCGTCTCACCAAAAAGTTTGACGGTCAACACGATCACGCCCCGTATTGGCGGGCAACCCTGGGGCGCGCGGCCGGAAACGGCGGCGCTGCGACTCCTGCGGGGCCCTCAGGGCGTGGCGATCATCCTTACGTGCGGAGCCTGCCACCGCAAGCGGTTCTTGGCAACCACCTGCTTCTTTCTGCTGGGGGCACGTGCCGGTGGCATGCTCCTCCGCTTCCGGGCGGGGTTCGGGCACCCGATCGTCAGCGGATGGCGAAGCCGTCATAGCCGCCGCGCGGTGTGTCCCATATCTCTGTGACTCCGTCCACGCGCCCGGGCGTGTCGTCACTCTGGAGCCACTCCAGCAGGCCCTCACAGCTCCTCGGGGACCCCTCGGCGACCACCTGGACCCGCCCGTCGGCCAAATTGAGAGCAAAACCACTCAGACCGCCGATCTCCAACGCCTTGGCCCGCGTGAACCAGCGGAAACCCACGCCCTGCACGTGTCCGCGCACCCAGACGACCAGCCGTACATCCTCGCTCATGGGTGCCACCTAACCAGGCAATGTCACTTGGGACACTTCCTCCCCCGGCGGCATGCGGTACCGTCCCGACCCAATGCATCTCATATGAAACTCACTCGATCGAGTGAGTCGGGTCGACCAGCAGGAGTCATGCGCCACGGGGGCGCGGGTCGACCGCAGCGCAGGGGGCTCCGCTCGGACCAGAGGGACTCCGCTCACGCAGAGGGACTCCGCTCGGACAGAGGGACTCTCCGCCCAGACCAGTTGGACGAGGAAGGCCAGGACATGGGACGCCACCGACGCTCCGCCGCCGGCCGCGCCGCCACGGGCCGCGCCACGGGGGCCACCCACACCGACGGCTCGCACCCGCAGGGGCACGCCCGGCAGGACTCGTACGCCGGCGAGACCCCCACGATGGGCATCGCTCCGTACCTGAACCCCGAGGCGTACGCCGACTCCGTGGCCCGGAGCCAGGAGTACCTGTTCGCGCCGGACGACGCGTACCCACGGGCGTCGGCCGACACCGCGGTCCTCCCGGCCGGGGGCTTCTCCCCGGACGGCGGTCCGCGGCGGTCCGGCCCCGGGCGGGGCGGCTCGGGACGCCGCCGCAAGAAGAAGGCCGTGACCCCGGTGAAGACGGGGCTGCTCGGGATGTCCGCGGCGGTCGCCCTCGGCACGGTCGCGGTGGCCACGGGCGTGGTGCCCGGCCTCGACAACTACCGGCTCGGCGACGGCGGCGGCTCCGCCGACCGGGTGCAGGCCGCCGACTCGCCTACCAACTCGGCCGCCGAGCAGGGCGGCACCTCCGGCTCCGCCGAGACCGCCGGCGTCGGAACGCCGGCCAGCGGAAACGCCGGCGGGTCCACCTCCGCCCCGACTTCGGCGTCCCCCTCCCCGTCGGCCTCCACCACGTCGCCGAGTGCCTCGCCGACCACCGAGAAGCCGAAGGCCACGCCGACGAAGGAGCGGGAGAAGACCCCTCCGAGGACCCCGTCGAAGACTCCCTCCAAGACTCCTTCGAAGGCTCCGTCCAGGACGGCCCCGAAGACGCCGGAGAGGACCAGCGCCCCGGTGACGGTCTCGGCGGAGGTCCAGGCCGCGGCCGAGGTCCTGAAGCTGGTCAACGAGGAGCGGGCCAAGGTCGGCTGCAGCGCCCTCTCCGCCAACAGCGCGCTGACCGAGCTGGCCCAGAGGTTCAGCCAGGACATGGCCGCGCGCGCCTTCTTCGACCACACCGACCCGGACGGGGCGACCCCGTGGGACCGGGCCACCCGGGCCGGCATATCCGACCTCGGCGGCGAGAACATAGCCCGGGGCCAGACCGACGCGGCGGCGGTGATGGAGGCCTGGATGAACAGCCCCGGCCACCGCGCCAACATCCTCAACTGCGACTTCAAGACCCTGGGCGTGGGAGTCCACCTCGGCTCCGGCGGCCCCTGGTGGACGCAGGACTTCGGCTACTAGACCCGCCCGGCCGGTCCGCACGGCGGTCCGTCCAGCCGGTCCTTCCGGCCGGTCCGGACGGCGCGGCTCAGGCCGCGAGCGCCCGCCCCGCCGCGAACTGCTTCGCCGTCTCCGCGACCCGGCGTCCCAGGTGCTCCGCCGTCGCCAGGTCCGCCTTGTGGACGGCGTCGGGGCCCTCGTCGACGTTGGTCTGGGCGGCCGCGCCCAGGAAGACGCCGAGGCGGTTGAGGTCGGTCTCGGAGGCCGTGCTGCTGTTCCAGCCGGGGAGCAGGCCGAGGTTGATCCAGTGCATGCCGAGCTGCGCCGCGAGGATCTGGAAGAACTGCAGCGTGTGCAGCTTGTCGCCGCTCTTGGAGCCGGAGTTGGTGAAACCGGCGGCCAGCTTGTCCTTCCACGCCTGGGTGGCCCAGCGCTGGGAGGTCGCCTCGGCGAAGGCGTGGAAGGCACCGGAGGCGGTGCCCATGTAGGTCGGCGAACCGAACACGATCGCATCGGAGCCGTCGAGCAGCGCCCACTGCTCCTCGGTGATCCCGTCGACCTTGATCAGGTGGGCCTGGGCACCCGCCTCGACGGCGCCGGCGCGAACGGCCTCCGCGAGAACGGCGGTGTGGCCGTAGCCGGAGTGGTAGGCGATGGAGATAACGGGGGTCGTCACGTGCGTACTCCTTGGACACGATGAGAACGGGCCACCGTGAGCGGGAGAAGCAGCTCATCGGCGATGACGAAAGGAAAGCACTAACTTCTAGTTAGTGCAACCTGTTGGTTAGCGCTGCCGTCGCGTACGCTGGGGACATGGACGGCACTCACGAGCGCACCCCGGAGCAGGACCTCCCGTACAACGTGTTCGCCAAGGCCTGCCCCTCGCGCGGCACGCTGGAGCACGTGACGGGACGCTGGGGCTCTCTCACGCTCGGGGCGCTCAAGGAGGGCTCGCTGCGCTTCAACGAGCTGCGCCGCCGTGTCGACGGCGTGAGCGAGAAGATGCTGTCCCAGACGCTGCACGCGCTGGAACGCGACGGGCTGGTGCACCGCGAGGCCCAGCCGACCAACCCGCCCCGCGTCGACTACGAGCTGACCCCCCTGGGCCATGAGGTGGCCGAGCGGCTCCTGGGCCTGATCCACCTGGTGGAGGGCCGGATGGACGACGTCCTCGCGGCCCGCGAGCTCTACGACGAGACGCGCGGCGGCCTCTGACACTTCGGGCAGAAGTAGCTGGACCGGTTCATCCACGGGCGCCGGCGCATCGGCGTGCCGCAGCGCTTGCAGGGCAGTCCCTCGCGCCCGTAGGCGTCCAGGGACCGGTCGAAATAGCCCGACTCGCCGTTGACGTTGACGTACAGGCTGTCGAAGCTGGTGCCGCCCACGGCGAGGGCCGCGTTCATCACGTCCCGGACGTGGCCGAGGAGTTCGGCCGTGCGGGGACGGGTGAGGGTCGCGGTCGGGCGGTCGTAGTGGATGCGGGCGCGCCACAGGGCCTCGTCCGCGTAGATGTTGCCGACGCCGCTGATCAGCGACTGGTCGAGCAGGGCCCGTTTGATCGTGGTCCGCTTGCGGCGCAGCGCCCGGTGGAAGGCCTCGTCGTCGAAGAGCGGGTCGAGGGGGTCGCGGGCGATGTGCGCGATGACGTCGGGCAGTCCGTCGGGGGTGGTGTCGTGCAGCGACAGACCACCGAAGGTCCGCTGGTCGACGAAGCGGAGTTCGGTGGCGAGGGCGTCGGCGAAGCGGACACGGATACGCAGGTGCTTCTCGTCGGGCGACCCCTGCGGCTGCACCAGGAGCTGGCCGCTCATACCGAGATGGGCCAGGATCGCCTGGGCCGTGTCCTCCAGGGGCAGCCAGAGGTACTTGCCGCGGCGGCTCGGAACGCCGACGCGGTGGCCCTTCAGACGGTGCGCGAAGTCGTCGGCGCCGGCCACATGACGGCGTACGGCACGTGGATGCAGCACCTCGGCCTCGGCGACCGTGCGATGGGCGACCCACCGCTCCAGGCCGCGCCGGACGACCTCGACCTCGGGCAACTCGGGCATGGCTCCCCCGTCACTCCCCTGTACGGCGATCCGCAGGGCGATTCTCTCCTGACGAGCCGAGCGCCCACCCCTGCGGCGGGGCGGGCGCTCGGTCGCGCTGTACGTCAGTGCACTCGGGGCGGGCCCGGATGCCTGACCGACTAGGCGGAGGCGGACTCGGGGTCCGCGCTGCCGTCGACGGACTGGACGGCCGCGGCCGCCTTCGCCGCCTTGGCCCGCTCGTCCGCCGCGGCGCGGATGGACCGCCACGCGGACTCGGCGGCCTGCTGCTCCGCCTCCTTCTTGCTGCGGCCGGTGCCGGTGCCGTACGAGACGCCTCCGACGCGGGCGGCAGCAGTGAAGGTCTTCTCGTGGTCGGGGCCGGTCTCCGTGACCAGGTACTCGGGAACGCCGAGCCCTTCGGTCGCGGTGAGCTCCTGGAGGGACGTCTTCCAGTCCAGGCCGGCTCCGAGGTTCGAGGACTTCTCGATCAGCGGGTCGAACAGGCGGTGCACCAGTTCGGAGGCCGCGTCGAGGCCCTGGTCGAGATAGACCGCGCCGATCACCGCTTCGAGGGTGTCGGCGAGGATGGACGCCTTGTCCCGGCCGCCCGTGCCCTCTTCACCGCGGCCCAGCCGGATGAAGGAGCCCAGGTCGAGGCCGCGACCGACCTCCGCCAACGCGCGCGAGTTGACCACCGCGGCCCGCAACTTGGCCAGCTGGCCTTCGGGCAGGTCGGGGTGGGTGCGGTACAGCGTGTCCGTGACGACGAGGCCGAGCACGGAGTCCCCGAGGAACTCCAGCCGCTCGTTCGTCGGCAGACCGCCGTTCTCGTACGCGAAGGAACGGTGGGTCAGCGCGCGCACCAGAAGGGCGGACTCGACCTGGTAGCCGAGCCGCCCTTCCAGAAGCGTGTGGGACGAGGCCGTGTTGTCCGCCTTTTTCCTGGCGACTGATTCCGCCTTGGCGTCAGACATGAAGCCTCTCACCAGCCGCTCAGACCTCGAGGACCTGGCGCTTGTTGTAGGTGCCGCAAGACGGGCACGCGATGTGCTGCTGCTTGGGCTCGTGGCAGCGCTCGCACGCAACCAGGGTGGGGACCGCAGCCTTCCACTGCGACCGGCGGTGGCGCGTGTTGCTGCGCGACATCTTCCGCTTCGGAACAGCCACGGCTACTTCTCCTGCTTCTCGTCGACGCCCGCTTCGGCGCCGCTCATCTCGTCCTTCTCGCCGTCTTCGAGTGAACCGGCGAGTCCCTGCAATGCCGCCCAACGGATGTCGACGGCGTCGTGGTGGTGGTCCGGGTCGTCCGCCAGCCGCTCTCCGCACTCGGAGCACAGGCCGGGACAGTCGTCCTGGCACACCGGCTGCATCGGCAGTGCGAGCACCACCGCATCGCGCAGCACGGGTTCGAGGTCGAACAGGCCGTCCTCGAGAAAGAGTCTGTCCTCGTCTTCCTCGGCGTCGTCGACCGGTTCCGCCTTGGGGCGGCCACGGTCATCGGCGTCAGGGTACGAGAACATCTCCTGGAAGTCCGCTTCGAGCTCCAGCTCGACCGGCTCCAGACACCTTACGCACTCCCCCTCGGCCCGTGCACGGGCGGTGCCTGTGACGAGCACACCTTCCATGACCGACTCGAGGCGGAGATCCAGCTCCACCGGGGCGCCTTCCGGCACTCCGATGACCCTTTGGATGCCGAGGTCCTTGGGGGCGTCGATCGTGCGGGTCAGGCGCTGCAGCGCGCCAGGACGCCGCCCCAGCTCGTGCGTGTCGAACACGAGAGGGTTGCGGTGGTCGAGGCGGGCGTTCAGGGCCATTCCTGCTTTCGATCTTCCGAGCTCTGGGGACGCTGCCCTTCGGTGTTCCGGGCAGCGGTGATCGCGGGCGTATACGGAGTCGGCTAAGCGCACACGCGACCGAAGAGCCAGGATACTGGAGCATTCGCTCACAGCCCAATCCGGTGCCCCCGCCCCTGCCGTTACAGGCCGCGGCCCTGTTCGTAGGCGCGTAGCTGCTCGGCGCTGATCATGCTCGTGTCGAAGAGACTGGTCTCGTCGAGGGCGTACGTCCGGGGGTCCTGCTGGGGCTGCGGCGGCTGCTGGGCGCCCTGGTTCGGGTCGTACGGGGCCTGCTGGGTGCCGTAGTCCTGGACGGGGGCCCCTCCCGCCTGGGCCGAGCCGAAAGCGGGGGAGTACGGGTCGGCCTGCTGGTACCCGTACGAGTCCTGCCCGCCGCCGTAGGTCTGCTGCTGGTAGCCGCCCGGGTAGGGGTCCTGCTGGTAGCCGTAGGCGGGCTGCTGGTCGTACTGCTGCTGGTGCTGCGCGGGCTGCTCGGCCGAGGTGTCCTGGTCCGCGAGGGCGGCGAGGTCGGCGAGGTAGTCGGCGTCGGAGGAGTGCTGGAAGGTCGTGGTGTCGTCGGCGAGGGCGCCGAGGTCGTCGGTGGCGATACGGCCGTGCAGCTTCTGCCGGCCGCGGCCGACGGCCTGCAGGGTCTTGGCCAGGACCGCCTCGAAGGCGCCCAGCTTGGCGTCCACGTAGGCGTCGGCGTCGCGGCGCAGGGTCTCGGGGTCGTGGCTGCGCTCGGGGGCGTCCTCGTCCTCGTAGCCCTGCTCGTCCAGGCCGGGTCCGGTGCCGAGGAGCTTCTCGCGGCCGCGGCCGACGGAGCCGAGGGTCTTGGTGAGGACGACCTCGAAGTTGGCGAGCTTGGAGTCGACGTAGTCGTCGGCCTCGGCGCGGATCTCCTCCGCCTCCTTGCGGGCCTCGGCGAGGATGCGGTCGGCCTCGGCCTGCGAGCGGCGGGCGATCTCGGTGTCGGAGATCAGGGAGCCGCGCTCGGCGTGTGCGGTCTCGATGATCCGCTCGGCCTCCTGGCGGGCCTGCTCGACCATCTGCTGGCGGCCGCCGATCAGCTCCTGGGCCTGCGCCAGGGAGTCGGGCAGGGCCGCGCGCACCTCTTCGAGCAGGGCGAGCAGTTCCGCGCGGTTGATCACGCACGAGGCCGACATCGGCATGGATCGGGCGCTGGAGACCGCTGAGACGATCTCGTCGAGCTTCTTCTGCACGTCCACCGGTTGCTCGCCACTCTCTACAGCTGTTTTGGAGACGGACGGGACGACTGTACGGCCATGAGGTGTCCGCCGGACACCGGGTGACGGGCCGTCAGGAGGTCAGTCGCTCCGCAGGCGCTCGGTGAGCGCTTCCAGCACGATCGGCGGCACCAGGTGGGAGACGTCCCCGCCCCAGGTGGCGACCTCCTTGACGAGGGAGGAGGAGAGGAAGCTGTAGGTGGGGTTGGTCGGGACGAAGAGCGTCTCGACGCCCGAGAGGCCGTTGTTCATCTGGGCCATCTGCAGCTCGTAGTCGAAGTCGCTGACCGCGCGCAGGCCCTTGACGATGGCCGGGATGTCACGTTCCTTGCAGAAGTCGACGAGGAGGCCGTGGAAGGCCTCGACCCGGACGTTCTCGTACTCCGAGGTGACCTCGCGGATCAGGTCGATCCGCTCGTCGATCCCGAACAGGCCCTTCTTGGACTTGTTGATCATCACCGCGACATAGACCTCGTCGTAGAGGCGGGAGGCGCGGGAGATGATGTCGAGGTGTCCGTTGGTGATCGGGTCGAACGACCCGGGACAGACGGCGCGGCGCACTTGTGATCCCTCGCTCTCCGGTCCGGTCATCGTGCGTCTTCGCACGTAGAGGCGGCGCGACCGTACCAAAACGTTCCCTCGCCGTAGCGACGGGACCGAATCGCGTCGAAGCCGTCCGGCCAGTGGAAGGTGCCGCCTCTGGTGCTGCGCTCCACGGTGACGAGCGCTTCGGGCGCGAGCCAGCCTTCCGTGCGGAGTGTGAGCAGAATCTCCCGAAGATCGTCGTCCGAGACGGCGTACGGCGGGTCGAGGAAGACCAGGTCGTACGGCTCGTCCGGGGGCGTCTGGATGATCGGGCGGGCCTTGCCCGCCCGGACCTCGGCGCCGGGCAGGCCGAGGGTGCGCACGTTCTCCCGGACGGTGCGGACGGCGCGGGCGTCCGCCTCGACGAGCAGGACGTGACCGGCGCCCCGGGAGAGGGCCTCCAGGCCCACGGCGCCGGAGCCGGCGTACAGGTCGAGGACGCGTTCGCCGTCGAGGGGGCCGCCGAGCAGGGACTGCCAGGTGGAGAAGAGACCTTCGCGTGCGCGGTCGGAGGTCGGGCGGGTGCCGGTCCCTGGCGGGACGGCCAGGCGACGTCCGCCGGCCACGCCGGCGATCACGCGGGTCATGTCCTGGGTCCTTGTCGGTGTGCTCGGGTGGCTCGGGCGCGGTGCCCGACCGGTGACCGTCCCAGTCTGTCAGCCCTTCTCCAGGTACTGCTCCCTCTCCTCGTCCAGCAGGGCGTCCAGGGCCGTGCGCAGGCCCGGGAGACGGGCCAGCTCCGGGTCGGCGGCGACGACCGCGGTGGCCTCCTCCCTGGCCTCGGCGATGACCTCCTCGTCCTCGATGACGGCGAGCACGCGCAGGCTGGAACGGGCGCCGGACTGCGCCTGGCCCAGGACGTCGCCCTCGCGTCGCTGTTCGAGGTCGATGCGGGAGAGCTCGAAGCCGTCGAGGGTGGAGGCGACGGCATTGAGACGCTGGCGTGCCGCGCTCGCCTCCGGCATCTCGGTGACCAGGAGGCAGAGCCCGGGAGCCGAGCCACGGCCGACCCGCCCGCGCAGCTGGTGGAGCTGGGAGACGCCGAAGCGGTCGGCGTCCATGATCACCATCACGGTGGCGTTCGGCACGTTCACGCCGACCTCGATGACGGTCGTGGCGACCAGGACGTCGGTGTCACCGGCGGCGAAGCGGCGCATGACCGCGTCCTTGTCGTCGGGGGGCATCCTGCCGTGCAGGACCTCGACGCCGAGGCCGTGGAGCGGCCCCTTGGCGAGCTGGTCGGCAACCTCCAGCACGGCGAGCGGGGGGCGCTTGTCGGCCTCGTCCTCGGGGGCTTTCCCCTTGCCGGCCTTCTTCGGGTCGTCCTCCTCGTCGCCGATCCGGGGGCAGACCACGTACGCCTGGTGGCCCTTCGCCACCTCCTCGCGGACCCGCTCCCAGGCGCGGGCCAGGAAGTGGGGCTTGTCGGCGGCGGGGACGACATGGCTGGCGATGGGTGAGCGGCCGGCCGGGAGCTGGTCCAGGACGGAGGTCTCCAGGTCGCCGAAGACGGTCATGGCGACGGTGCGCGGGATGGGCGTGGCGGTCATGACGAGCAGGTGCGGAGGCTGTTTTCCCTTGCCACGCAGGGCGTCGCGCTGCTCGACGCCGAAGCGGTGCTGTTCGTCGACGACGACGAGACCCAGGTCGTGGAACTGGACCTTGTCCTCGATCAGCGCGTGGGTGCCGATGACGAGGCCGGCCTCTCCGGTGACGAGGTCGAGCAGGGCCTGCCGTCGCGCGGCCGCCCCCATCGACCCGGTGAGCAGCACGACCTTGGTGGCGTCCTCGGCGCCGCCGAGCATGCCTCCCTCGGCCAGCTCGCCCATCATCTCCACGATGGAACGGTGATGCTGCTGGGCGAGCACCTCGGTGGGCGCGAGCATGGCGGCCTGACCCCCGGCGTCGACCACGGCGAGCATGGCGCGCAGCGCCACCATGGTCTTTCCTGATCCGACCTCTCCCTGCAGCAGGCGGTGCATCGGATGCTCCGTCGCCAGGTCGTCGAAGATCTCCTTCGACACCTTGCGCTGGCCCTCCGTGAGGGTGAAGGGGAGACGGTCGTCGAAGGCGGCGAGGAGGCCGTCGGGACGGGGTCTGCGGGGGACCGCGGGGAGTTGGGCGTCGGCGTGACGGCGGCGGGCGAGGGCCACCTGGAGGACGAAGGCCTCGTCCCACTTCAGGCGGGCGCGGGCGTCGGCGATGTCGGCCTTGGTGTGCGGGCGGTGGATCTTGAGGAGGGCCTCGGGGAGGGAGACCAGGCCACGGCCCTCGCGGAGGCCGTCGGGGAGGGGCTCGATGGCTTCCTGGGCGCTGGGCAGGACCGTCTGGATCGCCTTGCCGATCTTCCAGGACTCCAGCTTGGAGGTGGCGGGGTAGATCGGGATGAGGGCGCCCGCCCATGTCTCGACGGCGTCGCCGGGGTCGTCGGAGTCGCCGCGGAGCAGTTCGTAGGCCGGGTGGGCCAGTTGCAGACGGCGGTTGAAGACGGAGACCTTGCCCGCGAACATCGCTCGGGTGCCCGGCAGGAGCTCCTTGTGGGGCTTGTGGACGCCGTTTCCGAAGAAGACCAGCTGGAGGCGGCCGCTGCCGTCCGTGATGGTGACCTCCAGGCGCTGGCCCTTGCCCCGGGGCGCCTTGGCGGAGGCGAAGGTGTGCAGGCGGGCGTCGGCGACCATCGCGACCACCGTGACGTGCTCGTCCATGGGGAGGTCGGCGAGGTGGGTGAGCTGGCCGCGCTCCTCGTATCTGCGCGGGTAGTGGTGCAGGAGATCGCCGACGGTGTGCAGGCCGAGGTACTCGGCCATCACCTTCGCGGTCGGTGGGCCGAGCACCTTTTTCAGTGGTTCGTCGAGTGCGGGCACGAGATCCATTGCACACCACGCCACTGACAATGCCGTATACGTGTTGTGAAACCCCTGGTCAGACGGCTCGTTCGAGCTCTAGGATGGCGCGCTCCGGCCATCCCCGCGGTCACCGCCCCACCGGGACCGCCCGACCCCGCGCCGCCGACCCTCCCCCCGTCCGCGGCGCTGCAGCGATGGACTCCCAGACCTCACAGTCATCCCAGGCATCACCCTCACCTCATACGTTCCAGGTCGACCTGCGCGGTCTGGTGGACCTGCTGTCCCATCACCTCTACTCCAGTCCCAAGGTCTACCTGCGCGAGCTGCTGCAGAACGCCGTGGACGCCATCACCGCCCGGCGGGCCGAGGAGCCCGACGCCCCGGCGCGGGTGCGGCTGTCCGCGTCGGGCGGGGCACTGCGGGTGGAGGACTCGGGCGTCGGTCTCACCGAGGCCGACGTGCACAGCCTGCTGGCCACCATCGGACGCAGTTCCAAGCGGGCGGACGGGCTGCGGGAGGCCCGGTCCGACTTCCTCGGGCAGTTCGGCATCGGGCTGCTGGCCTGTTTCTTGGTGGCCGAGCGGATACGGGTGGTCAGCCGCAGCGCCCGTACACCCGGCGCGCCGCCCGTGGAGTGGACGGCCCGTGACGACGGTTCGTACACCGTGCGGACGCTGCCCGACGCGGAGCGCCCCGAGCCGGGCACCACCGTGCACCTGGTGGCGCGGGCGGGGGCCGCGGAGTGGCTCACCGAGCAGCGGGTGCTGCAGCTGGCCCGGGACTTCGGCTCGCTGCTGCCGTACGACGTGCGGGTGGGCGGCGAGGCGGTCACCGATCTGCCGGCGCCCTGGGACCGGGCGTACCCCTCCCCCGCCAACCGGCGGGTGGCGCTGGCCCGGCACTGCCATGAGCTGTTCGGTTTCACACCGCTCGACTCGATCGAGCTGAACGTGCCGCTGGCGGGGATCCGCGGAGTGGCGTACGTGCTGCCGGCGGCGGTCAGTCCGGCCCAGCGGGCGGGTCATCGCGTGCACCTGAAGGGCATGTTGCTGACCGAGCGGGCCGAGCATCTGCTGCCCGACTGGGCGTTCTTCGTCCGCTGCGTCCTGGACACCGACAGCCTGCGGCCCACGGCCTCGCGCGAGTCGCTGTACGAGGACGAGACGCTGGCGGCCGTGCGGGAGGCGCTGGGCGAGCGGATCCGGTCGTGGCTGACGGGTCTCGCCGCCGGCGACCCGGAGCGGCTCGGGGCCTTCCTGGCCGTGCACCACCTGGGGGTGAAGTCCCTGGCGCGGCACGACAGGGAGATGCTGCGCACGATGCTGCCGTGGCTGCCGTTCGAGACGACCGACGGGCGGCTGTCGCTGGAGGAGTTCGCGCAGCGGCACCCGGTGGTGCACTTCACGCGGACCGTGGAGGAGTACCGCCAGGTCGCGCCGATCGCGTCCGCGCAGGGCGTGGGGGTGATCAACGGCGGTTACACGTACGACAGCGAGCTGATCGAGGCGCTGCCGGACGTACGGCCGGGGACGGTGGTCGCCGAGCTCGACGCGGACACCGTGACCGCGCACCTGGACGCGGTCGATCCGGCCGAGGAACTGGCGCTGTCGGGTTTCCTCGCGGCCGCGCGGGCCAAGCTCGACCCGCTGGGCTGTGACGTCGTCCTGCGCGCCTTCCATCCCCTGTCCGTGCCCGCGCTGCACCTGGACGACCGGGCGGCCCGGCACGAGCAGGCGCGGGCGGAGGCCGAGGCGCAGGCGGACGATCTGTGGGCGGGCATCCTGGGCTCGCTGCGCGGCAGCGCCCCGCGCGCGCGTCTGGTGCTCAACCACCTCAATCCGCTGATCCGCAGGATCGGTTCGCTGAAGGATCCGGAGCTGATCGGCACCGCCTCGGAGTCGCTCTACGGGCAGGCGCTGCTGATGGCGCAGCGGCCCCTGCGGCCCGCGGACTCCGCACTGTTGAACCGGTCGTTCATCGGCCTCCTCGAATGGGCCACACACGGGGAGTCCGCACACGGGGAGGACGGTCGCCGATGACCGGTATCACGGACTTCGACTCCCTCCGCCGGGCGATGGCGGAGAACTCCGAACAGCCCGAGGGCCCGGCCCGCAACGCGCGCGCGGAGCAACTGCTCGTGGAGGCCGAGAGGCTGAACGTCCCGCTCGCCGTGATCGAGGCCCTCGGACACCAGCTGAAGGTCTACAACTACAGCTCCGAGAAGGACAAGATGTTCGTCCCGTTCGCGCGGCTGCTGCGCATGTGGGACGAACGGCCCGAGGACTTCGACGAGTACGAGACGCACTCGCTGCACTGGGTCTTCAAGTGGATGTCGGCCGGCATGCTCGACCAGCCGCACATTCCGCTGGCGTCGGTGGAGAAGTGGCTGGGCGAGATGGAGCACCGCTACCGGCTCGCCGGGCACTCCGAGCGGGCGGTGCGCAGCGCCGAGTTCAGCGTGGCCGCGCACATCGGGGACGTGGCGCGGGCCGAGCGGGCGTTCGCCGCCTGGCTGGCCGCGGACCGCGACACCATGGCCGACTGCCACGCGTGCGAGCTGCACGGGCAGGGCTGGTGGCAGGCGGAGCGGGGCCGGGACGCCGAGGCCCTGGACGTGTGGGCGCCCGTCCTGGAGGGCGCGTACACGTGCGCGCACGAGCCGCACACCGTGCTCGCCTCGTCCCTGCTGCCGCTGCTGCGCCTCGGGCGCCTGGAGGAGGCGCGCGCCCACCATCTGCGGGGCTTCCGGCTGGTGCGGGCCATGGAGAGCATGCGCGGCGCGTACGCCGACCACGTGGAGTTCTGCGCCCTGACCGGCAACGAGGCGCGGGGCCTGGAACTGCTCGCGGAGCGGCCGGCGTACTTCACGGACGAGGGGCAGCCGCGCAGCAAGCTGGCGTTCCTCAGCGTGGTGGTGCTGCTCATGGAGCGGCTGTCCGCACTGGGCCTCGGCGGTCAGCGGGTGCCCGGGCCGGCCGGACGGCCGTGGACCGCGGACGATCTCGCCGCCCACGCGCGCGGGGAGGCCCTCGCGCTGGCCGCGCGTTTCGACGAGCGCAACGGCACGTCGCACGTGAGCGAGCGGGCACGCGCGCGTATGGCGCAGCGGCCGCTGGTGGAACGGCTGCCGCTCGGGGTGCGGGCGGTGCGGCCGGCGGCCTCGGTGACCGTGCCTCCGGCTCCGGTCGCGCCGGCCGTCGAGCCGGAGCTGTCCGACCTGCTCGCCGAGGCGCGGCGGTTGTCGGACACGCTGCGGCCGCACGCCGTCGAGGCGTGGGCGGCGGTGGCGCGGGCGGCCGAGGGCGCTGACCTGGACGCCCGGGACCGCGCGGAGATCCTCGACCACGAGGCGATGGGGCTCGGCCCGGAGGGCGCCGAAACGTTCGAGCGGGCCGCCGAGCTGTACGCGCAGGCGGGTGACCCCGGAGAGGCGCTGGCGGCACGCGCGCGTGCCGCGTACGTCCGCGCGCTCGCCGGGGACGTCGAGGAGGCGCTCGCCGCGGTCGCCGGCCCCTACGACCAGGTCCTCGCGCTGTACGCCGAGGGCGGTACGCAGGTGTCGCAGGCGGCGGGCGTCCTGATGGGCCGGGCGCGGATCCTGATGCGGCGCGTCCACGAGGCCGACGGGCCCGTGGCGGAGGCGGTCCTGACGGAGGCAGAGGCGGCCGTACGGGAGCTGCTGGCGCTCGTCGAGGGGCGGGCCGGGGACGACGTACGGCTCGCCGCGCGGGTCGCCGAGGGGCACGCGATGCTCGCGGAGCTGGCGGCGCGCGCGGGAGACCCGGAGGCGGGCGCGGAGCTGTTCGCGCGGGCGGCGGGAGAGTTCGTCGCGGCGGGCCTGCCGTGGTTCGCCGTGGAGTACGAGGCCCGGCTGGCCGGACTCGCGCACCACCTGGGCGACCTGGTGGAGGCGGAACGGGCACTGCGGGCCGCCCTGGAGCACGGCGGCGCCCACCTGGAACCGGTCGGGCGGGCGCAGCTGCACCTCCAGCTCGCCGAGGTAGTCGGGGGCCGGGGACAGGCGGCGGAGGCCGCCGAGCACGCCCTGGAGGCGGCGCACTGGGCCGACGAGGCGGGCGAGGGTCCGACGTTCGGCGCGTGGGCACGGCACCAGCTGGGCGGGTTCCTGGTGCGGCAGGGCCGCTGGGCCGAGGGCGCGGAGGTGCTGGAGTCGGCGCTGACGGACCTGAGCGCCGAGACGCACGGCGACGGGGTGGTCGTCCAGACGCAGTGGTGGCTCGGCGACTGCCTGAGCGAGCTCGGGGAGCACCGGGCGGCCGCCGAACACCGGTTGCAGGCCGCCGAGATCGCCCGGCACTGGCCCGAGCAGCACGACCACGCCACCCTGGCGCACCTGGCTGCCGAGTCCCTCGGCCAGGCGGGGCTGTCCGCCGAGGCGGACCGGGCCTACGCGCGCGCCGGCGAACTGTGGCGCTCCCTCGGCAACGTCCACGGGCTGGTCCGCTCCCTGCGCGCCCGCGCGTGGCTGGCGTTGCGCACGGACGACGGCACTGACGCGGCCCGGGATTTGATGACGAGCGCCGTCGAGGAGTGCGCGAACGTGTTGGGCGCCGCCGAGGACGAGGAGGCGCGCGTACGGCTCGTCGTCGAACTCGGCCACACCCACCGTCAGTTCGGTGACCTGCTCGCCCGCTCGGCCGCCGAGGACGCCGACGACGACTCCATCCGGTCCGCGCTGGAGGAGGCCCTGTGCCAGATGGCGGACGCGGTCGCGGTGTTCGCCTCCCTGGGGGACGACGCCCTGCACGCCCGCACCGGCGCCGAACTCGCCGCCGGCTGGCTCGAGACCGACCTGGGACGCCCCACACAGGCGGCGGCACGCGCGCGTGCGGTGCTGCGGGCGTACGCGCACGTGGAGGCCGACGCCGACCTCGACGCCGAGGACGGTGGCGGGGGTGACGAGACCGTACGGGCGCGGCGGGCGGAGGCGGAGCAGTTGCTGCAGGTGGTGGAGGAGCAGGAGGATCGTTGAACGGCGATCGTTGAGCGGCGATCGTTGAACGGCCCTTTTGCGGGTGCGGGGATTGTTGAACGAAGCTCCCGGCAGCGGGGGATCGTTGAACGGACCCCGCTGGGGTTCGGGGATCGTTCAACGAAACTGCCGTATGCGCAGGAATCATTGAACGAATCCCTGTGAGCGTGAGGATCGTTGAACGAAACCCACTAAGGTGCGGGGATCGTTCAACGAGACTGCTGCCGTACGCGCGGGATCGTTGAACGAATCCTTGGGAGTCTGGGAATTGCTGAACGAACACGCAAGGGGGCACGGGAACGTTGAACGAGACTGCCGCAGGTGCGGGGATCGTTGAACAAGCCCCTAGCGGCAAGGGGATCGTTGAACGAGTTCACCCCAGCCACGGGGATCGTTGAACGATCCCCGCCGACCCACCGACGCGCCGCCCCCGGTCCGCCCCTCCCCCTACTCCACCCCGATCAACAACAGCGCCCCCTGCCGACCGCCCCGGTACACCACCGTGTCGACCGCGAGGTAGGCCTCCCGCACCCGCGCCTCGAGTCGCTCGGCGACGCCGTCGGGAGCCTCGTCGCCGAGCACCAGGGTGACGAGTTCCCCGCCCGCCGCCAGCATGCGGTCCAGGACGGTCTCCGCGGTGGCGGTGACGTCGGCGCCGATGACGGCGACGTCGCCGTCGATGAGCCCGAGGACGTCGCCGGCCTGGCAGATGCCGGCCATGGTCCAGGACTGGCGCTCGGCGACGGCGACCTCGGCGTAACGGGTGGCGCCGGCCGCCGAGGTCATCGAGACGACGTCCTCGTCGAAGCGGCGGTCCGGTTCGTGCACGGCGAGCGCGGCGATCCCCTGGACCGCCGACCGCGTCGGGATCAGGGCCACCCGGACGCCCTCGGAGCGGGCCTGCTCGGCAGCCGCGGCCGCCGTGTGGCGCAGGTCGGCGTCGTTGGGCAGCAGCACGACCTCGCGCGCGTGGGCGCACCGCACGGCCTCGACGAGTTCGCCGCTCGCGGGCGGTTCCCCGGGGCGCGCGAGGACCGTGGTCGCGCCGGCCTCGGTGTACAGCCCGGCCAGGCCCTCGCCGGGCACGACGGCGACGACGGCCCGCTGGGCCCGCTCCCGAGGTGGACGTTCGCCACCGCGCGCGTGCACGTCGTCGGCGCCGAAGTGCGTGATGCGGATCCGGTACGGCCGGCCGGCCTCGACGCCCGCCTCCACGGCGGCGCCCGCGTCGTCGACGTGCACGTGCACGTTCCACAGCCCGTCGCCGCCGACCACCACGAGCGAGTCCCCGAGCGTGTCGAGCCGCTCCCGCAACCTGTCCACGGCCGCGTCCTCGGCCTCCAGGAGATAGATGACCTCGAAGGCGGGGCCACCGCCCTCGGCGGCGTCGGCGCAACGGTCGCCCTCGCTGGTTCCCGCGGCACCGGCCTCCGCCTCGACGGCCGCCCCTGCCCCGGCCTCCGCCTCGACGGCCTGCGCCTGGACGGACGCCAGGCGCGCGTGCGCGCCCGGGGCGGGGGCGGCGGAGTCGCCGGGCCGCTCCCCCGTGAACGTCTCGACCAGCGCGGCGAGCACCGCCACCAGCCCCCGCCCACCCGCGTCGACCACCCCCGCGCGCTCCAGGACGGCCAGCTGGCCCGGGGTCGCGGCCAGCGCCGCGCACGCGCCCCGGTAGGCCTCCCGGGCGACCGTCCCGCAGTCGCCCTCGGCCCCTCCCGCCGCGTCGGCGGCGGCCGAGGCGACCGTCAGGACCGTGCCCTCGACCGGGTGGGCCACGGCCTGCCGGGCGGAGTCGGCCGCGTGCCGCAGGGCCAGACGCAGCCCCTCCGCGTCGGTGTGAGGGGGGTCTCCGTCGGCGAGCACCTGGGCCATGCCGCGCAGCAGCTGGGCGAGGATCGTCCCGGAGTTCCCGCGCGCGCCGATGAGCGCGCCGTGCGCCATCGCGCGCGCGGCGTCCGCGAGGGAGGGGCCTCCTGCGTCCGGGAGGGAGGGGCCTCCTGCGTCCGCGAGGGAGGGGCCTCCGGCGGGCGCGGAGCCGGCCTCGTACCCGGCGAAGACGGCCTCGACCGCGGTCGCCGCCGACTCGACGGTCAGATAGAGGTTGGTGCCGGTGTCCCCGTCCGCGACCGGAAAGACGTTGATCGCGTCGATCTCCTCACGTGCCCGTCCGAGCGCGCGCAGCGCGAGGCCGCACCAGGTGCGCACCGCGAGAGCATCGAGGAATGTCTGCGGCACCTGCGGCACCTGCGCCTCCTTGAGCTGCTGGACTGGGACGCAGCGTAGACCTTGGGCGGGTGTCCACCGGAAGAGGGCCGGGACCGGGGCCTGAGCAGCCGTGGTAGTTTCGTTGTGCTGGCGCAGTCGTTGTATGCTGCTCCGGTTGCCCGATCCCGATCGGGCTATCCCCCCTGGCAGCGCCACTCAGATCTCTGATCCTACGATCGCGATCCCGGCATGCCGGGATCAACCGTAAGTGCATCTGAAGTCTTTGGAGTGACCCGTGGCTGCCAACTGCGACGTCTGCGGCAAGGGGCCGGGCTTCGGCAACAACATCTCGCACTCGCACCGCCGTACGTCCCGCCGCTGGAACCCGAACATCCAGCGTGTGCGTACCGTGGTGGGCGGGACGCCGAAGCGCGTGAACGCTTGCACCTCGTGCATCAAGGCCGGCAAGGTCTCGCGCTGACGCACAGCTAAGCGCGCGGCCACTGCTGGTTGCTGCAGAAAGCCGGTCCACCTCGGTGGGCCGGCTTTCTGCTGTTCCCTGAAACCGGCGACGGGGACCCGGCGACCGGGACCTGCAACCGGGACCCGGCAACCGGGCGACCTGCCCCACTCCGGCCATGCGTTTCGGCATCCTGGGCCACCTCGACCTCCGCACCGACGACGGCACTCCCCTCGACCCCGGCGGCCCGCGCCCCCACGCCCTGCTCACCCTCCTCCTGCTCGACGCGGGCCGCGGCGTCTCCGTGGAACGCCTGCCCGAAGGCGTGTACGGCGCCGAGCCGCCCGCCGGGGGCCGCCAACGCGCTGCAGTCCCAGGTCTCCCGGCTACGGCGCCGTCTCGACCCGCACACCGAGATCGAGGCGGGGCCCGGCGGGTACCGGATCGGCGTCGCCCCGGACGCCGACGACGCGCACCGCTTCGAGCGGCTGGCCGCGGAGGGCCGTACCGCCCTCGCCGCCGGCGATCACCGGCGGGCCGCCGTCCGGCTGCGCGAGGCCCTCGCCCTGTGGCGCGGCCCGGCGCTGCCCGACCTGCCGGACGGTGATGCCGAGGGACCCCCGGCTCGTCGCGAGGACGCGCACGCCCGGACAGGTCGCGAGCAGCAGCGCGGCCACCCGGGCCGCGCGACGCCGTCGAGGCGGTCTGCGGCCTGCCGCACCCCGAGGACCTGCTGGCCTCCCTGGTCGAGAAGTCCTTCGTGGAGGTGGCCGAGGGCCCGCGTGCGGCCGGTGACCGAGAAGCCGCCGACGGACCGGCGACGGCCGGCGGGCCGGAGCTGATCGACGGCGGGCCGGGGACGACCGACGGGCCGGGGCTGACCGACGGCGGGCCGGGGACGACCGACGGGCCGGGGCTGACCGACGGCGGGCCGGGGACGACCGACGGCGGGCCGGAGCTGACCGACGGCGGGCCGGAGCTGACCGACGGCGGGCCGGGGACGACCGACGGGCCGGGGCTGACCGACGGCGGGCCGGGGCTGACCGACGGCGGGCCGGGGACGATCGATGACCGAGGTCTCCCGGAAGCGGCCGTGAGCAGTTATCGCATGCTGGAGACGATCCGGGCGTTCGCCGCCGGGCAGCGCGTCGGTGAGCGGGCTCTGCGGGACGCGCGCGCCGGGTACTTCCTGCGGCTGGCCGAGCGGGCGGAGCCGTGTTTGCGCGGCGGGGGGCAGCTGCCGTGGCTGGCGCGGCTGGAGGCCGAGCGCGACAACCTGGACGCGGCCGTGGCACACCTGACCGCCACCGATCCGGCCGCCGCGCTGCGGCTGATGGCGGCGCTGACCTGGTTCCGGCGGCTGCGCGGGCCCGCCGCACGGCGAGCAGTCGGCGCAGGCCCGCGCGCTGCTCGCGGCCGTCGGTGACGAGCCGCCCGAGGGGCTGGCCGAGGAGTACGCGCTGTGCCTGATGAGCACCGTCACCGGGCGCGGTGACGACCCGGAGGAGGCCGACCGCGTCACGCGCGTGACCGACGTCGTCACGTCGCTGACGGGTCCGCTGCGGCTGCCGTTCACGATGGTCCTGTGGTCGCTGGCCGGCGGCCCGCTGGCCGCCTCCGTCAACGACTTCGTCCGGGTGCGGATCGGCGACGGCGCGGGGGGGGCGCGCTGCTGGACCTCGGCGGTGCCTACCAGGCGCAGTTCGCGGGCGACGCGGTCGCCTCCGAGGCCTCCTTCACCCGCGCCCTGGCCGGCTTCCGCGAGACCGGGGACCGCTGGGGCATGGCGAACTGCCTCGACCCGCTGGGCCTGTTCGCCGGCCGGCGCGGGGAGTACGCGCGCGCGGTGGAGCTCCTCGACGAGGGCCTGAGGTACGTACGGGAGCTGCGGGCACCGGAGGAGACCGCGGATCTGCTGCGCTCGCGCGGGACGGTGCTGCTGCACCGGGGCGACACCGAGGAGGCCGTCGCGCACCTCACGCCCTCCATGGCCCTCGCGCGCACGGCGGGCGCCCCCGACAAGGTGGCGGCCGCCCGGCGCGGGCTCGGCGACGCGGCCCGGCTGGCCGGGGACGCCGCGCACGCGCGCGTGCAGTACGAGACCGCCCTCCAGGCGTGCGCGGCGAACTGGTTCAGCCTCGGCGAGACCGTCCTCATCCTCGTCGGACTGGGCCGCGCGGCCGCGGCCGACGGGGACCTCGGCCAAGCCCGCGACTGGTTCGCGCGGGCCCGGGCCCTCGCCGACGAACCGCCCGGCCCCAAGCCCCTCGCCGCCGTGGCCGAGGCGCTGGCGTCGGTCGCCGAGGATCCCGAGCGGGCGGCCGAGCTGCTCGGTGCGGCGGCGGGCCTGCGCGGCTCCGGCCCGCACACCGATCCCGACGTCGTCGGCACGGAGCGCGCCGCCCGCGCGCGGCTGTCCACCGGGGCGTACGCGCGGGCCTTCGCACGGGGCCGGAGCCTGCGGTCGGCGGCGGTCAGCGAACGGTAGGGAGACGGTCAGCGCCTCCCCCGAAGCTCCTGCCCATGACAAAGACACAGCGCGTCGCCCACCTGAACGTCCTGATCTCCGGCGCGAGCGTCGCCGGCCCGGCCCTCGCCCTCGGCCTCCTCCGCCACGGCGCCCGGGTCACCGTCGTGGAGAAGGCCTCGGACCTGCGTGCGGGCGGCTTCGCCGTCGACTTCCGCGGTCATGTCCACCGCGAGGTCCTCACCGCCATGGGCATCTGGGACGAGATCCACGCCCGCCAGACCCACATGGGCCGCCAGACCGTCGTCGACGCCGACGGGAACCCGCGGGTGGACCTGCCGTCCGCGATGATGAGCGGCGATGTCGAGATCTTCCGCGGCGAGCTCGCCCGGATGATGTACGAGCGCACGCGGGACGGCGTCGAGTACGTCTTCGGCGACTCGATCGCCGGCCTCACGGAAACCTCCGACGGCGTCGAGGTCACCTTCGACAGCGGCGCCCCCCGCCGCTTCGCCCTCGTGATCGGCGCCGACGGCCTGCACTCGAGCACCCGCCGTCTCGTCTTCGGCTACGACCCCCGCCACCTGCGTTTCTCCGACCACTACGTGGCGGGCTTCGCGGTCCCCAACGACCTGGGGCTGGACCGCGCCGGCCGCCTCTACAGCGAGCCCGGCCGCGCGGTGGCGATCGGCAACTACGACGGCGACCCCGACCGCGCGGGCGCCCTGCTGGTCTTCCGGTCCGGGCAGCTGTCGTACGACCGCCGGGACGTCGCCGCGCAGAAGCGGATCATCGCGGAGCGGTTCGCGGGAATGGGCTGGGAGACCCCCGCGGTCCTCAGGGCCCTGGAACAGGCCGAGGACCTGTACTTCGACGCGATCGCCCAGGTCCACGTCGACCGTCTCGCCCGGGGCCGCGTGGCGCTGCTCGGCGACGCCGGGTACGGCGCGATCATGGGCGGCATGGGAACGGGCGCGGCGATCGTCGGCGCCCACGTGCTGGCGGGTGAGCTGGCCCTCGCGGGCGGCGACCACCGCACCGCGTTCGCCGAGTACGAGACGCGGATCAGGGGCTTCGCCAAGGGCTGCCAGAAGGTTTCCGGCAACGCGGGCCCGTTCTTCGCCCCGCCGACCGAGCGGCGCATCCGCAGCCGGGACCGGATGTACCGGCTGCTCAGCTCACCGCTGCTGGCGAGCTTCTTCAAGAGGCTCACCGAGAAGGCGGCGACCGACATCACACTGCGGGCGTACCCGGCCGCGTGAGGCCCCAGCCGTGGTCCACCGGGCCGATGCCGCCGCCCAGCGCGAACCCGGCCGCGATCGCCCCGGTGACGTACTTCTTGGCCGCCGCCACCGCCTCCGGTACGGCCTGCCCCTTCGCGAGCTGCGAGGCGATGGCCGACGCGAGGGTGCAGCCGGTGCCGTGCGTGTGCCGGTTGTCGTGCCTGGGCGCGCGCAGCCAGTGCTCGGCGGTGCCGTCGGTGAGCAGGTCGACGGCGTCGCCGGGGAGATGACCGCCCTTCACGAGCACCCACCGGGGTCCGAACGACAGCACGGCGGCCGCCGCCTCCCGCAGCTGGTCCTCCGACTCGACGCGGACGCCGGTGAGTTGGGCCACCTCGTCGAGGTTCGGGGTGGCGACGGTGGCGGCCGGCAGCAGTTTCGTCCGCACGGAGTCCAGTGCCGAGGCGGCCAGCAGCGGGTCCCCGTGCTTGGAGACGCCCACCGGGTCGACGACCACCGGCGCGTCCGTGCCGGCGATCAACTCCGCCACCGTCTCGACGAGTTCCGCGGAGGCCAGCATCCCGGTCTTCACGGCCTGTACGCCGATGTCGTCGACGACGCTGCGGTACTGGGCCCGCACCGCCTCCACAGGGAGCTCCCAAGCTCCTTGCACGCCAAGGGAGTTCTGGGCGGTGACCGCGGTGAGGACGCTCATGCCGTGCACGCCGAGCGCGAGCATCGTCTTCAGGTCGGCCTGGATGCCCGCGCCCCCACCGGAGTCGGAGCCGGCCACCGTCAGCACCCGGACAGGCGCGCTCATGACTCGATGTCCCCGAAGTGGTCCCAGCCGCCCTTGGTGGTCCAGGGCGCTCCGTCGACCGTCACCTGGGGCAGGGCGGAGGGGTTGAGGACCTCGCCGATCACCTTCCAGCGGGCCGGCAGCTTCACGTCCGGAGGGAAGGTCGCCACGATCGCGTGGTCCTCTCCCCCGGTCAGCACCCACTGGATGGGGTCGACGCCGACGGCCTGCCCGATGTCGTTCATCTGCGACGGGATGTCGATCGCGCCGGAACGGATGTCGATACGGACCTTGCTGGCCTCCGCGATGTGCCCGAGGTCGGCGATCAGCCCGTCGCTCACGTCGCACATGGCGGTCGCGCCCAGCGCGGCGGCCGCCGGGCCCGCGTGGTACGGCGGCTCGGGGCGGCGGTGGGCCTCGACGAAGGCGCGCGGCGAGCGGAAGCCGCGGGAGAGGACCGCGTACCCGGCGGCGGACCAGCCCAGCCAGCCGGTCACCGCGACCAGGTCGCCGGGCTGGGCGCCGCCCCGGGTGATCGGCTCCTGGTTGCGCAGGTCGCCCAGCGCGGTGATCGACACCATGATCGTGTCGCCGCGTACGACATCACCGCCGACGACCGCGGCGCCGGCCACCTGGCACTCGTCGCGCAGGCCGTCCATCAGCTCGGTCGGCCAGGTCACCGGCAGTTCGGCGGGCACGACCAGGCCGAGCAGCAGGGCGGTCGGCACGGCGCCCATAGCGGCGATGTCGGCGAGGTTCTGGGCGGCGGCCTTGCGGCCGACGTCGTAGGCGGTGGACCAGTCGCGGCGGAAGTGCCGGCCTTCCACCAGGATGTCGGTGCTGGCCACGACCCGCCGGTCGGGCGCGGCGACCACGGCGGCGTCGTCGCCGGGGCCGACGCGGACCGCCGGGGTGGTGGTGAGACGGGAGGTGAGCTCCCTGATGAGCCCGAACTCCCCGAGCTCACCAACAGTGCCCTTCATCGCCCTTGCTCCCCTTCTGTCCCTGTCCCTGTCCGTGCCCGGTCGCGCGTCACCAGTGTCCTCGATACGGTCGAGATGACCGTCAACTTCTGTCGTGCCTGCACCCCGGCGCGCGAGTCGTGGTTTCCGCAGGTCTCCCCGCGGCGAGCGGCGACGCGATACCGTGGCGTTCCTTTTCCCCACATGATCCTCGTGGCCGCCCTGGAGGTTCCGTGGTACAGGCGTACATCCTGATCCAGACGGAGGTCGGCAAGGCGTCGACCGTCGCCGAGACGATCAGCAAGATCCCCGGGGTCGTCCAGGCCGAGGACGTGACGGGTCCCTACGACGTGATCGTGCGGGCCCAGGCCGACACGGTCGACGACCTCGGCCGCATGGTGGTCGCCAAGGTCCAGCAGGTGGACGGGATCACCCGTACCCTGACCTGCCCGGTCGTGCATCTGTAGCCCCCGTCTACCCTTGGCCGGTGAACCTTTTTCGTCACCGGCCAATTGTTCTGCCGCCGCTCGCCCTCCTGCTCGCTGCGGTGGGCTGCTCCTCAGCAGACGGTGACGCGTCGACGGCGGTTCCCAGCCCCTCGGCAACGGTCACCGAACTGTGCCGGAACCTGGACGAGGCGCTGCCGTCCACGGTCGACGACCTCGGCCGCCGGGATCCCTCACCCGCCTCCACGCTGACCGCGGGCTGGGGGAACCCGGCGATCATACTGCGCTGCGGTGTCGAACGGCCCGCGAAGATGAGCGATCAGGAGGCCGACGGGGTCGAGGTGAACGGGGTGGGGTGGCTGCTGGAGAAGCAGGAGGACGGGTCGTTCCGCTTCACCACCGCGCTGCGCAAGGCGTACGTCGAGGTGACGATCCCCGAGGAGCGCGCGGCGGACGGCATGGCACCGCTCGTCGACCTGGCGTCCGCCGTCAAGAAGACGATCCCCGAAGGGATCGCCTAGCGGGTGTCCGTCGGCCCCGATGGACAGGGAGCGCCCCGTCCATCAGGTCGGCTTCGGTGGGGGTGCCACTCGGCCGGGCCGGACCTACCTGAGCCCGGTCGACCGGCGCAGCGCCGCCTGCACGAGGCGGTCGACGAGCTCCGGATAGCTGATCCCGCTCGCCTGCCACATCTGCGGGTACATGGAGATCGGCGTGAAGCCCGGCATCGTGTTGATCTCGTTGATCACGAACTCCCCGTCCTCCGTGAGGAAGAAGTCCGCCCGCACCAGGCCCTCGCAGGAGGCCGCCTCGAAGGCGTCCACCGCGAGCCGCTGCACCTCGGCGGTCTCCTCGGGCGTGAGCGGGGCCGGCACGATCCCGGGGGTCGAGTCGATGTACTTGGCCTCGAAGTCGTAGTACGCGTGCGCCTGCGGCGGCGGGATCTCGGCCGGGGCGGAGGCCCGCGGGCCGTCCTCGAACTCCAGCACCCCGCACTCGATCTCGCGGCCCCGCAGCGCCGCCTCGACGAGGATCTTCGGGTCGTGGCGCTGCGCCTCGGCGATCGCCTCGTCGAGCCCCGACAGGTCGTCGACCTTGGTGATGCCGATCGAGGAACCCGCGCGCGCGGGCTTCACGAAGAGCGGCCAGCCGTGCTCGCCGGCGAAGTCGACGATCTTCTTGCGGGCGGCGGACTCGTCCCGCTCCCACTCGCGCGGCCGGACCACCACGTACGGGCCCACCTTCAGCCCGAAGGAGGTGAACACCCGCTTCATGTACTCCTTGTCCTGGCCGACGGCCGAGGCGAGCACACCCGAACCCACGTACGGCACACCGGAGAGCTCCAGCAGACCCTGAAGGGTGCCGTCCTCGCCGTAGGGGCCGTGCAGCACCGGGAAGACGACGTCGACCTCGCCGAGCGCCTTGGGCACCGACCCCGGCTCGCTGTAGACGACTTCGCGGTTCGCGGGGTCGACGGGGAGCACCACGCCGCCCTCCCGCGACTCGGCGAGCTCCTCGACGTCGGGCGTACGGCGGTCGGTGATCGCCATGCGCTCCGGCGCGTCCGCGGTGAGGAACCAACGGCCTTCCCGGTTGATGCCGATCGGCAGGACCTCGTACTTCGTCCGGTCGATGGCCTTGAGGACGGCGCCGGCGGTGACCACGGAGATCCCGTGTTCGGAGCTGCGGCCGCCGAACACGACGGCCACACGCGGCTTGCGAGACGGCTGCTCAGGGCTCTGGGGGAGGTTCTCGGTGCTCATATCGGCTTGAGAGTACCCGGTGGTAGGGCCCGGATACAGCGTCGGCTCGGGGCGTCGCTCAGCGTCGCTCGGGCTTCGCGCTGCGCGACATCAGCTCCTTCAACGCCACCACCGGCGGCTTGCCTTCGTGCACGATGCCGACGACCGTCTCGGTGATGGGCATGTCGACGCCGTGCCGGCGGGCCAGATCCAGCACCGACTCACAGGACTTGACTCCTTCGGCGGTCTGCCTGGTGACCGCGATGGTCTCCTGCAGGGTCATGCCCTTGCCCAGGTTCGTGCCGAAGGTGTGGTTGCGGGACAGGGGCGAGGAGCAGGTGGCCACCAGGTCGCCCAGGCCCGCGAGTCCGGAGAAGGTGAGCGGGTCGGCGCCCATGGCCAGGCCGAGGCGGGTGGTCTCGGCGAGGCCGCGGGTGATCAGCGAGCCCTTGGCGTTGTCCCCGAGGCCCATGCCGTCCGCGATGCCGACGGCGAGCCCGATGACGTTCTTCACGGCGCCGCCCAGCTCGCATCCCACCACGTCGGTGTTGGTGTACGGGCGGAAGTACGGCGTGTGGCAGGCGGTCTGCAGTCGCTGGGCGACCCGCTCGTCGGTGCAGGCGACCACGGCGGCGGCCGGCATCCGGGCGGCGATCTCCCGGGCCAGGTTGGGCCCGGTGACCACGGCGACGCGGTCCGCACGGACCTTGGCCACGTCCTCGATGACCTCGCTCATCCGCATGGTCGTACCGAGTTCGACGCCCTTCATCAGGGAGACGAGGACCGTGTGGGGCGCCAGCAGCGGGGCCCACGCGGCGAGGTTGGCCCGCAGGGTCTGGGAGGGCACGGACAGGACCGTGAAGTCGGCGCCCTCGGCGGCCTCGGCCGCGTCCGTGGTGGCCCGCGCGTTCTCCGGCAGCTCGACACCGGGCAGGTAGTCGGGGTTCGTCCGAGTGGAGTTGATCGCTTCCGCGACCTCGGCCCGGCGGGCCCACAGGGTGACCTCGCACCCGGCGTCGGCGAGCACCATCGCGAAGGCCGTGCCCCACGAACCGGCGCTGAGGACCGCCGCCTTGACCGGCTTGCTCACGTGCCCTGCCCTTCTGCCTGCTTCCCCTGGGTCCGCGCCTGGGACCGCGTCCGTGTCTGCGCCTCGGTCCGGCGCCGCTGCTCGATCCGCTCCAGGCGCGGGTCGTACGGCGTCACCGGCGCCTTCTGCCCGCGGATCTCCTCCAGCTGGCGGGTGATGGCGGCCATGATGACCTCCGTCGCCTCCTTCAGCAGCTCGGGAGTCATCTCCTTGTCGTAGAACCGCGTGAGGTCCACGGGCGGACCGGCGAGCACGCGGTGGGTCTTGCGCGGGAAGAGGTGCGGCTTCTTCGCGTACGGCGGCAGCACCTCGTTGGCGCCCCACTGCGCGATCGGGATCACCGGGCACTTGGTCTGCAGGGCGACGCGTGCGGCACCGGTCTTGGCGGTCATCGGCCAGCCGTCCGGGTCGCGGGTGAGGGTGCCCTCGGGGTAGAACGCGACGCACTCGCCGCGCTCCACGGCGTCGATCGCGGCCCGGAAGGCGCTGAGCGCGTCGGTGCTCTCGCGGTAGACGGGGATCTGCCCGGTGCCGCGCATCGCGGCGCCGACGAATCCCTTGTTGAAAAGTGCGCTCTTCGCCAGGAATCGTGGCACTCGCCCCGTGTTGTACTGATAGTGCGCGTAAGCGAAGGGGTCGATGTGCGAATTGTGGTTCACCGCGGTGATAAATCCGCCCTCGGCCGGAATGTGCTCCATTCCTCGCCAGTCCCGCTTGATCAGAACCACCAGCGGCGGTTTGCAGAGGACCGCAGCGAAGCGGTACCAGAAGCCGATTCTGCGGCGGGGCACGCGGACACCTTCCTCTAGGACTTCCCTGACTTCCTTCCGGGGCCTGGGGCCGCACAAGTGTCGCCCCGGGCCGCCGGTCTGTCGAGAACACCGTACGCCCCGATCGAGGGACCGCCGGAGGAGCCGGGTGACAATGGCCGCGACAAGAGAGGGACGGTACACCGGTGCAGTGGAGCTTGGTCATCCCCGTGAAGCCCTTGGCGCTGGCCAAGAGCAGGCTCGCGGACACCGCGGCCGACGGGCTGCGGCCCGGACTCGCCCTCGCCTTCGCCCAGGACACGGTCGCCGCCGCCCTGGCCTGCCCCGCGGTGCGGGATGTGGCGGTGGTCACGGACGACGTCCTGGCCGGTCGGGAGCTCGCGGCGCTGGGCGCCCGCATCGTCCCCGACGAGCCGGGCTCCGGCCTGAACTCCGCTCTCGCGCACGCGGAGGCCGTCGTGCGCTCCACCCGCCCCGACGGCGCGCTCGCCGCCCTGAACGCCGATCTCCCGGCGCTGCGTCCCCCGGAATTGGCCCGCGTCCTGGACGCGGCCGCGGAATTCACGCGGGCTTTTCTTCCCGACGCGGCCGGAATCGGCACGACCCTTCTCGCGGTGGCTCCCGGCCATGAATTGCTTCCCGCATTCGGCACCGATTCCCGCGCCCGCCACCGGGCCTCCGGAGCGGCGGAACTCCGCCTCGCCGCGGTGGATTCCGTACGACAGGACGTGGACACCGGCGAGGACCTGCGGGCGGCTCTGGCACTGGGCGTGGGGCCCCGGACGGCCGCGGCGGCCGCGCGCCTGCTGATCGCGGGGCAGTAGGCTGCCGGGCATGCAGGCCACCGCGTACACGTACGACCCCGACACCCGCAGCGGACAGGTGCTGCTGGACGACGGCACCCCGGTGCCCTTCGACGCGCCGGCCTTCGACGCGGGCGGGCTGCGGCTGCTGCGGCCCGGGCAGCGGGTGCGGATCGAGGTCGAGGGCGAGGGGGACGCGCGGCGCATCACCCTGGTGACCCTGCACACCTTCTGAGGCGCGCATCCCGGACCGGGACCGGGCGGCAGGCCCGGGAAACAGCTCGAAGAGGCCCGGAACAGGGCCGGGAAACCGGCCCCGGACACGCCGCGGGCCGGACTCCGAGAGGGAGTCCGGCCCGGCGCGTGAGTGCCCCTGACCCCTGACGCCTAGCGGGCGGTGGTCTTCTTGGCGGTGGTCTTGCGCGCGGTCGACTTCTTGGCGGGGGCCTTCTTGGCCGTCGCCTTCTTCGCCGGGGCCTTCTTGGCCGTGGTCTTCTTGGCCGCGGCCGTCTTCGCGGTGGTGGTCTTCTTGGCGGCCGCCGCCGTCTTGGTGGTCGACTTCTTGGCGGTCGTCTTCTTGGCGGTGGCCGTGGTCTTCTTCGCGGCGGCCGTCGTCTTCTTCGCCGGGGTGGTCTTCTTCGCGGCGGCGGTCTTGGTGGTGGCCTTCTTCGCGGCGGCCTTCTTGACCGTCGCGGTGGCACCACCGGTCAGGCTGCCCTTGGGGGCCTTCTTGACGGCGACCTCGCCGCCGCGCGGCAGCTTCTTCGAGCCGCTGACCAGGTCCTTGAAGCCCTGACCTGCGCGGAAGCGCGGCACGGACGTCTTCTTGACCCGAACCCGCTCGCCCGTCTGGGGGTTACGGGCGTAACGCGCCGGACGGTCGACCTTCTCGAACGAACCGAAGCCGGTGACCGAGACCCTCTCCCCCGCGACGGTCGCGCGGACGATGGCGTCCAGGACCGCGTCGACCGCGTCGGCGGCCTGCTGGCGGCCGCCCAGCTTGTCGGCAATCGCTTCTACGAGCTGCGCCTTGTTCACGTCTTCCCCTTCGGAGACATCGCCAGAACGAAAGTGTTCAAGCTTTTTCGCACGTTAGGCAGATATATACCGCAAATCAAACACGAAACGGGCTAATCACCCTTGTGCCGCAACGAACTCGGCTGCTCAGGAGGCGATCAGCGCTCCTCTTCGGGCATTCGCCCCTTGTCGAGGTCCGCCATGAACCGCTCCAGCCGCCTTGTCGCACCGGCGGGATCGTGCTTGGCCGCGGCCGTAATGACCAGCAGCTTCCGGGTCAGCGCCATCCGTACGCCCTCCGGGACTTGCAGTGCGCGCACCCTTGCGTGCGCTTCCTTGAGCTGGTTCGCGACCGCCGTATAGAGCTCGAGTTGGCCGTCGTGTTCCATGCACAGATTGTGCCATCTGGGGCGAGTTGTCGCCCGCCCAGGGGGCAACTGCCGCCTCAAACGGCCGTTTGGACACTGCCGGAAGCCGTGTCCACGGAGGGCGCGTACCCCGGCAACCACCGCCCTAACGTGGGAAGTTGGGAGGAAGAGTGAGGACCGGGGGGGCCGAACGGGTGCAGAAACGGCCGTACCCCCGATCGGTCCGATCGGGGGTACGGAGGGGGTGTCGCGGTGGCCGAAACTCGACCTGCTCAGCCAGGGATCAGCTCTGGAGCGTCCGCGGCTTGTAGGACGGGCGCTTGGCCTCGTAGGCGGCGATGTCGGCCTCGTTCTGGAGTGTGATGGAGATGTCGTCCAGCCCGTTCAGCAGCCGCCAGCGGGAGTTCTCGTCCAGCTCGAAGGGGGCGGTGATCCCCTCGGCGCGCACCTCACGCGCCTCCAGGTCCACAGTGACCTCAGCAGTCGCGTCCTTCTCGACGAGCTCCCAGAGCGCGTCCACGATCTTCTGCTCGAGGACCACCGTGAGCAGGCCGTTCTTCAGCGAGTTGCCGCGGAAGATGTCGGCGAAGCGGGAGGAGATCACGGCCTTGAAGCCGTAGTTCTGCAGCGCCCAGACGGCGTGCTCCCGGGAGGAACCGGTGCCGAAGTCGGGGCCCGCGACCAGCACGGTCGCACCCTGCCGCTCGGGACGGTTGAGGACGAACTCCGGGTCCTTGCGCCAGGCCTCGAACAGCCCGTCCTCGAAGCCGTCCCGCGTCACCTTCTTGAGCCAGTGAGCAGGGATGATCTGGTCGGTGTCGACGTTGGAGCGGCGCAGCGGGACGGCCCGGCCGGTGTGCGTGGTGAATGCTTCCATGGCTGATCAGACTCCAGCGGGCGTACGGGTCTCGGCGTCGGACAGGTCGGCCGGGGAGGCCAGGTGGCCCAGGACCGCGGTGGCCGCCGCGACCTGCGGCGACACCAGGTGCGTACGACCGCCCTTGCCCTGCCGGCCCTCGAAGTTGCGGTTGGAGGTGGACGCGGAGCGCTCACCGGGCGCCAGCTGGTCGGGGTTCATGCCCAGGCACATCGAGCAGCCCGCGTGCCGCCACTCGGCGCCGGCCTCCTTGAAGACGACGTCCAGACCCTCGGAGACGGCCTGCAGACCGACGCGCGCGGAGCCCGGGACGACCAGCATCCGTACGCCGTCGGCGACTTTGCGGCCCTTGATCAGCTCGGCGGCGGCGCGCAGGTCCTCGATGCGGCCGTTGGTGCAGGAGCCTACGAAGACGGTGTCCACCTTGATGGAGCGCAGCGGCTGTCCGGCCTCCAACCCCATGTACTCCAGGGCCTTTTCGGCGGCGAGGCGCTCCGAAGCGTCTTCGTACGAAGCAGGGTCGGGGACGTTCGCCGAAAGCGGCGCGCCCTGGCCCGGGTTGGTGCCCCAGGTGACGAACGGCGACAGTTCGGCGGCCTCGATGACGACCTCGGCGTCGAACTCGGCGTCCTCGTCCGTCTTCAACGTCTTCCAGTACGCGACGGCCGCGTCCCAGTCCTCGCCCTTCGGGGCGTGCGGGCGGCCCTTGAGGTACTCGAAGGTCGTCTCGTCGGGGGCGATCATGCCCGCGCGGGCGCCCGCTTCGATCGACATGTTGCAGATGGTCATCCGGGCCTCCATCGAGAGCTGCTCGATGGCGGAGCCGCGGTACTCCAGGACGTAGCCCTGGCCGCCGCCGGTGCCGATCCGGGCGATGATCGCCAGGATCAGGTCCTTGGCGGTGACGCCCTCGGGCAGTTCACCGTCGACCGTGATCGCCATGGTCTTGGGGCGGGTCATCGGCAGGGTCTGGGTGGCCAGCACGTGCTCGACCTGCGAGGTGCCGATGCCGAAGGCCAGGCCGCCGAAGGCGCCGTGCGTGGAGGTGTGCGAGTCACCGCAGACGACGGTCATGCCCGGCTGGGTCAGACCCAGCTGCGGGCCCACGACGTGCACCACGCCCTGCTCGACGTCGCCGAGCGGGTGCAGGCGCACGCCGAACTCGGCGCAGTTCTTGCGCAGCGTCTCCAGCTGGACTCGGGAGACCGGGTCCGCGATGGGCTTGTCGATGTCGAGGGTCGGGGTGTTGTGGTCCTCGGTCGCGATGGTGAGGTCGAGTCGGCGCACCTGGCGGCCGCTCTTGCGGAGGCCGTCGAAGGCCTGCGGGCTGGTCACCTCGTGCAGCAGGTGCAGATCGATGAAGAGGAGGTCGGGCTCGCCCTCGGCGCGCCGGACGACGTGGTCGTCCCAGACCTTCTCCGCGAGTGTCCTACCCATCGCTTTCCCTCCGGCCGGTGAAAACGCTCCGGCCCAACTAGAGATCTTGTGGAGCGGCGCCCTCGCCCCTGGTCCCGGGCACCCGCCGCCAAGCCCGTTGGTCTTCGGGCCGTGTGCATCCAAGGGTTGCGCGTCTCACGGAAAAATGAACTTGCGTTTCACAGAGTGAGACGGGAATATCGTTTCATGGACAACAGTAGCGGCGTCGGCGTTCTGGACAAGGCAGCCCTTGTCCTGAGCGCTCTGGAGTCCGGTCCGGCCACCCTCGCGGGCTTGGTCGCGGCGACCGGACTGGCACGACCCACGGCTCACCGGCTGGCCGTGGCTCTGGAACACCACCGTATGGTGGCGCGCGACATGCAGGGCCGTTTCATCCTCGGCCCGCGTCTGGCGGAACTGGCCGCGGCGGCGGGCGAGGACCGCCTCCTCGCGACCGCCGGCCCGGTGCTCACCCACCTCCGGGACGTCACGGGCGAGAGCGCGCAGCTCTACCGCCGCCAGGGCGACATGCGCATCTGCGTCGCCGCGGCGGAGCGGCTGTCCGGCCTTCGGGACACGGTCCCGGTCGGCTCGACGCTCACGATGAAGGCCGGTTCGTCGGCCCAGATCCTCATGGCCTGGGAGGAGCCCGAGCGCCTCCACCGCGGCCTCCAGGGCGCCCGTTTCACGGCGACGGCCCTGTCGGGCGTGCGGCGCCGGGGATGGGCCCAGTCCATCGGCGAGCGCGAGCCGGGCGTCGCGTCCGTCTCCGCGCCCGTGCGCGGCCCCTCGAACCGCGTGGTGGCCGCCGTCTCGGTCTCCGGTCCCATCGAGCGCCTGACCCGCCACCCGGGCCGTATGCACGCCCAGGCGGTCATCGACGCGGCGGCCCGCCTCTCGGAGGCCCTGCGCCGCACCGGCTGACGCCCGCAGGACGTCGTACCCCGTCGGGAAAGGACCGGCCTCAACGCCGCGGCAGGTCCTGGACGGCGGGGACGCGATCTCCGTCAGGAGCGCCAGGAGAAACGGTCCCCGGCACGGCGGCCCCGCTCCTCCAACGGCACCTGTCCGTGCCCGGCGGCGAGCCCGAAGGCCGGCATGTCCCCGTAGATCGCCTCGTAGGACCCCTCGGGCACGACGTACGCCTCGTGCCAGATCCCCACGTGTCCGCGCACCTTCCCGTCCCGCTCCATGCGGTTGATCCGCGCCCACACCGCGTGGTGGACGGCGTCCGGCGCGCTCGCGTACGCGTACAGCTTCTCCTTCGACTCCCAGTACTGGACGACGTAGTACGTCCGCGGGGAAGCCGTCAGCAGGACCCGGGAGAGCAGTCCGCGCTCCGGCTGCTTCTTCAGCTCGGCCAGCATGCGCAACATCGCCAGCATGACCGGCAGCCACTGGTGCACCGCCCGGAAGCGGTTGATCCGCATGCCGATCAGCAGGACGACCACGTCACCCTGGGCGTCGGCGGTGGTGCGACGCGCGCCGATGCGTTTCGCTGCCATATTTGGATAGTGCCGTTGTCCAAGAAAGGGCGCAAGAGATGCGGCTGGCCGAACTGAGCAAGCGCAGCGGTGTGTCCACCGCGACGATCAAGTACTACCTGCGCGAGGGCCTGTTGCGCCCCGGCCGCCAGGTCAACGCCACGACCGCCGAGTACGACGAGGGACATCTGCGCCGGCTGCGGCTGGTGCGGGCCCTGATCCAGGTGGGGCGGGTGCCGGTGGCGACCGCCCGGGAGGTGCTGGGGCACGTCGACGACGAGTCGCTGGGCCGCACGATCCGGCTGGGCGCGGCCCTGTGGGCGCTGCCGCAGGACGCGGAGCCCGACGAGGAGGATCCGGCGGTGCTCGCCGCCCGGCGCGAGGTGGACACCCTGCTGGAGCGGCTGGGCTGGGAGACGGCGCGGGAGCTCGCGCCCCTGTCCCCGGTGCACCGTTCGCTGGTGGTGGCGGTGGCCACGCTGATCCGGCTCGGTTACCCGTGGGACGCCCAACTGCTCGCTCCCTACGCGGAGTTGATGCACCAGGTCGCCGTCCGCGATCTCGACTTCCTGGAGACGCACGCCTCGGAGGAGGAAAGGGTCGAGACGGCGGTCGCGGCGGCGGTGCTGTTCGAGCCGGTCCTGAAGGCGCTGCACCGGCTGGCGCAGGAGGAGGAGTCGGCACGCCGGTACGGCATCGTGTGAGCGGGGCCGTCGGACGAGCGGCGGCGAAGACGCCGAAGGGGCTCCCACCTGAGTGGAAGCCCCTTCGGACTGCGTACCCCCGACCGGATTCGAACCGGCGCTACCGCCTTGAGAGGGCGGCGTGCTAGGCCGCTACACAACGGGGGCGTGGACTCTGCGTTTCCGCAGGTCCGAGCTGGTCTACCTGGACTCGAACCAAGACTAACTGAACCAGAATCAGTCGTGCTGCCAATTACACCATAGACCAATGTGGTTTAGACCAGTCAGTACCCCCGACCGGATTCGAACCGGCGCTACCGCCTTGAGAGGGCGGCGTGCTAGGCCGCTACACAACGGGGGCCCTAGCGATTCCGAGATGATCGGAACCAGTACCCCCGACCGGATTCGAACCGGCGCTACTGCCTTGAGAGGGCAGCGTGCTAGGCCGCTACACAACGGGGGCTTGCGGATGTGATCCGCGGGTGCAGATGAGCTCTGCGAGCTGGCCTACCTGGACTCGAACCAAGACTAACTGAACCAGAATCAGTCGTGCTGCCAATTACACCATAGGCCACTGGAACGCAAGCCCCGGAGGGGATTTTGTTCTAGCTTGCTCCTCCGGGTTCCGGCCTCTCGGCCCGCTCCCCGGCGGCGCAGGAAGAACATTACCCGAAGGTGGACTGCGCTCCAAAACGGGTATCCGCGCCGAGGATCGCGGGCAGTTCGGCGAGGGTGGCGATCCGGTGCCGCCCGGAGGGCAGCTCCACGGTGGCCGTGCCGCCGCAGCGGTCGATCCAGACGGAGAGCAGCCCGGCGTCCGCGGCGCCCTGTCCGTCGATCTCCGGGTGGTCGCCGACGTACGCCACCTGGTGCGGGGGCAGGGAGAGTGCCTCGCAGGCCGCGAGGAAGGCGGCGGCCGCCGGTTTGGAGACGCCGAGCTCGGCGGCGCACAGGATGACCTCGAAGCGGTCGTGCACGCCGAGGACGCGCAGCTTGCGGTCCTGGACCTCGATGCTGGAGTTGGAGAGCACCGCGTGCCGGTGGCTGGCGGCGAGGGCGTCGAGGACGGGCAGGACATCGGGGAAGAGGGCCCAGGCGGCCTCGTAGTGGCCGATGTAGCGCCGGAACCAGTCGTCGGCCTCCGCGTCGGTCATCTCCCGGCCCAGGAAGACCCGTACGCGGTCGCGGCGCTGGCCCTGGAAGGTGGTCTCGCCGGCGGCGAAGCGCGCCCACTGCTGGTCGGTGACCTCCCGCCACCGGACGAGGGCCTGCTCCGGCGTGGAGTACTCGTCGAGGAGGCCCTCGGCCGCGAGATGGCAGCGCATGCCCTCGCGGTCCGCGGTCGTGTAGTCGAAGAGGGTGTCGTCCACGTCCCAGACCACGGCGCGAATGCTCATGATCCGACGGTAACGCCCGAACGGGGAGCGCGTCCGGCGTTCGCGACGGCTGGGAGCGGCGCGGCGGGAACCGGCGCGCCGACCGCCCTGACCGGGGGCGGTGTCCCGCGACGCGCTCTGCACGAACGCCGAGGGGCGGCAGCCGGTGACCCGGTTGCCGCCCCTCGCGCGTACGCCGCTCCTACGCCGCCAGCCTGGTCAGGGCCGCGTCGACGCGGGTCAGCGCCTTCTCCTTGCCCAGGATCTCCAGGGACTCGAAGAGGGGCAGCCCGACCGTGCGGCCGGTGACGGCGACGCGGACCGGGGCCTGGGCCTTGCCGAGCTTGAGGCCGTGGGCCTCGCCGGCGGCCAGGACGGCCTCCTTGAGGGACTCGGGGGACGTCCAGTCGGCCGCCTCCAGCTTCTCGCGGGCCGTGCGCAGCAGGGCGTCGCTGCCCTCCTTCATCGCCTTCGTCCAGCTCGGCTCGTCGAAGACCGGCTCGGGCAGGAACAGGAAGTCGACGTTGTCGGTGATCTCCGACAGGACCTTCAGGCGGGTCTGGGCGTGCGGGGCGATCGCCTGCCACCTGGCCTCGTCGAAGTCCTCCGGCGCCCAGGGGGCGAACGGGGCCTTCAGCCACGGGCGGCAGCGCTCCGTGAAGTCCTTCACGTCCAGCAGGCGGATGTGGTCGCCGTTGATGGCCTCGCACTTCTTCAGGTCGAAGCGGGCCGGGTTGGGGTTGACGTCCTTGATGTCGAAGGCCGCGACCATCTCGTCCGTGGTGAAGATGTCCTGGTCGGCGGAGAGCGACCAGCCCAGGAGGGAGAGGTAGTTGAGCAGGCCCTCGGGCAGGAAGCCGCGCTCGCGGTAGAGGTTGAGTGAGGACTGCGGGTCGCGCTTGGAGAGCTTCTTGTTTCCCTCGCCCATCACGTACGGCAGGTGGCCGAAGGACGGGATCCCCTTCGCGACGCCCAGCTCGATCAGCGCCTTGTACAGGGCGATCTGGCGGGGCGTGGAGGAGAGCAGGTCCTCGCCGCGCAGGACGTGGGTGATCTCCATCAGGGCGTCGTCGACCGGGTTGACGAGCGTGTAGAGGGGGGCGCCGTTGGCGCGGACGATGCCGTAGTCCGGGACGTTCTCCGGGGTGAAGGTCAGCTCGCCGCGGACCAGGTCGGTGAAGGTGATCGTCTCGTCGGGCATCCGGAAGCGGACGATCGGGGTGCGGCCCTGGGCCGTGTACTCCTCGACCTGCTCGGCGCTCAGGTCGCGGCAGTGACCGTCGTAGCCGGAGGGCTTGCCGGCGGCGCGGGCGGCCTCGCGGCGGGTGTCCAGCTCCTCCTGGGAGCAGTAGCAGTGGTACGCGTGACCGGCGTCCAGCAGCTTCTGCGCGACGTCCTTGTAGAGGTCCATGCGCTGCGACTGGCGGTACGGCGCGTGCGGGCCGCCGATCTCGGGGCCCTCGTCCCAGTCGAAGCCCAGCCAGCGCATCGAGTCCAGGAGCTGCTCGTAGGACTCCTCGGAGTCGCGGGCCGCGTCGGTGTCCTCGATGCGGAAGACCAGGGTGCCGCCGTGGTGCCGGGCGAACGCCCAGTTGAACAGGGCGGTGCGGACCAGGCCCACATGGGGGTTACCGGTGGGCGAGGGGCAGAAACGGACGCGTACGGGGGAGCCGGGTGCGCTAGCCACGCTTGACAACCTTGTTGGTGAGAGTGCCGATGCCTTCGATGCTGACGGAGACCTCGTCGCCGACAGCGAGGGGGCCGACCCCTGCCGGGGTGCCCGTGAGGATGACGTCGCCGGGGAGCAGCGTCATGGCCTCGGTGATGTTGACGATCAGATCCTCGATGGAGTGGATCATCTCGCTGGTGCGGCCGAGCTGCCGCTGCTGCCCGTTGACCGTCAGCTGGATGGTGAGGTCGCCGGGGTCGAGGTCGGTCTCCACCCAGGGCCCGAGCGGGCAGGACGAGTCGAAGCCCTTGGCCCTCGCCCACTGCTTCTCGCGCCGCTGGACGTCCCGCGCGGTGATGTCGTTGGCGCAGGTGTAGCCGAGGATCACGTCCTTGACGCGCTCGCGCGGGACCTCGCGGCACATGCGGCCGATGACCACGGCGAGCTCGGCCTCGTGGTGGAGTTCCTCGGAGAAGGACGGGTACTGGATGTCGTCCCCGGGGCCGATCACGGAGGTCGACGGCTTGAAGAAGGCGAACGGGGCGTCGGGCACCTCGTTGCCGAGTTCGCGCGCGTGCTCGGCGTAGTTGCGCCCGAAGGCCACGACCTTGTTGGGGAGCACGGGCGGGAGCAGCCGGACCTTGCTCAGCGGCACCTTCGTGCCGGAGAGCTCGTGTTCCGCGAACGGGATGCCCTTGATGATGTCGAGGACGAGCTCGTCCGGCTTGTCGCCCTCGACCGCGCCGAAGGCGACGTTCCCGTCGATGGAGAACCTGGCGATGCGCACGGGTTGGTTGGCCCCTTGCTGAGCTGGCGGGAGTCTGACGCTCCAGGCTAACGCGGAAGGGCGTCCCCGGCCGGGGACGCCCTTGACATCCGTGGTGGCCGCCTTGAGCATGCGGCGGCCGGTACCCGTACTACTCCGCGGAGGAGGCGGCGGCGGAGGCCGCCACGGGGATCTCGGTGAGGATGGTGCGCTTGGGGTTGGCGGTCTGGGCCGGCAGGTCGACGGAGTGCTCCTGCTGTTCCGGGAGCTGCACTTCGTCGGCGCCCTTGAGGTGGGCCAGCGTCGTGCGTCGCGGGTTGGCGATCTTGTGGAACATCGTCATCGTCGTCTTCACTGTTGTACTGAGCCCTGTCCTGTCCGGGCGCCGGGCGAGCCGGGACGGCCCGCCGCTCAGGCGCGGCTTGTCGGATTTGCCATTCCTGTAAAGCGTCAGGCTAAACACGCGATTCCCGGTGAACGCGTGAAGGTCTCATGATCGGCATGTGAGTTTGCTCACGAATCCACGCCCAAACCGGTCAATTCAGGCCCTGATCCGACCGCCATGAAACGGACATTGGCCACCTGAAGCCCTCATTCCGCTCCTGATCATGGCGACTGGGACACCCGACACCCCCTAGGGCTTCACCCCGGTATGTCCGCTTTGCTCTAGATCACTTTGTACGACCGGTAATCCACCCCTCACGCGGTGTCACGGATGTCACAGCCCGGCCAACACACCTTGTTGGAGATCCTGCACTGTGCTGGAATTCCACGGACCGCCGCAGGATCGAGCCGGCGCGCAGGGGGCGCACAGCAGCGCCGAGTGGCGGCGAGATAGGGGGAACCAGCGCCGGTCACTCACGACTCGAAGGGCGTATTCAGGACGCCCCTCAAGACGCCGACACCGTCCTTCCGTTCACCCGGAAGGACGCCTGGTCCAGAGGTTGCGACGCTAGTGCAGGGACGTTTCAAGAGGGATGGCAGTGCTTCGGCCGAGCCGGAGCCGCACGGCGGGACCGACCGTGGTTCCTCGCCCCAGCACGCCCAGAACCCGGGTTCGACCCCGTCCGGCGACGGCGGTGAGCGCCCCGGGCGCCCCGGCACGTCCGCCTCGGCGAGCGCCCCGCCCTCCACCCCGGCGGTCAAGCCCCCGGCCGGTCCCCCCGGCCCCGGCTCGCGTGTGGCCCTGCGCAACTGGCGCATCTCCACGCGTCTGGTCGCGCTGCTGACGCTCCCCGTGGTCGCGGCCACCACCCTGGGCACGCTGCGCATCAACCAGTCGATGGACGACATCCAGCAGCTCGACAACATGAAGCTGCTGACGGACATGACCAAGCAGGCCACCGAGCTGGCCGCCGCGCTCCAGGACGAGCGCGACAAGTCCGCCGGTCCGCTGGCGCACGGCGCGAAGGCGACGGACTTCACGGTCAAGGGCGCCCGCGAGAAGACCGACCGGACGCTGTCCGCGTTCAGCGACGCCTCCGAGGAGATCGACGCCTCCAGCACGGACGGCAACCTCCAGGGCGTCCGCGACAGCCTCGTCGGCCTCCTCAGCGACCTCGGCAACCTCGCCAAGATCCGCAAGACGGCCTACGCGGAGAAGGACAACTCCACCCAGACGGTGGAGGCCTACCACCGCCTCATCACCCACCTGCTCGACCTGTCGCAGGACATGGCGCAGGCCACGAGCAACCCGGAGATGATCCAGCGCACCCGCGCGCTGGCCGCCTTCTCCGCCGCCAAGGAGTACGCCTCCGTCCAGCGCGCGACCCTCGCGGCCGCGCTGCCGGTCAACGACGACACCTACGGCAAGCTCTACGAGAACGACCGGCAGTACGCCGAGGCCGCGCTGGAGAACCAGGACTCCGAGCTCGCCAGCTTCCGCAGCATCTACGGCGACGAGGGCGCCGAGGAGCTGCTGCAGCCCATCGAGCAGGGCAGCCCGACCATCGAGGACGCCGACACCTACGCCACCCGTGCGCTGAGCTCGGCGACCGGCCTCACCTCGCTGGACAAGCGGTCGTACCAGGACTGGTTCGATGCCAGTACGACCAAGATCCGGCAGATGACCAACATCGAGACCACGCTGCTCGAGGACATGGAGCAGAAGGCCCGTGAGTTGCGCGCCGAGTCGGAGCGCGAGGCGATCATCTCCGGTGCGCTCATCCTGCTCGTGCTCGGTGTCTCGCTGGTCGGCGCGTTCGTCGTCGCCCGGTCCATGATCCGCTCGCTGCGCCGGCTGCAGGAGACCGCCACCAAGGTCGCCCAGGACCGGCTGCCCGAGCTGGTCAAGCAGCTGTCCGAGTCCGACCCGCAGGACGTCGACACGTCCGTGGAGTCGGTCGGTGTGCACTCCCGGGACGAGATCGGCCAGGTGGCCGCGGCCTTCGACGACGTGCACCGCGAGGCGGTCCGCCTCGCCGCCGAGCAGGCCCTGCTGCGGGGCAACGTCAACGCGATGTTCACCAACCTCTCGCGCCGCTCCCAGGGTCTGATCCAGCGCCAGCTGTCGCTGATCTCCGAACTGGAGTCCCGCGAGGCCGACCCCGACCAGCTGTCCTCGCTGTTCAAGCTCGACCACCTCGCGACCCGTATGCGCCGTAACGGTGAGAACCTCCTCGTCCTCGCGGGTGAGGAGCCCGGCCGCCGCTGGACCCGTCCGGTCCCGCTGGTCGACGTGCTCCGCGCCGCCGCGTCCGAGGTGGAGCAGTACGAGCGCATCGAGCTGGCCTCCGTGCCGACCACCGAAGTGGCCGGCCGGGTCGTCAACGACCTCGTGCACCTGCTCGCCGAGCTGCTGGAGAACGCCACCTCGTTCTCCTCGCCGCAGACCAAGGTCAAGGTCACCGGTCACGCGCTGCCCGACGGCCGCGTCCTGATCGAGATCCACGACACCGGCATCGGCCTCTCCCCCGAGGACCTGGCCGCCATCAACGAGCGGCTCGCCTCGCCGCCCACCGTGGACGTCTCCGTCTCCCGCCGCATGGGCCTCTTCGTGGTCGGTCGTCTGTCGCAGCGGCACGGCATCCGCATCCAGCTGCGCCCGTCCGACTCCGGTGGCACGACCGCGCTGGTCATGCTGCCCGTCGATGTCGCCCAGGGCGGCAAGAAGCCGCAGCCCAAGCCCGGCCAGGGCGGCGCGTCCGGCGGTCCCGCCGCCGCGCAGGCCGCCGCCGGTGCCGCCGCGGCCCGTCGTCAGAGCGGCCAGCAGGGCGGTGCCCTCGGCGCCGGTGCGCCGGCGGCCGGCGGTGCCCTGGGCTCCGGCCCCGGCGGAGGCGGCCGGCTCGGCGCGGGCCAGGGTCCGCGGGCCGCACTGCCCGGCCGTGACGGCGGTGGCCGTCCCGGCGGACCGCAGGGTCCGGGCTCACCGCAGCAGGGCCGCCCGGCTCCGGCCGGCGCGGGCGCCGGCTTCGGCGGGCAGGCGCCGGGCGCGCCGCAGGGTCTGCAGACGGCCGGTCCCGGTGCGCCGGGCCAGGGTCAGGACATGTTCGGCGGCGGACGACAGGCGCCGCAGCGCCCGAACGACAACCGGTCCGAGCAGGGCGGCCGCGGCCGCGGCCGCGGCCGCCAGCCGCAGCTGCCGCCGCGCGGCGGCCCGCGCCCCGAACTGCCCGGCGGCACCCCGCAGCAGCGCGGCGCGAGCTGGGCCGGCGACAACGCCCAGCCGCCGGTGGGCCGCGCCGCGATGGACGCCCCGCGCGGCCACGAGGAGCCGGACGCCGCCCAGACCTCCCGCATGCCTCGCATCGACGACCGGCAGGGTCCCGGCTCGACCGCGGAGATACCCCGGATCGAGGAGCACCAGGGCCCCGGTGACTTCACGCGCCCCGGTCTCGACGGCGCCCAGGGCACCGGCCGGTTCCCGGCGGTGGGCGGCAACCAGGACACGGGCCAGTTCCCGGCATCCGGCGGCAACGGCCAGCAGGACGGTTACGTCCGCCCCGACGTCTTCGGCGCCCCGGGCGGCCAGAACAACCCGGCGGGTCCGGGCCGGTTCGCCGCTCCGCAGGCGTACGACAACGGCTCCACCGGTCAGTTCTCCACCCCCGGCTACGACGGTTCCTCCACCGGGCAGCATTCCCTGCCCGGCCACCAGGACCCGCAGTCCACGGGGCAGTTCGAGCGCCCCCAGGCCAACGGCGGCAACGGTTACGGCCTCCCGCAGCAGCCGGTCCCGCCGCGCCCCCAGCCCGACACCAGGGGCCCGCAGCGGCCCGACGACGCCCTGGGACCGGGCGACGGATGGGCCCTGCCGCCGGCCCCGGGTCCGGGTGACGGCCGTACTCCTCTGTACGACACCCTGGAGACGAACTGGTTCCACGGGCAGGGCGGCGGAAACGGCGAGAGCTCCGCTCCGGCGCCGCAGCAACAGCAGCCGCAGGCCCCGGCTCCCCAGCGTCCTGCGGGCGGTGCCTGGCGCACCTCGCCCAACGACGAGCTCGTCCGGCAGGCCGAGCGCGTCCGTCAGCCGGCCGCGGGCGGCGTCACCACGTCCGGCCTGCCGCGCCGGGTGCCCCGGGCGAACCTCGTCCCGGGCACGGCTCAGCAGCAACAGCACCAAAGCGGTCCGCAGGTCTCGCGTGCGCCTGACGACGTACGCGGACGGCTGACCAATCTTCGTCGGGGCATCGCGCAGGGTCGCCAGGCCGGCAACGGCCAGACCGGCAGTTTCCCGAGCCCCACTCACCAGCAGGAGCGTTAGTTGAGCCAGATGAGCCAGGCCGCCCAGAATCTGAACTGGTTGATCACCAACTTCGTGGACAACACCCCCGGGGTGTCCCACACCGTCGTCGTGTCCGCCGACGGGCTTCTGCTCGCGATGTCCGAGGGCTTCCCGCGTGACCGTGCCGACCAGTTGGCAGCCGTCGCGTCGGGGCTCACCTCGCTGACGGCCGGCGCCTCACGGATCTTCGAGGGCGGCCACGTGGCCCAGACGGTCGTCGAGATGGAGCGAGGTTTTCTCTTCCTCATGTCCGTCTCGGACGGCTCTTCCCTGGCCGTTCTCGCGCACCCCGAGTGCGACATCGGCCTGGTCGGCTACGAGATGGCGCTGCTGGTCGACCGCGCGGGCGCGGTGCTCACACCCGACCTGCGCGCCGAGCTCCAAGGCAGTCTGCTCCACTGACCGTCTTCGGTACCACTCACCTCACGAAATCACCGTCCGGCCGACACAATCCCCCCACCGGCCACGACGGACGGCACGACTGACCGAGACATGCTGTCCCGCCCGGAGGATCCATGACCCCGCCCACCGCCTCTCATGATCCGTACGCGGAGCCGTACGGGGATGAGGGCGACCAGCCGCTGGTGCGTCCGTACGCGATGACCGGCGGCCGGACCCGGCCGCGCTACCAGCTCGCCATCGAGGCACTGATCAGCACGACGGCCGACCCGGCAGCGCTCATGGGGCTCCTTCCCGAGCACCAGCGCATCTGCCACCTGTGCCGCGAGGTGAAGTCGGTGGCGGAGGTATCGGCTCTCCTGGCCATGCCGCTGGGCGTGGCGCGGATCCTCGTCGCGGACCTCGCCGAGGCCGGCCTGGTGGCCATCCACCAGCCGGGCGGCGACGAGAACAACGGCGGCGCACCGGACGTGACGCTGCTCGAAAGGGTGCTCAGTGGACTTCGCAAGCTCTGACGGGGGGCGGGCCACCACCTCCGCGAAGATCGTGGTGGCGGGGGGCTTCGGCGTGGGCAAGACCACGTTCGTGGGCGCCGTCTCCGAGATCAACCCGCTGCGCACGGAGGCCGTGATGACGTCCGCGAGCGCGGGCATCGACGACCTCACCCACACCGGGGACAAGACCACCACCACGGTGGCCATGGACTTCGGCCGCATCACGCTGGACCAGGACCTGATCCTGTACCTGTTCGGTACGCCCGGCCAGGACCGGTTCTGGTTCATGTGGGACGACCTGGTGCGCGGCGCGATCGGCGCGGTGGTGCTGGTGGACACCCGCCGCCTGGCCGACTGCTTTCCGGCCGTGGACTACTTCGAGAACAGCGGTCTGCCGTTCGTCGTCGCCCTCAACGGCTTCGACGGACAGCAGCCGTACCAGCCGGAAGAGGTGCGCGAGGCACTGCAGATCGGACCGGACACCCCGATCATCACGACCGACGCCCGGCACCGGGCGGATGCCAAGAGTGCGCTGATCACGCTGGTTGAGCACGCGCTGATGGCACGTCTGCGGTAACTTTCGAGCACCCCGTGCCCTACGGCGTTGGTCGTAGGCGTACCGGAGCCGGCTGTGGCCTTTGACACGGCCGGCTCCGGTGTTCATAACGTTTCGGCAGAGGAATCGGGTGGTACCACCACGCGTCGCGGTCACTTGGTCTCGCTGCGCGCACGAAGGCCCCGTCTTTTGACGGGGCTCGCTCTTTATGACCGATTTATCTGGGGCTTACATCACGAGGAATCGGCGCTTCTCACTGTTTTGAAGAGCGCAGGTCGTCGTGCTGGAATGCCTGAACTGCCCAATAGTCAATGACGTACTCATGGTCGACGGCTGAGTGGGCTCTGAGACACAGCGGCACGACGTAGGTGCCGACCGCCGAGAGGTTGTTGGTCGAGTGAGGCGAAGCAAGAAAAGTCCCGAGCCGGCGGCGCGGGGCAACTTCACCCCGCCGCCGCGCGGAGCGGCGCCCGCCCCTGTGCCCGGTTCGGAGCCGCCGGCCGTACCCGCCAAGAGCGGCGGCCGACTCTCCCCGCGCAACTGGCGCGTGCCCACCCGACTGAACGCGATCCTGCTCATACCCGTGCTGGTCGGCCTGGTCATGGGCGGCTTCCAGGTGAAGAGCTCGATCGACACCTGGCAGGAGGCCCGCGACGCCGAGAAGGTCGCGAAGATCGTGGCCGCCGCCGGCGAGTACGCCGAGGCCCTCCTCAACGAGCGTGACGTCTCCGCCCAGCCCCTGCTGCAGAACAAGAAGGACGACGAGGCCGTCAAGGACGCCCGCGCCTTCACCGACGAGAAGGCCGCCGCCTTCCACAAGGAAGTCGTCGGGATGCCCGACAAGGAGGGCCTGGAGCGCCGGCTGAACCTGGTGGAGGAGGCCGAGCCGACCCTCACCCAGATCCGCGCGGCCGCCTACACCAAGGCCATGGACCCGGTGAAGACCGAAGAGGGCTACGTCGCGGTCGAGCACCTGCTGATGGAGTTCTCCAACGAACTCGGCCTGGGCACCGGCAACATCACGGCGTACGGCCGCACGGTGTACGCCATCGCCCTCGCCAAGGGCGCCGAGTCCCTGCAGCGCGCGATCGGCATGCACCTGCTGGTGCGGCCCAGCCCCGACGAGGCGGTCTACCGGCAGCAGCTCACCGCCTTCACGTCCTACGCCTACCTCGAGAACGTGGCCATCCAGGAGTACATCTCCGGTGGCACCACCGACGACGCCGCGCGGCTCACCGAGGTCATGAAGCAGAAGACCGAGGAGGGCGCCAAGCTCGCCGCCGACGCCAAGGAGAAGGCGGAGGCCGCGGACGAGGAGTACGTCGCGCCGCCCACGATGGAGAAGATGATCCAGGCGATCGGCAGCGGCCAGGCGCCCGCCGACCTCGCCCAGCAGGGCATCACCGCCTCCACGTGGATGACGGCCGCGACCCTGAAGTTCGAGGGCTACAGCCAGATCGAGAAGGAACTGATCGACCGGGCGGTGACCGACGCCGGGCAGATCGCCTCCGACGCCCAGCGCGACGCCGTCATCAACGGTGGCATCGTCGTCATCGCCCTGCTCACCGCCTTCATCATCGCCTCCCTCATGGCGCGCCAGATGAGCCAGTCCATGCGCCAGCTGCGCAACGCCGCCTTCGGCATCGCCGAGCAGCGGCTGCCGATGCTGGTCGACCAGCTCTCGCGCACCGACCCCGGCCGCGTCGACACCCGGGTCGCCCCGATCCCGATCAACACCACCGACGAGATCGGCGAGGTCGCCCGCGCCTTCGACCAGGTCCACCGCGAGGCCGTCCGGCTCGCCGCCGAGCAGGCCCTGCTGCGGGGCAACATCAACGCGATCTTCACGAACCTGTCGCGTCGCAACCAGTCGCTGATCGAGGGCCAGCTGACCCTCATCACCGACCTGGAGAACAACGAGGCCGACCCGGACCAGCTGGAGAACCTCTTCCGCCTGGACCACCTCGCGACCCGTATGCGCCGCAACGGCGAGAACCTCCTCGTTCTCGCCGGCGAGGAGCCCGGCCGCCGCTGGGACCAGCCGGTCCCGCTGGTGGACGTGCTGCGCGCCGCCTCCTCCGAGGTGGAGCAGTACGAGCGCATCGAGCTGTCGGGCGTCCCGGAGGCCGAGATCCACGGCCGTGCCGTGACCGACCTCGTGCACCTGCTCGCCGAGCTCCTGGAGAACGCCACCACGTTCTCCTCGCCGCAGACCAAGGTCCGCGTCACCGCGACCCGTCTCCCCGACGGCCGCGTGATGATCGAGATCCACGACAAGGGCATCGGTCTGACGGCCGAGGACTTCGCGGACATCAACCACAAGCTGGCCAACCCGCCGACCGTGGACGCCGCGATCTCCCAGCGCATGGGCCTCTTCGTGGTCGGCCGCCTCTCCGACCGGCACGGCATCCGCGTCCAGCTGCGCCCCTCGGGCGAGCAGGCCGGCACCACCTCGCTGGTCATGCTGCCGGACGCGATCACGCACGGCGGTGGCGGCGAACAGGCCTCCGCCGGGGACGAGTTCACCGTCTCGCAGATCATCCCGGAGCAGCGGTTCCAGGGTGAGGACTTCAACCAGCAGCCGATGCGCACGGCGGCCGAACTCGGCTTCGACGACAGCCGCTACACCGAGGTCCCCGACGACCTCCGCGACCTGGACCCCGTGGGCCGCTCCCTGATGCGCGAGGAGCGCCGGGCGGCCCTGGAGGGCCAGTCCCCCGACCAGCCGCAGCACGAGTCCCCCGAGACGTCCGGGTACGGCGAGAGCTTCGACCAGACCCGGCAGCAGTCGGCGTACGACGCCTCCCAGAACGGCTACGCGGGCGCGCAGAACGGCTACGACGGCGGCGCGAACGGGTATGCCGAGCAGCCCTCGGCGTACGACCAGCGGACGCCGTACGAGGAGCCGCAGCGCCCGGCCTACGAGGAGCCGCAGCGCCCGGCCTACGAGGACCCGTACCCCGCGTCGAACGGCACCGCGCAGAACGGCGGCTTCACGTCGAACGGCACCGCGCAGAACGGCGGCTTCACGTCGAACGGCGGCTACCCCGACCCGGCGTATGCGGAGCCGGCCCAGGAGGAGCGCGCCCCTGCCCAGGCGTCCGCGCCGGAGGGCTTCCCCTCGTACGAGGAGCAGTCCTACCAGGACGACTGGCCGCAGCAGAGCGGCTACCAGAACGGCTACCCGGACCAGTACGCTCCGGAAGCGGAATCCGCGCAGGCCGCTGACGCGAGTGAGCAGGACCGCGTAGGCTTCGACCGGCCGGGACCGGCCCACTCCGGCGTCCACGACATGACCGAAGCCGGGCTTCCCCGTCGCGGATCCACCGCGGCGAGCGGATCGAACGGCTCGCGGCCCGTGAACCAGGAAGCGCCGGCTCCCTCTTCGGAGAGCAACGGCAACAGCGACTGGCGTTCGGCGAACGACGCGCGCTGGCAGCAGGCCGCGCAGCTCCGGAAGCCGAAGGCGGGCGGGGTCACCTCCTCCGGCCTGCCGCGGCGGGTGCCCAAGGCCAATCTGGTCGAGGGTGCCGCCGAAAGCACCCCCCAGGGAGGCCCACAGGTCTCCCGCGCCCCGGAGGACGTCCGAGGCAGGCTGAGCAACCTGCGTCGGGGTGTCCAGCGCGGACGCAACGCAGGCAGTGAAACGAACGGCCAGGGCTTCGGTCCTGACAGCACCTACGACCAGGAGCGTTAGTGTGAGCCCGATGAGCCAGGCGGCACAGAACCTGAACTGGTTGATCACCAACTTCGTGGACAACACCCCGGGGGTGTCCCACACGGTGGTGGTCTCCGCCGACGGACTCCTTCTGGCGATGTCCGAAGGCTTCCCCCGCGACCGCGCCGACCAGCTCGCGGCCGTCGCCTCCGGTCTGACGTCACTGACGGCAGGCGCCTCCCGGATCTTCGAGGGCGGCAGCGTGAACCAGACGGTTGTGGAGATGGAGCGGGGATTCCTCTTCATCATGTCCATCTCCGACGGTTCCTCGCTCGCGGTTCTCGCCCACCCCGAGGCGGACATCGGCCTCATTGGGTACGAGATGGCCCTTCTGGTGGACCGAGCCGGTACGGTCCTGACGCCCGACCTTCGTGCGGAGCTCCAAGGGAGCCTTCTCAACTAACAGCGGGACGGTGCGTATTGGCGTCCCGAGGCCGTAGGGTTTCGGGACGCGGCTTCCACGTGGTGGATGCCAGGCACAGTCGGAGGAGGAGAGAAAGTGGCAACACCCCCAGGCGGTTCCCATTCGGGTCACTGGCCGTACGGCCCTGCCCAGGGTCACGGCGACGGGACCCAGAACCCGAACCGTTACAACTTCCCCTCCGCTCCGAGCCAGCGTCAGCCGTACGCGCCGCAGAGCCCGCAGGGCCCGGGGCCGTCGCCGTACGACCAGCCGCAGGCGCCGCGCATCCAGCCCGTGCAGCCGCAGCGGCGCGCCCCCGAGCCGGCGCCCGCCGGGGCGTCGAACAACCCCTTGGTGCGTCCGTACGCCATGACCGGCGGCCGGACCCGCCCGCGGTACCAGCTCGCCATCGAGGCGCTGGTGCACACCACCGCGGCTCCGCACCAGATGCAGGGGCAGCTGCCCGAGCATCAGCGGATCTGCAACCTCTGCCGTGAGATCAAGTCGGTAGCCGAGATCTCGGCCCTCCTGACAATCCCTCTCGGCGTGGCCAGGATCCTCGTCGCCGACTTGGCGGAGGCGGGACTGGTCGCCATCCATCAGCCCGGCGGCGACGAGAACGCCGGCGGCCAGCCAGACGTGACACTGCTCGAAAGGGTGCTCAGTGGACTTCGCAAGCTCTAGCGGCGGTCCTTCCCGCTCCACCACCTCGGCGAAGATCGTGGTGGCGGGTGGCTTCGGCGTGGGCAAGACCACGTTCGTCGGGGCCGTTTCGGAGATCAACCCGCTGCGCACAGAGGCCGTGATGACTTCCGCTTCGGCGGGCATCGACGACCTCACCCACACCGGAGACAAGACGACCACCACGGTCGCCATGGACTTCGGCCGCATCACGCTGGACCAGGACCTGATCCTGTACCTCTTCGGTACGCCCGGCCAGGACCGCTTCTGGTTCATGTGGGACGACCTGGTGCGCGGCGCGATCGGCGCGATCGTCCTGGTGGACACCCGCCGACTCGCCGACTGCTTCCCCGCGGTCGACTACTTCGAGAACTCCGGTCTCCCCTTCGTGATCGCCCTGAACGGCTTCGACGGCAACCAGCCGTACTCGCCGGACGAGGTCCGTGAGGCCCTGCAGATCGGCCCGGACACCCCGATCATCACCACCGACGCCCGCCACCGCGCGGACGCGAAGAGCGCGCTGATCACCCTGGTGGAGCACGCGCTGATGGCACGCCTGCGGTAACGCTGCCGCGCGACGGCACGTCAAGGGGGCGCCCTCTCCGGTCGGAGAGGGCGCCCCCTTGACGTGGGCGGACGTGCCCGAGAGGTCCTGCCGGGCGAGGCGGACGACGTGACGGCTGTGGCTGTGGGTGGCCGCAAATCGCCTGGGCAGGCGCCCCGGCGGGGCGGGGAGGGCCGTCGTCCGCCGGGAGCGGTGACGGTGACCGGTCCGCCGGCGTCTCGGTCCCGCTCGGACACGCGCCGGGCGGGCGCGGGGACGGGCCGCCCGGCACGCCGGCCGGGGGCGCGCGGGGGGCCGTACGCCCGCCGTGCGGCCGCCCGCCCCGGCCGGCGGAAGCCGGAAGGGGCGGGCGGAAGCTGAAAAGCCGGGCGGAAGCCGGAAGGCCCCGGCCGCCCTGGTGGGCGTCGGGGCCTTCGGTGTACGGGGTGGGCGCTCAGCGCCAGCTGTGGGGCGCCCGGAAGCCGGACTCGCGCTCCAGGCGGCGCCAGCCGGCCCTGGCACGGCCGCGGTGGGCCGCAGTGGGCTCGGAGGACCGGGCGGCGGCGCGGGCCAGGAGGATCGCCGTGATGGCGGCGACTTCCTCGGGCTCGGCGTGGCCCTTCTCGACGCGGATGTCAGCTGTGTCCATGGGTGTCAGTCTCCGTGAGAGAGGTTTCCGCGGGGGTGACGCGGAAAGTCCGCTGGGTTACTGCGGGGGGTTGCCGTGCTTGCGCGAGGGCAGGTCGGCGTGCTTGCTCTGCAGCATCGCCAGGGACCTGATGAGGACCTCGCGGGTCTCGGCCGGGTCGATGACGTCGTCGACCAGGCCGCGCTCGGCCGCGTAGTACGGGTGCATCAGCTCGGACTTGTACTCCTTGACCATGCGGGCCCGCATGGCCTCGGGGTCCTCGGCCTCGGCGATCTGTCGGCGGAAGATGACGTTGGCGGCGCCTTCGGCGCCCATGACGGCGATCTCGTTCGTCGGCCAGGCGTAGGTGAGGTCCGCACCGATGGACTGGCTGTCCATGACGATGTAGGCACCTCCGTACGCCTTGCGCAGGATCAGGGAGATCCGGGGCACGGTCGCGTTGCAGTAGGCGTAGAGGAGCTTCGCGCCGTGGCGGATGATCCCACCGTGCTCCTGGTCGACGCCGGGCAGGAAGCCGGGGACGTCCAGAAGGGTGATGATCGGGATGTTGAAGGCGTCGCACATCTGCACGAAGCGCGCGGCCTTCTCGCTGGCCTCGATGTCCAGGACACCGGCGAGCGTCTGCGGCTGGTTGGCGACGATGCCGACGACCTGGCCGTCGAGGCGGGCCAGCGCGCAGATGATGTTGCGCGCCCAGCGCTCGTGGACCTCCAGGTACTCGCCGTCGTCGACGAGCTCCTCGATCACCTTGGCCATGTCGTACGGACGGTTGCCGTCCGCCGGGACCAGGTCGAGCAGGACGTCGCCGCGGCGGTCGGCCGGGTCGGCGCACTCGACGCGCGGCGGGTTCTCGCGGTTGTTCTGCGGGAGGAGGGAGAGCAGGTAGCGGACCTCGGCGATGCAGGTCTCCTCGTCGTCGTACGCGAAGTGACAGACGCCGGAGGTCTCGGCGTGCACGTCGGCGCCGCCCAGCCCGTTCTGGGTGATCTCCTCACCGGTGACGGCCTTGACCACGTCGGGGCCGGTGATGAACATCTGCGAGGTCTCGCGGACCATGAAGACGAAGTCGGTCAGGGCGGGGCTGTAGGCCGCGCCGCCCGCGCACGGGCCGAGCATCACGGAGATCTGGGGGATGACGCCCGAGGCCCTGGTGTTGCGCTGGAAGATGCCGCCGTAGCCGGCGAGGGCGGAGACGCCCTCCTGGATCCGGGCGCCTGCGCCGTCGTTGAGGGAGACCAGCGGGGCACCCGCCGCGATGGCCATGTCCATGATCTTGTGGATCTTCGTGGCGTGGGCCTCGCCCAGCGCGCCGCCGAAGATGCGGAAGTCGTGGGCGTAGACGAAGACCGTACGGCCCTCCACCGTGCCCCAGCCGGTGACGACACCGTCGGTGTACGGCTTCTTGGCCTCCAGGCCGAACCCGGTCGCCCGGTGCCGGCGCAGCTGCTCGACCTCCTGGAAGGACCCCGGGTCCAGGAGCAGCTCGATGCGCTCCCGGGCGGTCAGCTTGCCCTTGGCGTGCTGCGCCTGGGTCGCCTTCTCACTCGGGCCCGCCAGCGCCTGCGCACGGATCTCGTGCAGCTCGGCGACGCGCCCGCGCGCGTCGGTGGGCTCGGCAGGCTCCGCGGTCGGCTCACCCGTCGTCTCTTCCAAAACGGTCATGTAGTGACCTTACGAAGCCCGCCAAGGAAAGCGAGACGTCGACTCCGTACAGTCTCCGACCCGTTTTCCTGGTACCACTGAACAGAACCAGGGGGGCATGCAGGCGTTCCGACTGCTCAGAGGGCGTCGCGGTTGTAGAGGTCACACAAAGACAGTGCGTGAGATCCACTTCACACCCACCGGCGTGGCGCGCCCTCCAGACGGGTGACGCGACGAGCCTAGCCCCCACCGGGGAGCGTGCGGCCAGTGACCCCGCGCAGCGCCGACGACACGGAGCGCTGGCTGTTGAAAGTTGAACGGAATAGGTCTACGGTCGTTCCCGTTGGACAAGTTGAACGTTCAACTTCATCAGTCCTTTCGTCGACGACGTCAGCCACAGCGTCGCCGGCACCGTCCCCAAGGAGCACGTCATGGGCATCTTCGGCCGCAGGAACAGCGAGTCCGAGTCCGCCACGGCCGTCGCCGTCGCCACCGTGAACCCGGACCTCGCCGCGCTGACCGGTGACTACACGATCGACCCGGCACACTCGACGATCGGCTTCGTCGCCCGGCACGCGATGGTCACCAACGTCAAGGGCAAGTTCAACGACTTCACCGGCGCGCTGCACCTGGACGGCACCGACCCGTCGCGGTCCACCGCCACCCTCGACGTCACCATGGACAGCATCGACACCGGGTCCGCCGACCGTGACGGCCATCTGAAGAGCGCCGACTTCTTCAGGACCGAGGAGTTCCCGACGATGACGTTCCGCTCGACCGGCGCGCAGGCCCTCGGCGGCGACGACTACCGCATCACCGGCGACCTGACCATCCTCGGCGTCACCAAGCCGCTCACCATCGACCTGGAGTTCAACGGCTCCGCGAAGGACCCGTTCGGCAACGAGCGCGTCGGTTTCGAGGGCAAGGCCGAGATCCTGCGCTCCGAGTGGGGTCTGACCTGGAACGCGGCGCTGGAGACCGGCGGCGTCCTGGTCTCCGACAAGATCAAGCTGAACTTCGACATCTCGGCGATCAGGAACGCCTGACGCCCGGGGAGCACCGACGCCCCGCCCCTGAGCACGCCCGCCCTCCACTCCCCCCGGGAGGGCGGGCGCTCGGCATGTCCGGGCCGTGCTTCCCGCGCCCCTCCCCCGTGCCGACACGGTCGTCGGCGTCACTCGTTCATCAGGTCACCCCCGCCGACCCGGCTGGGCGACCGCCGAGCCAGGAGGAGCCATGAGCACCAGGACAGGACCACAGCACTACCCGGGCGCGAACCGCGACCACTGGTACCAGGACGACTTCGGCGGAGCCCGCATGGAGGTCAACGTCGTCGTCCTGCACACCACCGAGGGCCGCTCGCTCCCCGGTTACGGGGGCGGTTCCTCCGCGCCGAACCTGACGGCGGTGCCGGACCTCGCCGCCAAGAAGCTGAAGTGGTACCAGCACTTCGACATCGACATCTCCTCGCGCGCCCTGCTCAACAGGCCCGGCGGCGTCGAGACGAACACCCTGAACGTCTGCCAGGTCGAACTGGTCGGCACCTGCGACCCCGAGCTCCACACCAAGTGGCGGACCAACGGCCGGCCCCACGTCTACTGGCCGAAGGCCCCCGACTGGGCCCTGATCGGTGTCGCCCGCTTCCTGGCCTGGATCCACACCCACCACGGCGTGCCCCTGCGCGGTCCGGCCCTGTGGCCGGCCTACCCCCGGTCCGCGGGCAACGGAGGCGGGCAGCGGATGAGCGGAGCCCGGTGGAACGACTTCCGGGGCGTGTGCGGGCACATGCACGTACCGGAGAACACGCACGGGGATCCTGGGGCGATCGACTTCGAGAGGCTGATGGAGCTGGCGAGGGGCTGAGGGCGCGGGCCGGCCTCCGCCGCCGGCCCGCGCCCCCGGTGACGACCCGGATCGTCTCCGGCTCCGGTCCGCGCCGTGGACCCGACCGCCGAACGCGGGCGTCCCGGTGGGTGGAAAGGGTTGGACACCGCCGCGTGCCCCGGCCCATGATCACCGCATGATCCGAGCCGCAACCCCGGGCGACATCCCCGACATCCGTGCGCTGATCCGCGAACTCGCCGAGTACGAACGGGCCGTGGAACAGGCCCGGGCCACCGAGGAGCAGCTCCGGGAGGCGCTGTTCGGGGAGCGTCCCGCGGCGTACGTGCTGATCGCCGAGGACGACGAGACCGGCGCCGGCGTGGGGTTCGCACTGTGGTTCCCGCGGTTCTCGACCTGGACCGGCACGCGGGGCATGCATCTGGAGGACCTGTACGTCCGGCCGCACGCGCGGGGCACGGCAGGGCATTGCTGGCCGAGCTCGCCGCGATCTGTACGCGCAACGGCTGGGAGCGGTTCGAGTGGTGGGTGCTGGCCTGGAACCAGCCGACGATCGAGTTCTACAAGTCCCTCGGGGCGGAGTTCCTGGACGAGTGGAGGGTGTGCCGGCTCAGTGGCGGGCCGCTCGAGGACCTCGCCGCGCGGGCCGGGTGAGCCTGGCTGATTCGCACCCCTTGTGTGAAGGCTTGCGGCGTTCTCATAATCCAGCAACAGATTTGACCTGCCCATGCCAGCAATGGGCCTTTCTTTGTTGCCGCTGTTGTCATGCGCGCGTCAATTCCGTGTTCCGGTTCCACCGGTCCCACACCCCAGGTCAACCCCCCACGGAAGGCATCACGTTGAAGAGACTCCTCACGGCGCTCAAGAGATGCGCGGTCGTCGGCGCCGCCGCCCTCGCGATCGTCAGCCTTCAGCCCGTCTCGTCCGCGCAGGCCGCCCCCTCGCCCGTCGTCGGCGGAACCCGCGCCGCGCAGGGCGAGTTCCCGTTCATGGTCCGGCTCTCGATGGGCTGTGGCGGCGCGCTCTACACCCAGCAGATCGTGCTCACGGCGGCCCACTGCGTGGGCGCCACCGGACCCAACACCAGCATCACCGCCACCGCCGGCGTCGCGGACCTCCAGTCCACCTCCGGCCGCGTCCAGGTCCGCTCCACGTACGTCTACCGCGCTCCCGGCTACAACGGCAACGGCAAGGACTGGGCGCTCATCAAGCTCGCGTCGCCCATCAACCTGGCGACGCTGAAGATCGCCACCACGACGCAGTACAACACCGGCACCTTCACCGTCGCCGGCTGGGGCGCGGCCACCGAGGGCGGGGCCCAGCAGCGCTACCTGCTCAAGGCCACCGTGCCGTTCGTGAGTGACGCGACCTGCCGTTCGTACAGCGGATACAGCGGTCTGATCGCGAGCGAGGAGATCTGCGCCGGCTACACGGCCGGCGGTGTCGACACCTGCCAGGGCGACTCCGGCGGCCCGATGTTCCGCCGTGACGCCAGCAACGCCTGGATCCAGGTCGGCATCGTCAGCTGGGGCATCGGCTGCGCCCGGCCCAACGCGCCCGGCGTCTACACCGAGGTCTCCACGTTCGCCTCGGCCATCGCCTCGGCTGCGGCATCCCTCTGACGCACGGCCCACCTAAGCGGAGTACGACGTCCACGGGCCCGGCGCGCGCTGCGCCGGGCCCGTGTCCCTGACCGGGGTGAGGGGTCAGAACCCTCCGCCGAAGTCCCCGCCGCCGAAGTCCCCTCCCCCGCCACCGCCGCCGAAGTCGCCGAAGCTCCCGGTGTCGAAGTCGGCGCCGGACATGTCACCGCCCTCGTAACCGCCGCCGAAGTCGCCGTAACCGGCGCCGTAGTCGGACGCGTAGGCCGGGGCCGCCATCATGCTGCCGAGCATCGTGCCGATCAGGAGGCCGGGCAGGATGCCGCCGCCGAAGTAGCCGCCCGCCCAGGGGCCGTAGGCCGGGCCCGCCTCCCAGTACGGGCGGCGGCCGTAGTCCGTGTCGACCTCGCGGATCACCGGGTCGCGGCCGTCGGCCAGACGGGTCCGGTCGGCCGCGCAGACCGGGACCTCGCGCGGCGCCCCACCGGACGGGGTCCAGGTGGCGTCGGCGACGGAGGGCCCGTGGCGCGGGTCGAAGAAGCAGGGCGGCCGCCGCTCGGGCAGCGGGTCTCCCGCCCGGCGCGCGGCGAGCCGGGCCAGGGAGAACCGGCCGTCCTCCAGGGCCTCGGTGACGGCGCGCACGTCCTCCGGCCGCATCGCGGCCGCCATGAACGACTTGGCCTTCTCGTAGGCGTCGAGGGCGTGCTCGTAGTCGGCGCGCATGGGGTCGTCGGCGCCCGGTTCCGCCGGATGGAAGTCCAGGCGGTCGAGTTCCTCGCCGAAGGCGGTGATGTCCTCGTCGACGACGACCCGGAGCCGTTCGAGGGCGGCCCGCTGCTCCTGTACGTGCCGACGGCGGTTGACGCGTACGAGGGTGTAGGCGCCGGCGCCGCCTGCCACCAGGACCGCGCCCGCGGTGATCAGGGCGGTGGACGAGATCCCGTCGCCGTCCGAGCCGCTCCAGCCCGCGGGGGCGGAGCCGCCCATGTTGGCCAGGGCGCGGTCGGTGAAGTCGTCGAGCTGGGTCGCGACGTCGCTCTCGCCCTGGACGCTGGTGACGAGGTTGCGGACGGCCGCGCTCGGCAGGACCGCCGGATCGGCGCGGGCGTCGAAGCGCTCGCCGAGACGGACGGCGTACAGGCCGGTCACGCCGGTGGCGGTGCGCAGGTCGGTGAAGAGGTTCTCCGTGGGGTAGTCGGCCGGGAGGACCGCGACGAAGACGGGCTTGTCGGCACCCTCGATCTTCTTCTGCAACGCGTTGGCGTCGGCCTGGGAGAGGAGGTTCGAGGCCTCCGGATCGACGTAGACGGCACTCTCGCGCAGGTGCGCGGCGATCGTCGAGACGCTGCTGTCCGCGGCGGCGCGGGGGCCGGCCGCGAGCAGGCTCAGAGTCGCGAGCGCCAGGGCGATGAGCAGTCCGGCGAAAGCTCGGGCCGATAGTGCGACCTTCATACTTCGAAGCTACCCGAATATGCACGAAATAGGGCACCCCCTGCCCATCCCGAGGACGCCCAGGAGAGGTCAGGGGACGCCCCGGGGGAGGACAGGGGGTGCCGTCCGTCCCTAGGCCTTCCGGTACGCCTCCGTCAGCTTCCGCACCGCCTCTCCGTACCGTCCGGTCAGCAGCAGGTGGTCGGCGTCGGCGAAGGGGCGCGCGACGGCCGCGGTGATGTTCTGGCCGACCTTCTGCTGCACGATCAGCCGGGCCCGGGTCACCAGCGCCCGGCCGCTCTCGTCCGCGCCCGCCCGCTCGGCCGCCGTCGCCGCGACACCGAGGGCGTGCAGCGTGCCCGCGCCGCCCGAGGGGACCTTCGTCAGCGTGGTCAGGCCCCAGCCGTACGGGAACTGCGGGTCGTACGACGTGTCGCCGACGTTGATCGGCAGCTGTGCCTCGGACTTCGGCCAGGTGACGGGGAGCTGCCCGGTGAAGGGCCGCCTGCCGTACAGGACGTCGGCGACGCCGTCGCCCTCGGTGCCCGGCAGCCAGGACGCCACCAGGGCGTCGATCGCGCCGAGCCGGTCGCCGACGAGCTGCGGGCGCCCGGAGACGATCAGCACCACGCACTTCATGGCCGCGCACACCGTGTCGACGGCGGCCCGGTCGGCGTCGGACAGCCGGAGGTCGTGGCCGTTGCCGACGTCGCCGGCGCCCTCGGCGTACGGGGTCTCGCCGACGACGACCACGCCGACGTCGTGGCCGGCGGTGGGTGCGGAGGCGTCCTGGGAGTGGGTGACGGAACCGCCCGCCTTCCGCAGGCCCTCCAGGATCGTGGTCCCCGGCGTGATGGCGCCGGACGAGCCCTGCCAGGTGATCGTCCAGCCGCCGGTCTGGTTGCCGATGTCGTCGGCGTTGGAGCCGGCGACGTAGACCTTCTGCGTCTTCCTCAGGGGCAGCAGACCGCCTGAGTTCTTCAGCAGGACCTGCGACTCGGCGGCGGCCCGGCGGGCGACGGCCCGGTGCGCGGCGGAGCCGATCCGCTCCGCGTGGGCCGTGTCGGCGTAGGGGCGTTCGAAGAGGCCCAGCCGGAACTTCTGGGTGAGGATGCGGGAGACGGCGTCGTCGACGCGCCGCTCGCTGATCCGGCCGGCCTTCACCTCGTCGACGAGCGTGGTGTGGAAGTCCCGGTACGCGTACGGGACCATGATCATGTCGAGGCCCGCGTTGACGGACGTCCGGACGTCGCTCGCGTAGTCGCCCGGGAGCTGGTCGATCGCCGCCCAGTCGCTGATGACGAAGCCGTCGAAGCCCATACGGCCCTTGAGGACGCCGTTGATCATGTCGGCGCGGCCGTGCATCTTGACCGGGCCCCGGCCGTCTCCGACGACGTCGAGGGAGGAGAACGACGGCATGACCGTGCCGACGCCCCGGTCGACGGCGTCCTGGTAGGGGGCGAGGTGGACGGCCTCCAACTGCTGCCGGGTGACCGTGGTGACGCCCTGGTCGATGGTGTAGCTGCCGGTGGTGGAGGAGCCGTACGCGGTGCCGCCGTCGCCGACGAAGTGCTTGGCGGTGGCCAGGACCTTGTCGTTGCGGGCGAGGTCCCTGCCGTCGGCGCGGCCCTGGAGGCCCTGGATGACGGTCTCCATCGACTCGACGAGGGCCGGGTCCTCACCGAAGGCCTCGTAGGAGCGGCCCCAGCGTTCGTCGCGGGTGACGCACAGGCAGGGCGCGAAGTCCCAGGGGACGCCGGTGGCGCGGACCTCGGCGGCGGTCACCTCGGCGGTCCGCTCGGCGAGCCGGGGGTCGCGGGTGGCCCCGAGGCCGATGTTGTGCGGCATCACCGTCGCGCCGACCAGATTGTTGTGGCCGTGGACCGCGTCGACGCCGTAGATCAGCGGGATCTGGAACCGGGTGGCCCGCGTCCGGAGCTGGAACGCGTCGATCATCCGCGCCCACGCCTCGGGGGTGTTGGGCGTCGGGGTCGAGCCGCCGCCGGAGAGGAGGGAGCCGAGGTCGTACGCGGCGATGTCTCCCGGCGCGGTGAGCGCGCCGCGCTCGGCCTGGGTCATCTGGCCGGCCTTCTCCTCCAGGGAGAGCCGGGAGAGGAGGTCGGCGACCCGCTTTCTCACCGGCAGTTTGCTGTCGAGGTACGGCAGTCCGTGCGCGTCGACGACGATCTGCGGCGTCTCGGCCGGGGCTTTGGCGCCGGTGACGGTCAGCCTGAGCGGGATGGTCTCCGCCGCCTCGGCCGTGTCGTCCACGAGAGTGGGGATCCTGAGGGTGCGGGTGGTGCCGGAGGCGGTGCCGGCGGGGAACGTCAACTCGCCCCTGACCGGCGGGTGGTCGCTGTCCGTCGCGGTGCCGCCGGTGGTCTCGTAGGAGACGGTCACCGGGGCGTCGACGGGTGCCGCGCCGGTGGTGGCGAGGGTGACCTTCACGGTGGCCGTGCCGCCCTCCTTCACCGGGTACACGGCGGAGTCGGTCGTCACGGAGGCGGTGCGGGACTGGTCGGCGCGGCCGTACAGCTCGACACCGTCCATGGCGAAGTCGCCGCGTGTGCCGGCCGGGAGGGTGACGGCGTACCCCCACATCCCGGTGAGGCCGAGGACCTGGTCGATGCCGCCGACGGGCTGGTAGTCGGTGCGGTAGGTGAAGTCGGTGAAGGGGAGTTCGATCCGCTTCCAGCCGGTGAAGTCGTCGGTGAAGGAGGCCGTCCAGAGTTCGGAGGCCTCGCCGTGGGCGCCGCCGTCCTTGAGCTCGACGGTGATCCTGCGGCCGTTGCCGCGGCCCTCCCACCACAGCCGCAGGCCCTGGTGGGCGGACCAGTCGTGGGCGGGCTCGGCGGCGGCGTAGTCGTGGGTGAAGCCGCCCCAGCCACTGATGTCGTAGTCGCCCGTGAGGACCTTCTCGCCCTCGGGGGCGTCGGGGCGCGCGGTCAGCCGGATGGTGGGCGGGTCGTCGGCGTCGCCGCCCCAGGTGAAGATGCCTTCGGCGGGCTGACCCGCGAAGGGGACCTCACCCTCGAAGCGGTCGACGGGCACGGACGGGGGGTCGTCGGCCGCGGGCTCCGTGGCGGCTCCCGCGGAGGCCCAGGGCAGCAAAGCGGTGAGCAAGGCGGTGGAGAGGAGCAGGGCGGTTCGTCGCATGGACCTTCCCTCGACTCTCTGGTCTCAGCTTGTCTCTGCCAACTCGGACAACTCTCTCAGCACTTAGTTCACTCCGTGAGTTAACGGGGCGTCGCCTGTGTGGTCAAGACACCCGGCGCCGTCGCCGCCGGCGCCCCGGCGCGTGGACCGCGTTCGTCGGTCGCCCGCGCGCCGGGGGCACGTCCGGGGGCGGTTACTCCGCGGGATCCACCCCGGCCCGCAGCAGGCCGTACGTGTAGGCGTCCTCCAGTGCCTGCCAGGACGCGGCGATCACGTTCTCCGCGACGCCCACCGTCGACCACTCGCCCGCCCCGTCGGTCGTGGAGATGAGGACGCGGGTCGTGGACTGGGTGCCGTGGACGCCCTCCAGGATGCGGACCTTGTAGTCGACGAGGTCGAGCTTGGCCAGCTGGGGGTAGATCTTCTCCAGGGCGACGCGCAGGGCGCGGTCGAGGGCGTTGACCGGGCCGTTGCCCTCGGCCGTGGCGACGATGCGCTCGCCCTTGGCCCACAGCTTGACGGTGGCCTCGTTGGCGTGGGTGCCGTCGGGGCGGTCCTCGACGATCGCGCGCCAGGACTCGACCTCGAAGTAGCGCAGCGGCGTGCCCTCGACCTCGGTGCGGAGCAGGAGTTCGAAGCTCGCGTCCGCCGCCTCGTACGTGTAGCCCTTGAGTTCGCGCTCCTTGACGCGCTCCACCACCCGGCCGACCAGCTCGCGGTCGCCGCCCAGGTCGATGCCCAGCTCCTTGCCCTTGAGCTCGACGGAGGCGCGGCCCGCCATGTCGGAGACGAGCATCCGCATGGTGTTGCCGACCAGTTCGGGGTCGATGTGCTGGTACAGGTCGGGGTCGACCTTGATCGCGGACGCGTGCAGGCCCGCCTTGTGCGCGAAGGCCGAGACGCCCACGTACGGCTGGTGCGTCGACGGCGTCAGGTTGACGACCTCCGCGATGGCGTGCGAGATGCGCGTCATCTCGCGCAGACGGCCGTCGGGCAGCACCTTCTTGCCGTACTTCAGCTCCAGGGCCGCGACGACCGGGAAGAGGTTGGCGTTGCCGACCCGCTCGCCGTAGCCGTTCGCCGTGCACTGCACGTGCGTCGCGCCCGCGTCGACGGCGGCGAGGGTGTTGGCCACCGCGCAGCCGGTGTCGTCCTGGGCGTGGATGCCCAGGCGGGCGCCGGTGTCGGCGAGGACGGTCGAGACGACCGCCTGGACCTGCGCCGGGAGCATGCCGCCGTTGGTGTCGCAGAGGATGACCACGTCGGCGCCGGCCTCCGAGGCCGTACGGACGACCGCCTTGGCGTACTCCGGGTCGGCGCGGTAGCCGTCGAAGAAGTGCTCGCAGTCGACGAAGACGCGGCGGCCCTCGCCCTTCAGGTACGAGACCGTGTCGCGGACCATCTCCAGGTTCTCGTCGAGCGTGGTGCGCAGGGCCAGTTCGACGTGCCGGTCGTGGGACTTGGCCACCAGGGTGATGACCTCGGCACCCGAGTCCAGCAGCGCCTTGACCTGCGGGTCCTCGGAGGCCTTGGCGCCCGCCCGGCGGGTTGCGCCGAAGGCGACCAGCTGGGCGTGCCGGAAGTCGATCTCCTCCCGGGCGCGGGCGAAGAACTCGGTGTCCCGCGGGTTGGCGCCGGGCCAGCCGCCCTCGATGAAGCCGACGCCGAAGTCGTCCAGGTGCCGTGCGATCGCGAGCTTGTCGGCGACGGTGAGGTTGATGCCCTCGCGCTGCGCGCCGTCGCGCAGGGTCGTGTCGAAGACGTGGAACGAGTCGTCGAGCTCGCTGGTTGCCGTCTCGGTCATGGTCTCAAGGCTCCTGTTGTGGATCTTCGGTCTTACCGGAATGACCGGCTCCACCATCCCCCCATGGTCCCTCGCACTCTCGTTCCCGGCTGAAGGTGGGCCAGGAAAACGAAAAACCTCTCGCGGGTGCGAGAGGTCTGCGCGCGGGTCGAGGACGACGATGGCCGCCCGTACCTGGTCGTACGTGGCGGTCACTGCGGACCGGCGCGCCTGCTGCCAATAATCGTGGCGAACGAGAGCACGGGGGCAGTCTGGCACAAGCCGCCCCCGTGCTCATGGGGTGTCTCAGGATGCGGGCGGCGGAGTGTCCGCGGCGGCCGTCGGAGGCGTCGCGCCGCCGGGGTCCGCGAGGAGGGTCTGGTCCAGGAACTCCCGCACATGAACGAGGACCTGCTCCCGGTCGGCGCCGCGCAGCCCGATCGCCACGTGGATGGAGAAGCCGTCGAGCAGCGCCCGCAGCCGGGCCGCGAACCGGTCCGGGTCGACCGGCCGGAACTCCCCGCGCGAGATCCCTTCGGCGAGGAGCGCCACCAGGTCGCGGTGCCAGGCGCCCTCGACGGCGGCCTGGCGGTCGCGGGCGTCCTCGTCGGCGTTCTGCGAGCGGTTCCAGACCTCCAGCCACAGCGTCCAGTGCGGGTCGCGGTGTCCGTCGGGGACGTACAGGTCGACGTACGCGTCCAGACGCACGCGGGCGGGGGCGGACCGGGTGAGCAGCCGCCCGCGCTCGGCGCCGAGCCGCCCCTCGCTCCACTCCAGGGTCCGCAGCAGCAGCTCGTCCTTGGACCCGAAGTAGTAGAGGAGATGACCACTGCTCATCCCGACCTCACGGCCGAGCGCCGCCATGGTGAGCTTCTCCAGGCCGCGTTCGGCGATCATCGCCATGGCGGCGGCGAGGACCTGTTCGCGCGGCGGGGCCGGGGTACGACGGGTTCCGCTCATCCGGCGACCGCCCGCACGGCGCCGGGCAGGACGGGGGCCGGCCCGCCGCGCTCCGGGCGGGGCGGCACCCCGGGGAGCGGGCGCGGCGGCTCGGTGGGGCGGCGGCCGCGGGCCGTGCGGAGCAGTACGTTCACCCGTACGTTCTACCCGACCGTCACCCTGGGCTGCTGCTGGGTGATGCAGTGGATGCCGCCGCCGCCCGCGAAGACCGTCCGCGCGTCGACCAGGGTCACCGTCCGCTCCGGGAACAGGCGGCGGAAGATGCCGGCGGCGATCTCGTCGCGCGGGTCGTCGAAGCCGCACAGCACGACGCCGCCGTTGCAGAGGTAGTGGTTGATGTAGGAGTAGTCGGCCCAGTGGCCGTCGGCCTCCAGGACGGTCGGGGCGGGGACCTCGACGACCTCGAGACGGCGGCCCCGCGCGTCCGTCTGCGACCGCAGCAGGCCGATGACCTCCTGGGTCACCTCGTGGTCGGGGTGCGCCGGGTCCGGCTGGTGGTGGGCGACCACGACGCCCGGGCGGGCGAAGGCGGCGACGATGTCGACGTGGCCGAGGGTGCCGAAGCCGTACGGGGGATAGTCGCCGGTGAGGCCGCGCGGCAGCCAGATCGCCTTGCGGGTGCCGAGGTGGGTGTGGATCTCGGCCTCGACCTCCTCCCGGGACCAGTGCGGATTGCGCTCGGGGCCGAGCTGGACCGTCTCCGTCAGCAGCACCGTCCCCTCGCCGTCGACATGGATCGCGCCGCCCTCGTTGACGAGCTTCGAGGCGTACGTCCGCGCTCCCGCCAGGTCCGAGACGTACGCGGCGATCTTCGCGTCGTGTTCCCAGCGGGCCCAGTCCTGGGCGCCCCAGCCGTTGAACGTCCAGTCCACGGCGGCGAGTTCACGCCCGTTCGTCAGGAAGGTGGGGCCGATGTCCCGCATCCAGGCGTCGTCCAGGTCGCGTTCGACGGTGTCGACGCCCTCGCCGAGCAGGGCGGCGGCCTCGGCCGACTGCCCGGGGCCGCACACCACCGTCACCGGCTCGAACCGGCGTACCGCGCGGGCGACCGACGCCCAGGCCCGGCGGGCGGCGGCGAGGTCCTCGGGGTCGTCGAAGGTGGGGTTGGGGGACGGCCACGCCATCCAGGTGCGCTCGTGCGGGGCCCATTCGGCGGGCATGCGGAAGCCGTCGGCGGCTGCGGACATCGTTGATCCTCAGAGGAAGTAGAGGCGGTTGAGGGAGACGGACTCGGCGGGTTCGGAGCGCAGCGGCTCGCCGTCGAGGGTGACCAGCCCGGTGTGCTGGTCGACGTCGACCGCTCCGGTACGGGAGTTCAGGCGCAGGTCGGCCGGGCCGATGCCGCGGGTGCCGCGTACGGCGACCCGGCGGCGGCGGGTCGGCATCGTGTCGTTGCCCTGCTCCAGGGCGGCCCGGGCGACGAAGGCGACGGAGAGGTCGGCTGGCGTGGCGCCGTGGGCGCCGAACTGCGGTCCCAGGACCAGGGGTTCGCAGGTGTCCGTCGCCGCGTTGGGGTCACCGACCACGCCGTACGCCGGGAAGCCGGCCTTGAGGACGAGCTGCGGCTTGGCGCCGAAGTACTCCGGCCGCCACAGCACGATGTCGGCGAGCTTGCCGACCTCGATCGACCCGACCTCGTGCGAAAGGCCGTGGGCGATGGCCGGGTTGATGGTCAGCTTGGCCATGTAGCGCAGGACGCGCTCGTTGTCGTGGTCGTCCGGCGCGCCGAACTCGGCCTTCATCTTCCCGGCCATGGCGAAGGTCCGGCGGACCGTTTCGCCCGCCCGTCCCATGCCCTGCGCGTCCGACGAGGTGATGCCGATGGCGCCCAGGTCGTGCAGGACGTCCTCGGCGCCCATGGTCCCGGCGCGGATGCGGTCGCGGGCCATGGCCGCGTCGCCGGGCAGGTCGGTCTTGAGGTCGTGGACGGAGACGATCATGCCGTAGTGCTCGGCGACCGCGTCCCGGCCGAAGGGCAGGGTGGGGTTGGTGGAGGAGCCGATGACGTTCGGGACGCCCGCCATCTTCAGGACGTTCGGCACGTGTCCGCCGCCGCAGCCCTCGATGTGGAAGGCGTGGATGGTGCGGCCCTCCAGCACGCGCAGGGTGTCCTCGACGGACAGGCACTCGTTCAGCCCGTCGCTGTGCAGGGCGACCTGGACGTCGTGCTCCTCGGCGACCCGCAATGCCGTGTCCAGCGCCCGGGTGTGGGCGCCCATGTCCTCGTGCACCTTGAAGCCGGACGCGCCGCCCTCGGCGAGCGCCTCGACCAGGGGTGCCGGGTCGGACGACGAACCCCGGCCCAGGAAGCCGATGTTGACCGGCCAGGCGTCGAAGGCGTTGAACGCGTGCCGCAGCGCCCACGGCGAGTTGACCCCGACGCCCCACACCGGCCCGAACTCCTGCCCGACGATCGTCGTCACCCCGGAGGCCAGGGAGGCCTCCATGATGCGCGGCGACAGCAGGTGGACGTGGGTGTCCACCGCGCCGGCGGTGGCGATCAGCCCCTCGCCGGAGACGATCGACGTGCCGGTGCCGACGACGACGTCGACCCCGTCGACGGTGTCCGGGTTCCCGGCCCGCCCGATCGAGCAGATCCGCCCCTCGCGGATCCCGACGGACACCTTCCGGATGCCCTGCACGGCGTCGATCACGACGACGTTGCTGATCACGACGTCACAGGTCTCGCGCACGGCGGCGGCCTTGAGGTGCAGTCCGTCACGGGCGGTCTTGCCGAAGCCGGCGAGGAACTCGTCGCCGTACCGCTGGGCGTCGGACTCGACGCGGATCACCAGCCCCGAGTCACCGAGGCGGACGCGGTCACCCGCGCGAGGGCCGTGCGTGGCGGCGTACTCGTACGGATTCACAGCCGTGCTCCCAGGTATCCGCAGGCGGCGGCCCGGCGCAGGGCCTCTTCCTTCGCGCCCGGCGCGTCCAGCGCCCCGTCGACCAGTCCGGCGAAGCCGATCGCTATCCGGTCGCCCCCGATCGGCACGAGCCCGACCTCGCTCGTCTCCCCGGGCCCGAAGCGCACCGACGATCCGGCGGGGACGGCGAGCCGCATGCCGTAGGCCCGCTCTCGGAGGAAGTCCAGCCGCGGGTTGGCCTCGAAGAAGTGGAAGTGGGAGGTCACGGAGACGGGCACGGTGGCGGTGTTGGTGACCGTCAGCCGCACGACCGCCTCGGGCTCGGCGTGGCCGGGCCCCGGCAGCAGCGCTCCGGGGGCCTCGGCGCCGAGCCCGCCGCCGATCGGATCGCTGACGACCGCGAGCCGTGAGCCGTCGTCGAAGACGGCCTCCACGTGCACCTCGGTGACCACGTCGGCGACGCCGGGAAGGACGTCGTCCGGCCCGAGGACCGAGCGCGCGCGCTCGACGGCCTCGGCGAGCCGGGCTCCGTCACGGGCGGCCTCGCAGACGGTGTCCGCGATCAGCGCGGTCGCCTCCGGCACGTTCAGCCTCAGGCCCCGGGCCCTTCTCGCCCGGGCCAGCTCGGCGGCTCCGAAGAGCAGCAGCCGGTCACGTTCGGTGGGGGTGAGTCTCACCTTGCGGCACCTCCTTGCCTTCCCTCGACTTAGAGCACCACTCTAAACCGGAGATTGCCGCTACCGGAACGTTGACGGAGGGCATCCGGCTACGTCACATTGAACGCCGCTCAAACCATAAGGCCCGTCCCGGGCACCAGGCGGCCGTCGAAGGAGACCAGCCATGCCGATGGAACAGCGCGGAGTCGACACCATCCCCGACGAGGAACGCACCAGCGGCCCCCGCGACCTCGTCTCGATCCTGCTGGGCTCCAACCTCTGTCTGGGCGTCATCGTCTTCGGCTGGCTGCCCCCGTCCTTCGGGCTGGACTGGTGGGCGTCGGTGAGCTCGATCGTGGCGGGCACCGTGGCCGGCGCCGCCCTCACCGCCCCGCTGGCCCTGATCTCCCTGCGCACGGCGACGAACCTGTCCACCTCCTCGGGCGCCCAGTTCGGTGTGCGCGGCCGGCTGGTCGGCTCGGTCGTCGGCCTGCTCCTCGCCCTCGGCTACACCGCGCTGACCGTGTGGATCGGCGGTGACGTCGTGGTCGGCGTCCTGAGCCGCCTCTTCGGCGTCGACGCCGACGGGCTGTCGTACGGCGTCGTCTACGCGGTGCTCGCCGCGGCGACGGTCGCGGGCGCGGTGTACGGCTACCGGGTGCTGCTGGCGATGTCCCGCGTGCTGGCGCTCGGCATGACGGCCCTGCTGGTCCTGGGCGTGCTCGCCTACGCCCCGCACTTCACCACGGACGCGCTGCCCGAGGCCGGCGGCTACCTGTTGGGCGGGTTCTGGCCGACCTGGCTGCTGGCGACGGTGGCCGCCGGCCTGTCCGGGCCCATCGCCTTCATCACCCTCCTCGGCGACTACACCCGGTACATCTCACCGGCCCGGCACACCGACCGGCGCGTCCTGCACGCCACCTGGCTCGGGCTGCTCCTGGGGCTGCTGGTCCCGCAGCTCTTCGGCACCTTCACCGCGTACGCGGCCGGCGCGGCCCTCGACTACGCGGGGCCGCTGGTGGACGCCGCCCCCACCTGGTATCTGGTCCCCCTGCTGCTGGCCGCCTCCGCGGGCTCGGTCGGCAACGCTGGTCTGATGCTGTACTCCATGGGCCTCGACCTGGACGCGATCCTGCCCCGCGTCTCCCGCGCGACGGCCACCTGCGCGGTCGCCGTCGTCGCCACGGTCTGCGTCTTCACCGGCCACTACGCCTCGACCGCGCAGGACGCGATGACCTCGTTCGTGCTGCTGCTGACGGCGATCGGGACGCCCTGGGCGGTCATCACCCTCATCGGCTTCGCCCGTTGCCGCGGCATCTACGACGCCGAGGCCCTCCAGGTCTTCAACCGCCGCGCCCGGGGCGGGATCTACTGGTACCGGGGCGGCTGGAACGTCCCCGCCACCGTGGCGTGGGCGGCGGGCGCGGTCGTCGGCGTGCTCGCCGTCTCCCTCCCGTCGTACGAGGGACCGCTGCTGCCCCTGACCGGCGGGGTGGACTGCAGCTTCCTGCTGTCGGGGCTGGTCGCAGGCGCCGTGTACCTCGCTCTGAGCCGGGGCTCGACGCCTCGGCGGGACGTCGCGTCGCCCACGTCGCAGAGCGAGCGGGCCCCGGCGGTCTCGTAGCGGATCCGAGGGGTGCCGGTCCGGCAGGGCATGAGTTCCCGGTTCCCGCAGGGCTGAGGTTCCGGTGCCTCGGGGCCCGCGGTTCCGGTCCCCGGGGCCTGAGGTTCCGGTCCCTCAGATCCCTCCGCCCCCCGGGGCATGCCGAAGCCCGCCCCGAGGACGGGACGGGCTTCCTCCAGGGCTCCGGACGCCGGTCGGACCGGCCCGGAGGTCAGCCCAGCTCGTGCATCCAGCCGTGCTTGTCCTCCGCGGTCCCCCGCTGGATGTCCAGCAGTGCCTCGCGCAGCTTCAGGGTGACCTCGCCGGGCTGGCCGCCCGACTGCTTCCACTCGGCGCCGGCGCGCTTGACCGTGCCGACCGGGGTGATGACGGCGGCGGTGCCGCAGGCGAAGACCTCGGTGAGGGCGCCGTTCTCGGAGTCGCGCTGCCACTGGTCGACGGAGACGCGGCCCTCCTCGGCCCGGTAGCCGAGGTCGCGGGCGACGGCGAGGAGGGAGTCGCGGGTGACGCCCTCCAGGATGGACCCGCTGAGGGACGGCGTGACGATCCTGTCGCCGTAGACGAAGTAGAGGTTCATGCCGCCGAGTTCCTCGACCCACTGGTGCTCGACCGCGTCGAGGTAGCAGACCTGGTCGCAGCCCTTGGCGGCGGCCTCGGCCTGGGCGAGCAGGGAGGCCGCGTAGTTGCCGCCCGTCTTGGCGTCGCCCATGCCACCGGGGACGGCGCGGACGCGGTCCTCCGAGACCCAGATGGAGACCGGCTTCACGCCGCCCGCGAAGTAGGCGCCGGCCGGGGAGGCGATCACCAGGAAGAGGTACTCGTTGGCGGGCTTCACGCCCAGGCCGACCTCCGTCGCGATCATGAAGGGGCGCAGATAGAGGGACTCCTCGCCACCGTGGGCCGGCACCCACTCCTTGTCCTGCCGGACCAGGACGTCACAGGCCTCGATGAACGTCTCGACCGGCAGTTCGGGCATCGCGAGGCGGCGGGCGGAGCGCTGGAACCGCTTGGCGTTCTGGTCCGGCCGGAAGGTGGCGACCGAGCCGTCGGGGCGCCGGTAGGCCTTCAGGCCCTCGAAGATCTCCTGCGCGTAGTGCAGGACGTTGGTGGCCGGGTCGAGGGGGATCGGCGCGTACGGGACGAGCTGCCCGTCGTGCCAGCCGCGGCCTTCGGTCCACTTGATCGTCACCATGTGGTCGGTGAAGTGGCGGCCGAACCCCGGGTTGGCCAGGATCGCCTCCCGCTCGGTGGCGGAGAGCGGGCTGGCGGAGGGCTTGAGCTCGATCGTGGGCGTCGTCATGAGTGGTTGTCCTTCACCGGTTGTAGTGACGGGCCGCGCTCACTCCCGCACGGCACGTGGCCGGTGCTAGGACGTCCGAGCATTCCCTCATACCGCGGCTCCGCGTTCGATTATCTCGCGGAGCGTCGGGCGGAAGAAAACGGGGTGAATGCGGCCCACGGTTGATGGTGGCACCCGACGACCGCATACGAAAAGCCGCCGGGTGCGGATGCGACCCGGCGGCTTCGTCAAGCGTCGAACAGCGCGGCGGGTCAGCCGGCTACTCGTACGGCGAGCGCGTCGCCGATCTCCGAGGTGGAGCGGGCGGGCTTGCCGGTGCGCTCGGCGAGATCGGCCGAGACGGCGTCCTCGACGCGGGCCGCCTCGGCGTCGTGGCCGAGGTGGCGCAGGAGGAGGGCGACGGACAGGACCGTGGCGGTGGGGTCGGCCTTGCCCTGGCCGGCGATGTCCGGGGCCGAGCCGTGGACCGGCTCGAACATGGACGGGAACTCGCCGGACGGGTTGATGTTCCCGCTCGCGGCGACGCCGATGCCGCCGGAGACGGCCGCGGCGAGGTCGGTGATGATGTCGCCGAAGAGGTTGTCGGTGACGATCACGTCGAACCGCTCGGGCTGGGTGACCAGGTAGATGGTCGCCGCGTCGACGTGCATGTACTCGGTGGTGACCTCGGGGAACTCCTCGGCCACCTTGTTGAAGACGTCGGTCCACAGGTGACCGGCGAAGGTCAGCACGTTGTTCTTGTGGATCAGGGCGAGCTTCTTGCGCGGGCGGGCCTGGGCGCGGGCGAAGGCGTCGCGGACCACGCGCTCGACACCGAAGGCCGTGTTGACGGAGACCTCGGTGGCGACCTCGTGCGGGGTGCCCTTGCGGATGGTGCCGCCGTTGCCGGTGTACGGGCCCTCGGTGCCCTCGCGGACGACGACGAAGTCGATCTGCGGCTCGCCGGCCAGCGGGGTGGCGACACCCGGCAGCAGCTTCGACGGACGCAGGTTGACGTGGTGGTCGAAGGCGAAGCGGAGCTTGAGCAGGAAGCCGCGCTCCAGGACACCGGAGGGGACGCTCGGGTCGCCGATCGCGCCGAGGAGGATGGCGTCGTGCTTCTTCAGCGCGTCCAGGTCGGCGTCGGTGAGGGTCTCACCGGTGGCGTGGTAGCGCTTGGCGCCGAAGTCGTACTCCTTGGTCTCCAGCTTCACATCCTGCGGAAGGACGGCGGAGAGGACCTTGAGACCTTCGGCCACGACCTCCTGGCCGATGCCGTCACCGGGGATCACTGCGAGATTGATGCTGCGAGACATGCCCGGCACCCTACTCCTCGTCCCAGGTGATGACACGGAGCGTCCGCGATACGGACAACGGGAGGTCGCCCGGGCGGACGCGTCCACGGCGGGGACAGTGAGGTCGTCGTGGGTGCGCGACCCAGCCTTCCGTTCCTCACGGTGGAGGCGGTCGGCGGTCCGGCGGCACGGCTGATGGTGTCGGCGCGCGCCTGGCACGACGCGCGGATCGGTACGGCACGCGGATCGACCGGTCCGAGATGCGGCGCGGAGCCCGAGGTCCCGCTCAGGCCCGCGCCGCACCTCGTACGGGAGCGGCTCCCGGGCTGGAGGGGCGTCTCAGTGGCCGGTCTCGCCGCCGTTGTCCCGGCGGTCGAGGGCGCGCTGGAGAGCGGCGGCGGCGTTCTTGCGGTCGGACTCGCTCGTGCGGGAGACGTGGCGGACTCGGCGGCGGACGGTCGTCTCGGCCATGGGAAATCGACTCCTTCGACGAAGCAGGGAGTGCGGAACGGGTTTCGAGACGCCGGATGGGGCGGGGAGCGACGGTGCCGCAGGGGTTGCCTGCACGGGGCTCCGGCTCACGACCGCCATTCGCTGGGTCGAGCGAGACGTTCGGCTCCTACAAAGCTAAGGGAGGAGCACGCGGCTGTCTCCACAATTACTCGGACTTCCTACTATCTGAGACGGTGCACTGGGTCGCACGGTGCTGAGCTGCGGTCTCACAGAGGTGCGCCCCTCCCGGACAAGGGTGCGCGTCGAGGGTTTCCCGCTCGGCCACTCCGGGCACCGGGCGGGAACCCCGGGAAGGGGGCGGCGGCCGGTCACGCCGTGATCGTCCACACGACTGATCCTCCACGCGGCCTGTGGCATCGGGTTCCGGCGCAGGGAACGGTGAGGCCATGAGCGACACGGCCAAGGCACTTCTCGAAGGCGGCCCGCAGGACCTGCCCGAACGGATCGTCCCGGTCCCGGCCCCGGGAGACGACGTGAAGATCGAGCTCCGGAACGGCTACGAGCACTTCAGGCTTACGGACCGCCACTCGGACACGCCGGAGGGCAGGCTGCCGGTGTACGAGTGGTGGGAGCGGACGGAGATGCCCGGCTAGGTGTGCCGTCCGGGGCGCCGGTGACAGCGGTTCACGGCAGCGCCGGCACCACCGCGGACCGGCCCCCTCCGGGTCCTCCGTCCCGGCATGTGACCGGCCCCCGGCAGGATCACCCGGCGCACGTTCGGCAGGGCCGACCACTGGAACACCGCCCGCTCCCGCCTCGGTCCATGTCGTGGGGGCCGGTCTGCCCGCCCGCACGGGCCCAGAACGGCGGACGGGCCAGGTCGGCGAAGACCTGGCCCGAACGGTGACCGGAGGTCAGCCCATGTGCGGGTAGGTGTAGTCGGTCGGCGGGACCAGCGTCTCCTTGATGGAGCGGGTCAGGGTCCAGCGCGTCAGGTTCTGCGGCGCGCCGGCCTTGTCGTTGGTGCCGGAGGCGCGGCCGCCGCCGAAGGGCTGCTGGCCGACGACGGCGCCGGTCGACTTGTCGTTGATGTAGAAGTTGCCGGCCGCGTAGCGCAGCTTGTCCATCGTGTACGCGGCGGCGGCGCGGTCGTTCGCGATGACCGAACCGGTCAGCGCGTAGCCGGACACCGACTCCATCTGCGTCAGCATCTCCTCGTACCGGTCGTCCTCGTAGACGTGCACGGCGAGGATCGGGCCGAAGTACTCGGTGGTGAAGACCTCGTTCTCCGGGTCGGTGCACTCGATGACGGTCGGGCGGACGAAGTAGCCGACCGAGTCGTCGTAGGAGCCGCCCGCGACGATCGTGCAGGACGGGTCCGACTGGGCGCGGTCGATGGCGGCCTTGTTCTTGGCGAAGGCGCGCTCGTCGATGACGGCCCCGATGAAGTGGGACAGGTCGGTGACGTCACCCATGGGGATGCCGTCGACCTCGGCGGCGAACTCCTCCTTGAAGCCGGAGTTCCAGATCGACGCCGGGATGTAGGCGCGGGAGGTCGCCGAGCACTTCTGGCCCTGGTACTCGAAGGCGCCGCGGGTCAGGGCGGTCCTCAGGACGGCGCGGTCGGCGCTCGGGTGGGCGACGACGAAGTCCTTGCCGCCGGTCTCGCCGACCAGACGCGGGTAGGAACGGTACGTCTCGATGTTGGCGCCGACCGTCTTCCACAGGTACTGGAAGGTCTTGGTCGAGCCGGTGAAGTGGATGCCGGCGAGGTCGCGGTGGTTCAGGGCGACCTCGGAGACCTCGATGCCGTCGCCGGTGACGAGGTTGATGACGCCCTTGGGCAGGCCCGCCTCCTCCAGCAGCTGCATGAGCAGCACGGCGGCGTGGGTCTGCGTCGGGGACGGCTTCCACACGACGACGTTGCCCATCAGGGCCGGGGCCGTCGGCAGGTTGCCCGCGATCGCCGTGAAGTTGAACGGCGTGATCGCGTAGACGAAGCCCTCCAGCGGGCGGTGGTCCAGGCGGTTCCACACGCCCGGGGAGTTGGCCGGGGGCTGCTCGGCCAGGATCTGGCGGGCGTAGTGGACGTTGAAGCGCCAGAAGTCGACCAGCTCGCAGGGGGTGTCGATCTCGGCCTGCTGGGCGGTCTTCGACTGGCCGAGCATGGTGGAGGCGGCCAGCGTCTCGCGCCACGGGCCGGCCAGCAGCTCGGCGGCGCGCAGGATGATCGCGGCGCGGTCGTCGAAGGACATGGCGCGCCAGGCGGGCGCGGCGGCGAGGGCCGCGTCGACGGCGTCCTGGGCGTCCTGGCGGGTGGCGTTGGCGTACGTGCCGAGGCGGGCCTTGTGGTTGTGCGGCTGCACCACGTCGAAGCGCTCGCCGCCGCCCATCCGCCTCTCGCCGCCGATCGTGCAGGGCAGGTCGATCGGGTTGTCGGCCAGCTCCCTGAGCTTGGCCTCCAGCCGGGCGCGCTCGGGCGAGCCGGGGGCGTAGCCGCGCACCGGCTCGTTGACGGGGGTGGGGACCTGGGTCACAGCGTCCATGGGTTCCGTAACTCCTTGCGTTGAGCGGGTGGTTCGGGCTCAGCCCTTGCTGACCATCGAGCGCAGGAAGAAGCGCAGGTTCGCCGGCTTCTCCGCGAGGCGCCTCATGAAGTAGCCGTACCAGTCGGTGCCGTAGGCGGTGTAGACACGCATGCGGTGGCCCTCGGCGGCGAGCCGCAGGTGCTCCTCGCCGCGGATGCCGTACAGCATCTGGAACTCGTACTCGTCGGGCTTGCGCCCGGCGCGCCGGGCCAGCTCCTGGGCGATGGAGATCAGGCGCGGGTCGTGCGACCCGATCATCGGGTACCCCTCGCCCTCCATCAGCGTCCGCAGGATGCGGACGTACGCCTTGTCGATCTCGTGTTTCTGCTGGTAGGCGACCTCGGCGGGCTCCTTGTAGGCGCCCTTCACGAGCCGTACGCGGCTGCCGTTCGCGGCGAGGCGGCGGGCGTCGGCCTCGGTGCGGAAGAGGTAGGCCTGGATGACGCAGCCGGTCTGCGGGACGTCCTTGCGCAGCTCCTCGTGGATGGCGAACATCGAGTCGAGGGTGGTGTGGTCCTCGGCGTCCAGGGTGACGGTGGTGCCGATGGCGGCGGCGGCCTCGACGACGGGGCGGACGTTGGCGAGGGCCAGCTCGTGGCCGCCGTCCAGCGCCTGGCCGAACATCGACAGCTTGACGGACATCTCGACCCGGGGGCCGAGCTCCAGCTCCTTCAGGCGGTCGACGAGCGTCAGGTAGGCGTCGCGGGCGGCGGCGGCCTGCTCGGGCCGGGTGATGTCCTCGCCGACGACGTCCATCGTCAGCTCCAGACCCCGGGCGGTGAGGTCCTCGATGATCGGCACGATGTCGTCGACGGTCTCACCGGGGATGAAGCGGTCCACGACCTGCTTGGTCACCGGGGCCGCCGAGATCAGGCGTCGCATCCGGTCGCTGCGCGACGCGGCGAGAATCACGGGACCCAGCACGGGGCACCTCCACATACCAACCCGAACGAGGCCGTGCCCGACGATCCGGGAACGGCACGGAGAACCACCGTGAAACCTAAGGATCCCTCCGATCGTCGGCCATCGACAGCTGTCACGCATCCGTGCCGCAGATCTCAGACAGATGTATGAAGCGGGCCCGGTGTGCGGGAGAATGCCCGGGTGCCATCGGAACACAGGGGCGACTACCAGGAACTGGTCGACGAGATCTCGGAGCTGCTCGGCGCCCCGGCGACACTGGAGAACCGCGACTTCGAGCTGATCGCGTTCGGCGCGTACGACAGCGAGGACGAACTGGACGCCTCCGCGCTGGATCCCGTGCGGGCCCGCTCGATCCTGACCCGGCGGTCGACGGCGGCCGTCCGCACCTGGTTCGAGGGCTTCGGCATCACCCGCGCGACCGCCCCGGTCCGGATCCCGCCCGCCCCGGAGGCGGGGGTGTACCGGGGCCGGGTGTGTCTTCCCGTACGCCATCGGGGGGTCGTCCTCGGTTACGTCTGGCTGCTGGACGACGATCCCGGGCCCTCGGACGCCCAGCTGGCGGCGGCCATGGAGGTGACCGGCCGGATCGGCGCCCTCCTCGCCGACGAGGCCCAGCACGGCGCCGACCTCACCCGCGAGCTGCGGGCGGTGCTGACCGCCGAGCGCGGCTGGCCCCGGGACATGGCGGTGGCGGAGCTGCGCACCGCGCTCGGCGCCCGCGCGGACGGTCCGCACACGGCGGTGTGCGTGGCCCCCTGGCCGTCCGCCGACCCCGACGACGCCCCGTCGCTGCGGACGCTGCCGGGCGCGACGGCGCTGTGCACGGTGCCCTGGGGGGTGGCGGGCCAGTGCCTGGCGGTGCTGGTGCGGCTGCGCTCGACGGACGTCCTGACTCCGGCCACCTCGGTGGCGGCACGGCTGCTGGAGCGGGCCACCGGAGCCGCCGCGGGCATCGCCGCCGGGCGCGTCGGGCTGGCCGAGCTGGGCACGGTGTGGCAGGAGGCGGCGGCCTCGGCCCGGGCGGCCCTGGCGGAACCCCGGCTCGGCCCGGTCGCCCGGTGGGCGTCGATCGGCCCCTTCCGGCTGCTCACGGCGCTTCCCCCGGCCACCGCCCACGACCCGGTCGTCCGCCCCCTGCTCTCCCCCGCCCACCAGGAACTCGCCCGCACCGCCGAGATCTACCTCGACTGCGCGGGCCAGGCGGGCCGCACGGCGGCGGTGCTGGGCATCCACCGGCAGACCCTCTACTACCGACTGTCGCGGGTGGAACAGCTGACGGGCCTGGACCTGGACGACGGCGAGGACCGGCTGCTGCTGCACATGACGCTCAAGGCGCATCGCCTCTGACGTCTGACGCGGCGTCACCGCTGGTTCCGACGAACGCGTCCCCTCCGCCCCCCGTCTCGTCCGACGTCCGACGCGCATCGCGTCCGACCCCCATCACCTGTGACGCCTGACGCACATCACGTCCGACGCCCATCGCCCCCGACCCCCATCACCTCTGACACATCATCGACATCTGACCCACATCGCCTCCGGCACGCGTCACCGCGTGCCCTTGAGACCTTCCGCTGAGACATTCCGCGATCACTTCCGGTCAATTACTGAAAATGATTGTCATCGTGCTACGGTCGGCGCATCTCCCACCCTTGACCATCCCTTTACGGAGTGTTCCGTGCGCCTGCCCGCCCGCCGTCTGCTCCCCGTCACGGTCCTCACGGCCGCCTCCACGCTGCTCACCGGCTGCTTCACCGGCGACGGGTCCGCGTCCGCGGGCACCGACGGCAAGCGCGTGCGCGTCGCGATGATGCAGCCCCCGCGCTCGGGCCTGTCCCCGCTCTCCGACGACGCGTTCAAGCTCTCCCGCTGGTCCACCGCCGAGACCCTGGTGAAGCTGGACGCGGAGGGCGACGCCCAGCCGGCTCTGGCCACCTCCTGGCAGCAGAGCGGACGCACCTGGAGCTTCGAGATACGCGACGGCGTCACCTTCCACGACGGCACGGAACTCGACGCCGAGGCCGTCGTCCGCTCCCTCACCAGGGCCGCCGGCGCCTCCCCCAAGCCCCGCATCCTGGACGGCGTCGACCTGACCGTGAAGGCCGTCGACGCCGACACCGTGACGGTCACCACCGCCACCGAGGACCCGCTCGTCCCCCAGCGCCTCAGCTCACCGCAGCTGTCCGTCCTCGCCGCGAAGGCGTACACCGGGAAGACGGTCGACCCCGTCGGCGCGGGCACCGGCCCGTTCGAGCTGACGAAGGTCGACGGCACCTCCTCCGCCACCCTCGACCGCTACGACGCCTACTGGGGCGGCAAGGCCAAGGCCCCCGGCATCGACGTGCGGTTCGTGCCCGACGGCACCGCCCGCGCCGCCGCCCTGCGCAGCGGCGAGGCCGACATCGTCGAGGCGGTGCCGGTGTCGCAGGCCGCGCTGCTGGACGAGGACCTCGTCACCGAGGTGCCCATGCCGCGCACCAACACCCTGTACCTCAACACCGAGAAGGGCGTGTTCAAGGACGCCTCGCTGCGCGCCGCCGCCCGCGAGGCGATCGACGCCGAGTCGATCGTGAAGGGTGTGTACGAGGGCCGCGCCGACGTCGCCCGGGGACTGCTCGGGCCGGCGCTGCCATGGGCGGCCGGACTGCGCGAGCCGGTGACCCGCGCCGAGGCGGGCGACCCGGCCGGCCGGACCGTCACCATCGGCACCTTCACCGACCGCGCCGAGCTGCCCGAGGTCGCCGCCGCGCTGCAACAGCAGCTGCAGAAGGCCGGGTTCACGGTGAAGCTGGACGTGCGCGAGTACGCCAACATCGAAGCCGACGCGCTCGCGGGCGCCTTCGACGCCTTCATCCTCTCCCGGGCCACCGTCCTGGACTCCGGCGACCCGGCCGCCTACCTCTACAGCGACTTCGCCTCCGACGGCTCCTTCAACATCGCCCAGCTGAGCGACCCCACCGTGGACGCGGCGCTGAGGAAGGCCGGCGAGACGGCCACCGGTGACGCCCGCCGCCGGGCCGTCGTCGCCGCCGAGGCCGCCGTCCTGGCGACCGACGCGGCCGTCCCGATGCTGCACGAGCGGGTGATCCAGGGCGACGCCGCCGGGGTCGTCGGCGCCGCCCACGACCCGCGTGAGCGGGAGCTGGTCACGGCCGCCACGTACGTCAAGTGAGGCCCACGGCCGCCGGGTTCACCCGGGCCCTGAGTCTCCTCACGGTGGTCGCCGCCGTCGGCCTGCTGCCCTGGCTCTCCGGCCGCGACCCCGCCCTGACCGTCCTGCGCGCCCGCTCCGCCGAACAGGAGCCGACCCAGGAGGCCCTGGACGCCGTACGCCGCGACCTCGGCCTGGACGCGGGCCCCCTGTCCCTGCTGGGCGGGTGGGCCGGCGACCTGCTCCACGGCGACCTCGGCACCTCCTGGGTGTCGGGCACGGACGTCCTGCCCTCCGTGCTGGCCGGGCTCCAGGTGTCGCTGGCCCTGATGGGCGCGGCCCTCGCCGTGGCGGTGCTGCTCGCCGTCGCCCTCGTGGCACCCGTGCTGGTGCGCGGGCGCGCGTCGGCCGGGGCGGGGGCCGCGATGCTGGCCGCCGTACCGGAGTTCCTGCTGGCGACGGTGGGGCTGCTGGTGTGCGGGGTGTGGCTGGGGTGGCTGCCGACGTCCGGCTGGCAGGGCCCGCAGTACATGGTGCTGCCCGCCGTGGCCCTCGGGGTACCGGCGGGCGGGCTGCTCGGACGGCTCGTCGCGGACGCGTTGCCGGCCGTGCTGGAGGAGCGGTGGGTGGAGCTGTGGCGGGGCGCCGGGGTGGGCCGGGCGCGGATCGCGGCCGCCGCCCTGCGCCGCGCCCTGCCGCCGCTCGTCCCGCAGTTCGGCATGGCCGCGGTCGGCCTGACCGGTGGCGCGGTCGCGGTGGAGACCGTGTTCGCGGTGCCCGGCATCGGCCGTACGGCGCTGGGCGCGGCCAAGTCGCAGGACCTGCCGCTGCTCCAGGGCTCGGTGCTGGCCCTGCTGCTGCTCGGCCTGGTCACCGGCGCGCTGGCGGCCCTGGCCCGGCGCCGGCTGCTGGGCCCCGCCCTGCGGGACGCCTCGCTGGCCCTGCCGCCCGCCCGCCCGGTCCGCGCCCACCCGGCGATCGCTCTGACCCTCGCGGCCGTCCTGCTCACCACGATCGGCTGGGGCCTGCTGCGCGACCCGTACACCGTGAACACGGCGGCCCGGCTGGCCTCCCCGTCCTGGGCCCACCCGCTGGGCACCGACGGCCTCGGCCGTGACGTGCTGGCCCGTCTCGGGCACGGCGCCGCGGCGACCGTCGGCACGGCGGCGGCCGTGTGCCTGTTCAGCCTGGTCCTGTCACTGGCGCTCGGCTTCCTGCCCCGGATCGCGGCCGGGGCGGCGGACATCGCCAACGCGCTGCCCCCGGTGATCGTCGGCATCCTCGTCGCCGCGGCCGCCGGGCCCGGCACCGGCGGCGCGGCCCTCGCGGTCGCCCTGATCTCCTGGCCGCCGCTGGCCGCCCACGCGGCGGCACTGGTCCAGGAGGTGCGGGCGTCGGCGTTCCTGACCGCCCAGCGGGCCATCGGCGCACCGCCGTCCTGGATCCTCACCCGGCACGTCCTGCCCTCGGTCGCCGCCCCCGTCGCCCGCCACGCCCTGCTCCGCCTCCCCGGCATCGCCCTCGCCCTCGCCTCCCTCGGCTTCCTCGGCCTGGGCGCCCGGCCACCGGCGCCCGAGTGGGGCCTGCTCCTCGACGAGTCCCGCGCCTACGTGGAACGCGCCCCGTGGGCGGCCCTGGCCCCGGCCGTCGCCCTGGCCCTGCTGGCCGGGCTCGCGGTGGCGGGAGCGGCGTACGCACGGGGCCGCAGAGCCACCCCCACGGTGAAGAAGGAGACCCCCGTTGGTGTCTGACGTCCTGCTGTCCGTGCGCGACCTGCGCGTTTCCTTCGACGGCACCGAGGCCGTACGCGGCGTGTCCTTCGACGTCCGTCCCCGCGAGGTCCTCGCCCTGGTCGGCGAGTCGGGCGCCGGCAAGTCGCTCACCGCGCGGGCCCTGCTCGGCATGGCCCCGCCGGGGGCCACGGTGAGCGGCGAGATCCGCCTGGACGGCTCGGCGGACCTCGCCGCCCTCCGCGGCCGCCGCATCGCGCTCGTCCCCCAGGACGCCCTGTCCGCCCTCTCCCCCGTGCACCCGGTCGGCGACCAGCTCGCCGCCGCCGTCCGGTCGGTGCACCGCGTCTCCCGCCGGGAGGCCCGCGCCCGTGCCGTCGCCGCGCTGGAGCGGGTGGGCATCCCGGACGCCGCCCGCCGGGCCCGGGCCCACCCGCACGAGTACTCCGGCGGGATGCGCCAGCGGGCGGTCATCGCGATGGCCACGGTCAACGAACCCGACCTGGTCGTCGCCGACGAGCCCACCACCGCGCTGGACGCCGAGCGCCGCGAGCAGGTGCTGCGGGTGCTCCGCGAGCAGCGTGAGGCGGTCGGCGCCGCGCTGCTCCTCGTCACCCACGACCTGGACGTCGTCCGCGACCACGCGGACCGGGTGCTCGTCCTGTACGCCGGCCGCACGAGCGAACTGGGCCCGGCGCGGACCGTGCTGAGCCGCCCGCGCGCTCCCTACACCGCCGGTCTCCTCGCCTGCCTCCCCCAGGACGGCCCCCGGCGCCGCCGCCTGCCCACCCTCCCCGGCTCTCCCCCGGCCCCCGGCGCCCTCCCGCCGGGCTGCGCCTTCGCCCCGCGCTGCCCGCTGACGACACACCGGTGCCGTACCGAGGAACCGGAGCCCCGGGAGGCCGACGGGCGCCTGGTCGCCTGCCACCACACGGACCGGGTCCCCGACGACGCGGCCGCCCTGTTCGACGAGGAGCGAGCGGTATGACGCACCTGCTGGACGTACGCGACCTCGTGGTCCGCTACGGGAGCGTCGCCGCCGTCGACGGCGTCTCCTTCACACTGGCGCCGGGCGAGACCCTCGCCCTCGACGGCCCGTCCGGCTGCGGCAAGTCCTCCACGGCCCTCGCCGTCCTGCAACTGCGCCGCCCGGACGCGGGTGAAGTCCGTTTCGAGGGCCGGGAGTTGACCTCCCTCGGCGAACGCGAGCTGCGCCCCCTCCGCCCCCGTATGCAGCCGGTCTTCCAGGACCCGTACGGCTCGCTCAACCCCCGCCACCGCATCCGCGACGCGGTGGCGGAACCCCTGAAGGTGCAGGGCCGCTGGACCGACGCCGACGGCCCCGCCCGTGTGGCCGGGCTCCTCGACCGCGTCGGCCTGGACCCCGCGTACGGCGACCGCCGCCCGTACGAGCTGTCCGGCGGTCAGTGCCAGCGGGCCGGCATCGCCCGCGCACTCGCCTCCGAGCCGCGTCTGCTGGTCCTCGACGAGCCGGTGTCGGCGCTGGACCCGTCCGTGCGGGCCGGCGTGCTCAACCTGCTCGCCGGCCTCCAGGACGAGCTGGGCCTCGGCTACCTGTTCATCTGCCACGACCGGGCCGTCGTACGGCACTTCGCCGACCGGGTGGTGGAGATGCGGGAGGGGCGGCTCCTGCCGGCCTGAGGGCGGGACCGGGCACCAAGAGCTCCGAACAAAAGGGGCGCCCGGCTCGCGACACCTGGCACGCACGCGGGCCGCGTTGCCAAAAGGCCCTGGTAGCACGGCTAAAAGGACCTTCCGGCGCCTTGCGATCGCACGCACCGGACGCCGCGAGCTGATCGGACTCCCCTTTTGCTCCAAAAGACAGTGCCGGACGGACTCGCGAGTCCGTCCGGCACTCTCTTCGGTCGACAGGGGCCGGGTGATCAGACCAGGTTCACCGCACGGGCCGACGTGGCACCGATCTCCTCGGCGACCTCCGCCAGCACCCCGGCGGACACCGTGTCGTCGACCGTGAGTACGGCCAGCGCCTCACCGCCCACCGCCGCACGGGCGACCTGCATACCGGCGATGTTGATCCCGGCCTCGCCGAGGATGCGGCCCACGGTGCCGACGACGCCCGGACGGTCCTCGTAACGCAGCACGACCATGTGGTCGGCGAGCGCGAGGTCGACGTCGTAGTCGCCGACCGCGACGATCTTCTGCAGGTGCTTCGGACCGGCCAGGGTGCCGGAGACCGACACCTCCTCGCCGCTGCCGAGCGTGCCGCGCACGGTGACGACGTTGCGGTGGTCGGCCGACTCCGAGCTGGTGGTCAGCCGCACCTCGACACCGCGCTCCTGGGCGAACAGCGGCGCGTTGACGTAGGACACCGTCTCGTCGACGACGTCCTCGAAGACGCCCTTGAGGGCGGACAGCTCCAGCACCTTCACGTCGTGCTGGGTGATCTCGCCGTAGACCTCGACGTCGAGGCGGACCGCGACCTCACCGGCGAGCGCGGTGAAGATACGGCCGAGGCGCTCGGCGAGCGGCAGACCCGGCTTGACGTCCTCGGCGATGACACCGCCCTGGACGTTCACCGCGTCCGGCACGAGCTCACCGGCGAGGGCGAGGCGCACCGACTTCGCGACCGCGATGCCCGCCTTCTCCTGCGCCTCGTCCGTGGAGGCACCGAGGTGCGGGGTGGCGACCACCTGGTCGAACTCGAACAGCGGGGAGTCGGTGCAGGGCTCCTTGGCGTACACGTCGAGGCCGGCGCCGGCGACCCGGCCCTCCTTCAGCGCCGAGTACAGCGCCTCCTCGTCGACGATGCCGCCCCGGGCCGCGTTGACGATCCGCACGCTCGGCTTGACCTTGCGCAGCGCCTCGTCACCGATGAGGCCGACCGTCTCGGGGGTCTTGGGCAGGTGGACGGTGATGAAGTCGGAGACCTCGAGCAGCTCGTCCAGGGACAGCACCTTCACGCCCATCTGCGCGGCCCGCGCCGGCTGCACGTAGGGGTCGTAGGCGACGACCTTCATGCCGAAGGCGGACATGCGCTGGGCGACGAGCGCGCCGATGCGGCCGAGGCCGACGACGCCGAGGGTCTTCTCGGCGAGCTCCACGCCCGTGTACTTGCTCCGCTTCCACTCGCCGTTCTTCAGCGCGGCGTTGGCCTGCGGGATGTTGCGGGCGGTGGCGAGGATCAGACCACAGGCCAGCTCGGCGGCGGTCACGATGTTGGAGGTGGGGGCGTTCACGACCATCACGCCGGCCTTGGTGGCGGCGGAGACGTCGACGTTGTCCAGGCCGACGCCGGCTCGTGCGACGACCTTCAGCTTGTTCGCGGCCGCGATCGCCTCGGCGTCGACCTTGGTGGCCGAGCGGATCAGGATCGCGTCGACGTCGGCGATGGCCGGGAGCAGTTCGGCTCGGTCCGCTCCGTTGCAGTGCCGGATCTCGAAGTCCGGGCCAAGCGCGTCCACGGTCGCGGGCGACAGCTCTTCAGCGATGAGTACGACAGGTTTCGAGCTCACGTGAGTCCTCACAGGTCCAATGCGTGCGGACGGCCGTCCCGACGGCCGCAGGCGGAGGAGGGGCTAGCCGCGTGGAAGACGCACGACGTTGTGGGCCTGACGCGTATTAGTGCAGCAGTCTAGTGCCGCGGCAAAGGTCGTCATGCGCCTCTGCGGAAGGATCACCCGTCCGGGGCTGGACGGGGTGGACAACACCGTTTCCTACGACGTTACCCGCAGTTCGCCAAAGGGGCCGGAGCAGCACGCTCCGGCCCCCGGCCCGAGGCTTACGCCTCCTCGTCGACCCAGCTCATCAGCTTGCGCAGCTGCTTGCCGGTGGTCTCCAGCAGGTGCTCGGAGTCCTGCGACTTGTACTCGTTGTACTTCTTCAGACCGCTGTGGTACTCGTCCATCCAGTTCTTGGCGAACGTGCCGTCCTGGATCTCCGCGAGGACCTTCTTCATCTCGGCCTTGGTGGCGTCGGTGATGATGCGCGGACCGGTGACGTAGTCGCCCCACTCGGCGGTCTCGGAGATCGACCAGCGCATCTTCTCCAGGCCGCCCTCGTACATGAGGTCCACGATCAGCTTCAGCTCGTGCAGGCACTCGAAGTAGGCGATCTCCGGCTGGTAGCCGGCCTCGGTCAGGGTCTCGAAGCCCGCCTTGACCAGCGCGGCCGTACCACCGCACAGGACGGCCTGCTCACCGAACAGGTCGGTCTCGGTCTCCTCGGTGAAGGTGGTCTTGATGACACCGGCGCGGGTGCCGCCGATGCCCTTGGCGTACGACAGGGCCAGCGCGAAGGCGTCACCGGAGGCGTCCTGCTCGACGGCGGCGATGCACGGAACGCCGCGACCCTCCTCGTACTGGCGGCGGACCAGGTGGCCCGGGCCCTTCGGGGCGACCATGCAGACGTCCACGCCGGCCGGGGGCTTGATGAAGCCGTAGCGGATGTTCAGGCCGTGACCGAAGAACAGCGCGTCGCCGTCCTTCAGGTTGTCCTTGATGGACTCCTCGTAGACCTGGGCCTGGATCGGGTCCGGCACCAGGATCATGATGACGTCGGCCTCGGCGGCGGCCTCCGACGGCGTCACCACGCGCAGGCCCTGCTCCTCGGCCTTGGCCTTGGACTTGGAGCCCTCGTGCAGACCGACCCGCACGTCGACACCCGAGTCACGCAGCGACAGGGCGTGGGCGTGGCCCTGGCTGCCGTAGCCGATGACCGCGACCTTGCGGCCCTGGATGATGGACAGGTCGGCGTCAGCGTCGTAGAACAGCTCGGCCACTTTGGGTTCTCTCCTTGAGTGCAGGTGTTGCGTCCCACCGTATGACGGCGGGTGGAAGGGAAGTCTGGGGGTCTCGGAATGCGGGCGGCCGACGGCGCGCCGACCGCCCGTTTCCGGTCGCGGGTGAGTCCGGTACGCGTCCTACGCCGACCGGTCGAGTGCGCGCAGCGACCGGTCCGTGATCGAACGGGCACCGCGGCCGATCGCGATCGTGCCGGACTGGACCAGCTCCTTGATGCCGTACGGTTCCAGCATCTTGAGCATGGCGGACAGCTTCTCGCTGGATCCGGTGGCTTCGATGGTGACGGCCTCCGGGGAGACGTCGACGGTCTTGGCGCGGAACAGCTGGACGATTTCGACGATCTGGGAGCGCGTCTCGTTGTCGGCGCGCACCTTCACCAGAACGAGTTCGCGCTGGACCGCCTGGGCCGGCTCCAGCTCGACGATCTTCAGCACGTTGACGAGCTTGTTGAGCTGCTTGGTGACCTGCTCGAGCGGCAGGTCCTCCACCCCCACGACGATGGTGATGCGGGAGATGTCGGGGTGCTCGGTGACGCCGACCGCGAGCGAGTCGATGTTGAAGCCGCGGCGGGAGAACAGGGCGGCGATCCGGGCGAGGATGCCCGGGGTGTTCTCCACCAGGACGGAGAGCGTGTGCTTGGACATGTCTCTTGGGTCTTCCTCGCTCAGTCGTCTTCGTTGTCGCCGAAATCGGGGCGGACGTCCCGGGCGGCCATGATCTCGTCGTTGGAGGTGCCGGCGGCGACCATCGGCCAGACCATGGCGTCCTCGTGGACGATGAAGTCGATGACGACCGGGCGGTCGTTGATCGAGTTCGCCTCTTCGATGACCTTGTCGAGGTCGGCCGGGTCCTCGCAGCGGATGGCGTAGCAGCCCATGGCCTCCGCCAGCTTCACGAAGTCGGGGACGCGGGTGCCGGCGCTCTTCTGCTTGCCGTCGGCCTCGGGGCCGCTGTGCAGCACGGTGTTGGAGTAGCGCTGGTTGTAGAAGAGGGTCTGCCACTGGCGGACCATCCCGAGGGCGCCGTTGTTGATGATGGCGACCTTGATCGGGATGTTGTTCAGGGCGCAGGTGGTGAGTTCCTGGTTGGTCATCTGGAAGCAGCCGTCGCCGTCGATCGCCCAGACCGTCTTCGACGGCGCTCCCGCCTTGGCGCCCATCGCGGCCGGGACCGCGTAGCCCATCGTCCCGGCGCCGCCGGAGTTCAGCCAGGTGGCGGGCTTGTCGTACTGGATGAAGTGGGCGGCCCACATCTGGTGCTGGCCGACGCCCGCCGCGAAGATCGAGCCCTCGGGGGCGAGCTGTCCGATGCGCTCGATGACCTGCTGGGGGGAGAGCGAGCCGTCCTCGGGCTGGTCGTAGCCGAGCGGGTAGGTCTCGCGCCAGCGGTCGAGGTCCTTCCACCAGGCGCTGTAGTCGCCCTGGTTGCCCTCGCTGTGCTCCTTCTGGACGGCCTGGATCAGGTCGGCGATGACCTCGCGGGCGTCCCCGACGATCGGCACGTCGGCGGCACGGTTCTTGCCGATCTCCGCCGGGTCGATGTCCGCGTGGACGATCTTGGCGTACGGGGCGAAGCTGTCCAGCTTGCCGGTGACGCGGTCGTCGAAGCGGGCGCCGAGGGCGACGATCAGGTCGGCCTTCTGCAGACCGGTGACGGCGGCCACCGAGCCGTGCATGCCCGGCATGCCGAGGTGCTGCGGGTGGCTGTCGGGGAAGGCGCCCAGCGCCATCAGGGTGGTGGTGACCGGGGCGCCGGTCAGCTCGGCGAGGACCTTCAGCTCCGCGGTCGCGCCGGCCTTGAGGACACCGCCGCCCACGTACAGGATCGGCCGCTTGGCGGCGGTGATCAGCTTGGCCGCCTCGCGGATCTGCTTGGCGTGCGGCTTGGTCACCGGGCGGTAGCCGGGCAGGTCCATGGTGGGCGGCCAGGAGAAGGTCGTCCTCGCCTGGAGGGCGTCCTTGGCGATGTCGACCAGGACCGGGCCGGGGCGGCCGGTGGAGGCGATGTGGAACGCCTGCGCGATGGTCCGCGGGATGTCCTCGGCCTTGGTGACCAGGAAGTTGTGCTTGGTGATCGGCATCGTGATGCCGACGATGTCCGCCTCCTGGAAGGCGTCCGTGCCGATCGACGCGGAGGCGACCTGGCCGGTGATCGCGACCAGCGGCACGGAGTCCATGTGGGCGTTGGCGATCGGCGTGACGAGGTTGGTCGCGCCGGGGCCGGACGTCGCCATGCAGACGCCGACCTTGCCGGTGGCCTGGGCGTACCCCTCGGCCGCGTGACCCGCGCCCTGCTCGTGGCGGACGAGGACGTGGCGCACCCGCGTGGAGTCCATCAGCGGGTCGTAGGCGGGAAGGATCGCACCGCCGGGAATGCCGAATACCGTGTCGGCGCCGACCTCCTCGAGAGAGCGGATGAGGGACTGCGCACCCGTGACGTGCTCGACGGACGCGGAGTGCTGTCCTCCGGATCGGGGCCGCGGCTGCGGGTGATGGGCCCCGGTGGCCTGCTCGGTCATCGGCATTCTCTTCTCGATGCTGAGGGTTTTTGCGAAGTTCGTGCGGTGTTCGGCTGCGGTACGGCAGGTGCTTGTGCAACAAAAAACCCCTCGTGCCAAAAGGCAAGCGAGGGGAGCGCGCCGGTGAGGTCGCTGGGGTTTCCGGATCGTCCTCCGGTGGGTCCCAGCTCAGCCGACGCGCTGTCCAAGTACGAGAATTCGGGTGCGCATGGCACTGACCCTCCCCCCGGCACGCACCCAGTGTCAAGTGGGTGGGACAGGGGTCTCATTATGTGAGCGAAGGGTCGTGCCGCCACCGTGGGTGCCGCCTCCCAGAACCGCGGGGACACCACCGGTGTACACCCCCGCGCCACCGCCCGCGAACGCGGGCTCGGCGGGCCCGTGCGGCACCGGGTACTGGCCCCGGCCGAGCGCCCGGCGCAGCCGGTACTCGTCGAGCGGCCCCGAGAACGCCATGCCCTGGCCGTGCGTGCAGCCCATCGCCCGCAGGGCGACGACCTGCTCGGGCAGGTCCACGCCCTCGGCCACGGACTGCAGCCCGAGGTCGCCGGCGATCCGCAGCAGCCCACTGGTGATCTTGTGCAGCCGCGCGGACTCGACGACACCCTCCACCAGACCGCGGTCCAGTTTCAGTACGTCGACGGGGAGCCGGCGCAGTGCCGTTATGGCCACGCAACCGCCGCCGAAGCCGTCCAGGGCGATCCGGACACCCAGCCTGCGCAGGGCACCCAGACGACGCTCCAGTTCGTCCAGCGACACGTTCGGCTCTATGTCCGACAGCTCGACGACCAGCGACCCGGACGGCAGCCCGTGCCGGGTCAGCAGGGCCTCGATCGACCCCAGCGGCATCGAACGGTCCAGCAGGCGCCGGGCGCCCACCCGGACCACCACCGGCACGTTCAGCCCGCTCACGGCGCGGTCGGCGGCCTGCTCGACGGCTCTCTCCAGCGTCCAGCGGCTCAGTTCGGCCGTCCGGTCGCCGTCCTCCGCCACCCGCTGGAACTCCGCGGGCGTGAAGAGCACTCCCTGGGAGGACCGCCAGCGGGCATGGGCGGCGACCGACGAGATCCGGCCGTCCTCCAGCCGCACCACGGGCTGGTGCAGCAGCGCGAACTCGCCGTCGTGCAGCGCGGCACGCAGCCGCGTGGCCAGCTCCGCCTTCCGTACGACGTCCTGCTGCATCTGTGGCTTGTACAGCTCGACCCGGCCCTTGCCGCCCGCCTTGGCGCGGTACATGGCGAGGTCGGCGTTGCGCAGCAGCTCTCCGGCCCCGAAGCCGGGTTCGGCGAAGGCCACGCCGATGGAGGCGGCGACCCGCACCTCGTTGCCGTCGATGAGGTAGGGCTGGGAGAGCGTGACCCTGAGGCGGTCGGCGAGCTCCAGGATGTGCCGCTCCCGGGCGCTGCGGTCGCGGGTGGTGTCGCCGACGATCAGCGCGGCGAACTCGTCACCGCCCAGCCGGGAGGCGGTGTCCCCCTGCCGCACCGCGTCCTGGAGCCTGCGGGCGGCCTGGACGAGCAGTTCGTCCCCGGCCTGGTGGCCGATCGTGTCGTTGACGGCCTTGAAGCCGTCGAGGTCGATGAAGAGGACGGCCGTGTTGCGCAGGGCGGTGCCCCGGTCGGAGCTGCGCCGACCGGACAGCGCCTGCTGGACGCGCCGGGTGAACAGGGCGCGGTTGGGCAGGTCGGTCAGCGGGTCGTGCTCGGCGTTGTGCTGGAGCTGCGCCTGCAGACGGACCCGTTCGGTCACGTCCCGGCTGTTGAAGATGAGCCCGCCGTGGTGCCGGTTGACGGTCGACTCGACGTTGAGCCAGCCGCCGTCGCCCGAGCGGAACCGGCACTCGATGCGCGTGGTCGGTTCCTCCTGGGGGCTTGCGGCGAGGAAGCGGCGCACCTCGTGCACCACGCAGCCCAGGTCCTCCGGGTGGATCAGCTGGGCCAGCTCCGTGCCCACCAGCTCCTCCGCGGGCCGTCCGTAGACACCGGCGGCGGCCGGGGAGACGTAGCGCAGGACGCCGGTGGGGGCGGCGATCATGATGACGTCGCTGGAGCCCTGCACCAGGGAACGGAAGTGGTTCTCCTTCTGCGCCAGTTCCTGGGTGAGGGTGATGTTGTCGAGCAGCATGATCCCCTGGCGCACCACGAGGGCGAGCACGACCGCGCCGCCGGTCAGCAGGACCACGCGGTCGACGCTGCGGCCGTTGAGGACGTTGTAGAGGATCCCCAGGGTGCAGACGGCGGCGGCGAGGTAGGGCGTGAGGGCGGCGAGGGAGCCGGTGATGGGCCGGGTGACCGGATAGCGGCCGTGGTCACCGCCCGGTGCGGGTGGCCGCATGTGCGGGTGGCCGGTGGGGCGCCGTCCGGGCCGGTGCTCGTGGACCACGCGCGTGTGCCCGTCCTCCCCCGGCCCGTGCCGGCCGGCGGCCCAGGGGGCGTACGCGAGCAGCAGCGAGCCGGCGAACCAGCCGGCGTCGAGGAGCTGGCCCGAGCGGTAGGTGTGGTGCACCAGCGGCGAGGTGAACAGGGCGTCGCACATCACGGTCAGCGCGAGGGCGCCGACGGCGGTGTTGACCGCGGTGCGGTTGACCGACGAGCGCCGGAAGTGCAGTACGAGCACCATGCTCACCAGGGCGATGTCGAGCAGCGGGTACGCCAGCGTCAGCGCCGCGTGGGCCACGCTCGGTCCGTCGAGCTGCGCGGCCTGCGCGAGGGCGAGGCTCCACGACAGGGTCAGCAGCGAACCCGCGATCAGCCAGGCGTCCAGCCCCAGGCAGACCCAGCCGGCCTTGGTCATGGGCCGGGCGGCGATCACCAGCAGCCCCACGATCGCGGGCGGCGCGAAGCACAGGAAGAACAGGTCGGCGTAGCTGGGGCTGGGAACGGGGCGGTCCAGGACGACCTCGTACCACCCCCAGACCAGGTTGCCCATGGCCGCCATCGCCGAGGAGAGCGCGAACAGCAGCCAGGCGGGCCGAAAGCGGACCCGGCGGGCGCGCGCGTAGAGGAAGCAGGACACGGCGGCGGCGCCCGCCGCTGCCGCGAGCCCGAAGTCCCCCATGATGAGCGCGAGTTCGCCGGAGCCCCAGCCGAACGCGGAACCGACGGCGTAGCCCGCGCACAGCACGGCCAGCACCAGTTGGTGGACCATGTTCTTCGATCCCGGGCCGCCGCAGGACGGCGGCTTGGTCAGCGGCGTCCCCGTCGGAGGCTGTGTGCGCAGCGCTCCGTCGAGGAGGGTCGTGGAGGTCGACGGCGAACTCACCGGGGCCCCCCGGTCCGCGCCGCTCCCCAGCCCCGCCGGTCCCGGTGCGCCGACGGGGTCTGCCTTGCGCGACCGTCGGCCCCGCGCCGGTGACGGCTGGGCCGACCGCGGTGACCGGGGCCGGCGCATCTGCTCGTGGTGGCCGTGCAACAGGGTCGCCGGCGGCGGCTCCGCCGCGTCGGATCGTTCGTCCATAGGCCGTGCATCGCCCGTCGCCCCCCTCACAGTCAGCATGTCCATCCCCGGCGCCGAACGGTGCGCGGCGCAGCCCCTGTCGGGACGATACACCAGTCTCGTCACTCAGGGACATAGTTCCTCTACGCTCCGTGACGACCAGCGGCGACGGTGGTACGGACCGCGTCCGGAGGACTGCGGAGTGTGCCCGAACCGGATGACACGCGTGCCCTGCTCGTCATGACTCGCTTGTGGCGCCCGTCGTAAGGATCACGTTGCGCAGGGGCTCCTGGTTCACGAAACGCCGCAACTGGTCCCTCAGCAGCCGCTCGGCGCGCGGCAGGAAGGCGGACGTGGGGCCGCCGACGTGCGGGCTGATCAGCACTCCCGGCGCCTGCCACAGCGGGTGGCCGGGGGGCAGGGGCTCGGGGTCGGTGACGTCCAGGGCGGCGGTGAGGCGGCCGCTCCCCAGCTCGGCGAGGAGCGCCTTGGTGTCGACGACCTGGCCGCGGGCGATGTTGACCAGCAGCGCTCCGTCCTTCATGCGGGCGAGGAAGTCGGCGTTCACCAGGTGGCGGGTGGTCTCGGTGAGCGGCGTGGCCACGACGACCACGTCCGCCTCGGGGAGCAGGTGGGGCAGTTCGGAGAGTGGGTGCACCGGTCCGCGCGCCGTGGTGCGCTGGGAGCGCGCGACGCGCGCCACCCGCGCGAGCTCGAACGGAACGAGCCGGTCCTCGATCGCCGAACCGATCGACCCGTACCCCACGATGAGGACGGTCCTGTCGGCCAGCGCGGGCCGGAACCCGCCCAGCCACTCCCCCCGGTCCTGGGCGCGCACGAAGTCGGGGACGCCGCGCAGCGAGGCGAGGATCAGGGTGAGGGTGAGTTCGGCGGTGCTGGCCTCGTGCACCCCGCGCGCGTTGCACAGCCGCACCCCCGGGGGCAGCGCGTCCAGGCCCGGCAGCACGTTGTCGACGCCGGCCGAGAGGGTCTGCACGACCTGGACGGAACCGAGGTGGGGCAGGGGCCGCAGGCCGACCTCGACGGGCTTCATGTAGGGGACCACGTAGAACACGCAGCGGGCCGGGTCTGCGGGGAAGTCCTCACCGCCGTCCCAGAACAGGTAGCGGGGCCCCTCGGGCAGACCGTCGATCCCGTCGGGCGGTAGGGGCAGCCATACGTCGTTCGGCAGGTCAGCAGCAGTCATGGTCCGGAGGCTATGTCAGGCACGCGCGCGTGCAGAGGTTAGGTTGGGGGGCCGGAAAAGGGAGGGTCACGAGCAGGTGGAGCGCAGGACGATCGGCGCGGCGGCGCTCGCGGTGGGGGCCGTCGGACTCGGGTGCATGCCGATGAGCTGGGGGTACAGCGGGTCGCGGCAGCGCGGCGACGAGTCGCTGAGGGCGTTGCACCGGGCGCTGGATCTGGGCACGTCCCTGCTGGACACGGCCGACATGTACGGCCCGTTCACCAACGAGCTGCTGGTGGGGCGGGCGTTGAAGGAGCGGCGCGAGGACGCGTTCGTGTCGACGAAGGTCGGCCTGCTGGTGGGTGAGCAGCACATCGTGGCCAACGGCCGTCCCGGGTACGTGAAGCGGGCCTGCGACGCCTCCCTCCGGCGCCTGCAGACGGACGTCATCGACCTCTACCAGCTGCACCGCGCCGACCCCGAGGTACCGGTCGAGGAGACCTGGGGGGCGATGGCGGAGCTCGTCCAGGCGGGCAAGGTGAGGGCGCTGGGGCTGTGCGCGGTGGGCGCGCGGGGCGGTCGGCGCGGGGGCGGGCGGCTGTACGACGCGACGATCCGGCAGTTGCGGCGGGTGCAGCAGGTCTTCCCGGTGAGCGCGGTGGAGGCGGAGCTGTCGGTGTGGTCGCCGGAGGCGCTGGAGACCCTGCTGCCGTGGTGCGAGCAGCGGGGCGTCGGCCTCCTGGCGGCGATGCCGCTGGGCAACGGCTTCCTGACCGGCACGCTCACCCCGGGCGAGGGCTTCGAACCGGACGACATGCGCGCCCGGCACCCCCGGTTCACCGCCGAGATGATGGCCGCGAACCAGCCGATCGTCGCCGGTCTGCGCCGGGTGGCCGCCCGCCACGGCGAGGACGTGACGCCCGCGCAGGTGGCGCTGGCGTGGGTGCTGGCGCAGGGGCGGCACGTGGTGCCGGTGCCGGGGACCAAGCAGCAGCGGTGGGTGACGGAGAACGCCAGGGCGGCCGGGCTGCGGCTGACGGAGCGGGACCTGCTCGAGGTGGCGGAGCTGCCCGCGGCGCAGGGGTCGTGGGACTGAGGAACCCGTCCGGCGGATCGGGTCGCGGGAACCGGAGGTGACCGGACAGGCCCGTGGGGACCGCACGGCGTCGGGTCGGCGCGGGCATCGGGTTGCGGTGATCGGGAACTCCTGGGCCGCGAGCGGTGTATGACAAGGAGAGGCCGCCGTCGGAGACCCGTCGGGAGATCCGCCGCCGGAACCGCCGCGTCGAAGGGACCAAGATCGTGCAACGTCGAGCAGTGACGGCCGCGCTGGCCGCGAGTGCGCTCCTGTTGGCGGCGGGCTGCTCCTCCGACGACGGAGGATCCCCGGGCTCGGCCGCGAGCCCGTCCCCGGGCTCCACCGCGGCGCAGGGCTCGCCCTCCGGGCAGGCGGCCGAGCAGACCCCGCCCGCGAAGGGCACGGTCAAGGTGGTGCGCACGGTCGCCGAGGGCCTGAACAGCCCGTGGGGCCTCGCCCCGCTGCCCGAGGGCGGTCTGCTGGTCTCCTCCCGCGACGAGGGGACGATCACCCGGGTGGACGAGACGACCGGAGAGAAGACGGAGGTCGGCGAGGTGCCGGGTGTCTCGGCGGCCGGCGAGGGCGGTCTGCTGGGGATCGCCCTCTCCCCCGAGTACGCCTCGGACCACATGGTCTACGCGTACTTCACCTCGGCCTCGGACAACCGCGTCGTCCGCATGCTGTACGACGCCGAGCGGCCCGCCGGCGACCAGTTGGGCGCCCCGGACACGGTCTTCAAGGGCATCCCCAAGGGCATGATCCACAACGGTGGCCGGATCGCCTTCGGCCCCGACAGGATGCTCTACGTCGGCACCGGCGAGAGCGGTGACCGGGGCCTGTCCCAGGACAAGGAGTCCCTCGGCGGCAAGATCCTGCGCCTGACCCCGGAGGGCGAACCTGCTCCGGGCAACCCGTTCCCGGACTCCCCGGTGTACTCGTACGGCCACCGCAACGTGCAGGGACTGGCCTGGGACGGTAAGCAGCGGCTGTTCGCCGCGGAGTTCGGCCAGCAGACCTGGGACGAGCTGAACGCGATCGAGCCGGGTGACAACTACGGCTGGCCGGAGGCCGAGGGCAGGTCGGACGACGCCCGGTACCACAACCCGCTGGCCCAGTGGGGCACGGACGAGGCCTCCCCGAGCGGCATCGCCTACGCCGAGGGCTCGGTCTGGATGGCCGGCCTGAGGGGGCAGCGCCTGTGGCGCGTCCCGCTCCAGGGCACGGAGGCGTCGGCGGACCCGCAGGCGTTCCTCGAGGGCGACTACGGCCGGCTGCGCACGGTGGTCGCGGCGGGCGGCAACAAGCTGTGGCTGACGACCAGCAACACGGACGGCCGGGGCGCGCCGAAGGAGGGGGACGACCGGATCCTGGAGCTGGAGGTGAGCTGAGGCCCACGCTCACTGCCGGGGTTCCCCACTCACCGCTTCTTCGGCGTCCTCGGCGTCCTCGGCGCTCCCGGCGTCCCCGGCGTCCTCCTCGGTCGCCGGCCGGGGCGGGCGGACGACGACCTTCCCCGACGCGAGGTCTATCGGACCGCGCCCGCGGTCCGCGTCGCCGACGTCCTCCCGGGTCAGTTCCAGTCGCTTCTGCTCGTCGCGGGTGTGCTTGCGGCCCGGGGAGAACAGTTCCTCGAAGGCGTTGAACATGGTTCTTCCTTTCCGGGCCGCGTCACGGCGCTGGTTACTCGTCCTCTATGAGCGACTGGTCGAGGATCGCCACGGAGACGAGGATCAGGAACGCTCGGTGGATCATGTAGTCGACGGTCAGGCCGGGCGCCACGGAGACGACCCGGATGTCCTCGCCGCTGACCGCCTGCGACACCGGGGTGAACGGATCCTCGGCCAGCTTCAGCAGGCCGCGCTCCAGGAGCTTGCGTCGGTCTTCTGACAGAGCGTCACGCTGCGCCGCAGCACGCTCGGTGAACTCGATCTGGTACAACACGGCTCCTCCCTGGTCGCCTGCCGTCATTATCCCGTGCCCGGCCGGTCCCCCGCCCCCGCCGGGAACAGTCCCAGCCGGTGCGCCACCGCCGCCGCCTCTCCCCGCCCCGAGACGCCCAGCTTGCCCAGGATGTTCGAGACGTGGACGCTCGCCGTCTTCGGGGAGATGAACAGTGCCTCGGCTATCTGGCGGTTGGTGCGGCCGGCGGAGACCAGGCCGAGGACGTCGCGTTCGCGGTGGGTGAGGCCGAGGGCCTCGGCGGGGTCGGCGGCGGTGGCCGTCCGCCGGGACGCGGGGCCGAGGGACAGGCGGGCGCGCTGGGCGAGCCGGGCGACCGCGCCCTCCAGCGGGCGGGCGCCGAGGTGGGCGGCGACGGCGTGGGCGAGGCGGAGCAGCTCGGCGGCGCGGTCCCGCTCGTCGTCGCCGCCGACGGTGAGCAGCGCCTCGGCCAGGCGGTGGCGGGTGCGGGCGAGGTCGTAGGGGCGCTCCAGTGCCTCGAAGGCGGTGACCGCCTCGGACCAGTCCTCGGGGTGGTCACGGCCCTCGGCGCGCAGGAGCTCGGCGCGCAGCCAGCGTTCGTGGGCCTGCCAGACGGGGACGACCGCGGCGATCCCCTTGGCGCTCCCGCGGATGCGTTCGAGGACGCCGGTCCGGCCCGGCTCGGCGACGGGCAGGGTGCGGGCATCGCCCTCGGCCGCGGCGGCGGCGACCAGCAGGGGCCACGCGTAGCGCTGGGCTCCCGGCGGGAAACCGCGGTCGAGGGCGCGCTGCAGGTGGGCCCGGGCGTCCAGGACGCGGCCCTCGCCCGCGGCGACACCGACGGCGAGGCGGGTCAGCGGGAGGTCGTGCTGGGGCGCGCGGCCCTGGGGCCCGAAGTGACCCTGCGCGTCGGTCAGCCGGCGGCCGGCCTCGGTGAGGTCACCGCGGGCGAGGGCGAGCTCGGCGCGCAGGGCGGCGTGCACGCCCCTGATCGCCACGCCCAGACCGATCCGTTCCGCGGCGGCGCAGACGCGGTCGGCCTCGTCCCAGCGCCCCAGGGACAGGAGGGATTCCGCCAGGTTGCCCAGGACCCAGGCCTCGGTCTCGCGCAGTCCGTACCGCCGGGCGAAGGCGGTGCCCTCCTCCAGGATCGGCAGGGCCTCGCGGGAGCGGCCGACCGCCTCGAGTTCGGAGGGCAGATTGACGTAGGCGTTCAGCGCGACGGAGGAGATGTTGTCCGCGAGGGCCCGTTCCTTGACGTCGTGCAGCTCGGTGAGGCCGGCCTCGACCTGCCCGGAGTCGACCATGAGGACACCGAGGATCTGGCGGGCGTTGAGCTCGGTCTCGCGGGCGCCGACCATGCGGGCGTAGTCCACGGCGCGTTCGGCGGCGGCGTAGGCGTCGGGTCCGGGGGCGTGGACCATGAACCAGTTGGCGACGTGGGTGAGCACCTCGGCGTGCACCTCGCTGGGCGGCAGGCCGCGCACCAGGTTCTCCGCGGTGGCCAGCTCCTCCCGTCCGCTGCCCCGGCCGAGCGAACGCGTCAGCCGGGAGCGCTGCACCCAGAACCAGGCGGTCCGCAGGGGGTCGTTCTCCTCCTCCAGGAGGCGCAGCGCCCGCTTGGTGATCTTCAGAGCGCGTTCGCGTTCCCCGCAGAGCCGGCCGGCGACCGCGGCCTCCGCCATGAGGTCGAGGTAGCGCAGGGGCGCGGTGGCGGGGTCGCGGCCTTCGGCGGTCCCCGCACGGCGTTCGGGCTGCGGGGGAGGGTAGACCTCGGTGTAGTCGACGGGCCGCAGCCGGGCCCGTACGTCGTCGGGGGCGGCCTCCCACAGTTCCATCGCCCGCTCCAAAAGCCGCAGTTGTTCGCTGTAGGCGTGGCGGGACCGGGCGGTGACGGAGGCGTCCAGGACGGCGGGGAGGGCCTTGGCGGCGTCGTGGGCGTGGTACCAGTAGCTGGCCAGGCGCATCACGCGCTCGTCGGCGGGGACGAGCGTCGGGTCGGCCTCCAGAGCCTCGGCGTAGCGGCGGTTGAGGCGGGAGCGTTCGCCGGGCAGCAGGTCGTCGCTCACGGCCTCGCGGACCAGGGAGTGCCGGAAGCGGTAGCCGTCCCCGGTGGGTGCGGCGAGCAGGATGTTGGCCCCGACGGCGGCGCGCAGCGCCTCGATGAGGTCGTCCTCGGTGAGCCGGGCGACGGAGGCCAGCAGCCGGTCCTCGACGGTGGAGCCGCCCTCGGCGACGATCCGGGCGACCTGCTGCGCGCTCTCCGGCAGCGCTTCGACACGGACGAGCAGCAGGTCGCGCAGGGAGTCGGTGAGGCCGGTGCAGCAGCCCTCGTGGGCGGCGACGGCGAGTTCCTCGACGAAGAAGGCGTTGCCGTCGGAGCGTTCGAAGATGGCGTCGACCTGCGCCGGGTCGGGTTCGTGGGCGAGGATGCCGGCGATCTGACGGCCGACCTCCTCGCGGGTGAAGCGGGCCAGTTCGAGGCGGTGGACGGTGCGCAGCCGGTCGAGTTCGGCGAGCAGGGGGCGCAGCGGGTGGCGGCGGTGGATGTCGTCGGAGCGGTAGGTGGCGAGGACGACGAGGCGGCCGGTGCGCAGCGTGCGCACGAGGTAGGAGAGGAGGTGGCGGGTGGAGGCGTCGGCCCAGTGGAGGTCCTCCAGGGCGACGACGACGGTGCGGTCGGCGGCGACGCGTTCCAGGAGGCGGGCGGTGAGTTCGAACAGGCGGGCCATGCCCTCCTCGTCGTGCCGGCCCGCGCGTGCCTCGCCCAGCTCGGGCAGCAGCCGGGCGAGCTCCTCCTCCTGGCCGGCGGCCGCGGTGGCCAGTTCGTCCGGCAGCGCGCGGCGCAGGGCACGCAGGGCGGTGGAGAACGGGGCGAACGGCAGCCCGTCGGCACCGATCTCGACGCAGCCACCGAGCGCGACGACGGTGCCCCGGCGGCAGGCGGCCGTGGCGAACTCCTCGACGAGGCGGGTCTTGCCGACCCCGGCCTCGCCGCCGATCAGCAATGCCTGCGGCTCTCCCGCGGCGGCGCGGGAGAGCGCGGCGTTCAGGGTGTCCAGCTCGTCGGCGCGGCCGACGAAGACGGGGCTGACGAACCTGGTCTCCACGGGGGCGAGCATCGCACAGGGGTCCGGCCGCGCCCCAGTCGTTATCGCCGCCCGGCCCCTCGCCGGGGCGGTGGCCCGCACGTGCGGGACGCCGGTTCCGGCGGGGCGGCCGCCCCCCGTGCGGCCGCCCCGCGGTGGCCCGGCGCTCACGTGGTCCGGGCGGGCCGCGGCCGGCGGTGGCGGTGGGTATGCGGATCGCTCCCGGCGGCGCCGCGGGCGCCTTCGGCGGCCTCACGGGCGCGTTCGGCGGCCTCGCGGCGGGCGGCGCGCCGGCCTCGGGCGACCTCGCGGGCCAGCCGCTCGTCCTCGGCGCGGCGGATCAGCTCGGCGGAACGGAACTGTTGCAACTCGTACGCGTGCATGGTGGGTCCCTCGCAGGATTCGGTCGGGTCGGCATCGCTCGGGGCGATGCCTCGACCTTCGTCTTTGAGGGGGGTGCGCCGCATCGGGAGTGTTCCGCATCTTCGGCCGGCGGGCGGGGCCTTATCGGTGGCGGGCGGGGCCTCAGACGCGCGTGAGGGGCCTCAGGGCGGACCGGGTGCTTACGGTCCGCCCTGAGGCCCCTCGGGACCTGCGGTGACTCAGCCGGTGGACGGCAGTCCGACCAGCACGTCGGTGTACTTCAGGACGGCCAGCAGCAGGCCGATGACGCCGAGCGAGACGCCCGCCCAGGCGACCGACTTGATCCACGGCGCCTGGGGGCGGCCGGGCGCCCCGAAGGCGGGCCGGGCCAGCACCGCGACGCCGGTGATCAGCGCGGCCAGCGCGAAGAGGCCGGCCCACAGGGCGGTGGCCTGCCAGGCGTCGCCGTAGACCGCCTCGATCTGCTGGGCCACGCTCCCCGACCCGCTCGACGAGGCCTCCAGCTGGCCGACGAGCGACTGGCGCGCGGAGGCGACGGTACCGATCCAGCCGCCGCTCAGCGAGACGGCTCCCAGCGCGGCGGAGACCACGGCGGCGGCGCCCTGGCCGACGCCCGAGGGACCGTCCTCCTTGCCGTCGCCCCCGTCGGCGGACTCGGCACCGTCCTCGGTGCCGGCGGTCTCGTGTGCGGACCGCGTCACCTCGTCGGTGCCGTCCGCCGCGTCGTCCTTGGTGATGTCGACCGCCTCCTCGTCGCGCTTCGCCTCGGTGGCCTCGGCACCCGTCGTGGCACCGGCCTCGTCAACAGTCTTGGTTCCCATGCCTCGCACCGTACGGACGCTCTCTGAGAGGTCTCTTAATGATCGTCGTGAGCGGCACGCGCGCGTGCGGAGCGCCACTCGGGGGCCAGCACGGACCACACTTCCAGGTCGTGCCGCACCCCACCATAGGGGTGCGCCTCCCGGCGGACGCCATCCCGGGTCAGGCCGAGCCGCCGGGCGACGTTCAGGCTGGGCCGGTTCCCGGCGGCGGCGACCCACTCCACGCGGTGGATCCCGCGCTGCTCGACGGCGAAGTCGATGAGCACGCGCATCGCCCGCGTCACCAGGCCGCGTCCGGTGGCGGCGGGTTCCAGCCAGCAGCCGACCTCGCAGTTGCCCCGCTCGGCGTCGAAGTTGAGGAAGAGCACCCCGCCCACGAGGGTGCCCTGGAGCCACAGCCCGTGCAGCGAGCCGGTGTCGGCGGCGCGCATGTCGGCGTACCGCTGGAGCAGGGCCCGCGCGGAGGCCACGTCCGTCTCCTTCGTGCCGAAGGGGATGAACTGCCCGATGAACTCCCGGCCCCGGTCCAGGTGGGCGAGGAACTCCTCGGCGTGCCAGGGTTCCAGCGGGCGCAGCTCGGCTCCGTCGTCACCCAGCGATATCGCGTACATCCGGCCGCCGCTCCTTCTCGAGTTCCTCCACGACGTGGGTGAGCCTCTCACGGGCGGCACGGGATCGGGCGGTTCGACGCCGATGCGTGGCAGGTGTCTGTCGAGCCGGCACGGCAGCCACCGGTCGGCGCCGCCGAACAGGGGCATCAGGGCCGGGACGCGGAGGGTAGCGGCGCCGGGGGCGACGTTCGTCGCGGCGCCTTCAGGGGGGCGGTCAGTCGGCCTGGTCACCGACCGCCATGATCATCACCCCGCCGATCAGCAGCCAGAGCGCGCGCCGGGTACGGCCCCGGGAGCCGAGGAGTGCGGCGAGGGCGCAGACGGCGGCGCCGAGGGCGTAGGCCGCCGGGACGAGGGCCGGGGCGGAGCCGGTGAGGCGCAGCAGTGCCGCGGCGAGGCCGGCGAGGGTGAGGACGGCGCCGGTGCCGGTCGCCGTCCAGCGGGCCCGCCGGGCGTCCTCGATGCCGTCCTCGTCGTCCGTCTCCGGCTCCTCGTCCGTCTCGAGGTGTTCGTCCGTCATGGGGTCCCGGGGCGTTTGCCCCTCGGTCTCCTGATCGTCCATCACGTCGGCTCGTATGTCGTCCTGGGTGTCGGAGTCGGTACGTCCACTCATGGCGGGCGAGCGTAGCGCCTCGCCCTGGGCGGGCGGAGCGCGGGATGACACGGCGAGGGGGACGCGCCGGTGCCGACGTGTCCCCCTCGGGGGTGCGCGGGGGTCAGCCGACGCCGAGCTTCTCCAGGATCAGCTCCTTGACGCGGGCCGCGTCCGCCTGGCCGCGGGTGGCCTTCATGACGGCGCCGACCAGGGCGCCGGCCGCGGCCACCTTGCCGCCGCGGATCTTGTCCGCGATGGCCGGGTTGCCGGCGATGGCCTCCTCGACGGCGGCGGTGAGCGCGCCCTCGTCGGAGACGACCTTCAGGCCGCGCTTCTCGACGACCTCGTCCGGGGTGCCCTCGCCGGCGAGGACGCCCTCGATGACCTGGCGGGCCAGCTTGTCGTTCAGGTCGCCGGACGACACCAGCGCGGTGACGCGGGCGACCTGCTCCGGCGTGATCGCCAGCTCGTCGAGCGCCTTGCCCGACTCGTTGGCGCTGCGGGCCAGTTCACCCATCCACCACTTGCGGGCGGAGGCCGCGTCGGCACCGGCGTCGATCGTGGCGACGATCGGGTCCAGGGCACCGGCGTTGAGGATCGCCTGCATGTCGGTGGCGGAGATCCCCCACTCCTCGCGCAGCCGGTTGCGGCGGACCAGCGGCAGCTCGGGCAGAGCCGCGCGGATCTCCTCGACCCACTCGCGGGTGGGGGCCACCGGCACCAGGTCCGGCTCGGGGAAGTACCGGTAGTCCTCGGCCTCCTCCTTCACCCGGCCCGAGGTCGTCGACCCGGTGTCCTCGTGGAAGTGGCGGGTCTCCTGGACGATCAGGCCACCGCTGTTGAGCACGGCGGCGTGCCGCTGGATCTCGAAACGGGCCGCGCGCTCCACGGACCGCAGCGAGTTCACGTTCTTCGTCTCGGAGCGGGTGCCGAACTTGTCGGCGCCCTTCGGCATCAGCGACAGGTTCACGTCGCAGCGCATCTGGCCCATCTCCATGCGGGCCTCGGAGACACCGAGCGCCCGGATGACCTCGCGCAGTTCCCGCACGTACGCCCGCGCCACCTCGGGGGCCCGCTCGCCCGCGCCGACGATCGGCTTGGTGACGATCTCGATGAGCGGGATGCCGGCGCGGTTGTAGTCGAGCAGCGAGTGCGAGGCGCCGTGGATACGGCCGGTCGCGCCGCCCACGTGGGTGGACTTGCCGGTGTCCTCCTCCATGTGGGCGCGCTCGATCTCCACGCGGAAGACCTCGCCGTCCTCCAGCTGCACGTCGAGGTAGCCGTTGAAGGCGATCGGCTCGTCGTACTGGGAGGTCTGGAAGTTCTTCGGCATGTCCGGATAGAAGTAGTTCTTCCGGGCGAAGCGGCACCACTCGGCGATCTCGCAGTTCAGCGCGAGACCGATCTTGATGGCGGACTCGACGCCGGTCGCGTTGACGACCGGGAGCGAGCCGGGCAGGCCGAGGCAGGTGGGGCAGGTCTGGGTGTTCGGCTCGGCACCGAGCGCGGTCGAACAGCCGCAGAACATCTTCGTCTTGGTGCCGAGTTCGACATGGACCTCAAGGCCCATGACGGGGTCGTACGACGCCAGCGCGTCCTCGTACGACACCAGGTCGATCGTGGTGGTCACGGTGAAACTTCCCTCTCAGCCCAGCAGGACGTCGTCGTCGCCCAGCCGCTTCAGCTCGCGGTAGAGGATGGCGAGGCCGGTGACGATGGCGACGGCGGACACGGTGGCGTCGATCAGGACCAGCGTGTCCTTCTCGGCGCGGGCCTTCTTGAGCCGCTTGGCGACACCGATCGCGCCGAACGCGGTACCGGCGATGGACAGGTACGTACCGGACTTGGACTTCTTGAAGCCCTTGGCCTTGGTCAGTGCACTCACAGCGACGGAGCCTCCTCGAGCAGCGGGTGCCCCCACTTTTCCACGAAGGCGGCCTCGACGGCGGCGCCGACCTTGTACAGCCTGTCGTCCTTCAGTGCCGGGGCGATGATCTGCAGACCGACCGGGAGGTTGTCCTCGGGGGCCAGACCGCAGGGGAGCGACATGGCCGCGTTGCCCGCCAGGTTGGTCGGGATGGTGCACAGGTCGGCCAGGTACATCGCCATCGGGTCGTCGGCGCGCTCGCCGATCGGGAAGGCGGTGGTGGGCGTGGTCGGCGAGACGATCACGTCGACCTGCTCGAAGGCCTTCTCGAAGTCGCGCGTGATGAGGGTGCGGACCTTCTGCGCGGAGCCGTAGTACGCGTCGTAGTAGCCGCTGGACAGGGCGTACGTGCCGAGCATGATGCGGCGCTTCACCTCGGGGCCGAAACCCGCCTCACGGGTGAGGGAGGTGACCTCCTCGGCGGAGTGGTTGCCGTCGTCGCCGGTCCGCAGGCCGTAGCGCAGGCCGTCGAAGCGGGCGAGGTTGGACGAACACTCGGAGGGTGCGATCAGGTAGTACGCCGACAGCGCGAGGTCGAAGGACGGGCAGTCCAGCTCGACGATCTCGGCGCCCAGTTCCTTCAGCAGCGCGACGGACTCGTCGAAGCGCTGGATGACGCCGGCCTGGTAGCCCTCGCCGCGGAACTGCTTGACGACGCCGACGCGCATGCCGGCGACGCTGCCGTTGCGGGCGGCCTCGACGACCGGCGGGACCGGGGCGTCGATGGAGGTCGAGTCGAGCGGGTCGTGCCCGGCGATGACCTCGTGCAGCAGGGCCGCGTCCAGGACCGTGCGGGCGCAGGGGCCGCCCTGGTCGAGGGAGGAGGAGAAGGCGACCATGCCGTAGCGGGAGACCGCGCCGTACGTCGGCTTCACGCCGACCGTGCCGGTGACGGCGGCCGGCTGGCGGATGGATCCGCCGGTGTCGGTGCCGATGGCGAGCGGGGCCTCGAAGGAGGCGAGGGCGGCGGAGGAACCGCCGCCGGAGCCGCCGGGGATGCGGGTGAGGTCCCACGGGTTGCCGGTCGGGCCGAAGGCGCTGTTCTCCGTCGACGACCCCATGGCGAACTCGTCCATGTTGGTCTTGCCGAGGATGACGACGTCGGCGGCCTTCAGCTTCTTGGTGAGGGTCGCGTCGTACGGCGGGATCCAGCCCTCGAGGATCTTCGAACCGACGGTCGTCGGGATGCCCTCGGTGGTGAAGATGTCCTTCAGCGCGAGGGGGACGCCGGCCAGCGGACCGAGCTTCTCGCCGCGCTCCCGCTTCTCGTCGACGGCCCGGGCCTGCGCCAGGGCGCCCTCACGGTCGACGTGCAGGAAGGCGTGCACCTTCTCGTCGACCGCCTCGATACGGGCCAGGTGGGCCTCGGTGACCTCGACGGCCGTGAGCTCGCCCGAGGCGATCTTCGCGGCGATCTCGGCGGCGGTGAGCTTGATGATGTTGACGTTGTCCGTCATGGCGGTTAGTCCTCCCCCAGGATCTGCGGCACCTTGAAACGCTGCTGCTCCTGGGCCGGGGCGCCGGAGAGCGCCTGCTCGGGGGTGAGCGACGGACGGACCTCGTCCGCGCGCATGACGTTCGTCAGCGGGAGCGGGTGCGAGGTCGGCGGTACGTCTTGGTCGGCGACCTCACTGACGCGGGCGACCGCGCCGATGATGTCGTCCAGCTGTCCCGCGAAGTGGTCGAGCTCTTCGGGCTTCAGCTCCAGACGCGCCAGCCGGGCGAGGTGGGCGACCTCCTCGCGCGTGATGCCAGGCATGCAGCGTTCCTCTGGGGTGAGTGTGTGTGGTTTGGGCCCAATCCTAGGGGGCGGGGGTGCGTGCCCGTGAAACGGTTCGCCGCGGCCCGCGCACGCCCGGGCGCGTCAGCGGCGCCCGTCCCACGTCTGACTGCGCAGGAAGTGGTTGTCGTAGAGGTCCTGCACCTCGAGCAGGCTCTCCGGGCCGGCCTCCCCGAGCCGGATGCGCTGGAGGTGACGGAAGTACTCGAAGCGCTCGACGCCCGGGGTGATGACGATCAGGAGGTCGGCGGTGCTGCCGGGGGCGGCGGCGAAGGCGTGGGGCTTGCCCGGCGGGACGACGACGAGGTCACCGCGCCCGGCGGTGACGATGTCGTCGCCGGACAGGACCTGGGCCTCCCCGTCGAGCAGGAAGAACATCTCGGCGGAGTGGTGGTGCCGGTGCGGGCGGGCGCCGTCGGCACCCTCCGCGAGCGTGACGCGCACGGTGGAGAGCGCGCCGCCGGACGCGCTGCTGTCGGCGAGCAGCTTGACGGCGACGGGATCGCCGCCGACGACCTCCGCGTCGGCGTCGCGGACGATCACGGAGTCGTCGAACGTCGGCACGAACAGTGACATGGCTTCCCCCTGGCTCGTGGTGAGTGCGGTCAGACCGCGAAGAGCAGTCCGGCACTGATCAGGACAACGACGGCGGTGGCGAAGTGGATTCCGAAGGCGACGGCCTTGCTGCCGCCGTGCCGCAGGACGATCAGCGTGTCCACGAGCGGCACGATCGCGACGACGAGCATGTACCAGGCCTCGGCTCGGGCGCCCACGAAGACCAGCAGGGCGAGGCCGAGGAGCCCGAAGGTGCCGTCCCGCATGCCCTTGACGGCGAGGTAGGCGCCGGCGTCCCCGTTCGGCTCGGCGGGGACGCCGTAGCCGGCGGCGGAAGCGCGGGGCCGGAGCAGGAAGCGGGCGCCGATGAACAGGATGAAGAGGTCGAGGACGACGGCCAGGGTATAGGCGGCGACGGTCATGACGGATCCCCTCGAGTTGGCTTCGGGCGTACGTCCGGACGCCCCGCGCTAGCAGCGCTAGCTTCTGGAGCGAAGCTAACAGAGCGCCGACAGAATGGCTAGCACTGCTAGAATCCCGTCATGTCGATTCAGACGCGCCGGGAGCGCGAACGGGTGGAGCGCGAGAGGCTGATCGTCACCGCGGCCAGGGAACTGGCGGAGAGCGAAGGCTGGGACGCGGTCACCACCCGCCGTCTGGCCGCCGAGATCGAGTACAGCCAGCCCGTCCTCTACAGCCACTTCAAGGGCAAGGACGCGATCATGGCGGCGGTCGCGGTCGAGGGCTTCGCCGAGCTGGCGACGGAGATGCGGGAGGCGCGGGAGGCGGTGGCGGGCGCCCGGGAGGCGCTGGCCGCGGTCGGCGAGGCGTACACCGCCTTCGCACGGCGGCGGCCGGCGCTCTACGACGCCATGTTCACGCACACCGTGCCCCTGCCGTTCGCCACACCGGAGGCGCCGGCGGCCCTGTGGGAGGCCTTCGGCGAGCTGGTGGCGGCCGTCACCCCGATCGCGACCGCCGACGACGATCCGGGCCTCCTCACCGAGACCTACTGGGCGGGCCTGCACGGCCTGGTGACCCTGATGCGAAGCCGCCGCCTGCCGGAGAAGGCCCACGACCAGCGCCTGCGACTGCTGACGGAGCACTTCGCGGCGGCGCGGGGAGAGACGTGACCCCGTCCGGGGGCGGCCTGGCCGGGGAGAGGCCTGCCGCCGCCCGGGGCCGGGCTGCGGCCTGCCCGGGGCCGGGCGGTGTCGGCCCGGCGGCCTCGGCCCGGCCCGGCGTCCACAGCGCCCGCGCCGCCGCCTCAGTGCCCCCGGCGGACGTCGGGCGGCACGGTCTCACGGGGCCGGAGGAGACACGGGCCCGCTGATCGCCTGTGTCGTCAGGGGGTTCCACGGAAGGGGGCACACCCTTCCGCGGGGGAGCGCGCAGGTGGGGGCTACTCCTCCGACGCGGCCGCGGGGAGTGCCGCCGCCGGTCGTTGCCAGCCCCGTGAACCCCGTGCCCGGAGCCACGCCGTCGTCTCCTCCGGGGGCATCGCCGCCGCGACGAGCCAGCCCTGTACGGCGTCGCAGCCGAGGTCGCGCAGCCGCTCCCAGGTCTCGTCGTCCTCGACGCCCTCCGCGACGACGAGCAGTCCGAGGGAGTGCGCGAGGTCGACCGTGCAGCGCACGATCTCCGCGTCCTCGGTGTCCACCGCCAGCCGGGCCACGAAGGACCGGTCGATCTTCAGCTCGCTCACCGGCAGCCGGCGCAGATGGACGAGCGAGGAGTAGCCGGTGCCGAAGTCGTCCAGGGACATCTTCACGCCGTGGGCGGTCAGCCCGTTCAGGGTGTCGGCGGCGCGCTGCGGGTCCTCCAGGAGGACGTGTTCCGTTATCTCGAGCTGCAGCGCTCCCGCGGGGACACCGTGCCGGGCGAGGCGCGCCGCGACGGAACCGGCGAAGCCCGGGGTGTGGACGTCGCGCGGGGAGACGTTCACCGCGACCGGCACGAAGAGGCCCTGCGCCCGCCAGGCGGCGACCTGCCCGAGGGCCGTCTCCAGCACGTACTCGGTGAGGTGCGGCATCAGCCCGGAGGACTCGGCGATCGCTATGAACTCGTCCGGCGGCACCTTCCCCCGCTCGGGGTGCACCCAGCGGACCAGCGCCTCCAGGCCGGCGACCTGTCCGTCGAAGCGGACCTTCGGCTGGTAGTGCAACTGGACCTCGTGGGCGTCGAGGGCGCGGCGCAGATCGCCCAGCAGGCCCAGCCGGTCGGGGGTGTTGGAGTCCCGCTTGGACTCGTACACCTCGACGCCCGTACGGTCCCGTTTGGCCTGGTACATCGCCACGTCGGCGCGGCGCAGCAGTCCCTCCGCGTCGAGGGCGTGGTCGGGGAAGACGGCGACGCCGGCGCTGGCCTCCAGCACGAGGGTGAGCCCGTCGAGGTCGAGCGGCGAGCTGAGGTCGGAGACGAGTCCGCGGGCGACGCGGGTCGCGGAGGTGGTGGAGTCCGCGACGGGCAGTAACACGGCGAACTCGTCGCCGCCGAGCCGGGCGACCTCGGCCCCGCGCGGGAGGGCGAGCCGGAGCCGGTCGGCTATCTGGAGCAGGAGCCGGTCACCGGCGAGGTGACCGAGGGTGTCGTTGACCGAACGGAAACGGTCGAGGTCGATCAGCATGAGGGCGGCCCGGGCACCGATGCGCTCGGCGTCGTCCAGGGCGGTCCAGATGCGCTCTCCGAGCCACTGGCGGTTGGGCAGCCCGGTCAGCGGGTCGCGCAACTGCTCCTCGGCCCGGGCGCGGGCTATCCACAGCGTGGAGTCGAGGGCGATGAGCGGAATGGCGAACAGGGGCAGCAGGATCGGCTTGGCCACGGCCACCACGCACACCAGCGGGGCTATGCCGAGCAGGGCGACCGCGACCAGCCCCTGTCTGACCAGGGCGGTGCGGGCGACGGTGGGCAGAGAGCCGGTGCGGGGCGCGTGCAGGTACCAGAGCAGGACCCGGGTGACCGCCAGGTAGGCGACGGCGACCAGCACCACCTGGGGGGCCGTGTAGACCGTCCAGGTGTCGGGGGTCCAGGGTTCCTCGACGGACGGCACCGGTCCGCAGGCCGCCAGCAGCAGCGCCCCGGCGCCGATGCCGAGGATGTCCACCGCGCCGTGCAGGACGCCCTGCCGCCAGCGGTGGCGGCGGGCTATGCCGACCAGGACGACGACGGTGAGGCTGACCAGCCCGGCCGGCACCCAGCCGTACAGCAGCAGGACGGCGAGGGTGAGGGCGGCGCCGGAGCCGGTGCCGCCCCACCAGCGGGCCCGGCCGAGCAGGACCAGATGACCGACGATGACGCCGGTGAGCACGGCCAGCGCCCAGCCGGCGGTGCCGGCCGGGAAGAGCGCGTGGTGGCCGGTGAAGGCGCGGTAGAAGCCGGCGCCGAGGACGAACCCGGCCGCCGCGACGACCGCCGCGGGCAGCGCGGGCCAGGGCAGGTGCCGTTCGGCCTCACTGCCGGGCAGCGCGGCCGTGCCGGATCCGGCGGGGATCCGGTCGGGGGCGCGTGGGTCCATGGAGGGGTGCGACGTGCCGACGCGCGCCTCGGCGCGCTCTGACCACGCCACCCACCGGCTCCCCCACCGGACGCCGGTGCCCCGGCGCCGGCGCAGCCACGAGTCCGGGGCGGCGCTCTCGGTCGGTTCCATTCCCGTCCCTCTCACAGCCGGCGGTGCCCACGCCACGCGGCCCACTGCCCGACACCCTTCGGGCGGCGCCGCGTTGGAAAACTCTTCCCCCTGCTCATCAAGAGCACGGGGATGCCCCGACCGCAGCTGGGCACGGCAGGCGCACATCTCAACAGTAGGCCGCAGAAGGCTTCCACGGGCAGCGGTCGTCGACGGTTGCCCGAATGCGCCCCGGCCACCCGTATGCATCTGATATGCGCCGATCGGGTGGCCTTCAACCGCCGTTTCCCGCTACTCCGTCATCGGAAGCGCGGCCTCCGCCGCCGCCTCGGGCCCCTGTTCGAGAAGGACGTTGAAGCCGTCCTCGTTCAGAACCGGCACCTTGAGCTGCATCGCCTTGTCGTATTTCGATCCCGGACTGTCACCCACAACGACGAATGACGTCTTCTTCGACACCGATCCGGTCACCTTCGCTCCGCGGCTCTGCAGTGCGTCCTTGGCGCCGTCGCGGGTGAAGTGTTCCAGCGTGCCGGTCACGACGACCGTCAGCCCTTCGAGGGGGCGCGGGCCCTCGTCCTCGCCGGACCCCTCCTCCTCCATCCGGACGCCGGCGGCCTTCCACTTGCGGAGGATCTCCTGGTGCCACTCCTCGGCGAACCACTCCTTCAGGGAGGCGGCGATGATCGAGCCCACCCCGTCGGTGGCCGCGAGCTCCTCCTCGCTCGCCTGCTGGATGCGGTCGATGGAGCGGAACTCGCGTGCGAGCGCCTCGGCCGCGACCGGCCCGACGTGCCGGATCGACAGACCGGTGAGGACGCGGGCCAGCGGGCGCTCCTTGGCGGCCGCGATGTTCTCCAGCATGGCGACCGCGTTCTTCTTCGGTTCCCCCTGCTGGTTGGCGAAGACCGTGACGATCTTCTCCTCGCCGGTCTTCGGGTCACGCTTGGGCAGACCGCTGTCCTGGTCGAGGACGTACGCCTTGATGGGCAGCAGTTGCTCGATGGTGAGGTCGAACAGGTCGCCCTCGTTCAGCAGCGGCGGGTCGGCGGGCTCCAGCGGGTTGGTGAGGGCGGCCGCGGCGACATAGCCGAAGTGCTCGATGTCCAGCGCCTTGCGGCCGGCCAGGTAGAAGAGGCGCTCGCGCAACTGGGCCGGGCAGGCCCGGGCGTTGGGGCAACGCAGGTCCACGTCGCCCTCCTTCATCGGACGGAGCGCGGTACCGCACGCCGGGCACTCGGCCGGCATCACGAACTCCCGCTCGCTGCCGTCGCGCAGGTCGGCCACCGGGCCGAGGATCTCCGGGATGACGTCACCGGCCTTGCGCAGCACCACGGTGTCGCCGATGAGGACGCCCTTGGCCTTGACGACGTCCTGGTTGTGCAGGGTGGCGAACTCGACCTCGGAGCCGGCCACCGTGACCGGTTCCACCTGGGCGTAGGGAGTGACGCGGCCGGTGCGGCCGACGCCCACCTTGATGTCGATGAGCTTGGTGTTGACCTCCTCCGGCGCGTACTTGTACGCGATCGCCCAGCGCGGGGCACGGGCCGTGGAGCCGAGCCGGCCCTGGAGCCGGATCTCGTCGAGCTTGACCACCACCCCGTCGATCTCGTGCTCCACCGAGTGCCGGTGCTCGCCGTAGTACGAGATGAACTCCCGTACGCCGTCGAGGTCGTCGACGACCCTGTTGTGCGTGGAGGTGGGCAGGCCCCAGGCCTTGAGAAGGTCGTAGGCCTCGGAGAGGCGGTTGAGGCCCTCGTAGCCCTCGAGGGCTCCGATGCCGTGGACGACCATGTGCAGGGGACGGGTGGCCGTCACCCGCGGGTCCTTCTGCCGCAGTGAACCGGCCGCCGCGTTGCGCGGGTTGGCGAAGGGCTTGTCGCCGGCGGCGACCAGACGGGCGTTGAGCTCCTCGAACTTCTCCATCGGGAAGTAGACCTCGCCGCGGATCTCCACGAGCGTGGGGACGCCGTCGCCGGACAGCCGGTCGGGGATCTCCGCGATCGTGCGCACGTTGGGCGTGATGTCCTCGCCGGTGCGGCCGTCGCCACGGGTCGCCGCGCGGGTGAGGCGGCCGTTCTCATAGGTGAGGTTGACGGCCAGGCCGTCGACCTTGAGCTCACACAGGAAGTGGTAGGCGGAGGCGCCCACGTCCTTGTGGACGCGCTCGGCCCAGGCGGCCAGCTCCAGGTCGTCGAACGCGTTGTCCAGGGAGAGCATGCGCTCGCGGTGCTGGACCGCCGTGAAGTCCGTCTCGTACGCGCCCGCGACCTTCTGGGTCGGCGAGTCGGGCGTGCGCAGCTCGGGGTACCGCTCCTCCAGCTCCTGCAGGGAGCGCAGGAGCCGGTCGAACTCCGCGTCGCTGATGACGGGAGCGTCCTTCACGTAGTACCGGAAGCGGTGCTCCTCGATCTGCTCAGCGAGCTGCGCGTGCTGCTCCCGTGCCTCGGTGGGCACCGTCGTCTCCGCTTGCTTGTCGCCGGCCACCGTGTTGTCCTCCCGTTACTCTGGGTTGTCCGCGAGGGATCTCGCCGCCCGGACGCAGTGCGCGAGGGCCTGGCGTGCGTACGCGGGGGACGCCCCCGCGAGGCCGCACGCCGGCGTGATCGTGACCGCTTCCGCGAGAAGCCCCGGTTGCAGCCCCAGCCTGCGCCACAGCGTCCTGACACCCATGACGCTACCGGCAGGGTCCGACAACGGGCCGTCCGTCCCCGGCACCACACCGGCGAAGAGCCGGGTACCCCCCTCCACGGCCTCACCGATCGCGTCGTCGTCACGCTCGGTGAGAAGCGAGAAGTCGAACGACACGCCTGCCACACCGGTGCGGCGCAGGAGGGCGAACGGGACGTCGGGCGCGCACGAGTGGACCACGACCGGGCCCGCGTCGTGCACCCCGACGACCTCCCGGAGCGTGGCCTCGACGATCTGGCGGTCGACGGCGCGGTGGGTGCGGTAGCCGCTGGCCGTCCTCACCTGGCCGCGCAGGACGGCGGTGAGGGAGGGTTCGTCGAGCTGGAGGACGAGCTGGGCGCCCGGGACGCGGCGCCGGACCTCCGCGAGGTGCAGGCGCAGGCCCTCCGTGAGGGAGGCGGCCAGGTCGCGGCAGGCGCCGGGGTCGGAGAGGGCGGCCTCGCCGTTCCGCAGCTCCAGCGCGGCGGCCAGCGTCCAGGGGCCGACCGCCTGGACCTTCAGCTGTCCCTCGTAGCCCTGGGTGAACTCCTCCAGCGCGTCGAGATCCTCCACCAGCCACGACCGGGCCCGACGGGTGTCCCGGCCCGGCCGGTCCCCGATGCGCCAGCCGCTGGGCTCCACGCGCGCGTACAGCTCGACCAGCATCCCCGCCGTCCGGCCGATCATGTCCGCGCCGGGGCCGCGGGCGGGCAGCTCGGGGAGGAACGGGAAGTCCTCGAAGGAGCCGGTGGCGGTCTTGGCGGCCTCTCTGGCGTCGCCGCCGGGCAGGGAGCCGATACCTGTGGCCGGGGCGAAGCGAAGGTTGTCGTTCACGGGTGAAGCCTACGTAGGTCTCGGCGGGGTGGGCGCCGGGCGGCGGGGGTGGGTACGGGCCGGAGCACCAGGGTGGTTCGGGGTCGGGCACGGGCCCGGGGCCGGAGGGGGTACGGTTCCCGGATTTCCCCGGCCCCCGCCGCCCCGGCTGTCCCCTCCCCGGGGCCGCCGCCCCCGGACCCCGATGCGGCCCAGTACGGCGGGCCCCGCCCTCGGACGCCGACCGGGCCGGCCGGCCGACCCTCGCCGAGGGGGCACCGGCCGGGCCGGGCGGCGCGGCACCGGGTGCGCGACCGAGGCGCGCCCCTCACCGCCCCGGTCGTACCGTCAGGTCGTTGACCTCCGCGTCCCTCGGCAGGTCGAGCGCCATGAGGATGGTCGTGGCGACCGACTCGGGGTCGATCCACTGCGCGGGGTCGTACTCCTTGCCCTCCTGCTGGTGGACCTTGGCCTGCATGGGGCTGGCCGTGCGGCCGGGGTAGACGGAGGTGACGCGCACCCCGTTGCGGTGCTCCTCGTGACGGAGGGAGTCCGCCAGGGCCTTCAGGCCGTGCTTGGACGCCGCGTACGCCGACCAGTCCGCGTGGGCGTTCAGACCGGCGCCCGAGTTCACGAACACCACGTGCCCCCGGGTGGCGCGCAGCTGCGGCAGGAAGTGCCGGGTCAGCTCGGCGGGCGCGACGAGGTTGACGTCGAGCTGGTGGCGCCAGGTCTTGGGGGTGAGGTCGCCGACCGGGCCGAGGTCGACCACCCCGGCGATGTGCAGCAGCGAGTCCACCCGGTCGGGGAGCGTCTGGTGCGAGAAGGCCCAGGACAGCCGGTCGGGGTCGGCCAGGTCGCCGACGAGGGTCCTCGCCCCGGGGAACTCCGCCGCCAGCTCCTTGGCACGCCCCGCGTCGCGCGCGTGCAGCACGAGGTCGTCCCCGCGCGCGTGGAGGCGGCGGGCGACGGCCGCGCCGATGCCGGAACCCGCTCCGGTGATCACATGAGTAGCCATGCCCGCCATGCTCGCATCACCGGGCGCTCACTCGATGCCCTGGCTCTCCTCGAGGTAGGCCAGCGCCCCGACCGGCTCCTCGGCGAAGAACACCAGGTCGGTCAGGGGCCGGGGCAGGAACCCCTCGGCCTCCATCCGCCGGAACTGCTCCTTCAGGCCGTCGTAGAACCCGGCGGTGTTCAGCAGGACGACGGGCTTGTCGGTGTGCCCGTGCTTCTTCAGCTCGAGGATCTCGGTCGCCTCGTCGAGGGTGCCCGTCCCACCGACCATGATCACCACCGCGTCGGCCCTCTCCAGCATCAGCCTCTTGCGCTCGGCGAGGTCACGCGCGATCACCATCTCGTCGGCACCGGGCCGCGCCTTCGCCGCGAGGAAGTCCACGGAGACCCCGCACAGCCGGCCCCCGGCCTCCTGCACGCCGTCGGCGACCACCTTCATCAGCCCCACGTCGGAGCCTCCCCACACCAGCGTGTGGCCCCCCTTGCCGAGCAGTTCGGCGAACTCGCGGGCGGGGCGGGTGTAACGGTCGTCGAGGTCGGCGGCGGAGAGGAAGACACAGATACGCATGGCGCCACCGTACGCGGGAAGAACCGGGGGCCCCCGAGCGCTTCCCCGGTATGGCCCGAGGACACACGATCACCATCGAGCGGGGCGACCAGCACGTCAGGGTCGTCCACGGCGACCAGGTGCTGGCCGAGACCGACCGCCCCCTCGTCCTGCGCGAGACCGGCTGTCCGGTGCGGTACTACATCCCCGCCGAGCACGTACGCCTGGACCTCCTCACCCCTTCCGACACCCACACGCACTGCCCGTTCAAGGGCACGGCCTCCTACTGGTCGCTGCCGGATGCGCCCGATCTGGTCTGGGCGTATCCGGACCCGAAGCCGGACGTGGCCGCGATCAGGAACCATCTGTGCTTCTACGAAGTGGAGGTGTCGTAGGCGGATGACCGCCGCGCTGTGGGGCAGTCTGCTCAGGCATGGACAAGAAGACCATTTCGCGCGACGGCACCGAACTCGCGTACGCACGCGCCGGACAGGGCCCCTCGGTCATCCTGGTGAGCGGGGCGATGTCCACGGGCGGCACCGTGGCGCCCCTGGGCAGGCTCCTCGCGAACCGCTTCACCGTCCTCTGGTACGACAGGCGGGGCCGCGGCGAGAGCGGTGACACGGCGCCGTACGCGGTGGAACGCGAGGTCGAGGACCTGGCCGCGCTCATCGACGCGGCCGGCGGCGAGGCGGCGCTGTACGGCATCTCGTCGGGCGGCGCGCTGGCGCTGGAGGCGGCGGCCGCTGGGCTGCCGGTGCGGCGGGTGGCGGTGTACGAGACGCCGTTCGCCCTCGACGAGGAGGAGGCGCGGAGCCGCGCCGAGTACACCGCGCACCTCACCGAGGCACTGGGTCAGGGGCGTCGCGGGGACGCCGTGGAGCTGTTCCTGCGGCTGACGGGCCTGGCCGAGGAGATGATCCAGCGGGCCCGCCAGTCGCCCATGTGGGCCGGCATGGAGGCCATCGCCCCGACCCTCGCCTACGACGACGCCGTCATGGGCGGCGGGCACGTCCCCCGGGAGCGGCTGGCGTCGATCGGCGTGCCGGTGCTCGCCATGGCGGGCGAGGCCAGTCCCCGGTGGCTGCGGGAGGCCACGCGGGCGGTCGCGGAGGCGGCGCCGCAGGGGACGTACCGGCCGCTCGAGGGACAGACCCACATGGTCGACCCGAACGTGCTCGCGCCGGTGCTGGCCGAGTTCTTCGACGGGACGGCCGGCCGCCCCTAGAGACCTGCCCGCTGCCGCCCGGCCGGGTCGCCGGGCGTCGGGGAGACACCGGTGACGGTCAGACCGCCGCCGTCGCCCGCACCGTCGAGGCGATCGTCGCCGAGCCCACCACGCGCGTGCCGTCGTAGAGCACGATCGCCTGGCCGGGGGCCACGCCGCGGACCGGCTCGGCGAAGGTGACCTCCAGGCGGCCGTCGACGAGTTCGGCGGTCACCTCGGTCTCGCCGCCGTGGGCACGGAGCTGTGCGGTGTAGGTGCCGGGGCCGGTGGGGGCGGCTCCGCACCAGCGGGGCTTGACGGCGGTCAGGCCGGTCACGTCCAGGGCGGCGGCGGGGCCCACCGTGACCGTGTTGTCCACCGGCGAGATGTCGAGGACGTAGCGCGGCTTGCCGTCCGCGGCCGGGGTGCCGATGCGCAGGCCCTTGCGCTGGCCGATGGTGAAGCCGTACGCGCCGTCGTGCGTGCCGAGCTTGTTGCCGGCCTCGTCGACGATGTCGCCCTCGGCCTTGCCCAGCCGCTTCGCGAGGAAGCCCTGGGTGTCGCCGTCGGCGATGAAGCAGATGTCGTGGGAGTCGGGCTTCTTCGCGACCGCGAGCCCCCTGCGCTCGGCCTCGGCGCGGATCTCGTCCTTCGTGGTGACCGTGTCGCCGAGGGGGAAGAGGGCGTGGGCGAGCTGCCTCTCGTCGAGGACGCCGAGGACGTACGACTGGTCCTTGGCCATGTCGGAGGCGCGGTGCAGCTCGCGGCTGCCGTCCTCGCGGAGCACCACCTTCGCGTAGTGGCCGGTGCAGACGGCGTCGAAGCCCAGCGCGAGCGCCTTGTCGAGGAGGGCGGCGAACTTGATCTTCTCGTTGCAGCGCAGGCAGGGGTTGGGGGTGCGGCCGGCCTCGTACTCGGCGACGAAGTCCTCGACGACGTCCTCACGGAAGCGGTCGGCGAGGTCCCAGACGTAGAAGGGGATGCCGATGACGTCGGCGGCGCGACGGGCGTCGCGGGAGTCCTCGATGGTGCAACAGCCCCGCGCGCCCGTACGGAACGACTGCGGGTTCGCGGAGAGCGCGAGGTGGACGCCGGTGACGTCATGGCCGGCTTCCGCGGCACGGGCGGCGGCGACGGCGGAGTCGACCCCGCCGGACATGGCGGCGAGAACGCGAAGGGGGCGGGAGCGCTGCGAGGTCTCAGTCATAACCCTTTCAGGGTACGGGGCGCCGGGAACCGCGGCTCGCGCGTGTCCGTTGTGGATCTCGAGGGCGGAGTGTGACGGGCTACAGGGGCGCGGATGAGGGACGACGAGGGGCAGGACGGGCACATGGGGGTGCGGAAGAAGGACGCGGACCGGCGGCTCGGCCGGCGTGCGCTGCTGGTCGGCGGGGCGGCGGCGGCCGTCGGGTCGGCGGTGCTGGCGCGTGACGAGCTGGCGAACCTGTGGTGGCGGCTGCCGGGGGTGCGGAAGTCGCGCGTGGAGGGCGCGGTGGACTACCGGGGCGCGCGGTGGGTGGCGGCTTCCGACGCGAACTTCCGCTGGGCCGACCGGCCGGACGACTACGGGATCGACATGGTCGTCATCCATGTCACGCAGGGCGATCTCGCCAGCGCGGTGAACGTCTTCCAGGATCCGGACCACCAGGCGGCCGCCCACTACATCGTCGGCAAGGACGGGCGCGTCACCCAGATGATCCGCGAGCTGGACGTGGCGTACCACGCGGGCAACCGCGGGTACAACGAGCGGAGCATCGGCATCGAGCACGAGGGCTTCGTGGACCGGCCGCAGGACTTCACGGACGCGATGTACACGGCGTCCGCGCGGCTGACGGCCGGGATATGCCGGCGGTACGGCATACCCGTGGACCGTGAGCACGTCATCGGGCACGTCGAGGTGCCGGGGACGGACCACACCGACCCGGGCGAGCACTGGGACTGGGACCGCTACCTGAAGCTCGTCCGGGAGGCGCACACGGCCGCCGCCTGAGCGGGGCGGGGCCGGACGGTCAGGTCAGGTCAGCCCCGCCGCGCGGGCCCGTTCCACCGCCGGGCCGATGGCCTGGGCGACCGCCTGGACGTCGGCCTCGGTGGAGGTGTGGCCGAGGGAGAAGCGCAGGGTGCCGCGGGCCAGGTCCGGATCGGTGCCGGTGGCGAGCAGGACATGGCTGGGCTGGGCGACGCCGGCGGTGCAGGCGGAGCCGGTGGAGCACTCGATGCCCTGCGCGTCCAGGAGCAGCAGCAGGGAGTCGCCCTCGCAGCCCGGGAAGGTGAAGTGGGCGTTGGCCGGGAGGCGGCCCCCCGGTGCCGGGTCGCCTCCCAGGACCGCGTCGGGGACCGCCGTGCGCACCGCGGTGACCAGGGCGTCGCGCAGGGCACCGATCTCCTGGGCGAACCGCTCGCGCCGCTCGGCGGCGAGGCGTCCGGCGACGGCGAAGGAGGCGATCGCGGGGACGTCGAGCGTGCCGGAGCGGACGTGCCGCTCCTGACCGCCGCCGTGCAGGACGGGTACGGGCGTGTACTCGCGGCCCAGGAGGAGGGCGCCGATGCCGTAGGGGCCGCCGATCTTGTGGCCGGAGACCGTCATCGCGGCGAGGCCGGAGGCGGCGAAGTCGACGGGGACCTGGCCGAAGGCCTGGACGGCGTCGGCGTGCAGGGGGACGTCGAACTCGGCGGCGGCCTCGGCGAGTTCGCGGACCGGCATGACCGTGCCGATCTCGTTGTTCGCCCACATGACCGTGGCCAGGGCCACGTCGGCCGGGTCACGGGCGATCGCCTCGCGGAGCGCGTCCGGGTGGACCCGTCCGTACGCGTCCACGGGGAGGTACTCGACGGTCGCGCCCTCGTGCTCGCCCAGCCAGTGCACGGCGTCGAGGACGGCGTGGTGCTCGACGGGGCTGGCGAGGACCCGGGTGCGGGCGGGGTCGGCGTCGCGGCGGGACCAGTACAGGCCCTTGACGGCGAGGTTGTCGGCCTCGGTGCCGCCGGAGGTGAAGACCACCTCGCTGGGGCGGGCGCCGAGCGCTTCCGCGAGGGTCTCGCGTGCTTCCTCGACCGTGCGGCGGGCCTGGCGGCCGGATGCGTGGAGGGAGGAGGCATTGCCGGTGATGCTCAGGGCGGCGGTCAGTGCCTCTGCCGCCTCCGGGAGCATCGGGGTGGTCGCGGCGTGGTCGAGGTAAGCCATGGTGAGGCGATTCTACGGCGCGCTCTGAGCGGGCCTCGGGGAGAGTCACCGTGGGCCGTGCCCCGGGGCCGCGACCTCGCCCGGGCCGCCCCGGATGTCGATGGGGGCGCCGGTGCTCACACCGGCGGAACGACCGCCCGGGGCAGGTCTGCCCTGGCGGACCACGACCGGTACCGGCGGTGACCGGCGGCGGCCTCTACGGGCGGGAACCGGCGGCCTCGGAGGCCGTTCGCCCGGTCAGAAGCTCCACGAGATCGTCGAGTCCGCCTGCATGAAGGCCACCAGCACCACCAGGTCGGCGACGCCCAGGGTCAGGCCGAGCAGGGCGCGGCCCCGGCGCTTCGTGCCGCGCCACAGGGCCACCGTGGCCAGGACGATGGCGGTGGGACCGAGGAAGACGTTGAGGACGAGGAGGCCGACAAGGCCGAGGACGAAGGATGCGACGGCCATGCCGTCGGTGTCCCGGATGCCCGTGCGGCGCGTGGCCGGTGCGGTGAGGTGCATGGTCGTGAGCGCTCCTTCCGGTCAGTGGGTCGAGGTGTGGCGACGGCGGCCGTGGCGCTCGCGGAGCGCGAAGATGCCGAGCCAGGCGGCGATCACGACGGCGGCGGCGAGGCTGAAACCGAGCGGCGCGTGGGCGACGGTGCCCATGACGACGCCGAGCAGCAGGAGTGCGGCGACGAGGAACAGCATGGGATCGAATCCCCCTCCGTGACATTTCGGTGAACAGTTGTAGTTACACTTGTTCACTGACTTCCCAGTCTAGCGCGCTCCATGGCTTTGCAATTACGGAGAACAGTTGTTAACTGGATGACATGAGTCACACCCTCGGTATCCGGCAGGCCCAGAAGCAGAAGACCCGGCAGGCGCTCCTGGATGCGGCGTTGGGGCTGCTGGAGGAGCAGAGCCTGAGCAGTCTGGGCCTGCGCGAGGTCACCCGCGCCGTCGGGGTCGCCCCGACCGCCTTCTACCGGCACTTCCGCTCCACGGCGGACCTCGGCGTGGCCCTGGTCGAGGAGGCGCTGGGCGGCCTGCATCCGATGATCAGGACCACCGTCACCGCCGCCGGCTCCAGCGACGAACGCATCGCGCGCGCTGTCGAGTTGATCGCCCGTCATGTGGACGCGTACCCCGCACATGTCCGTTTTATCGCCCGCGAGCGACATGGCGGGGTTCAGCCGGTCCGAGCGGCGATCCGGGACCAACTGGCCCGGTTCGCCGAGGAGGTGAAGGCCGAGCTGGTCAAGGACCGGGAGGCGAAGGACTGGAGCGACGACGACCTGCTGATGCTTTCGCATCTCTACGTCGACCAGATGCTCGTCACGGCCTCGCTGTTCCTGGAGGCCCAGGAGGCGGCGGAGGGCGGCGAGGTCTCCACCGAGGAACGCGAGCGCGTCACCCGGCTCGCGACCCGTCAGATGCGACTCATCAGCATCGGCCGCCACCACTGGCTCGACTGAGCCGGACCGGTCCGTCCGGGCACACGCGGGAGGGCGGCCCACTCGCCGGTCGAGTGAGCCGCCCCCTGCGCGGGATCGCGGGGTGCGTCGTCAACCCTGCTGCTGGGCCTGCCGCCCCTGACCGCCACCCGGCCCGCCGCAGCCGCCGCCCGGGCCGCCGCCGGGCCCGCCGCCCGGCATGCCCGAGGGAGCACCGCTCGGGACGCCCGTCGGCGTAGCGGTGGGTGTTCCGGTCGGCGTACCCGACGGAGCCCCTGAGGGTGCCTCGGAGGGGGCGCCCGACGGTGCGCCGCTCGGCATCCCGGACGGCGCGCGGCACGCCTGCTGCTCAAAGGTGCCGCTGTTCGTGGACGAGGAGTCGCCCGAGCCGCAGGCCGCGAGGGCGAGGGGCGAGAGCGCCACCAGGGCCACGGCGGGGGCGAGACGGGCCGACACGAGCACACGCTTCATGAGAACCAACTCCGAGGAGGATGAGGAAGTCCTGAGACGCGGGCACTCAACCAACCGCGTCTGGGACTTCCTTGAGGCCTCCCTGTTCCCCGCCTGTCAATCGGGCAAAGCTCCCTCAAGAAGGCGCTGCAGCCTGCGAGTTCACTGGGCGCGGGGGTCGGCGCACCGGTGCAGCTCCGTGACAGGGGCGGCACCCGTCCGCCCACCCCGGGGGCGTCAGCCCAGCCGGACCCGCGCGAGCTGTCGCGACTGCGCCACCAGCCGGTCCTCGCTGTCCCACACCTCGGCGTCCTCCTCCAGGAAGCCGCCGGCGAGGTTGCGGGTGGTGATGGACACGCGCACCGGGCCCGGAGCCGGGCGGTGGCGGACGTGGACGGTGAGTTCGACCGTCGGGACCCAGCCGGCGATGCCGAGGTCGAAGGCGGTGGGCGGCAGGGCGTCCACGGCGAGCAGCAGCGAGAGCGGGTCGGCGTCGCGGCCGTCCGCCAGGCCGAACCAGGCCCGCATCTCCCCCTTGCCGGAGGGCTGTCCGAGCGCCCAGCCGATGGTCGAGGGGTCGAGCTTGAGCATCAGCCGCTCGGCGATGGGCTGCTGGTCGGCGTCGGGGGCGGGCCCGTCCTCGGGTCCGAAGCACTGGCTCATCGGCGGGATGGCCGGGGGCTCGGCGGAGGTGCGGACGTCGTCGGGAAGGGCGTCGAGGTCGCCGTAGGAGGCGAGGACGCGGATGCGTTCCACCTCGCGACCCTCCCCGTCGTACTGGAAGAGGGAGGCCTGGCCGGTGGAGAGGGTGCGGCCGGCGCGGACCGTCTCCGTGCGGACGACCGCGGGACCGGGACGGGATGCGCTGAGGTAGTGCGCGGAGACGGTGAACGGGTCCCGGTGCGGCAGGGTGTCCGCCAGGGCGCGGCCCAGGACGGCGAGGAGGTATCCGCCGTTGACGGCGCCGAAGATGGTCCAGCCGGCCGAGAGGTCGGTGTCGTAGACGCCGGGTGCGCGCGGGGTGACGGCGGTGTCGCGATCGAACTCGCTGTCCCCGACGGCGGCCGGGGCGGTGGCTGCTTCAGGCATGCCTGAACGGTACAACAGACAATTACTAAGCGGTAGCTTTCCTTGTGAACGCTGCAGACCGACCCGGTGAAGGGCGGGCAATTTCCCGGTAAGTGTCCGCACTCGTCCGTAAACCTCAGGCCCCGTTTTCTCCTCTCCAGGGACATGAGCCTCACCGGGACTCCGTTCCTCTCCACCCTGATCGCGCTGTCCGTCGCCGCCGTCGCCCTGCCGCTGCTGCTGTGGTCGCGCCTGCGCGGACCGCGGATCCTGCGGGTCGCCGCCCGGATGCTGATGCTGCTGTTCGCCCAGGGCACCGCCGTCGCCCTGGTCTTCGTCCTGGTCAACAACTCCAACAACCTGTACGACGACTGGGACGACCTCCTCGGCACCGGCAGCCATGTGCGGCAGGCAGCCGACCTGGGCGCCGACGGCACCGGCGGCATCGCGCTGGAGCGCCTGCCCAGGGTCCGGCAGGAGTTCACCCAGGCCGAGGGCCCCGGCATGCACGCGGCCGGCGGGGTGCGCGTCACCCAGCTCGAGGGCCGCGTCTCCGGCGTGCACGCCGAGGTCTACGTCTGGCTGCCGCCGCAGTACGACGACCCGGCCTACCGGCACCGCACCTTCCCCGTCGTCGAACTGCTGCCGGGCTACCCCGGCTCGGCGAAGTCCTGGTTCGGGGCGCTGCGCGCGCACGAGCAGGTGCTGCCGCTGATGCGCACGGGCCAGGTCGCGCCGTTCATCATGGTCGCGCCCCGCACCATGCTGCTGCCCGGCGTGGACACCGGCTGCGCGAACATCCCCGGGACCGTCAACGCCGACTCCTGGCTGAGCATCGACGTGCCGAAGATGGTCATGGACAACTTCCGGGCCGAGCCCGCGCCCCAGGGCTGGGCGGTCGCCGGGTACTCGGCCGGGGCGCACTGCGCGACCAAGCTGGCCGTCGCCCACCCCGATCGCTACCGGGCCGCGGTGAGCCTGTCCGGCTACAACGACCCGATCGCGGAGCGCACCTCCCTGGCCGCGCGGAGCCCCGCCCTGCGCGAGCGGAACAACCCCTGGGTGCTGCTGCGCGAGGCCGCCGAGCCGCCGGCCGTCGCCCTGTACGTCTCGGGCCAGCCGGGCGACGGCTACGAGGCCGGCGTGGCGCTGGAGCAGGAGGCGAAGGCGCCGACGACCGTGCACGTCGTCCCCGTCCCGAAGAGCGCGGGCGGCCACACCATGGCGCTGTGGCGGCCGCAGGTGGTGCCAGCGTTCCGCTGGCTGACCGCGCAGACGGGGCGGACCGGCACGCTGAAGGGCGCTACTCCTCGCGCACCGTCGAGCGGCGGTTCCACGCACGCGGCGCTCGCCAGTGGAACCGCATCGCGAGCAGCCGCAGGACGAAGGCCGTGACCGCGGCCGCGCCGCTGGCCAGCGGGGTGAGGACGTCGTAGCGGATGCAGAGCACCACCATCGCGGCGCCGACCATCGCCGGGACCGCGTAGAGGTCGCGGTCCCAGCGCAGCAGCGAGGGCACCTCGTTGGCCAGGACGTCGCGCAGCACTCCGCCGCCGACCGCGGTGGCCAGGCCCAGGGCGGCCGACGCGGTCAGGCCCAGTCCGTGGTCGTACGCCTTCGTCGTGCCCGTGACGCAGAACAGGCCGAGGCCGGCCGCGTCGAAGACGTTCACCCCGGTCTGGATGCGCTCCACCTGCGGGTGCAGGAAGACGACGAGCAGAGCGGCGAGCAGCGGGGTGAGGAAGTACCCCAGGTCAGTGAAGGCGGCGGGCGGCACCGCCCCGATGATCACGTCGCGGAAGATCCCCCCGCCCAGTGCGGTGACCTCGGCGAGAACGGCGATGCCGAAGACGTCGAAGTTCTTGCGGACGGCCAGCAGCGCACCGGAGATGGCGAAGACGAAGATGCCGATCAGGTCGAGGGTGTGCTGGACGGACGGGCTGAAGAGTTGCTGGAGCACCCTACTATTCTCACCCAGCACGGAGCCCCCGCCTTACATTGCAAGGCGGGGGCCCGGTCTGACTTACTTCTTGTCGGCGTTCTTGGTGACCTGGGTCTCCTTGGGGGCCTTTGTCTCCGTGGCCGCCTCGGTCACCGCGTCGCCCTCGGACTCCGCGCTGCCCTCGGACTTCGCGGCGCCCTCCGATTCCGTGGCGCCCTTGGTCTCCGTGGCGCCCTTGGTCTCCGTGGCGCCTCCGGACTCCTGGGCGGCGGCTCCTTCGGGCTCCTTGGCGGCCTCGACCTCCGCCGCCACCGCCGCCGACGTCTCCGCCGACTCCGCGAGCACCTCGTCGGCCACCAGCTCCGCCGCCTCCTTCGCCGCGGTCAGCAGGACGGTGTCCTGCGGAGCCTGGTCCTGGAAGTTCTCCGGGTGGTGGCAGGCGACCTGCTGCCCCGGCCGCAGCTCCACCAGCTTCGGCTCGGTCGTCCGGCAGATCTCCGTCGCCTTCCAGCACCGGGTGTGGAACCGGCAGCCGCTCGGCGGCGAGATCGGCGAGGGCACGTCGCCCTTGAGCAGGATGCGCTCGCTCTTGGCGTTCTTCCGCTTCGGGTCCGGGATCGGCACCGCCGACATCAGCGCCTTGGTGTACGGGTGCATCGGCGTCCTGTAGAGCAGGTCGCGGTCGGCCAGCTCCACGATCTTGCCGAGGTACATCACCGCGATCCGGTCCGAGACGTGCCGGACGACGGAGAGGTCGTGCGCGATGATCACGTACGTGAGGCCGAGTTCCTGCTGGAGGTCGTCCAGCAGGTTCACCACCTGCGCCTGGATCGACACGTCCAGCGCGGACACCGGCTCGTCCGCCACGACCAGCTTCGGGTTGAGCGCGAGCGCGCGGGCGATGCCGATGCGCTGGCGCTGACCGCCGGAGAACTCGTGCGGATAGCGGTTGTAGTGCTCGGGGTTGAGGCCCACGACCGACAGCAGCCGCTGCACTTCCTTCTTGATGCCGCCCTCGGGCGTGACGCCCTGGAGCTTGAAGGGAGCGCCGATGATCGTGCCGATGGTGTGGCGCGGGTTCAGCGACGAGTACGGGTCCTGGAAGATCATCTGCACGTCGCGGCGGAGCGGGCGCATGCCCGCGACGCCGAGGTGCGTGATGTCCTTGCCCTGGAACTCGACCTTACCGCCGGTCGGTTCGAGCAGCCGGGTGATCAGCCGGCCCATCGTGGACTTGCCGCAGCCGGACTCGCCCACCACGCCGAGCGTCTCGCCGGAGCGGACCTCGAAGTCCAGTCCGTCGACCGCGTGCACCGCGCCGACCTGCCGCTGGAGCAGGCCCTGCTTGATCGGGAAGTGCTTCTGCAGGCCGGTGACCTTCAGCAGCACCTCGCCGTCGGCACGCCGGGGGTCGTCAGCCTGCGCGGGAATCGTCACCGCTTTCTCGTCACTCACAGCTTCGGCGCAATCTCTTCGGTCCAGATACGCTCCCGCTGCTCCTGCGTCATGTGGCAGGCGGCCCAGTGCTTGCTGCCGACCTCGGTCAGCTCGGGGCGGACCGTGCGGGTGACGTCGTCCTTCGGGATGTCCGCGTACGGGCAGCGCGGGTTGAAGGCACAGCCGGACGGGACGTTGATCAGGGAGGGCGGGGAGCCCTTGACCGGGATCAGGCGGTCCTGCTGCTCGCGGTCCAGACGCGGCATCGAGCCGAGCAGGCCCCAGGTGTAGGGGTGCCGGGGCTCGTAGAACACCTTGTCGGCGGGACCGCGCTCGACACAGCGGCCGCCGTACATCACCAGGATGTCGTCGGCTAGTTCGGCGACGACGCCCAGGTCGTGGGTGATGACGATGACCGCGGAACCGAACTCCTTCTGCAGGTCACGGATGAGGTCGAGGATCTGCGCCTGGACGGTCACGTCCAGGGCGGTCGTCGGCTCGTCCGCGATGAGCAGCTCCGGGTTGTTCACCAGCGACATCGCGATCATGGCGCGCTGGCGCATACCGCCGGAGAACTCGTGCGGGTAGTTGTCCACCCGCTTGTCCGGCTGCGGGATGCCGACCCGGTCGAGCATCTCGACCGCGCGCCGCCGGGCGGTCTTCTTGTCGACGTCGTGGTGGATGCGGTAAGCCTCCACGATCTGCTGGCCGATCGTGTAGTACGGGTGCAGCGCCGACAGCGGGTCCTGGAAGATCATCGCCATCTTGCGGCCGCGCAGCTTGCGCACGTGGTCCGGGTCGGAGGACAGCAGCTCGGTGCCGTCCAGCCAGATCTCGCCGGAGATCCGCGCCTTGCGCCGGCCGTACTGGCCCGCGGTGTGCAGGCCCATGATCCCCAGCGAGGTCACCGACTTGCCGGATCCGGACTCGCCGACGATGCCGAGGGTCCTGCCCTTCTCCAGCTGGAAGCTGAGCCCGTCGACGGACTTGACCAGGCCGTCGTCGGTCGGGAAGTGCACCTTCAGGTCGCGCACTTCGAGAAAGGAGGTCGGCGCGGGCGAGGTGCCCGTGGGCTCGCCCACGGCGGCTCCGGTCTTGCTGAGTTCCGTCATGAGAGCCTCACTCGGGGGTCGATCACGGCGTACAGGACGTCCACCACGAGGTTGGCGACGAGCACCGCGACGGAGGTGATCAGAGTGACGCCCAGGATGATCGGGAGGTCCTGGTTCTTGATGGCGTTGAGCACGGCCTGGCCGAGGCCGGGCAGGCTGAACGTGGTCTCCGTCAGGATCGCGCCGCCGATGAGGGCACCGAGGTCCATGCCGAGCATGGTGAGGACGGGCGTCATCGTGGAGCGCATGGCGTGCTTGCCGATGACGGTCTGCTCACGCAGGCCCTTGGCGCGGGCGGTGCGGATGTAGTCCTCGCCGAGGATCTCCAGCATGGTGGCGCGGGTGATCCGGGCGTACATCGCGGCGTACAGGAACGCCAGCGTGATCCAGGGGAGGATCATGCCGCCGAACCAGCCGCCGATGCTGTCCTCCAGCGGCACGTACTGCCCGTCGAACCAGTTCAGTCCGAAGACGAAGATCGCCAGGCTGAGCATGCCGGTGAAGTAGATGGGGAGGGAGACACCCGCGAGGGCGACGACCATCGCGCCGCGGTCCCAGATGGTGCCCCGCTTGAGCGCGGAGAGCACACCCGCCGCGACACCGAAGATCAGCCAGAGCACGGCGGCACCGAGCGCGAGACCCAGGGTCACCGGGAAGCGGTCGGTGAGCACCGGCCAGACGGCCTGCTCGCTGCGGAAGGAGTAGCCGAAGCACGGCGCGGCGCAGTGCACCGAGTCACCGCCGCCCACGTAGGTGCGACCCGCGAAGATGCCCTTGAAGAACTCCCAGACCTGGGTGTAGATCGGGTCGCTCAGTCCCAGCTTCTGCCGCACGCCCTCGACGGCGGCGGGGTCGGCCTGCTTGCCCACGAAGCTCAGGGCGACGTCGACGCCTGCCCACTTGGGGACGAGGAAGAAGATGCCGAAGACCACCATGATGATGACCACGAGCATCACTGCGGCGGCGAACAGCCGCCTGATGAGATAAGCGAGCACAGCTCTCGGCCCGCTGCGGACCGCGGGCCACCTACGGTCTCCCCCACTGTCTTATGGACGTGGGAGGTACCTCCAGGTGGCCCGCGGTCACGCCGCGCCGGCCTTCACCTGCCTTTCGTGCCGTACGGCGGGTGTACCGGTTATCAGCTGGTGGACTTCAGACCGAGGTTGACGAAGTCGTACATGCCGCTGTAGCCGTCGGACGTGTAGACGTTCGCCAGGCGGCTGGAACGCCAGTTGAGGAACCGCTCGAAGACGAAGGGCAGGTAGTACGCGCCCTCCATCACCTTGTGGTTGATCTGGGTCGCGATCTTCTCCTTGCCCGCGTCGTCCAGCGTGTTGACGTAGGAGTCGAAGAGGCCGTCGATCGTCTTGTCGTTGATCAGGGCGTAGTTGTTGTTGCCGCTCTCGAGGATGTACTTGCTGTTCCACAGCGGCAGGCCGTAGCCCTGGACGGACGGGAAGTCCGCGCCCCAGCCCATGATGATGATGCCGTAGCCCTTCTTCTTCACGTTCGAGGGGCTGCCGATGATGCTGGAGGTCTGCGAGCCGTCGTACTGGTCGATCTCGGCGGTGATGCCGATCTTCTTCAGCGACGCCTGCAGGGACTGGGCGGTGGCCACCTCGGCGGGCTTGTTGTTGCGGACCGCGATGGTGGTCTTGAAGCCGTTCGGCTGGCCGCAGGCCTTCAGCGCTTCCTTGGCCTTGGCGACGTTGCCGTTCTTGTTGGCGCCGGCGAGCTCGTACGGGTCGTACTTCTGGCCCTCGGAGCCGGGAACCTGCGGCGGCAGCATGTTGGTGCCGATGTCGCCACCGGCGACCGGGCCGCCGCGCGCGGTCTGCAGCGAGACGTGGTCGGCGCCGAGGATGACGGCCTTGCGGCACTCGATGTTGTTGAACGGCGCGACGCTCTGCGGGAAGACCGCGTACCGGATGTAGCCGGAGACCGGGTTGTCCAGGTTGCCCTTGTGCTGCTTCAGGGCGGTGGTGCGGCCCTGCGGCGACATGCCGGTCTGGTTGATGTCCAGGTCCAGGTCACCGTTGATCAGACGCTGGTCCAGCTCGTTGGCGTTCGAGAAGAACTTGATCGTGATCTTGTCCGGGTAGGCCTTGCGGATCGGGTCCGAGGCCTGCTTCCACTGGTCGTTGCGGACCAGGGTCAGGTCCTTGCCCGGGTTGTACGACTGGAACTTGTACGGGCCGGAGGAGAACGGCCTCAGGCCGTACTTGGACTTGGTGTCCTTGTCCTGGCGGACCGGCGAGGCCGAGATCAGGCCCAGCATCTCCTCGAAGTCCGAGTTGGCCTTCGGCAGCTTGAAGATGATGGTCTTGTCGTCGGGCGTCTCGATGGCCTTCAGACCGAGCTTGTCCGCGGAGGTGTCCTTGTACGGGCCCTTGTACGTGCCCTCGGGGTCCAGCACCTCCTTGAGGTACGTCGGACCGCCGGACAGCACGTCCTGCGCCCACACGCGCTCGATGCCGTACTTGATGTCCTTGGAGGTGATCGGCTTGCCGTCCTCCCAGGTGATGCCGTCACGCAGGGTGTACGTGTAGGTCTTGCCGTCGTCGGTGATCTTGGCGAGACCCGTGGCGAGGTCGGGGGTCAGCTCGGCGCCGGCCTTGCCGGGCTCCGGCTTGTTCGTGACGAGCTGGCGGCTGTAGTAGCGGGCGAAGTCCCACATGAAGCCGTAGTAGCCGCGCGTGGTGTCCCACGAGTCGGCGTCCTGGGCGCCACCGAACTTCAGCTCGCCGCCCTTCTTGACCAGGGAGGCCTGGGCGGCCTTCTGGTTCGCGGCGTCGAAGCCGGCGGCGCCGGTCTTCGAGCCGCCGTCGCCGTCATCTCCACCGCCGCCGCACGCCGCCGTGGTCAGCAGCGCCGCGACCACGGCGGCAGCGGCCATGGCCTGCTTGCGCCGCCCTGAGGTGCGTTGGGTAGTCACGATCTCGGATCCTCCGGATTTGATGAGAGACCCCGTGAGAGCCACGGGAGGCTTGGGGTACGGCAGTTCAGCGGGAGCCCTTCGGGTCCAGCGCGTCACGCACGCCGTCGCCGAAGAGGTTGAAGGCAAGAACGGTGATGAAGATCGCCACGCCCGGGACCACCATGTACATGGGGTCCGAGTCGTAGTAATCGAGCGCGCTCGAAAGCATCTGCCCCCAGGAGGCCGTGGGCGGCTTGACGCCCACGCCCAGGAAGCTGAGTGCCGCCTCGGTGAGGATGTTGGTGGGGATCATCATCGTCGTGTACACGATGATCGGGGCGACGAGGTTGGGCAGCAGTTCCTTGAACAGGATGTACAGCCGGCCCGCGCCCAGCGACCGCGCGGCCTCGACGTACTCGCGCTCGCGCAGCGACAGCGTCTGGCCGCGCACCACGCGTCCGATGTAGGGCCAGCCGAAGAAGCCGATGACCAGGATCATCACGAAGACGCGCACACCCGTGCCGGTCAGTCCCAGCATCTCGTTCGGCATGACGGAGACCAGCGCGATGATGAAGAGCAGCTGCGGGAAGGCCAGCAGACCGTCCATCACGCGGCTGATGAGGGAGTCGACCCAGCCGCCGAAGAAGCCGGCCAGGACGCCCAGGACGGTGCCGAGGATCACCGCGACCACGGCCGACAGGAAGCCGACCAGCAGCGAGATCCGGGATCCGTAGAGGATGCGGGCGAAGATGTCGCGGCCGTTGACCGGCTCGACGCCCAGCAGGTGCTCGCCGCTGATGCCGCCCAGGGAACCCGTGGGCGTGCCGAACAGCGGGTCGATCAGGTCCTCGTGATACTCGTTCGGGTCCTGTCCGACCAGGCTGGTGATGACCGGGGCGAGCAGGGCGATCACGATGAGCACGAGCACGACGACGCCGCCCGTGAGGGCGAGCTTGTCCCGCTTCAGGCGCTCCCAGGCGATCCGGCCCAGGGAACGACCCTGTACGGCCTTCGCGCCGGCGGTGGCGACCGCCGCTTCATCGGCCGCGCTCGGGGCCGCTTCCGCGGTCGGCTCGTGCAATGGTGCCGTCATCTGGCAGGGACCCCTCTCAACCGGCGGTAGCCGGCCCGCACTTGCCGCTGTAGCGGCGTGATCAGTCCGTCGTACACAGGGGCGAAGCACCCCTGGTGCGGGAGTCTTCAACGCTTTGGCGATCTGTTGCCAGACTTGGCAGTGAAAGGATGCGTAAACGTGATGCGGTCAGTGGGGTTCCGTTATCCGGACGGCGGGTAACGGCCGCCGGACGGCGACAAGTTGGGGCAAATCTCGCGGAACATGGACAAACACCCCACATCTACGCGCGGAGAAGCGCCGTCCCGTCCCGGCCGTCTCGGGACCGGGACGCGCCGGGACGGGGAACGGAAGGTCAGTAGCGGCCGGCCGGCGGGTAGCCGTATCCCGCGGCGGGGGCCTGGGCCGGGGCGGCGGGGGCGTGGGCCTCGCGGTCGTAGAACGGACGGGCGTGGGCGCGCATCCACAGCACGACCGGGTCGTAGTCGTCGCTCATGGCGACCGTCGACACCGGCAGCCCTTCGGGGATCGCGCCGATCGACTGCTGCATCATCGCCCGCACCGCGTCCACGGCCGGCGGGGAGGTGTCGTACACGTCGAGCCCGAGGGCGAGGTACGGCGCGCCCAGGGCGGGCTGCACCCAGGCACGGCGCAACGACCGCAGTGCGGGGGTGCGGTGGGCGTTCTGCGCGAGGAGGGCGTAGAACTGCGGAATCTCGATGGCGGGTTCGGACAGTCGCAGCGGTCCGGCCGGCTGCCGGTCCAGGCCCGTGGCGATCCGGCGCAAGTCGAGCCAGGGGATGCCGACACCGCCGCCCGGGGCGTGCGGGTTCAGCCAGAGGCCGTAGTGGTCCGGGTAGAGCGTGCGCGCCACGTCCAGGCCGTCGACCACCTCGTACGACCTGTTCCAGCCGCTGGCCGAGAGCTCCTGGGCGGAGGTGACACAGGGGGCGTAGCCGTGGCCCTCCACCTCCATGCCGCCGTACTGGGCGTCCGGGGAGCCTGCCTGGCCCTGCCACAGCAGCATCCAGACCTGGCCGGTGGTCGGGGTCGCGAGCGCGCGCAGGAGCGCCTCGTAGGCGTCGTAGCGCCCGGGCGTGACCTGGCGCAGCATGTGCTCGACCTGCCCGGCCGCGATGCCGCTGGCGCTCACCTGTACCGCCCCTTCGATTAGTTGCCCGCGTTGGAGACCAGCTTAGGTGGCTCCGCCGACAACGGGCGCCCACCGAGGGGCGGGTTGTTCGTTGTCGGGGGATGCTGGTCCGTCGTGGTCGATCACCCCCGCGCGGCGGAGCCGCGCACCGGCACGGCCCCGCTCCCCTGACGTCCGTCGCCCGGGGTCCCGGTCACCGACGGACCCGGGTGCGCCCGGTCACGCAAGGGCCCGCGTGTAGAAGGGGCGGACCCGCTCCTTCAGCCACCTGCCGACCGGGTCCTCCGTCACGTCCAGGAGGACCAGGTTGACCGGCCACGCCACGGCGACCTTGCCCAGGGCCCTGCCCAGCGCCTCCAGGGGCAGGGCCCGCAGGTCCCCCTCCCACTGGGAGAGCTCGACGCCGACGAACATGACCGGGTCGGCCGTCTCGATCGCGGCGAGGCAGCGCCGGGCGGTGAGGACGACGCCGGTCGCCTCGAACTCGGCCGAGGCAGCGGAGAGGAAGTCGACCGGGTCGATCTGCCAGTCGGGTTCGAAGAGGCGGACGCGGCCGCCGCTCGCGGGGCCGTCCAGCGGGGTGCGGCCCGCGCGGCACAGCTCGGCCACGGCCTGCGGGGGCAGCGGGACGCCGACCACGCCGTCCGGGTTCACCGCGATGCCCACCTGCGGCGGCAGCCCGCGCGCGAACTCCACGGCCGGGGCGATCGTGTACGACATGTGCGCGCCGGCGACCTGGCGGAACTGCTCCTCGGAGCTGAAGACGGGCACGTAGGCCTGGCCGTCGAGCTCCAGCGTGGGCAGGTCGAGGGGGCCGCTGTGCGGGCCGCCGCCGCTGGGCAGCGGGACCCACACGAAGCTGCGGCCGAGCACCTCCAGGATCCGCCCGCCGGCCCCCGGCACGCCGAGGGAGGCCGAGAGCACCTCCTCCAGCTCGTTGCCGGGCCATCCGCCGTGCGGATGGGGGTGCGCCTGTGCCGGGAAGTCCGCGGAGAAGTCCGCCGGGAAGTCCGCCGGGGGGAAATCCATCTGCCTACCGCCTGCTGGGAACCACTGCTGTGGCTGAAAGGCTAGCGGGTGCCACGGGAGCATCCCCGCGGTCCGCGAATCCGCACACCCGCGCCCGGCCGACCCGCCGTACGGGTGACACGGGGGCCCGCAGCCCCCGGAGCCGGTCCGTCCACGCCGGGCTCAGCCCGTGACGCCGGCCGCCGCACGGGTCGGGTACGGGGGCCGCCGCCCCCGGAGCCGGTCCGTCCACGCCAAGAACTCAGCCCGTGAAGGCGATGCGGCGGAGGGCGTCCGCGGCGGGGCGGTCGAGGAGGATCGCCGAGGTGCAGCCGGCCGGGAGACGGCCCCTCTCGACCGAGCGCAGGAGGCGGGAGGCGGCGTGGCGGTGGCGCACGAAGGCGTAGCGGGAGACGCCCCGGCCGCGTTCGCGCTGGCCCTCCAGGGCCGTGCCGGGGGTGACGTCGAGCAGCAGCAGGTGCAGGGTGCCGCCCCGGCGGCGGGCCTCGCGGGCCAGCCAGTCGCGCACCCAGGCCTGCGTACCGCAGTCGTGCACGACGACTCCCTCGCCGGAGCGCAGGGCACGGCGCAGGCCGGCGTAGTGCGCGAGGCGGACGAGGGGGCGGTAGAGCGCGTACGGCAGGAAGCGCGGCATACGGGCGTCCCAGCGGTCACGGGTGTCCTGGGAGTCGACGCGCAGGCCCGTGACCGTGCGCTTCATCAGCGTGGACTTGCCGCTGCCGGGCAGACCCGTGACCACGACCAGGTCACGGGGGCCGAACAGCAGGCCGTGCGGGCTGTGGCCGGCACGGTCGCGCAGGTCGCGGACGACGGGCGCGCACGGGGAACCGCACGCCTCCCGGGCCGAGGCCTCCGGCTGCGCGGGCAGCGCGGAGAGCGCGACCGCCGAGGTCGTCGCGTAAGCCGTGGTCCTGTTCACCGTGTTCGTCCTCCCCTGGGGTCAGACAAGTCTTCTCCCCATCGAGCGTAAAGAGAAGGTAATAAGCGGTGTCTTCCGTTTTCGTGCGCGAACCGCCACAAGCCGGTTACAGATGCGGCCTGCCGCGATCGGGCGGGGCGTGCGATGATGGCGGCGCCAACTGCATACCGGCCGTTTGAATCCGCGCGGGAGAGTTCCCGGCAGAAGCTGCCAGCTTCACCGGGGCGCCGAAGGAGCAAGTCCCTCCCTTGAATCTCTCAGGCCCCAGTTACCGCGCGGGCGAGGCACATCTGAAAAGCGGGCCGGCCCCTGTCCGGGGACGGCTCCACCCAAGGTGCAAGCCATGAGCAATCCGTGATCATGGCGAACCTCTCAGGTTCCGATGACAGATGGGGAGGAACGTCCTCGCCCTCCCCCACGCTCGGCTTTTCGCTCGCGCGGGGGATCCCGTCGCCTTGGGAGACGAACGCCCGATGAGCAGTACAGAACCCATTCAGCAGCGCCGTACCGCGCTCGACGCCGTCCACCGCGCGCTCGGCGCGACGATGACCGACTTCGCCGGCTGGGACATGCCCCTGCGCTACGGCTCCGAGCGCGACGAGCACCACGCCGTACGCACCCGCGCCGGGCTGTTCGACCTGTCGCACATGGGTGAGATCACCGTCACCGGCCCGCAGGCCGCGGCCCTCCTCGACCACGCCCTGGTGGGCCACATCAGCGCCGTGAAGCCGGGCCGCGCCCGCTACACCATGATCTGCCGGGCCGACGGCGGCATCCTCGACGACCTGATCGTCTACCGGCTCGCCGACACCGAGTTCATGGTCGTCGCCAACGCCTCCAACGCCCAGGTCGTGCTGGACGCGCTCGTGGAGCGTTCCGCCGGCTTCGACGCCGAGGTGCGCGACGACCGGGACGCCTACGCGCTGATCGCCGTGCAGGGTCCCGAGTCCCCGGGCATCCTGAAGTCGCTCACCGACGCCGACCTCGACGGTCTGAAGTACTACGCCGGTCTGCCCGGCACCGTCGCCGGCGTCCCCGCGCTGATCGCGCGCACCGGCTACACCGGCGAGGACGGCTTCGAGCTGTTCGTGCGGCCGGAGCACGCGGTGGAGCTGTGGCAGGCCCTGACCAAGGCGGGCGAGGGCGCCGGTCTGGTCCCCTGCGGCCTGTCCTGCCGGGACACGCTGCGCCTGGAGGCGGGCATGCCGCTGTACGGGCACGAGCTGTCGACCGCGCTGACGCCCTTCGACGCCGGGCTGGGCCGGGTGGTGAAGTTCGAGAAGGAGGGCGACTTCGTGGGCCGTGAGGCGCTCGCCGAGGCGGCCTCGCGCGCGGAGACGAACCCGCCGCGCGTCCTCGTCGGCCTGGTCGCCGAGGGCCGCCGCGTCCCGCGTGCCGGGTACACCGTCGTCGCGGGCGGCGAGGTGGTCGGCGAGGTCACCTCCGGCGCCCCCTCCCCCACGCTGGGCAAGCCGATCGCGATGGCGTACGTCGACGCCGCCCACGCGGCGCCGGGCACGCCGGGCGTCGGTGTGGACATCCGCGGCAGCCACGAGCCGTACGAGGTTGTGGCGCTGCCGTTCTACAAGCGCCAGAAGTAGAGACTGACGGCAGGCCGAAAAGGCACCCGCGCGTGACCCTGCGCACATTTCCGCTGTTCACGTGCGTTTCCAGCAGTCCCCCATTCACCAGCACTCACCCGCGTACAGGAGAATTCAGGCCATGAGCAACCCCCAGCAGCTGCGCTACAGCAAGGAGCACGAGTGGCTGTCGGCCGCCGAGGACGGCGTGTCGACGGTCGGCATCACCGAGCACGCGGCCAACGCGCTCGGCGACGTGGTCTTCGTCCAGCTCCCCGAGGTCGGCGACACGGTGACCGCGGGTGAGTCCTGCGGCGAGCTGGAGTCGACCAAGTCCGTCAGCGAGCTGTACTCGCCGGTCGACGGTGAGGTCGTCGAGGTCAACCAGGACGTCGCCGACGACCCGTCCCTGGTGAACTCCGCCCCCTTCGAGGGCGGGTGGCTGTTCAAGGTGCGCGTCACGGGCGAGCAGGAGGAGCTGCTCTCCGCCGACGAGTACACCGCCTACACCGCCGGCTGAGGAGTCGTAGACGCATGTCTGTCCTGAACACGCCCCTGCACGAGCTCGACCCGGAGGTCGCCGCGGCGGTCGACGCCGAGCTGCGCCGCCAGCAGTCCACGCTCGAGATGATCGCCTCGGAGAACTTCGCTCCGCTCGCGGTCATGGAGGCGCAGGGCTCGGTCCTGACCAACAAGTACGCCGAGGGCTACCCGGGCCGCCGCTACTACGGCGGCTGCGAGCACGTCGACGTCGCCGAGCAGATCGCGATCGACCGGATCAAGGAGCTGTTCGGCGCCGAGTACGCCAACGTCCAGCCGCACTCGGGCGCCTCCGCCAACCAGGCCGCGCTCTTCGCGATGGCCCAGCCGGGTGACACCATCCTCGGCCTGGACCTGGCGCACGGCGGTCACCTGACCCACGGGATGCGGCTGAACTTCTCCGGCAAGCAGTTCAGCGTGGTCGCCTACCACGTGGACGCCGAGACCGGCCTGGTCGACATGGCCGAGGTCGAGCGGCTCGCCAAGGAGCACCGCCCGAAGGTGATCATCGCGGGCTGGTCGGCGTACCCGCGGCAGCTGGACTTCGCCGAGTTCCGCCGGATCGCCGACGAGGTCGAGGCGTACCTGTGGGTGGACATGGCGCACTTCGCCGGTCTGGTCGCGGCCGGCCTGCACCCGAACCCCGTCGAGTACGCGGACGTCGTCACCTCCACCACCCACAAGACGCTGGGCGGCCCCCGCGGTGGCATCATCCTCGCGAAGAAGGAGTTCGCGAAGAAGCTGAACTCGTCCGTCTTCCCGGGCTTCCAGGGCGGTCCCCTGGAGCACGTGATCGCGGCGAAGGCGGTCTCCTTCAAGGTCGCGGCGAGCGAGGAGTTCAAGGAGCGCCAGCGCCGTACGGTCGAGGGCGCGAGGATCCTCGCCGAGCGGCTGACGGCCCCGGACGCCCGCGAGGCCGGGATCAACGTCCTCTCCGGCGGTACGGACGTGCACCTGATCCTGGTCGACCTGCGCGCGTCCGAGCTGGACGGTCAGCAGGCCGAGGACCGCCTCCACGAGGTCGGCATCACGGTCAACCGCAACGCGGTCCCGAACGACCCGCGCCCGCCGATGGTCACCTCGGGCCTGCGCATCGGCACGCCCGCCCTGGCCACCCGCGGCTTCACCGCGGCGGACTTCGCCGAGGTCGCGGACGTGATCGCCGAGGCGCTCAAGCCGTCCTACGACGCCGAGTCCCTGAAGGCGCGGGTCGCGGCCCTGGCGGACAAGCACCCGCTGTACCCCGGTCTGAACAAGTAAGTCCCCGGTGGGGGCACCCGGACCGGGTGCCCCCACCACCCCCGTATTGAGGAGTCACCGTGGCCATCTCGGTCTTCGACCTGTTCTCGATCGGCATCGGCCCGTCCAGCTCCCACACGGTCGGCCCGATGCGCGCGGCGCGCATGTTCGCACGGCGGCTGCGCAACGAGGGCCTGCTGGGCTCCGTCGCCTCCCTGAGGTCCGAGCTGTACGGCTCGCTCGGCGCCACCGGACACGGCCACGGCACCCCCAAGGCGGTGCTGCTCGGCCTGGAGGGCGACTCACCGCGCACGGTGGACGTGGAGACGGCCGACGAGCGGGTCGAGGCGATCAGGACGGCGGGCCGGCTGCGGCTCCTCGGCGAGCACGAGATCCCCTTCGACTTCGACGCGGACATGGTCCTGCACCGCCGTGAGACCCTCCCGTACCACGCGAACGGCATGACGCTGTGGGCCTACGACGAGCAGGGCACGGAGCTCCTGACGAAGACGTACTACTCGGTGGGCGGCGGATTCGTCGTCGACGAGGACGCGGTCGGCGCGGACCGCATCAAGCTCGACGACACCGTCCTGAAGTACCCCTTCCGCACGGGCGACGAGCTGCTGCGCCTGACGAAGGAGACGGGCCTGTCGATCTCCTCGCTGATGCTGGAGAACGAGCGGGCCTGGCGGACCGAGGAGGAGATCCGCGAGGGCCTGCTGGAGATCTGGCGGGTGATGCGGTCGTGCGTGGCGCGCGGCATGTCCCGCGAGGGCATCCTGCCGGGCGGCCTGCGGGTGCGCCGCCGCGCCGCGGTCACGGCGCGGCAGCTGCGTGCCGAGGGCGACCCGCTGGCCCACGCCATGGAGTGGATCACGCTCTACGCGATGGCGGTGAACGAGGAGAACGCGGCCGGCGGCCGGGTGGTGACCGCCCCCACGAACGGCGCGGCCGGGATCATCCCCGCCGTCCTCCACTACTACGTCGACTTCGTCCCGGGCGCGGACGAGGACGGTGTCGTCCGCTTCCTCCTCGCGGCCGGCGCCATCGGCATGCTCTTCAAGGAGAACGCCTCCATCTCCGGCGCGGAGGTCGGCTGCCAGGGCGAGGTCGGCTCGGCCTGCTCGATGGCGGCGGGCGCGCTGGCCGAGGTTCTCGGCGGCTCCCCCGAGCAGGTCGAGAACGCGGCCGAGATCGGCATGGAGCACAACCTCGGCCTCACCTGCGACCCGGTCGGCGGCCTCGTCCAGATCCCCTGCATCGAACGCAACGGCATGGCCGCGGTGAAGGCGGTCACGGCGGCCCGGATGGCGATGCGCGGTGACGGCTCGCACAAGGTGTCCCTGGACAAGGTCATCAAGACGATGAAGGAGACGGGCGCCGACATGTCGGTCAAGTACAAGGAGACGGCGCGCGGGGGTCTTGCGGTCAACATCATCGAGTGCTGAACTCCGCCGGGCCGTGCCGGACGTGCGCGAAGAGGGGAGCTACCGACATGGGTGAGACCGGTGGGACTGCCGGAACCGTCGGAACCGAGGGAGCCGGTGCGGTGGGTGGGACCGGTGAAGCCGCCGGGACCGTCGCCGCCGTGAGCAGCAACGGCCGCTACTCGTTCACCAAGCCCAACCGCGACAGCGTCACGCTGATCGCCGGGTTCGGGGTGGAGGGGGACGTGCACGGCGGGGCGACCGTGAAGCACCGGTTCCGGATGCGCAAGGATCCCTCGCAGCCGAACCTGCGGCAGGTGCACCTCCTGCACGAGGAGTTGTTCGCGCAGGTGCGGGAGGCCGGGTTCCAGGTGGCGGCCGGGGAGCTGGGCGAGAACGTGACCACCCGGGGGGTGGATCTGCTGGGGCTGCCGGCCGGGGCGCGGCTGCGGCTGGGGGCGGAGGCCGTCGTCGAGGTGACCGGGCTGCGGAATCCGTGTGCGCAGATCGACCGGTTCCGCAAGGGGCTGCTGAAGGAGGTCGTGGGGAAGGACGCCGGCGGCCGGTCCGTCTTCAGGGCCGGTGTGATGAGCGTCGTCCTGAACGGAGGCGTGGTGCGGCCCGGGGACCCGGTCGTCGTCGAGCTGCCGGACGGGCCGCACCTTCCCCTGGAGATCGTCTGAGCCGGGCGGTCTCCCCCGCGAACGCCACCACGGGCGACGTTCGCCCCGTCGCGGCGCCCGGCACACCGGGAGCACGCGCCGGACGCCGCTCCTTGCTAGCCGCGGAACTCCGGCTTGCGTTCCGGGCTCGCCTCCGCCAGGGCCTTGGTGACCTCGGCGACGCCGGCGCGCAGGCCGTAGACGGGGGTGTCGGGCTGCTGGCGCCAGGAATCGTCGAGGCCGCCCGCGTCGACCGTGTCGAAGCCGAGTTCGTCGATGAGGGCGCGGACCTTCGCCTTCGCCGCCTCGTCGTCGCCGGCCACGGGCAGGGCCAGGCGGTCGGGGTCGCCGGCGGGGCGGGGGCGGTCCAGGATGTCCTGGGCGTAGGTGCCGTTGAAGGCCTTGATCACGGGGTGACCGATCTGGCGTTCGGTCCAGCGGCTCTCGGTGAGGCCCTCGTCCTCGATCGCGGCGATCCGGCCGTCGCGCTGCTGGGGGTAGTAGTTGCCGGTGTCGATGACGGCCACGCCCTCGGCGGCGCCGTGCAGCAAGCCGGCGGGGAGGTCCGGGACCGCCTTGACGGGGATCGTGACGACGACGATCTCCGCGTCGCGGGCCGCCTCCCCCACCTCGACGGGGGTCGCCCCCGTCTCCTCGGCGAGGTCCGTCAGCGTGTGCGGGCCCCGCGAGTTGGCGACGGAGACCTCGTGCCCGAGGGCGGTGAGCCGCCGGGTGAGGTTGCCTCCGATGTTGCCGGCGCCGATGATGCCGATCTTCATGACGGACCCTCCAGGGTGACGGGCATGCGCGCCGACCGCCACGCATGCATGTGCATACATCTGGGGGTGTGAACCCGTCGCGGTCGCCCGCTATTCCGTGCCGCCGCCCGCCGTGGTGAGCCGCCCGTCCATTTCGCGCCACCGCCCGTTGGTCCGCGCCACCGCCCGTTGGTCCGACGCCCGGGCCGACCGGACGCCCCCAGGCAAGATCCACGAGGCACTCCCCACCCTGTCCCAGGGCCGGCGCGGCCCCACCACGGGCACCGCATGAGGAAGGGGGGCACCCCCCGGGCACCCCCCTTCCCCCGCGCGTCACTTGCTCAGGTACGCCCAGAACTCGTCGAACGAGAGGACCTTGTCGCCGTCGAGGTCACGGCTCTTGATGATGACCTCGGCGACCGACTCGGTGACGTTCCAGTCGCCTGCCTGGGCCAGGGCGGTCTTGAACTCGGCCGCGGTGATGAGGCCGTCACCGTTCGTGTCGATCCGCTGGAACTGCTTGCGCGCTTCTTCGATGTCCGCCACCGGTCCGCCCCTTTGTGTCGCTTCTGCCATGTCTTCCGGCGTAGTGCCGCAGGTCAGATTAACGGTCCGCGCGAGCGCGGAGCGCAGCGACCACCCAGGCGAAGTCCTCGGCGTGCGGGGGCGCGGGCTGCCGGTTCACGAGGGCGAGCAGTTCGCGGTAGCGGGCCACCCGCTCGTCGAAGCCCGCCGTCATGCGGGCGAGTACGGCGGCCGGATCGGCGTCACCGAACAGCTCGCGCAGCACCTCCTCGGCCTCCGGCGCCTCCGGCCCGACACCGCGCTCCCGCGCCGGAGCCACCCGTTCCACCAGCCGCTTGGCGAACCACTGGGACTGCCCGCGCGGCGCTCCGGGCTCCCGGTCGGCGGCGTTGAACTCGACGGCCCGGCGCATCTGGGCCCGGAACAGCGGGTCCTGGAGCATCTCGGCCAGCTCCACCCAGGCGTCGACCTGCTCGGGTGTCGGATCCTCCGAGAGGCCGATCGCCGTGCGCCGCATCCTGTCCCGGATGTCCGGGTCGACGGTGTCCAGTCCGTGCAGGGTCTCCGCCACGAACTCCTCCATGATCCGCTGCCTCTCGGCGGCGGAGAGCCGGGCCAGTCTGTTCATCAGGGTCATCTCCTCGGCGCTCGAACCTCGTCGGGCGACCGACGACAGCACGGCCCTCGTCACCTTCAGCGAGCGGATCTGCGCGTCGAGCGCCGCCACGTGCGCGGCCGCGACCTCGGCCACCCTCCGCTTCCCGGCGAGCACCTCGCGGACGGAGTCCAGGCCCAGGCCCAGCTCCCGCAGGGTGCGGATCAGCTCCAGGCGGGCGGCGGACTCGGCGTCGTAGAGGCGGTAGCCGCCCGCGGAACGGGTGACCGGGGTCAGGACGCCCTCGTCGGACCAGTAGCGGATGGTGCGCACGGTCAGTCCGGTGGCCCGGGCCAGCTCGCCGATGGTGAGAAGTCCGCTGCCGTCGTCGATCATGTGTGTGAGTCTGGGCCTTCCAGTGGGTGGAGACTCAAGGAGCGATGTGGAGACGTTGCGGGACATTCTCGACGCGGCGGCGCGGGGCGTCTTCCCGCCGGCGGACGGCGGTACGACCGTCGTGCCGCAGCACTCCGCCCGGGACGCCGGGGTGCTGTCCTTCACGGCGCACTCCGTCGTCTTCACCGACGAGGACCCGCGGTGGGTGCACGAGACGCTGGCGGCGGTGGAGTGCGACCGGCTGGCCGCGACCATGAACCCGCGGTTCCTGGCGGCCTTCATGGAGCGCACGGGCCGCACCTGCGAGACCGTCGACGCGGTCCTGGTGGGCTCCCCGCTGCCGGGCGGGCCGCCGCTCGCGCTGAGGCAGATCGAGGACGCCGGGCATCCCCGCGCCGTCTACGCCCGCCGGCGGCGTGACGACGTCCGCGTGTGGACGGTGGAGGGCGGGGTGCTGGTGCTGGGGCGCGGGATCGCCGGCCGGCTGGAGGTGTCGGTCGAGGTGGACGAGGAGGTACGGCACCGGGGGCTGGGGCGGTCGCTGGTGACCGCCGCCCGCCATCTCGTCAGCGAGCCGCTGTGGGCGCAGGTCACGCCGGGGAACGCCCGCAGCGCGCGGGCGTTCCAGGCGGCCGGTTACCGTCCGGTCGGTGCGGAGGCGGTGCTCATCGCCCGCCGTTGAGCCGGCTCAGTGCCAGGCCTCGTAGTGCGGGTTGCTCCGGCAGCCGCTCATGATCTCGACCTTGGTCGTCTTGTTCACCGGACAGACGCCGATGACGTACTTCCGGTCGATCCCGCCGGGGAAGGCGACCTCGACCTGGTCGGCCCACCTGTGGGTGTCGCCGATGGTCTTGTTGACGTCGATGCCGCCGGGGGCGTCGATGTAGTAGTTGTAGCCGGCCTTCCACCACGTCTTGTACAGGTCGTGGTCGTACGTCGTGGACACGTACGGGGAGGGCTGGTTGACCAGGACGTACTTCTCGATGTCGTACTGCCCGTTGACGACGTCCCGGGGGTGGAAGCCCTGCTCGAAGACGATCTCCGGGCCGCGGCCGTCGCTGCGGTAGAGGGTGCCGCAGGTGGTGCGCCAGACCGGGTCCGGGGTGATCCGGTCGAGGTCGACGTCGCGGTTGGCGGCGGCCTTGAGCTTGTCGTCGAACTGGGGGCAGGCCGGGGCCGCCTTGGCCGGGGCCTTCGCGAAGGACTTCGCCGCGGCCGGGGTCTCCGGGACGGTGGCCGCGGAGGTGGCGAGGACGGCGGCGAGTGAGAGCGCGGCGGCGGTGGCCCGCCGCCGCGGACGAGAGATGATCATGCGGGGCACGATGCCGGTTCCGTGGCGGCGGGTTGCGGATCATCACCCGTGGGTGGCGTGTCAACCGACCCCTCGTCGCAGGGGATCGCGGCGGAGTGGGGGGAGATCCGCGGGAGGTCAGCGGAAGATGCCGGTGTGGCCGAGCGAGTAGCGGCCCGGCTGCGGGTAGACGGCGAGGCCGTGCGGGCCGCTGCCGACCGGGATGCGGGCGAGCTGGGTGCCGGTGCGGGTGTCGATGGCGTACACCTCGTCGTCGTACCGCCCGGACAGCCACAGGACCTTGCCGTCCGCCGAGACGCCGCCCATGTCGGGGCTGCCGCCGTCGGGCAGGTGCCACTTCCTGGTGAGCTTGTTCTGCGCGAAGTCGAAGACGGAGACGGTGCCCTCGCCCCGGTTGGAGACGTACATCTCGCGGGAGTCACGGCCGACGTAGAGGCCGTGGCAGCCCTTGCCGGTGCGCAGGAGGGTGGGCTCGGTGAACTTGTCGCCGTCCAGGACCCACATGCCGTGGGCCGTCATGTCCGCGATGTAGAACCGCTTCCCGTCCGGCGAGATCTTCACGTCCTGCGGCATCGCGCCCTCGAAGGGGAGCTTCTGCTGGCCGACGACCTTCATCTTCTCGGTGTCGACCTTGAGGAGTTCGCCGCTGAACTCGCAGGAGACGATGAAGTACCTGCCGTCGAGGGAGAAGTCGGCGTGGTTGACGCCGTAGCAGGTGACCGGCTCGGTCTTGACCCGCTTCATGGTGTGCGGGTCGCGGAAGACCAGTTCGCGGTCGAGTGAGGCCATGACGACGGCGTACTTGCCGTTGGGCGTGAAGTAGAGGTTGTACGGGTCGTGCACCTCGACCTCCTTGCCCGCCCTGCCGGTCTTCGGGTCGATGGGGGTGAGGGTGTGGCCGCGGTTGTTGTTGACCCACAGGGTCTTCAGGTCCCAGGACGGCACCACGTGCTGGGGCTGGCGGCCGACCCGGATGGTCTCGATCACCTCGTACGTCTTCGGGTCGATGACGGAGACGGTGTCGGACTCTGTGTTGGGGACGTAGACCCGGGACGGGAAGTCCTTGACCACCGGGGAGAGCCGGTTCGGGCGGTCGGCCGCGTAGACGTCCTTGGGGTCGAGGACGGGGGGCATGCCGGGCAGGCCCTGGACGGCCGGCTTCTTCACCGGGGCCGGGACCGCGGCCCTGGTGGGCTTCGCGGTGCCGGCCGCCCCGTCGCCGGTCCCGGTGCCGCAGGCGGCGAGGACGCAGAGGGCGGCGCCGGCGAGCAGGGCGCTTTTCACGAGGGTGCGGTGCGGGGTGTGGCGCATCAACTGAGCAGCTCCGTGGTGGTGACCGCGCGCAGACCGCGGCGGTGGAGTTCGGCCAGGACGGCGGGGAGCGCGGCGACCGTGTCCGCGTACCCGAAGTGCAGGCTCACGACGGACCCGTGGCGGATCCCGTCGAGGACCGTGCGGGCGACGGCGGGACCGCCGGGGGACGTGAAGTCGAGGGAGTCGACGTCGTAGGACAGGACGTGCGGGTAGCCGGCCCTGCGGGCGAGGGCCTCGACGGCCGGGGAGGCGCGGGCGGCGCGGGAGGGGCGGAACCAGGTGCCGATGGATCCGGTGAGCCTGCGCAGCCGGTCCGCGCACGCGACGATCTCCCGCTCCGCCTCCGCCTCGGGCAGGGCGTTGATGTCGAGGTGGCGGTGGGTGTGGTTGCCGAGGTCGTGACCACCGTCGAGGACGCGGCGGGCCAGCCCGGGGTGCTCCTCGAGCCAGGTGCCGACGGCCAGCACGGTGACCCGGGCGCCGTGCCGCTCGGCCTCGTCGAGGAGGGCACGGGCGGTGGCGGGGTCGCCCTGGCCGTGGAAGGTGAGGGCGACGCGGGGGCGGTCACGGGGGCCGTGGGTGATCTGGGCGGGGTGGTGGGGATGGGCGCGGGGGGCGGGGGCCGGCCGGGTGGGGGCCGGGCGGGACGGGGTGGAGGCCGTCGGGGCGGGGGAGGCAGGGGGGTGGTGGGCGACGGTACCGGAGGGAGGACCGGCCGGGGTGCACGCGGCCGTGAACGCGCTCCCCGCGACGATCCCGGCACCCGCCCGTAGCGCGGCACGGCGGTCGGTCGAAGTCACCCGCACCATTTAAGGGGCAGGACGCGGCAAAACAGGTCATTCACCCGTTGGCGCGGGGAGGGGCGTCGAGGGATGAGAAGCTGTGGTCCCCTGCCTCGGACGGTGAGCCCGGTGAACTCCTCGGATGCGGTGGTCTCGTACCGGCTGGGGGTGGGTCGGTGTGCCCTCCCCGGCCTCGTCGGTCTCCTGGGCGCCGCGCTGTTCCTGAACGTCGTCCTCGCCGTCGAGGGTGACCCGCTGCCGCCGGGAGAGCTGGGGCAGCTGGGGTCCGCGGCCCTGTTCGCCGTCGTCGTCCTCACGCTCCTGCAGCGCCGGTACGGCGTGACGGTGACGCCGGACGCGCTGGTGCTGGTGGGCGAGCGGCACCGGCGGATTCCGTGGGCGCACATCCAGGGGCTGGAGGTCCGGCGGTGTCTCGGGGTGGGTCAGGTGGTCGTCCGGACGGTGGACGGGCGGCGTACGGTGCTGCGGGCGCCGATGTCGCTCCTGGACCCGCGGTTCGAGGCGAAGGTGCGGGTGCTGGTGGAGCGGTGGAGCGCCGCCAGGCAGACGCCGCCGGCCCGACGAGGGCCCGGCGGACGGGACCGCCCCGCGCTTCCCGGGCCCCTCAGCCCACCACCCGCAGCAGCAGGACCGCCCGCGCCGGCACCGTCACGGCGCCCCCCGCCCGGTGCGTGACCCCCGGTTCCTCCGCCTGCTCCTCCCTCGAGGTGTCGACGATCACCTCGTACCGCTGCGCCCACGGCGGCCCCGGCAGGACGAAGCTCACCGGGCGGTCCCCCGCGTGCAGGACGGCGAGGAAGCTGTCGTCGGTGATCGGCGCACCCCGCGCGTCCCGGCCGGGAATGTCCCGACCGGACAGGTACATGCCCAGCGTGGCCGCGGGGGCGTACCAGTCCCCCTCCGTCATCTCCGTCCCCCGCGCCGTGAACCAGGCCAGGTCCCGCAGCCCGTCCGCCGAGTGCGCCCGCCCGGAGAAGAACGCCCGCCGGCGCAGCACCGGGTGCCGGTGGCGCAGCGCTATCAGACGGGAGGTCAGGTCGAACAGCGCCTTCCAGCCGGGCTCCTCCAGCAGGCCCCAGTCCACCCAGCTGATCTCGCTGTCCTGGCAGTACGCGTTGTTGTTCCCCCGCTGGGTCCGGCCCAGCTCGTCACCGGCGACCAGCATCGGCACGCCCGTCGACAGCAGCAGCGTCGTCATCAGGTTCCGCAGCTGACGCCGTCGCAGCGCCCGTACCCGCTCGTCGTCCGTCTCCCCCTCCACCCCGCAGTTCCAGGAACGGTTGTCGTCCGTGCCGTCCCGGTTGCCCTCGCCGTTGGCCTCGTTGTGCTTGCGCTCGTACGAGACGAGGTCGCGCAGGGTGAAACCGTCGTGCGCGGTGATGAAGTTGACCGACGCGTACGGCCGCCGCCCTCCCCACGCGTACAGGTCGCTCGACCCCGACAGGCGGTACCCCATCTCCCGTACGTCCGGCAGCGCGTGCCGCCAGTAGTCCCGTACGGCGTTGCGGTAGCGGTCGTTCCACTCCGTCCACAGCGGCGGGAAGGCGCCCACCTGGTAGCCGCCCGAGCCGACGTCCCACGGCTCCGCGATCAGTTTCACCCGCCGCAGGACCGGGTCCTGCGCGATGACGGCGAGGAACGGGGAGAGCATGTCCACGTCGTGCATGGAGCGGGCCAGCGCGGCCGCCAGGTCGAAGCGGAAGCCGTCCACGCCCATCTCCGTCACCCAGTAGCGCAGGGAGTCGGTGATCAGCCGGAGCACGTGCGGCTGGACCACGTGCAGCGTGTTGCCGCAGCCCGTGTAGTCGGCGTACCTGCGCGCGTCCGGCTGGAGCCGGTAGTAGCCGCGGTTGTCGATGCCCTTCAGTGACAGCGTGGGCCCCAGCTCACCCGCCTCCGCCGTGTGGTTGTAGACGACGTCGAGGATGACCTCGATGCCGGCCGCGTGCAGCGCGCGCACCATCCGTTTGAACTCGCCGACCTGCTGTCCGGTCGTCCCGGAGGAGGCGTACGCGGCGTGCGGGGCGAAGTAGCCGATGGAGTTGTAGCCCCAGTAGTTGCGCAGTCCCCTGCGCAGCAGGTGGTCCTCGTGGGCGAACTGGTGCACCGGCAGCAGCTCCACCGCCGTGACGCCCAGTTTCACCAGGTGCTCGATGGCCGCGGGGTGCGCGAGCCCGGCGTACGTGCCCCGCAGTTCCTCGGGGATCCCGGGGTGCCGCCGGGTGAAGCCGCGCACGTGCAGCTCGTAGATCACCGAGTCCGCCCACGGGGTCTTCGGCCGGCGGTCGTCGGCCCAGTCGTCGTCGTCGTGGACGACGACGCCCTTGGGGACGAACGGCGCGGAGTCCCGTTCGTCGCGCACGGTGTCCGCGACCTGCTGCTGGGGCCAGTCCCGGACGTGCCCGTACACCTCCGGCGGCAGGGTGAACTCGCCGTCCACCGCACGGGCGTACGGGTCCAGGAGCAGCTTCGCCGGGTTCCAGCGGCCGCCGGTCCACGGGTCCCAGCGGCCGTGCACCCGGTAGCCGTAACGCTGCCCGGGCATCACGCCGGGGACGAAGCCGTGCCAGATCTCGTGGGTCAGCTCGGTGAGCCGGGCGCGCGTCTCGCGGCCCCGCTCGTCGAAGAGGCACAGCTCGACCGCCTCCGCGCCGCCCGCCCAGAGCGCGAAGTTGGTGCCCGCGACGCCGTCCGGGCCGACCCGGAAGCGGGCGCCCAGCGGCATCGGCGCGCCCGGCCACACGGGCACGCCGGGCGTCCTGCGCCGTGCCCCGTTCACGACGGCGGAGGCGGCAGTACGCCCCTCCTCCACCACCTCCTGCTCGGCTGCGCTGGACACCGTTCCCGCCTCCCGCGGCTCATGGCACGACGCGGGCCAGGGTGTACGGCATCCCGGCCGCGGGCCCCGTAGCGTCGTCCTCCCCCCTGTTCTGCCCAGACCGTGCCTCGCACTCACGTTTCCCCGGAGCGGGGCCCGTCGTTGGACACCGTGTGAGGCACGAACAACGGCGCGCGCGGCGCGCGGGGGCCGTGTTGGCCACCGTAATGACATGGGCAGGACTGCTGGCCGGGGCCACCGGCTGTACCGGGGACGGCGCCGGAGGGCTCGACCGGGTGCTCGGGAAACCACCGGCGGCCGAGGACGTCATCCGCGTCACACCAGCGGACGGCAGCAAGGAGGTGCGCCCCGGGCAGGGGCTCCGGGTGCGGGTGCCCGACGGGCGTCTGGAGTCGGTGAAGGTCGTCAAGGCGCAGGACGCGCAGGAGACCGAGGTGCCGGGCCGGATCTCCGCGGACGGGCGGACCTGGCGCCCGGACGTGGACCGGCTCGCGCTCGCAGCCCGCTACACGATCGACGCGGTGGCCCGCGACGGCGACGGCCGCCGCTCGGCCCGCCACACCACGTTCACCACGCACGTCCCCGAGGAGCGCTTCATCGGGTACGTCAAGCCAGAGGACCGTTCCACCGTCGGCACCGGCATGATCGTCTCCCTGGAGTTCAACCGGGAGATCGAGAACCGTGCCGCCGTCGAGCGCGCGGTCGAGGTCACGGCCAGGCCGGCCGTCGAGATCCGGCCGCACTGGTTCGGCAACAACCGCCTCGACTTCCGTCCCCGGGACTACTGGCGGCCCGGCACCGAGGTCACCGTCGCCCTGCGTTTCCGGGACGTCGAGGGAGCGCCCGGCGTCTTCGGGCTCCAGTACAAGACGTTCTCGTTCACCATCGGCCGCCACCAGGTCTCCGTCGTCGACGCCGCCCGGCACACGATGAAGGTGCGGCGCGACGGCGACCTGATCGCCACCGTGCCCATCACCGCCGGGGCCCCCAAGACGACGACGTACAACGGGAAGATGGTGGTCACCGAAATGCACGAGCTGACCCGGATGAACGGCGCCACGGTCGGCTTCACGAAGAAGAACGGCAAGGCCGAGTACGACGTCCCGGACGTGCCGCACGCCATGCGGCTGACCGACTCGGGCACCTTCCTGCACGGCAGCTACTGGGCCTCGGCGGACGTCTTCGGGCGGCGCAACATCAGCCACGGGTGCGTGGGCCTCAGGGACGTCAGGGGCGGGAGCTCGGAGACGCCCGCCGGCTGGTTCTTCGACCGCAGTCTCATCGGGGACGTCATCGAGGTCGTCAACAGCAAGGACAAGCAAGTGGCTCCCGACAACGGGCTCGGAGGCTGGAACATGGACTGGGAGGAGTGGACGGAAGGCAGCGCGGTGAACTGACCCCTTCCACCCAAGGTCGAAGTTGGGACTGAACGGTGACATTTGGGGGTCACCAGCGCCGCTGACCTTGTGGTTAATATGCGCGCAGCGTGGGCGACACGTCTGCGTGCGGGCCGGACCGGCCCGGGGGAGGGGAGAACAGAATTGAACGTGCGACCGATATCGGGGGCGTCGGTTGGCGGACGCTCACGCGGCCGCAACAAGCGGTTGGCACTCATCGTCGGAGGGCTGCTGCTGGCCGTCACGGCCTGCGGCGGCGGAGGCTCGGACTCCGGCTCGGCGAACGGCGAGGGCAACAAGGACTCCGGCTCGGCCACCGCGCCGAGCGGGCAGTCGGAGGCGGTCGTCACCATCGCCCCCGAGAACGGCGCGAAGTCCGTCGACACCAGCGGCGCCCTCAAGGTCACGGCCGCCAAGGGCAAGCTGACCGAGGTCGTCGTCAAGGACACCGAGGGCACGGCGGTCCCCGGCACCATCTCCGCGGACGGTGCCGGCTGGACGCCCAGCACCCACCTGGCGGCCGCCACCACCTACCAGGTGCACGCGGTCGCGAAGGACTCCGAGGGCCGTACGGCCGCGGAGGACGCGAGCTTCACGACGCTGACGCCGGAGAACACCTTCGTCGGCCACTTCACGCCGGAGGACGGCTCGACGGTCGGCGTCGGCATGCCGTTCTCGATCCGCTTCACGCGCGGCATCACCCAGCCGGACGACGTCGAGAAGGCCATCCGGATCAAGACCGAGCCGGCCGTCGACGTCCAGGGCCACTGGTTCGGCAACGACCGCCTCGACTTCCGCCCCGAGCAGTACTGGAAGGCCGGCACCAAGGTGACGGTCCAGCTGAACCTCGACGGCGTCGAGGGCCGCAAGGGCGTCTACGGCAAGCAGTCCAAGACCGTCTCCTTCACCATCGGCCGCAACCAGGTGTCCGTCGTGGACGCCAAGAAGCACACGATGAAGGTCATGCAGGAGGGCAAGGTCGTCAAGACCATCCCGGTCACCACCGGCAAGCCCGGCTACGCCACCTGGAACGGCCAGATGGTCATCAGCGAGAAGTTCACGGTGACCCGCATGAACGGCGACACGGTCGGCTACGACGGCGAGTACGACATCAAGGACGTGCCGCACGCCATGCGCCTGACCAACTCCGGCACCTTCGTGCACGGCAACTACTGGGGCGGCGACGCCTTCGGCAACTACAACGCCAGCCACGGCTGCATCGGCCTGCGGGACGTGCGCGGCGGCTACGACAGCGGTGTGCCGGCCGCGTGGTTCTTCAACCACTCGATGATCGGCGACGTGGTGGTCGTGAAGAACTCCACCGACCCGACGGTCGACCCGGCCAACGGCCTCAACGGCTGGAACCTCTCGTGGGCGGAGTGGACGAAGTAGGTCCCGCCCGCCGACGGGCCCGGTGCTGTCACGGACGGCACCGGGCCCGTTGTCGTCGGCCACCGTGCCGACCCACCCGGGGGACACCCCCCGGACCCCCGGCCGGATGTGAGCCACCGCACCCGCACAGTTGCCGTTAGTCACCGTTAACCTGCTGGCATGACCGTGAATCTCGAAGTCTCCGAGGGCGTCGGCACACTGCGGCTGGACCGCCCGCCCATGAACGCGCTGGACGTCGCCACCCAGGACCGGCTGAAGGAACTGGCCGAGGAGGCGGGCCGGCGCGACGACGTCCGCGCCGTGGTGGTCTACGGCGGCGAGAAGGTGTTCGCGGCGGGCGCGGACATCAAGGAGATGCAGGCCATGGACCACACGGCGATGGTCCTGCGCGCCCGCGCCCTGCAGGACTCCTTCACGGCGGTGGCCCGCATCCCCAAGCCGGTGGTCGCGGCCGTGACGGGGTACGCGCTGGGCGGCGGCTGCGAGCTGGCGCTGTGCGCGGACTTCCGGATCGCCGCGGAGAACGCGAAGCTGGGCCAGCCCGAGATCCTGCTCGGCCTGATCCCCGGCGCGGGCGGCACCCAGCGCCTGTCCCGGCTGATCGGTCCGTCCAAGGCGAAGGACCTCATCTTCACGGGCCGGATGGTGAAGGCGGACGAGGCGCTGACGCTGGGTCTGGTGGACCGGGTGGTCCCGGCCGACGAGGTGTACGCGCAGGCGCACGCGTGGGCGGCGAAGCTGGCGCAGGGCCCGGCGATCGCGCTGCGCGCGGCGAAGGAGTCGATCGACACCGGTCTGGAAACGGACATCGACACCGGTCTCGCGGTGGAGCGGAACTGGTTCGCGGGCCTGTTCGCGACCGCCGACCGCGAGATCGGCATGCGCAGCTTCGTGGAGGAAGGGCCGGGCAAGGCGAAGTTCCTGTGAAGTCGCTCGACACCGTCCGCGGCCGGTGTCTGTGAGACTCCTCTCCCGGAATCCTTCCCGGTCCACCTGCCCTTGACGGAACGTCTCGTCCGGGTCCCTCGATGGGACGGTTTACAGGAACCTTAAGGCGGCCTTGAGCCTGCCTTGTCGAGGGAATCCGTCGATCACCTCCGGACGCGTCGTCACCGCAGGTCAGCAGGGCTTTCCCAGGTTCCGAACCGCCGTCGGCACATGCCGGCCCGATCGTGCGGAATGGACGCTTCCGGGGGGCGTATTCCCCCGGAACCACCACGGAGCAGTCCCCGGGCGGCCATGATGGGGGCATGGCGGGGCTGGAGGGTTTCGAACAGCCGCGGGGGCACGCGCGGGTGGCCGCGGCACGCTGGTCACCTGCGGTCGAGGACGAGCGGGCACTCAAGGCGCTGGAGCTGTTCGGCAACCCGACGGAGGCCGAGGTTCCCCTCCCGTCCCGGCCGGAGTCCGCCGCCACCGCCCGCCGGCTCACCCAGGTCGTCGTTCTCCGCCAGTGGCAGCTCACCCCCAAGATGACCGAGGACGCCGTCCTCCTCGTCTCGGAACTCGTCGGCAACGCCGTCCGCCACACCGGCGCCCGTGTCTTCGGCCTCCGCATGCGCCGCCGCCGCGGCTGGATCCGCGTCGAGGTCCGCGACCCCTCCCGCGGGCTGCCCTGTCTGATGCCGGTGCAGGAGATGGACGTCAGCGGCCGGGGCCTGTTCCTCGTCGACAAGCTGGCCGACCGGTGGGGGGTCGATCTGCTGCCGCGAGGGAAGACGACATGGTTCGAGATGCGGGTGGCGGACCGCTGACAGCGGTTCAGGGCGGCGCGGCGTTCGGCGAGGCGCGGGGTGCGCGCCGGAAGGCCGGGCCGGGCGGCCGGGGCCGACGGGCCTTCCGGTCCGTGGACGGTGCCTTGACGGCACGGGCGCGCGGCTGGCAGCGTGCGTGATCATGAGGGCTCCCGCTGACCACCGCCGCGCGTACGTCGCGCTCGTGGAGCGGCGTCACGTCGACCTGTGCCGGCAGTCCAGCGCCATCTGTCGCTGAGCCGTAGCCCCCTCCCGCTCCCCCCGCCCCCCTTCTCCCTTTCTCTTCGCGTGCCCTCTGGGCGGGGTACGCCGATTGCGAGGTCCCGTATGCCCGAAATATCCCGTCGTGCGTTCGGTGGACTGGTCGGCGGCGGTGCCGTGACCGCGGTCGCCGGTACGACCGGCACCGCCGAAGCCACCACCGCCGAGCGCCCGTTCCGGGCCCGCCCCGGCTCCGCCGGATCAGGACGGCGCCCCAACTTCCTGGTCATCCTGGGTGACGACCTGGGCTGGGCCGATCTGTCGTCGTACGGCGCGCCGCACATCGACACGCCGAACCTGGACCGGCTCGCCCGGCAGGGAGTGCGCTTCACCGACGCCTACTCCGGGTCGGCGACCTGCTCCCCGACCCGGTTCAGCCTGTACACCGGCCGCTATCCGGGCCGTACGCCGGGCGGACTGGCCGAGCCCATCGCCAACCGGTCGCAGGGGCTGGACCCGAACCACCCCACCCTCGCCTCGCTGCTGAAGAAGGCGGGCTACGCGACCGCGCTGATCGGGAAGTGGCACTGCGGCTGGCTGCCCGACCACAGCCCCACGAAGTCCGGCTGGGACGAGTTCTTCGGCAACTTCGGCGGAGTCCTGGAGTACTTCTCCAAGCTGGGTCAGCTCGGCACCTACGACCTCTACGAAGGTGACGCCGAGTACAAGGACCTGCGGTACTACACGACCGTGCTGACCGAGCGGGCCGTGGAGTACGTCGGCCGGGACCACGACCGGCCCTGGCTGCTCAACCTCAACTTCACCACCCCGCACTGGCCGTGGCTCGCGGAGGACGACGCCGCCACCGGCGCCGAGATCGCCGCGAAGATCCGGGCGGCGAAGAACCAGACGGAGGTCGGCAGAGCGCTCAACCACTACGACGGCGGCTCGGTCGCGAAGTACGCCCAGATGGTGGAGAGCCTGGACGCCGCCGTCGGCGAGGTCCTGGCCGCGCTGCGCCGCTCCGGACAGGAGGAGAACACGCTGGTGCTGTTCGCCAGCGACAACGGAGGCGAGCGCTACTCCTACAACTGGCCCCTCAGCGGCGCCAAGTTCGTGCTGCTGGAGGGCGGCATCCGGGTGCCCGCCATCCTGCGCTGGCCGGCCCGGATCGACGGCCACCAGGTCAGCCGCGAGCCGAACTTCTCCCCCGACTGGACGGCGACCCTGCTGGAACTGGGCGGCGCCCGTCCCGAACCGGCCTACCCGCTGGACGGCACCAGCCTCGCCGGATACCTGCTGCGCGGTGAACAGCCGCCGGAGCGGGACCTGTTCTGGCGGGTGCGGACCAACCGGGCGCTGCGGCGCGGGGACTGGAAGTACTACCGGGACGCAACCGGGACCGACCACCTGTACAACCTCGCGGACGACCAGCGTGAGCAGGCCGATCTCGCGCCGGACCGGCCGGAGCTGCTCGCCGAGCTCAGGGCCGCCTGGGAGCGGATCGCGGGCGGGCTGCTGCCGTACCCCGCCTCCTGACCGGTCCGGGACCGCGCGGTCGTACGCCGTCGCAGGCTGCCGGCGGCGCGGTCCCGGCGCGGCGGCGGTGACGTCCGAAGGGGGATCGGCCGATCGGATGATGTCGGCGTACGACCGTGCCCCGGCCCGTGCCACTCACGGGCCCGAACGCGCAGGTCGTAGGAGCAAGGGCCGCGTCCGGCCCGGCCGAAACTCGGTGGGCGATGTCGGTGGCGGTCCGTAGGCTCGCCGGTGATGTCGACGACACGTGCAACCACCGAGGACCGCTCGGCGGTACGGACGCTGCTCCGCCTGTGGCCGTATGTGCGGCCGGTGCGGGTGCGGCTGTTCACCGCCGCCTTCGTCGCGGTCGTGGCCTCCTGTACGGGGCTGGTGATCCCGCTCGTCCTGAAGTGGATGGTGGACGGGCCGGTCGCCGACCGGGACCCGGCCGGGGTCTGGCTGGGTGCGCTGTACCTGCTGTTGCTGGGCCTCGCCGAGTCGGTGCTGTTCGGGCTGCGCCGGTGGCTGGTGGCGCGGCCGCTGTCGCACGTCGAGGCGGAGATGCGGGCGGATCTGTACCGGCATCTGCAGCGGCTGCCGGTCGCCTTCCACGACCGCTGGGCCTCGGGGCAGTTGCTGTCCCGGGCCACCACCGATCTGATGCTGCTGCGCATGTTCCTCGCCTTCCCGCTGACCTTCCTGCTGGTCAACGGGGCGACCATCCTCGTCGGCGTGATCATCATGCTGCTCCAGGACTGGACGCTGGGGCTGGTGATCCTGGGGCCGGCCGTGCCCGTGATCGTCATGTGCGTGGTCTTCGAGAGCCGGTACGCGCGGGTGGCGCGGCTCGCGCAGGACCAGGTGGGGGACCTGACGACGGTCGTCGAGGAGAGCGTGCTCGGCATCCGGATCATCAAGGGGTTCGGGCGGCACCGCAGCCAGGCGCGGGCCTTCCGCGAGCTGTCGGGGACGCTGCGCGGGACCGAGCTGCGCAAGGCCCGGCTGCTGGCGACGATCTGGGCGGTCATCGTCACCCTGCCCGAGGTGGCCATCGGGGCGGCGCTGGTGCTGGGGGCCGTACAGGTGGCGGACGGGGAGCTGTCCGCGGGGACCCTGGTCGCCTTCCTGTCCACGGCTCTGGCGCTGCGGTGGCCGGTGGACTCCATCGGGTTCCTGCTGGCGATGAGTCAGGAGGCGGCGACGGCGACCGAGCGGTACTTCGAGGTGATGGACGCGGAGCCGGAGTCGACGACGATCGCCACGGCCGGTCCGTCCCGCCCGGCCGACGGCGGCCTGCGCTTCGACGGCGTCGTCTTCCGGTATCCCGACGCCGCACCCGACTCCCCGCCCACCCTCGACCACGTCGACCTCCACATCCGCCCCGGTGAGTCCATGGCGCTGGTCGGGGCCACCGGGAGCGGCAAGACCACCCTCACCGCCCTGGTCCCCCGGCTGCACGAGGTGACCTCCGGGCGGATCACGCTCGACGGGGAGGACATCACCGCGATGTCCCGCGAGGAGCTGCGGGCGAAGGTGGCCGTCGCCTTCGAGGAACCCACCCTCTTCTCCGCGAGCGTCGGGGAGAACGTGCTCATGGGGGCCGGGGACGGCGCCGGGACGGCCGAGCTGGAGCGGGCGCTGGCGGTCGCGCAGGCCGAGTTCGTGCACGCGCTGCCGCAGGGGACCGAGACCCAGGTCGGGGAGCAGGGGCTCAGTCTCTCCGGCGGGCAGCGGCAGCGGATCGCGCTCGCGCGGGCCGTCGTGGGACAGCCCCGGTTCCTCGTCCTGGACGACCCGCTGTCCGCGCTGGACGTCCACACGGAGGCCGCCGTGGAGGCGGCGCTGCGGCAGGTCCTCGCCGACACCACCGCGCTGATCGTGGCCCACCGCCCCTCCACCGTGCTGCTCGCCGACCGTGTCGCCCTGCTGTCGGACGGCCGGATCACCGCCGTGGGCACCCACCACGAGCTCCTGCGCAGCAACGCCGAGTACGCGCACCTCATGTCCGGGGAACACGTCGGGGATCACCCCATGGAACACGTCGGGGATCACGCCGCGGAACACGTCGGGGAACAGGAGGCCGACCGCCGATGACCACCTCCACCACCTCCTCCCCCGCCGCCCACGAGGAGGACCGGCCGCACGCGCAGGACACCGGCGATCCCTTCGACCGGGACGTCCTGCCCACCCCGCCGGGCGCCACGGCCGCGCTGCTGCGCTCGCTGCTCGCCCCGATGAAGGCGCGCGTCGCCCTCACCACGCTCCTGCTGCTGCTCCAGCAGGCGGCCGTGCAGGCGGGCCCGCTGCTGGTGGCCTACGCCATCGACCGCGCCGTACCGGCGTTCCGCGCCGACGACAACGGCCCGCTCGTCACCGTGGCCGTCGGGTACCTGCTGTGCGCGGTGGCCTCCGGCGGGCTGCAGTACGCCTTCCTGATCGCCTCCGCCCGGGTCAACCAGGACGCGTTGCTGGACCTGCGCGGCCGGATCTTCCGGCACGCGCAGGCGCTGAGCATCGACTTCCACGAGCGCTACACCTCGGGCCGGCTCATCTCCCGCTCCACGACGGACGTCGAGTCCCTGCGCGAACTGCTCAGCGAGGGGCTCCAGGAACTGGTCACCGTCATCCTGTCCTTCCTCTACATCTCGGCGATGCTGCTCTGGCTGGACCTGGGACTGGGCGCCGTCGCGGTGGCCTCCTTCGCGCCGCTCTGCGTCCTCGTCCGGATCTACCAGCGGCGCGCGGGAGAGGTGTTCCGGGCGCGGTCCACCGCGATCGCGGCCGTGATCGTGAAGTTCGTGGAGACGATGAACGGCATCCGTCCGGTGCGCGCCTTCCGCCGCGAGGCCGTCAACGAGGCCGACTTCCGGGTGCTGAACCGGCGGCACGAGCGGACCAACGGCGACGCGCTCCTGGAGATGGCCCGGTACGTCGTCGGCTCGCGCCTGGTCGCCAACACGGCCGTCGCGCTGCTCGTGCTGTGGGGCGCGTACCGGGTGGCGGGCGGCTCGCTGGAGCTGGGTGTGCTGGCGGCGGCGGTGCTGTACCTGCGGCGGCTGTACGACCCCATCGACCGGCTGGCCATGTTCCTGAACTCCTACCAGTCGGCGGCGGCCTCGCTGGAGAAGATCGCGGGCCTGCTGGCCCAGACGCCGTCCGTGCCGGAGCCGTCGGCGCCCAGGGAGCTGCCGGCCCGGCACAGCGGGCTCCCGGGCCGCGAGGTCGTGTTCGACGGGGTCGGGTTCGGCTACCGCACCGGCGGTGAGGTGCTGCCCCGCTTCGACCTCACCCTGCCGGCCGGACAGACGGTCGCGGTGGTCGGCTCCACGGGTGCCGGCAAGTCCACGCTGGCCAAGCTCCTCGCCCGCTTCTACGACCCCACGGCCGGCCGGGTCCTCCTCGACGGCGTCGACCTGCGCGACCTCGCGATGCCGGAACTGCGGCGCGGGGTGGTGATGGTGACGCAGGAGGCGTTCCTGTTCTCCGGCACGGTCGCCGAGAACATCGCCATCGGGCGGCCCGACGCGAGCCGGGAGGAGATCGAGCGGGCGGCGAAGGCGATCGGCGCGCACGAGTTCATCGGCGCCCTGCCCGACGGCTACGACACGGACGTCCGCAAGCGGGGTGGCCGCATCTCCGCCGGACAGCGCCAACTCGTGGCCTTCGCACGGGCGTTGCTCGCCGATCCGGCGGTGCTGATCCTCGACGAGGCGACCAGCTCCCTGGACGTCCCGGGCGAGCGGGCCGTGCAGGCGGCGATGGCGACGGTGCTGAAGGGGCGTACGGCGGTGGTGATCGCGCACCGGCTGTCGACGGTGGAGATCGCCGACCGGGTGCTCGTCATGGAACACGGGCGGATCGTCGAGGACGGCACTCCGGCCGAGCTGATCGCGGGGACGGGCCGGTTCGCGGACCTGCACCAGGCCTGGCGGGACAGCCTGGCCTGATCCCGCCGGGCGGCGGACCGGGGCGCGCCTGGACCACCGTCCGGCGCGCCCGGCTCCCCCGGACCGCCGTCCGGCGGGGAGGGGTGCCCCCGAACCGTCGTCCGGCAGGGCGGGGCGCCCTCGACGCCACCGTCCGACGCGCCCGGGCGCCCTTGGAGCCACCGTCCGGCACGCCGCCGCGCCCGCCGGGCCGTCGGCGCGCCTTTCTGGTTCGTATATCGAACATGAACTCCCGGACAACGGACCGTTTCCGGCCAACTTTCTGACGCGCCCCTGACAGATAGCGCTGTCGGCTGCCACTCTTCCCACTGCTGGTTCACAGCAACCCCACAGCTCCACCCCGTTCTGCGTACCGCCCTTTGTCGTGCCCGGACGGCTCACCCGTCGTCCGGTCTCCCCTGGCCGCGGGACCCGCGGCCGCGCAGAAGGAGTCAGCGTTGAACAGCAGTTCTTCCAGACGCACCTCCCACACCCCGCACCGCAGAGCCGCGGCCGCCGCCCTCGTCGGCGTCTCCGCGCTCATCGCCGCCGCCGTGCAGTCCGGCGCCGCGACGGCCGCCCCGGAGAAGGCACCGCGGGCGGCCGGTCAGGTGATCCCGGGCTCGGAGTCGGTCCGGCTCTCCCCCGCCCAGCGCGCCGCGCTGATACGCGAGGCCGACGCCGACAAGGCGCGGACCGCAAGGGAACTGGGCCTGGGCGCCAAGGAGGCGCTCGTCGTCCGGGACGTCGTCAAGGACGCCGACGGCACGGTCCACACCCGCTACGAGCGCACCTACGCGGGGCTGCCGGTGCTCGGCGGCGACCTGGTCGTCGAGAGCACGCCGGCCGGGGTGACGGAGTCCGTCGTCAAGGCCACCCGGGCCGCCATCGCGCCGGCCACCACCACCGCCGGACTGCCCGCCGCCGAGGCCGAGGCACAGGCGCTGGCCGCGGCGCGGGCGGAGAAGGCCAAGAGCCCGGACGTCAACCGCGAGCCCCGCAAGGTGATCTGGGCCGCGAACGGCACGCCGACGGTGGCGTACGAGACGGTCGTGGGCGGGTTCCAGCACGACGGGACCCCGCAGGAACTGCACGTCATCACGGATGCCACGACGGGCGCGAAGCTGTACGAGTGGGAGGCGGTCGAGACCGGCACCGGCAACACGGTGTACAGCGGTCAGGTCCCGCTCACCACCACGCAGTCCGGGTCGACGTACAACCTCACCGACGGCGCGCGCGGCGGCCACAAGACCTACAACCTCAACCGCGGCACCTCCGGCACCGGCACCCTCTTCTCCGGCGCCGACGACGTCTGGGGCAACGGCAGCCCGTCGAACCTGGAGTCGGCCGCCGCCGACGCCCACTACGGCGCCGCGCTGACCTGGGACTACTACAAGAACGTGCACGGGCGCTCCGGCATCCGCGGCGACGGCGTCGGCGCGTACTCGCGCGTGCACTACGGCAACAACTACGTCAACGCGTTCTGGTCGGACAGCTGCTTCTGCATGACGTACGGCGACGGCTCCGGCAACGCCAACCCGCTGACCTCGATCGACGTGGCCGCCCACGAGATGACCCACGGGCTCACCTCCAACACGGCCGGCCTCAACTACAGCGGCGAGTCCGGCGGCCTGAACGAGGCGACCTCCGACATCTTCGGCTCGACCGTCGAGTTCTACGCCAACAACTCCTCCGACGTCGGTGACTACCTCATCGGCGAGGAGATCAACATCAACGGGGACGGCACCCCGCTGCGCTACATGGACAAGCCGAGCAAGGACGGCTCGTCGAAGGACAGCTGGTACTCGGGCATCGGCTCGATCGACGTGCACTACTCGTCCGGGCCGGCGAACCACTTCTTCTACCTCCTCTCCGAGGGCAGCGGCACCAAGACCATCAACGGTGTCACCTACAACTCGCCCACCGCGGACGGCCTCCCGGTCACCGGCATCGGCCGCGACAAGGCGGAGAAGATCTGGTTCCGCGCGCTGACCACGAAGTTCACCTCGACCACCAACTACGCGGGCGCCCGCACCGGCACCCTCGCGGCGGCCGGTGAGCTGTACGGCACCACCTCCCCCGAGTACGCGGCGGTGGCCCACGCCTGGGCGGGCGTCGCGGTCGGCTCGCGTCCGGGTGACGGCGGCGGTGGCGGCACGTCCTTCGAGAACACCGCCGACGTGGCGATTCCGGACAGGGGCGCGGCGGTCACGTCGTCGATCACCGTCTCCGGGCGGACCGGCAACGCGCCGTCGAACCTCGCGGTGGCGGTCGACATCGTCCACACCTACATCGGCGACCTCCAGGTGCAGCTGGTGGCCCCCGACGGCACGGCGTACACGCTGAAGGCGTACGGCACCGGCGGGAGCACGGACAACCTCAACACCACCTACACCGTGAACGCCTCCTCCGAGGTCGCCAACGGCGTCTGGCAGCTGCGGGTCCAGGACAACGCGGCCGTCGACACCGGCTACATCAACAGCTGGAAGCTGACCTTCCCGTAGGCCGCGGCCAGGCGGCCTCCCAGGAGGCCGACCCCCCACATGCAGGGCGCCGCTCCGGTGGTTCGACTCCCCGGGGCGGCGTCCTCCTTTTGCCAGGCGCTTACCTTGCGCCTGTTGGCCCTTTACCGAGGTCAACTCCCTTTACGTTGCCGCAATGTTCACCGCCCGGTTGATTTTGAGCCAACATCACCGGGGGGTCCTGACATGTACGCGACGTTGATGTCACTCTTCCTGTCACCCGCCGCACAACTTCACAGCAGTACCGGTCGGCCTCCCCACGCCGTCCGGGCTCCCCCACACCCAAGGAGCTTGTGTGACCCCCCTCTACGCGCGTCACCAGCGCACCACTCTGGCCGTCGCCACCGCCGTCGCGGCCGGAGCCCTGCTCACCACCGGACTGACCTCCGGTTCCGCCGCCGCGCAGACCCCGGCGGACGCCACCGCGGCCAAGCCCCTCGCCGTCCCGACCGCGCTCGCCCCGGCCGCCCGCACCGCCCTGATCCAGGACCAGCAGGCCGACGCCGCCGCGACCGCGCAGGAGATAGGCCTGGGCGCCCAGGAGAAGCTGGTCGTCCGCGACGTCGTCAAGGACGCCGACGGCACGCTCCACACCCGCTACGAGCGCACCTACGCGGGCCTGCCCGTCCTCGGCGGCGACCTGGTCGTCCACGAGTCGGCGACGGGCGCCCGGCAGGGCGTCACCAAGGCGACGAACGCCACGATCAAGGTCGCGTCGCTGAGCCCGGCCGTGGCCGCGGCGAAGGCCGAGAGCCAGGCGCTGTCGCTGGCGAAGGCCGCGGGCTCGGAGGACACCGAGGCCTCGCAGGCGCCCCGCAAGGTGATCTGGGCGGGCAACGGCAGCAAGCCGACCCTGGCCTACGAGACGGTCGTCGGCGGCCTCCAGGAGGACGGCACCCCGAACGAGCTGCACGTCATCACCGACGCGGCCACCGGCAAGAAGCTGTACGAGTACCAGGGCATCGAGACCGGCGCCGGCAAGAGCCTGTACTCGGGCACGGTGACGCTCGGCACGTACCTCTCGGGCTCGACGTACCAGCTGTACGACACCTCGCGCGGCGGCCACAAGACGTACAACCTGGCCCGCGGCACCTCCGGCACCGGCACCCTGTTCACCGACGCCGACGACACCTGGGGCACCGGCGTGGCCTCCAGCTCGTCGACGGACCAGACGGCGGCGGTGGACGCGGCCTACGGCGCCCAGACGACCTGGGACTTCTACAAGAACACCTTCGGCCGCAACGGCATCAAGAACAACGGCGTCGCCGCGTACTCCCGCGTCCACTACGGCAACGCGTACGTCAACGCCTTCTGGTCGGACAGCTGCTTCTGCATGACGTACGGCGACGGCTCCGGCAACGTCAAGCCGCTGACCTCGCTGGACGTGGCCGGCCACGAGATGACCCACGGCGTCACCTCGAACACGGCCGGACTCAACTACTCCGGCGAGTCGGGCGGCCTGAACGAGGCCACCTCCGACATCTTCGGCACGGCGGTCGAGTTCTACGCGGCGAACTCCTCCGACACCGGTGACTACCTCATCGGCGAGAAGATCGACATCCGCGGCAACGGCACCCCGCTGCGCTACATGGACCAGCCGAGCAAGGACGGCTCCTCGGCCAACTACTGGTCGTCGACGCTGAAGAACCTGGACGTGCACTACTCGTCCGGCCCGGCGAACCACTTCTTCTACCTGCTGAGCGAGGGCAGCGGCAGCAAGACCATCAACGGGGTGACCTACAACTCCCCCACCTACAACGGCTCCACGGTCACCGGCATCGGCCGCGCCAAGGCGGTCCAGATCTGGTACAAGGCGCTCACCAGCTACATGACGTCGACCACGAACTACGCGGGCGCCCGTACGGCGACCCTGAGCGCGGCGTCGGCCCTGTACGGCTCGACCAGCACCGAGTACAAGGCGGTGGCGGCGGCCTGGTCGGCGGTCAACGTCAGCTAACGCCCCTGCCGACGGAGGACGGGCGGCACCCGGGACGAAGGCATCCCCGGGTGCCGCCCTACGCTTGGGCACCATGTCTTCGGAGGACTTCACCTACGCCGACGTCGGCGCGACCCGCGACCGGCCCGGCTTCTGCCCGCCCGGCTTCCGTCCCCTGCACGTGCGTGCGCGCCTGGGCGAGGGCGAACCGCTGTTCCGCCGCGCCGCGGAGGCGGTCATGACCTGGGAGATGCACCGCGCGATGGGGGTCGGCGTCGACGCGAGCGCCGAACGGGCGGCCCCCGAGGCGCAGGTCACCATCACCCTGGCCGGCCTCATCAGGGCCCCCTGCCGGGTGGTCTGGACGGTGGAGGAACCGAGACGGGCGGGCTGGGCGTACGGCACGCTTCCCGGCCACCCCGAGTGCGGCGAGGAGTCCTTCGTCGTGGACCGCACCGGCGACGGCACGGTCTGGCTGACGGTGTCGGCGTTCAGCCGGGCGGCGAAGTGGTACGCGAGGGCGGGCGGCCCGGCGACGCGGGGACTGCAGCAGGCGTACGCGCGCCGGTGCGGGGTGGTACTGCGCGGGTTGTGCGGGGGCGCCGCCGAGGACTGACTCCTTCCGGTACGGTCCCCGCCGAACCGTTGGCCCGCGCGCCCGCCCCTCTGGCAGTCTGACCCTCCACGACCATGGCGTGCCGCCGCACGCCGTACGGGGGGACGCATGCCCGAGGAACTGGAACTCGCCGCCGCCGTGCAACTCGTCCGCGACGAACTGCTGCGCGCCTCCGCGGCCGCCGCACAGAGCGACCTGCGCTTCGAAGTGGGCCCCATCGGGATGGAGTTCACCGTGGAACTGCGCCGGGACGTGACCGTGCGGACCGGCTTCAAGGCCTGGGTCGTCTCCGCCGACGCCGACGGGAAGGCCGGCCGAACCCGCACCCACAAGGTCTCCCTGACCCTCACCCCGAAACACGCCGACGGCACGTCGGTGCAGATCTCCCGGGACGCCGGAGAGACCGCTCCCGACGGCACCTCCCTGTTCGTGCCGCCCGACCCGGCATGAACAGAAGCCGGCTGGTCGCGGTACGGACGACGGTCGAGGGCGCACCGCCGCGCCTCGGTTCGGGCTGTGTCATCGCGCCCGGGCTCGTGCTGACGGCCGGTCACGCGTTGCGGCCGCCGGGAACGGACCTGTCGGCCGACGGGACCCGTGTCCAGGCGCAACTGCTCACGACCGCCCGGCCCGTCCCCGCCGACGTCGTCTGGGACGGACGGCCGACCGGGCTGGACGCGGCCGTGCTCCGCGTCACGACGGACCACTGGCCCAGCCGCATCGCCGATTCCCCCGTCCGGTTCGGCCGGTTCGTCACCCTGCGGGCGGGCCAGGACGCCCACGCGCTGGGCTTCGCCCGGGTGCAGGGCGCGCGCCGGCCGGACGGCATGGAGACGGCTCAGGTCTCGGGCACCGTCAGCCCGGGTGACGGCATGCTCGGCGGGCACTGGGAACTCTCCGTCGACCGGGCACCGGCGGCGCTCGGCACGTCTCCGTGGAGCGGGATGTCGGGAGCGGCCGTGTGGAGCGGACAGCTGCTGTGCGGTGTCGTCTCCGTCGATCTGGCGCACTGGAACCACGGCAAACTCGAGGCCGTGCCGGCTCACCGGCTGCTGCGCGACCCTGGCCTGCGGTCCCTGTTGCGCCGCGAGCTCGGGCAGGTCCCCGTGGCCGAGGCCGTGGAGTTGGAAGCGCTGTGCGAGCCGGCCGTCCCCAGCCGTACCCCGCGGCTGCCGTCGGAGCTGCTGCGCCCGCAGGCCGAGGCCGTCCCCTTCACCGGCCGGGAACGGGAGCTGCGCGAGTTCCAGGAGTGGTGCGCCCACGGCGGGGGCCTCGCCACCCGGCTCATCACCGGCCTCGGCGGGCAGGGCAAGTCACGGTTCGCGCGGGAGCTGTCGGTGCGGATGGCGACGCACGGCTGGGTGACCGCGCAGCTGCGCGAGTCCGAGACCGAACGGGCCGACCTGCTCAGCGGCCTGCAGTCGCTGACCGCGGTCGACCACCGGATGCTGCTCGTCATGGACTACGCCGAGACCAGCCCCGAGCTGGTCGGCAACGTACTGGAGACCCTCAAGGCGCGGGGCGGCCACCATCCGGTGCGGATCGTGCTCATCGCCCGCAGCGCGGGCGAGTGGTGGGAGCAGTTGCCGGGTGCCACCCGGCACAGCGCCGGAGTGCTCAGCGGCGCCCGCACCGTGGAACTGCACGATGTCGCCACCACCCCCGCCACCCGCAACCGTATGTACCGCAAGGCGGTGCGGGCGCTGGCCCGCGCGCTGCCGACGCTGGGGGAGGCGGCGGAGTACGACGGCGTCGACTGGAGCGCCGTCGCCCTGGAGGTCCTCGACCGGCCGCCGGCCCATGGTGCGAACGGCTCCGCCCTGAACCTGCAGATGCGGGCCCTGCTGGACCTGCTGACGGCGGCCGACGCGCGGGCCGGGGCCGACCGGACGCCGCCGCGTGACCGGCGCGGCGCCCGCACCGGCCGCGAGCCCGACGTCCAGGCGGAGCTGCTCGGCCACGAACGCCGGTACTGGAAGCGCACCGCCGCCTCGCTGCGCCCGCTGGACGGTCTCGCCCAGGACGTCCTGGCCGACGCGGTGGCGGTGGCCACCCTGACCCGGGCCGCCGATCCCGACCGCGCGGCCGAGCTGCTGTCCCTGCTGCCCGGCCTCGGGCAGGACCGGGCCACCGCGGCCGTGGAGTGGCTGCACGAGCTGTACCCGCCCGCCGAGGGGTCGTACTGGGGTGCGCTGGAGCCCGACCTGCTCGGCGAGTACCACGTGGCGCTGCGCGCCCGGGACAACGACCGGCTGCTGGGCGGGCTGCTGCCGAGACTGCGGGCGCGGGAGGCCGAGCGGGCGCTGACCGTGCTGGCCCGGGCCGCGGCCCAGCCCACCTGCCCCTGTCCCGACCTCGCCAGGCGGGTGGAGCGGCTGATCGTCTCCCATCCGACCGCGCTCGCCGTGCCCGCCGCGGTGGTCGCCGGGCGGTCCGAGAACCCCGGTTTCCTGCTGGACGCCCTGCGCCGGCTGGCCGAGCGCCGTGATCTGCCGGTCGACCTGCTGGAGACGCTGCACTCGGCGGTCCCCGACCGCAGCCGGCTCCTCGGCGAACAGGCCCTGGGCATCGCCCAGCGGCTGGCCCGCACGCACCGCCGCCGGACCCGGCTCGCGGGCGGCACCCTGGCGCCGGCGGCCGTGCGCGCCGACCTGGCGCGCGCCGAGCACAACCTCGCCGTCCGGCTGAGTTCCGTACGCCGCTGGAGCGAGGTCGTGGAGTCGAGCGGCCGGGCGGTACGGCTCTACCGCGGGCTGGCCCGCAGCGATCCGGCCGCCCACCTCCCGCTGCTGGCCGACTCGCTGGGCGTGCGCTGGGCCGCGCTGTCCGAACTGGGCCGCTACCAGGAGGCGCTGGCCGACTGCGCCGAGGCGGTGCGGGTCAACCGGCGGCTGGTCGCGGACGAGCCGGGGCCGCGGACACCGGCCGGGACCGTACCGCACCGGGCCCGGCTCGGGCAGGCGCTCAACCACCTGTCCGTGGTCCTGGCCGAGCGGGGCATGGCGTACGAGGCGCTCACCGCGAGCGAGGAAGCCGTCGGCATCCTGGAGGACCTGGTGCACGACCGCCCCACCCGGCACCATCTGGCCCTGCTGGCCGGCGCGCTGCACAACCGCGCGAACCGCCTGTCCCCGGGGCCCCCGGCCGTCCACGCGGTCACCCGGGCGGTGCTGATCCGGCGCAGACTCGCCCAGGTCCATCCGGACGCCCATCTGCCGAACCTGGTGGAGTCCCTGCACAACCAGGCACTCGAACTGGGCGAGGTCGACCAGGTCCAGGAGGCCTGCCTGGTCATCGACGAGTGCCTGCGCGTGACGCTCCAGCTGATGGAGGACCAGCCCACCATCTACCGTCCGACCCTGGCCCGTGTGCTGCGCACCCGCGCCACGCTGCTCGGCCGGACGGGACGCCATGCCCAAGCCCTGCGGGTCGCCGTCACGGCGGCGCTCCTCTACCGCCGGCTGACGGCCGAGCGGCCGGAGTTCGCGCGGGTGACGGAGGTGCTGCTGCGCGAGATCGCCGACCACGCGGTGAGTGCCGGGGCGGGCGCGGAGGCATGGAGGGAGCTCAGCGTCGAGGCGGACACGCTGGCCGCCGCGCGCCGTCACCGCGAGGAGCGCGAGCGCCTGCGCCTCACCCGCTGGCCCCGCCTCCTGGCCCGGCTGGAGCAGGCGGCCGGGACCAGGATCAAGATGCGGCTGCCCCGCCTCCGGAAGCAGGACGGGACACCCGACGCCGCGCGACCCCGCTTCGGGCTCCGGCTGGTGGTCCCCGAGGTCGCCGCGGTACCGGTTCCGGACGTGCGCGAGCTCGACCAGCGGGCCTTCCGCAAGGTCCTCATGAACGACGACGTCATCCGGACCAGCCTCGTCCCTCCCGATCTGGAGAAGCTCCTGGCGGACTCGGGACAGAGCGCGCTGGCGGAACTGGCCGGGCTACTGCGCTTCACCCCACAGGCGGACCACCCCCACCAGGACGACGAGAACGCCCCGGCCGACCACCGGCGGGAACCCCACCCGTGAACCCTCTCGGCTTTCCGGCTGGCCTTCCCCCCGCTGGACCTACTCCACCTCGATGCCGAAATCCTGGACGAGTTCCTCCAGACCTCCCGTGTAGCCCTTGCCGCCCAGGACGAAGTCCCAGTCCCCGTTCGCCCGCCTGCGGAAGGAGCCGAGCACCAGGGCCGTTTCGCGCGTCCGGCCATCGGAGACTTCGAGTCGTCCCAGCTCGGTCAGCCCCGGGTCGAGCAGGCGGACGCTGGCGTCCGTGAATCCGGAGAGGTCACTGTCCGGATTGACCTCCGGGTCGATGGCGGCCACGAGCACGAAACGGTCGGCCTCATCCGGCAACCCGTCGAAGGAGACACAGATCGCCGCCTTGTCGGGCGCGGTGGCGGGAACAGCGCGCACGGAACCGTCGGGGGTCTGCGGGTTGTTGAAGAAGACGAAGTGATCGTCACTGAGAACACGGTTGCCACGGCAGACGAGAGCACACACGTCCAGGGCCACGCTTCCGGTCCACGACATGCCCAGGACGTTGTAGTCGTCGGGCAGCCGCGTGTCCGGCCCCGAGGACGCCGGCTGTGCTGCGGCGGGCCTGGCACCCTCGCCGAGCCGTCCACGCAGTCCATGCCGGTGCAGCAGGTCGACGAGTGCACTGCCCGAGATGAGTTCGAGCGGTTTGCCGTTGGCGAAGGTGTGAGAGCCAGGGCCGAACCCTGACGTCGTCACGAGGACACCCTTGTTGGCGCCCGCGTCCTGCACTGTCCCGTACAGGTCGCGCACAGCGGTGGGCGGCACCGTGTTCCGGTAGCGCTTCACCTGCACGACGATCTTGCCGCCTCGGATCGGCGTCGGATCCAGTGCGTCGACGTCCACGCCGCCGTCGTTCGAGCGCTGGGTCGTCACCGCCTGCATGCCCATGGCCCGGAAGAGATCGGCGACGAGGTTCTCGAAGGCGATCGGGTCCATGCCGTACAGGTCCGGTTCCTCATCGCCGCCATGGGCGACTACGCGGTTTCCGACTTCCCGCGGCCGCCGGCCCGGCCGTACGGGTGTGAGTTGGTCGGGTCGGGCCGAAAGCTGTCCTCGCAGTGCGTCGGCCAGACAACTGCCGGCGTCCACCTGGGCCAGGTGCAGGTCGCGGAACGAAGAGCGCGACGCCATGACGGTCGCGAGGAAGATGTGGCCGGGCCGACCCGTCGTGGGGTCGTGTCCGTCCACGAACCCGTTCAGAGCCACCGACTCGAGCGCACCCAGTTCGTCCGCGGCGAAGAGCTCGTGCAGAACAAGCAGCATGCACTGCGCGAGAACCTCCCGGTACAGCGCACGACGCTGGCCCACCGGGCGGGGCGTCTCCTTGTCCTGGTCGGTCGCGGACATGTACCGGACGGACTTGACCTCGGGGACGATGCTGTAGCCGGGCAGTTCCCAGTCCAGCACCAACTGCCGGGCGGCGACGTCATAGGCTGCCGCGACCTGCCGGGGAAACCCCTCGGGCCACGCCGTTGAGGCGTAGAGAGCGGCGGAGAAGTACTCCACCATCGCATCGGGATCGCGGCGCCGTACTCCTTCGGCCACCGCGACGACGCCGGCGTTGTGCGCACGCACCTCAGCCAGCTGAGCGTCTGCCCACGCCTGATACTGCCGCTGGTACGACGCCAGCTGTTGCTGCCTGTGCGCCTCCGCCGCCTGGGCGGCGTGCCAGTCCCGCTCGAAGCGCGCGCGGGCTTCGGCCTGGGCCTGGGCCCGGCGACTGGCAGTCCAGCCGCTCTGCGCTTGGTACTGGTTGAAGTCCGGCATGGGCACGGGCTGCGCCAACGGTCCCGGCGCGAAGGGCTCGATGTCCTCGGGTCGCATGAGCGAGGAAGACCGGAAGGCCGGGGCCCGGCAACCTGAGGCCAGAAGACCTTGCAGCGACGCGACCTGCGCGTCCAGCTCCTCCGTGCGACGCAGCGCCTCGGCCTGCCTGTACTCGCGACGGCTCTGGGCGGCTCTCCGCTGGTAGGCCCGCGCTTGCTGAGCCTCTAGTCTCCGCCGTCTGGCTTCGGCTTCCATCTGGCGCTGTTGCTGCCGCTGCACCTCGGCCCACACGCCAACAAAACCAGTAGAGCGTCGACTCATGTGCTGCAGGCCCTCCCCAGGACGTTGGCAGCCGAAAAGCAACTGGTTGTCCCCGCAACCAGTTGTAGCGGAACGACTCTACCGAGCAATCACCGTCCCGCACATCCACTCGTCGAAGGCAAGCCGGCGAGGTCATTACCGCAGGTCAAGTGACCGGCCGGTAGCCAGGGCCGGGCCGGTGGTGACCGCCCCGGTGACGGCTCGCACGAGACCGCCACCAGGGCGTCCGCGCGTCGCCGGGGCCGCCCCCGTCCCCGGCGACGAAGTGTCCGTCAGCGCATCAGCACGCCCGCCCCCTCGATCAGTTCCTCCGACGGTCCCGCCACCAGGCCCAGTTCCGCGCCCGTTGCCAGCAGGCGGTGGTGGGGGAGGATGCGGACCGTGTAGCCGTAGGGGCCCGTGCGGTCGAGGGACAGGGGCCCCTCGTAGACCCAGCGGCCCTCCAGGTCGGGGCCGCCGACCGGTTTCAGGGGGACCGTCGAGGCGTCGGTGATGCGGTCCTCCGTGTCGACGCGGCCGGAGACGGCCTGGACCTCGACGTCGTCGGGGGTGAGGTCGCCGAGGGTCAGGCGCACGCGCAGGGCGACGGTGGTGCCGAGTTCGGCGGTCGGGGTGGCCGCGGAGGTCTCGACGTGGTCGACGGTGACGGCGTGCCAGGCCGAACGCACCCTCGCCTTCCAGAGGGCGAGGTCGCGTGCCGAGTCGGGGTCGAGCGCGCGGTGGGCATGGGCGGCGGGGGTGTAGAGCCGTTCGACGTACTCGCGGACCATGCGGCCGGCCAGGACCTTCGGGCCGAGCAGGGTGAGGGTCTGGCGGACCATCTCGATCCAGCGGTCGGGCAGACCGTGCTGGCCGCGTTCGTAGAAGCGGGGGGTGATCCGCTGTTCCAGCAGGTCGTACAGCGCCGCCGCCTCGATGGCGTCACGGCGGTCGGGGTCCGTGCCGGTGCCGTCCGCCGTCGGGATCGCCCAGCCGAAGTCGGGCTGGAACCACTCGTCCCACCAGCCGTCCAGGACGGAGAGGTTGAGGCAGCCGTTCAGGGCCGCCTTCATGCCGCTCGTGCCGCAGGCCTCCAGGGGGCGCAGGGGGTTGTTCAGCCAGATGTCGCAGCCGGGGTAGAGCTTCTGCGCCATCGCCATGCCGTAGTCGGGGAGGAAGACGATGCGGTGGCGGACCCTCGGGTCGTCCGCGAAGCGGACCAGTTCCTGGACCAGGCGTTTTCCGCCGTCGTCCGCCGGATGCGCCTTGCCGGCGACCACGATCTGGATGGGCCGTTCCGGGTGCAGGAGCAGGTCCATCAGACGGTCGCGGTCGCGCAGCATGAGGGTGAGGCGTTTGTACGACGGGACGCGGCGCGCGAATCCGATCGTGAGGACGTCCGGGTCGAGGACGCCGTCGATCCAGCCGAGTTCCGCCGTGCCCGCGCCGCGCTGCCGCCAGGAGGCGCGCAGCCGGCCGCGTACCTCCAGGACGAGCTGTTCGCGCAGGTCGCGGCGGAGGTCCCAGATGTCCTGGTCGGGGATGTCGGCGACGGAGTCCCAGCGGTCGGAGCCCCCGACGCTCAGCGCGTCCTCGGTGCGCTGGGCGCCGATCTGGCGGGCGCCCAGCCGCAGGACCTCGGGAGCGACCCAGGTCGGGGCGTGGACGCCGTTGGTCACGGAGGTGATCGGCACCTCGTCGGCGTCGAACCCGGGCCACAGGCCGGCGAACATCTCGCGGCTGACGTGACCGTGCAGCAGGGAGACGCCGTTGGCGCGCTGCGCCAGGCGCAGGCCCATCACCGCCATGTTGAACAGGTTGGGTTCGCCGCCCGGGTAGGTCTCCATGCCCAGGTTGAGGATGCGGCCGACGTCCATGCGCGGGAGTTCGGCGTCGGGGCCGAAGTGCCGGGCGACCAGCTCGCGGTCGAAGCGGTCGATGCCGGCCGGGACGGGGGTGTGCGTGGTGAAGACCGTGCCGGCCCGGACCGCCTCCAGACCGGAGTCGAAGTCGAGCCCCTCGTCGCAGAGTTCGGCGATCCGCTCGAGGCCGAGGAAACCGGCGTGCCCCTCGTTGGTGTGGAACACCTCCGGCGGGGCGTGGCCGGTGAGGCGGCAGTACGTCCGTACCGCCCGGACACCTCCTATGCCGAGCAGCATCTCCTGCAGCAGCCGGTGCTCGCTGCCGCCGCCGTAGAGCCGGTCGGTCACCCCGCGTTCGCCGAGGTCGTTCTCCTCGACGTCCGAGTCGAGCAGGAGGAGGGGGACCCGGCCCACCTGGGCCAGCCAGACGCGGGCGCGCAGCCGGCGGCCGCCGGGCAGGGCGAGGGAGACCTGGGCGGGGGTGCCGTCGTCCTCCTTCAGCAGGGTGAGCGGGAGCTCGTTGGGGTCGAGGACGGGGTAGTGCTCCTGCTGCCAGCCGTCCCGGGAGAGGGTCTGGCGGAAGTAGCCGTGCCGGTACAGCAGGCCCACCCCGATCAGCGGGACCCCCAGGTCGCTGGCCGCCTTCAGGTGGTCGCCGGCCAGGATGCCGAGGCCGCCGGAGTACTGGGGCAGGGCGGCCGTGATGCCGAACTCGGGTGAGAAGTAGGCGATGGCGGCGGGGAGTTCGTCGGACGGGTCCTGCGTCTGGTACCAGCGGTCGCCGGTCACGTAGTCGTGCAGGTCGTCGGCGGCCGCGGTCAGCCGGCGCAGGAAGCGGCGGTCCTCGGCCAGTTCGGCGAGACGCGCGGGACGCACGCTGCCGAGGAGCCGTACCGGGTCGCCGCCCGAGGAGGCCCAGCGTTCGGGGTCGACGGACTGGAAGAGGTCACGGGTTTCCGCGTGCCAGGACCAGCGCAGGTTGCGGGCCAGGTCGCTGAGCGGCCGGAGGGGTTCGGGGAGGAGGGGTCGGACGGTGAATCGACGGATCGCCTTCACATTCCACCTCGGCGTGCGTAAGGAAGAGACACACGGCTGTGTGCGTCCACGTCGGTTATGACGGTACCGGCGTCGGTGCGGCCGTCGCTGAGGGCCGGCCACCCCGAAACGCCCGTTTCCGGCGCCGGGCGGGGCTTGTGGTCCCGCGTCGGACGGGCGCGTTGCGCGGGCCCCCGCCGTCCTCGCGCGACGGGCCCGATCCGCTCACCCCGCCCAGAACTCGCCCCCTTGTGGCCGATTCCGCCCCCACAGGCCACCTTGTGGCGCTTCGCCCCACACGAGAGGCTGCCCAGTGCGTACCCGGCACGCGCCGCCGTACGCCGAGTCGAGGAGGGGAACTCGAGCCATGGCACGGACGCGAAGCAGGCGTCTGCGCCGGGCGGGGGGGCTGATCGCGGTCCTGGCGACCGTGGCGCTTTCGGCCGTCACCCTGCCCGCGCACGCCGCACCGGAGGGGACGATACGCGGCGACGGAGCACCCGGCGCCGTCCGCGGCAGCTACCTCGTGACGCTCGAGGAGGGGGTGAGAGCCCCGGCGGCCGGGGGCGGTATCGCCGAGCGGTACGGGGCGAGTATCAGCCATACCTACGGCACGGTCCTGAACGGCTTCGCCGTCGAGGCGAGCGAGGGACAGGCCCGGCGCCTGGCGGCCGATCCGCGCGTCTCCTCGGTCGTGCAGGACACCCGGGTGACGCTCGACGCGACGTCACACGGACGGACGACCCAGAAGAGCCCGCCGTCCTGGGGACTGGACCGCGTCGACCAGCCGTCCCTGCCCCTGAACGGCAGCTACACCGCGCCGAAGTCCGCGGGGGCCGGTGTGACGGTGTACGTCATCGACACCGGGATCCGGATCACGCACCGGGACTTCGGCGGCCGGGCCTCCTACGGCTGGGACTTCGTCGGCGGCGACCGCACCGCGTCCGACGGCAACGGCCACGGCACCCACGTCGCCGCGACGGCCGCGGGCACGAGCCTCGGTGTCGCGAAGAAGGCCCAGGTGGTGGCCGTGCGCGTGCTCGACAACGCCGGCGCGAGCACCACCGCCCGGGTCATCGCGGGCATCGACTGGGTCACCCGGCACGCGCACCGGCCGGCGGTCGCCAACCTCAGCCTGGGCGGCCCGTACAACGCGCAACTGGACGCCGCCGTCCGCGCATCGATCCGCTCCGGCGTCACCTACACCGTCGCCGCGGGCAACGCCGGTCACGCGGCGGCCCTGCACTCCCCCGCCGGTGTGCGCGAGGCCGTCACCGTGGGCGCGACCGACCGCAGGGACGCCCGGGCGTCCTTCTCCAACCTCGGTTCGGCGCTCGACCTGTTCGCCCCGGGCGTGTCGGTCACGTCCGCGTCGCACACGAGCGACACCGGACGGGCGGCCTACTCCGGGACGTCGATGGCGGCGCCGCACGCGGCGGGCGCGGCCGCGCTGTATCTGGCCGGCCACCCGACGGCCACGCCCGCGCAGGTGGAGCGGGCCCTGGTCGCGGGGGCGTCGAACGGCAAGGTGTCCGGCCGGGGGGCCGGTTCACCGGACGAACTCCTGCGCGTCCCGCGGTCGTAGCGGCGGGCTGCCGTCACCGGCCCCGTTCCCCGCGAACGGGGCCGGACTTGTACGTAGACATACGCGCGAGTAGTTAACAAAGTGCCGGATTGCTCACCCGAATAGGGTGGGAAGGCTCCTCCGGTACGAGACCCCGTACGACCCGAGCACAACCCCGGCACGTCCGGGCACGAGTACGACCCCGGGCCCGCCCGGGCACATCCGGCACCCCCCACCGCAGGACCCACCTCCCCACATCCATCCGCCCACCTACGTTGATGCGGACAGGAGCGGTCATGCCCGCCACGCACCACTCGTCAGCACCCCCGACACCCCGTACGTCCCGCGCCGAAGCGCCCACAGCGCCCGCAGAGACCTCCGTGCGCCCCGCCGACGCCGGACCGCCGGCCCCGGAGCGATCCTCCTCGGGTGACGTGCCCGCCGTGGGACGCATACCCGTCCTCGATGTCCGCCCGGTCGTCCAGCACGGGCGTCGGCCCGCCAAGGCGGTCACCGGGGAGACGTTCGAGATCTCGGCGACCGTGTTCCGCGAGGGGCACGACGCCGTCGCCGCCAACGTCGTCCTGCGCGACCCCGAGGGCCGCCCCGGCCCATGGACGCCGATGCGTGAACTGGCCCCCGGCACCGACCGCTGGGGCGCCGAGGTCACCCCGGACGCGCCGGGCCGCTGGACGTACACCGTGGAGGCCTGGAGCGACCCGGTCACCACCTGGCGCCACCACGCCCGGATCAAGATCCCGGCGGGGATCGACACCGGCCTCGTCCTGGAGGAGGGCGCCCGCCTCCACGAGCGGGCGGCCGCCGGGGTGCCCGGCGACGAGGAGCGGGCACGGGACATCCTGCTCGCCGCGGCCGACGCCCTGCGCGACGAGGACCGCCCGGCCGCCTCCCGTCTCGCCGGGGCGCTGACCCCGGAGGTGGACGAGGTCCTCGCCCGCCATCCCCTGCGGGAACTGGTCACCGCGTCCGACCCCCTGCCGCTGCTGGTCGAACGGGAACGCGCCCTGTTCGGCTCCTGGTACGAGTTCTTCCCGCGCTCGGAGGGAACCCCGGAGCGTCCGCACGGGACCTTCCGGACCGCCGCCCGGCGGCTGCCCGCGATCGCCGCGATGGGCTTCGACGTGGTCTACCTGCCGCCGATCCATCCGATCGGGACGACGTTCCGCAAGGGCCGCAACAACACTCTCACCCCCGGTCCCGACGACGTCGGCGTGCCGTGGGCGATCGGCTCGCCGGAGGGCGGCCACGACGCCGTGCACCCGGAGTTGGGCACGCTGGAGGACTTCGCCTGGTTCGTCGGGCAGGCGAGTGAGCTGGGACTGGAGATCGCGCTCGACTTCGCGCTGCAGTGCTCCCCCGACCACCCCTGGGTGCAGAAGCACCCCGAGTGGTTCCATCACCGCCCGGACGGCACCATCGCCTACGCGGAGAACCCGCCGAAGAAGTACCAGGACATCTACCCGATCGCCTTCGACGCGGACATGGACGGCCTGGTCGCCGAGACCCTGCGCGTCCTGCGGCACTGGATGTCGTACGGCGTGCGGATCTTCCGGGTGGACAACCCGCACACCAAGCCGGTGGTCTTCTGGGAGCGGGTCATCGCGGACATCAACCGCACCGACCCCGACGTCATCTTCCTCGCCGAGGCCTTCACCCGGCCCGCGATGATGCACACCCTCGCCCAGATCGGCTTCCAGCAGTCGTACACCTACTTCACCTGGCGCAACAGCAAGGAGGAGCTGACGGAGTACCTCACCGAACTGTCGGGGGAGGCGGCCTCCTACATGCGGCCCAACTTCTTCGCCAACACGCCGGACATCCTGCACGCCTACCTCCAGCACGGCGGCCGTCCGGCCTTCGAGGCGCGGGCCGTGCTGGCGGCGACCCTGTCGCCGGCCTGGGGCGTCTACAGTGGCTACGAGCTGTGCGAGAACACCCCGGTGCGCGAGGGCAGCGAGGAGTACCTCGACTCGGAGAAGTACCAGCTCAGGCCCCGCGACTGGGAGGCCGCCGAGCGCGAGGGCCGCACCATCGCCCCACTCATCACCCGCCTCAACGAGATCCGGCGGGCGAACCCGGCCCTGCGCCAACTGCGCGACCTGCACTTCCACCACGCCGACCAGGAAGCGGTGATCGCCTACTCGAAGCGGAGCGGTTCGAACACGGTTCTGGTGGTCGTCAACCTCGACCCCCACCACACCCAGGAGGCGACGGTCTCGTTGGACATGCCGCAACTCGGCCTGGACTGGCACGAGTCGGTGCCGGTGCGCGATCTGCTCACCGGCGAGACCTATTACTGGGGCAGGGCCAATTACGTGCGTCTCGAACCGGGCACTCGGCCCGCGCACGTCTTCACCGTCCTGCGACCGTCCAACCCGCAGATCGGAGGGTCACCCACACGATGATCGTCAACGAGCCCGTTCCGGACACCTTCGAGGACACCCCCGCGAAAGACCGCGACCCCGACTGGTTCAAGCGCGCGGTCTTCTACGAGGTCCTCGTCCGCTCCTTCCAGGACAGCAACGGCGACGGCGTCGG
>NZ_JBITEN010000010.1:0-160334 GCF_044455165.1 Streptomyces sp. NPDC051315
GTTGATAGGCCGGATCTGGAAGCACGGTAACGTGTGGAGGTGACCGGTACTAATAGGCCGAGGGCTTGTCCTCAGTTGCTCGCGTCCACTGTGTTAGTTCTGAGGCAACGACCGTTGCCGGCTAGAGCTTGAAACAAGTAAAAAGTGTGCTTGTTCGCTCGAAACCATTAGGGTTTCGGTGGTTATAGCGTGAGGGAAACGCCCGGTTACATTTCGAACCCGGAAGCTAAGCCTTACAGCGCCGATGGTACTGCAGGGGGGACCCTGTGGGAGAGTAGGACGCCGCCGAACAATCTTTGGAAGGACCCCTGGTCACCAGCGTTCAGCTGGGACCAGGGGTCCTTTTGTTTTTCCATAGCGCGCCGGGTGGGTACCCGGCTGCGCGAGAATGACTTGCGGTACCGAAGACAGGAGTCACCATGTCCACCAACTCTCCCGACGACCGACCGGAGCGCGACCAGCGGCGACGGGACAGTGGGGACCGCGGCGACCGCGGTCATTTCCGCGGGGACCGTGGCGAGCGGGGCGACCGTGGTGGGTTCCGTCGTGACAACGACCGTGGTGGCTCCGGCGGTTACGGTCGGCGTGACGACCGCCGTGATGACCGTGACCGCGGGGACCGTGGCGGTGACCGGGGCGGCTTCCGCCGGGACGACCGCCGGGACGATCGGCGGGGCGACGACCGTGGGGACCGCGGTGGCTTCCGTCGGGAGGACCGTCGGGACGACCACCGTGGGGGCTACGGTGATCGCGATCGTGGGAGCTACGGCCGGCGCGACGACCGCCGCGAAGGCGATCGGGGTTCGCGTCCGGCGTTCCAGAAGGACGACCGGGACCGCGGCTTCCGGCGTGACGACCGGGGTGACCGGCCCGGGTTCCGGCGTGACGACCGCGGTGACCGGCCCGGGTTCCGGCGTGACGACCGGGGTGACCGGCCCGGGTTCCGGCGTGACGACCGGGGTGACCGGCCCGGGTTCCGGCGTGACGAGCGCAGTGACCGGGGTGACCGGCCCGACTTCCGGCGCGACGACGACCGTGGCGGTCATGGTCGGCGCGACGACCACCGTGGTGGGTTCGCCCGGCGCGACGACCGCCGCGACGACCGTGGGGATCGCGGTGACCGGGGCGGGTTCCGTCGGGACGACCGCCGTGATGACCGGCGTGATGATCGCCGTGACGACCACCGCGGTGGCTCCGGAGGTTACGGCCGGCGTGACGACCGCCGCGACGACCGTGGGGATCGCGGTGACCGGGGCGGGTTCCGTCGGGACGAGCGGCGCGATGACCGGCGCGACGACCGTCGGGGCGACGACCGCGGGGACCGTGGAGGGTTCCGTCGGGACGACAGCCGGGGTGGTGAGCGCGGTGGGTACCGCGGGCGCGACGACCGCGGTGGGCGCGGGCCGCGTCGTGACGACCGTGGCGGTCGGCCCGGTGGTTTCCGGGGCCGGGACGGGCGGGACGACCGGCGTGGCGGCGGACGGTTCCGTGACGAGCGGGATCGTGACCGGGACCGCGAGCCGATCAAGCGGCTGCCGATCCCGGAGGACGTCACCGGCGAGGAGATCGACAAGGACGTACGGCAGGAACTGCAGAGTCTGCCGAAGACGCTCGCCGAGGACGTCGCCAAGAACCTGGTGATGGTCGCCCGGCTCATCGACGAGGACCCCGAGGGGGCCTACGGGTACTCCAGGGTGGCTCTGCGGCTGGCGTCCAGGGTCGCCGCCGTGCGGGAGGCGGCCGGGTTCGCCGCGTACGCCAACCAGAAGTACAGCGAGGCGCTGGCCGAGTTCCGGGCCGCGCGGCGGATGACGGGGAGTGCGGACCTGTGGCCCGTCATGGCCGACTGCGAGCGCGGGCTCGGGCGGCCGGAGAAGGCGCTGGACATGGCCGGGGCCCCCGAGGTGCACAAGCTCGACAAGGCCGGACAGGTGGAGATGCGGCTCGTCGCGGCCGGGGCCCGGCGTGACATGGGGCAGCTGGACGCGGCCATCGTGACGCTGCAGAGCCCCGAGCTGGCCTCCAACGCCGTACAGCCGTGGACCGCGCGGCTGCGGTACGCGTACGCCGACGCGCTGCTGGCCGCGGGGCGGGAGAGCGAGGCGCGGGAGTGGTTCGCGAAGGCCGTGGAGGCCGACCGGGACGGCAGCACGGACGCCTCGGACCGGCTGGCGGAGCTGGACGGCGTGGAGTTCACGGACGCGCTGGACGAGGACGCCGTCGAGGGCGGGCCGGCTGAGGACAAGGCCCAGGACAAGGCCGACGGGCAGGACTGACCTACGTCGGTGAAAGGGGCGGGACGACCGGTGGCACCGGTCGTCCCGCCCCTTTCGTGTGTCCGGGGTCAGATGTCCAGGGCGCGCAGGACCAGGCCCGAGGCGGGTTTCGGGCCGAAGGACGTCGACTTGCGGGGCATCGTGACGCCCTGGCGGGCGAGGTCGCGGACGACCTCCTCGCGGACCGGGTGCAGCAGGACCGCCGTACCGCCGTCGCGTTGGGCCTTCTCGACCGTGGCGGCCGTGTCGTGGATGTAGGCGATGCGGGTGGGGTCGTCCTCCGGGATGTGCCACACGTGGTCGAGGAGGGTGGCGTGCAGGACCGTCGCGTCCAGGGTGCGCCAGGCGTGCGGGCGGTCGGTGGGGACCGTGCGGGCGAGGAGGGCCGGGTCCGGGCGGTCGAGGAGGTGGAAGGCACCGTCGCCGGCCAGGAGGAAGGCGTTGCCCGCGCAGGCGGCGTCGGCCAGGGCGTCGAGTGCCTCCGGCAGCGGTGTCTCCAGGCGGCGGACGCGGAACAGGCCCTCGACGGCAGCCAGGGCCTCCGCGACCGGCAGGCCGTGCAGGAGGCGGTGGATGGCGCGGACGCGCAGCGGGTAGCGGGCGGTGTCGACGAGGAGGACCAGACCGTGGTCCCAGGGGCTGGGAGAAGGGTGCTCCGCGCGTAGACGGCGGTAGGTCGCCCAGCGGTGGTGGCCGTCGGCGATCAGGGCCTGGTGGTGGGAGAGCTCGGCCTGGACGCGGGCCACCTCGGCCGGGTCGGTGACCGACCAGAGGCGGTGGCTGAAGCCGTCCTCCGTGGTCGTGGAGAGGAGCGGGGTCCGCTCGGCGGTGCGTTCCACGACCTCGGCCGCCGTGCCGTTGCCCCGGTAGGTGAGGAGGAGGGGTTCGAGGTTGGCGTACGTGGCGCGCATCAGGGCGGCCCGGTCGGCGACGATGTGCGGCATGACGTCCTCGTGGGGCAGGACGACGCCGACCGAGGGCTCGGAGACGCGCAGGGTGCCGATGACGCCGCGCTGGAGGATGCCGTCGGCGTGGTGGTGCTGCTCGTAGACGTACAGGGCCGGTTCGGGGTCGGCGGTCAGGACGCCCTCGGAGAGCCAGTGGCGGAGGGTGGCCGCGGCCTGTTCGTTGCGGGCGCCGGGCGTGGTGGCCTGGGGGAGAATCAGGCGGACGATGTTGTGCGGGTCCGCGTCCTGGAGCTGGTGCAGGCCGTCGGGGCGGACCACGACGTCGTACGGCGGGGAGGTGACGGCCGCGAGGCTGCCGACCCGGTCGGGGTCGTAGCGCAGGCCTCGGAACGGGGTGAGTTCCAGGCCTCGGGGCGCCGTTGCTTCCGAGTGACCCGCTGTGTTCATCCCGGCATCGTACGTGTGTCGGTGGCATGCGGGATGATCGGGGGAAAGCGAGCGAACGAGGAGCGATGCGGAATGAGCCGGAGCGTCAGGAGGAGGCCCGAGAGCAGTGGGCAGGCCCTGAGCGAGGCGTACGACACGGCGCTGCTCGACCTGGACGGGGTGGTGTACGCGGGCGGGAGCGCGATCGTGCACGCCGTCGAGTCGCTGGCCACCGCGCGGGCGGGCGGGATGCATCTCGCGTACGTCACCAACAACGCGCTGCGGACCCCGGACGTGGTGGCCGCGCACCTGACGGAGCTGGGGATACCGACGGGGGCCGATGACGTCATCACCTCGGCGCAGGCGGTGGCACGGTTGATCAGTGAGCAGGTGCCGGCGGGGGCGCGGGTGCTGGTCATCGGCGGGGAGGGGCTGCGGGTCGCGCTGCGCGAGCGCGGGCTCGAGCCCGTCGAGTCGGCGGACGACGATCCGGCGGCCGTCGCGCAGGGGTACGGCGGGCCCGACCTGCCGTGGGGGCGGTTCGCGGAGGCGTCGTACGCCGTCGCGCGCGGGGTGCCGTGGTTCGCGTCCAACACGGACCTGACCATTCCCAGCGGTCGGGGGATCGCGCCGGGCAACGGGGCCGCGGTGGAGGTGGTGCGGATCGCGACCGGGGCCGAGCCGCAGGTCGCGGGCAAGCCGCTGCCTCCCATGCACCGGGAGACGATCCTGCGCACGGGTGCCGAGCGGCCGCTGGTGGTGGGGGACCGGCTGGACACCGACATCGAGGGGGCGTACCACGGGGAGGTCGACTCGCTGCTGGTCCTCACCGGGGTGACCGACGGCGCCCAACTCCTCGCCGCGCCGCCGCAGCACCGGCCGACGTACGTCGACCGGGATCTGCGGGGTCTGCTCACCGGGCAGCCCGAGGTCACGGCTGAGGGGGACGGCTTCCGGTGCGGGGGCTGGACGGTGACGGCGGGTGCCGAGCGGCTGGAGCTGGAGGGGGACGGTGACGCGCTGGACGGGCTGCGGGCGTTGTGCGCGGCCGCGTGGACGGCGGCGGGGGAGGGCTCGTGCGGGCTGGACGGGGGGAAGGCGTTGGCACGGCTGGGGTTGTGAGGGGCCGTCGCACCGAGGGGCGGGGCCGTCGCACCGAGGTGCGGCCGGTGTGATCCTGTGAACCCGGCGAAGGCCGTGACCAGGGATCGAGGGAAAATGCCAGGGTAGGCTAACCTAACTGCGTGTTGGTCGACAGTGTTCCCGAACAGCGCGCGGAGACAGCCCCCGCGCCCCCAACCCGCCGGGCGATACGTTCCGTTGGGCTGCTCGTCGCCGTAGTGCTCCTGCTGGTGGTGGCGGTGGCGAGTATCGCCATCGGTGCCAAGGAGCTGTCCCTCGCACAGGTCTGGCACGGTCTGTTCGAGGACACGGGGACCTACGGTGACGTCGTCGTGGGAGAGCGGCTGTCGCGGACCGTGCTCGGGCTGCTCGTCGGTGCCGCGCTGGGACTGGCCGGAGCCGTGCTCCAGGCCCTCACGCGCAACCCGCTGGCCGACCCCGGTCTGCTCGGCATCAACGCCGGTGCCTCGGCCGCGGTCGTCACCGCCGTCACCTACCTCGGCGTCAGCAGCCTGACCGGGTACGTGTGGTTCGCCTTCTTCGGCGCGGCCGCGGTCGGCGCGCTGGTCTGGTTCCTCGGCGGCAGCCGGGGGGCCACGCCCGTGCGGCTCGCGCTCGCCGGCACCGCGATCGCCGCCGCGCTCTTCGGCTACGTCCAGGCCGTCATGATCCTCGACCAGGCGGCGCTCGCCAAGATGCGCTTCTGGACGGTCGGTTCGCTGACCTCCGCGACCAATGACACCATCTGGCAGGTGCTGCCCTTCATGGCGGTCGGCACGCTGCTCTCGTTCGGCCTCGCCCGGCCGTTGAACGCCATGGCGATGGGTGACGACACCGCCAAGGCGCTCGGCGCGCACCTCAACCGCACCCGGGCGCTGGCCATGCTGGCCGCCACCGTGCTGTGCGGTGCCGCGACCGCCGCCTGCGGGCCGATCGTGTTCGTCGGGCTGATGGTCCCGCACGTCGTGCGCTCCTTCACCGGACCCGACCTGCGCTGGATCATGCCGTACGCGGCGATCCTGTCGCCGGTGCTGCTGCTCGGCTCCGACGTCATCGGCCGGGTCGTCGCCCGGCCCTCCGAGGTCCAGGTCGGGATCATCACCGCGATCATCGGCGGCCCGGTCTTCATCTTTCTCGTACGACGGCGGAGGACGGCCCAGCTGTGAAGACCGCATCCCACACCGCACCGGAGCAGGCCGCTCGGCAGCGGCCGGCCGCGCCGTCGGGCGCCCGTACCCCCGGCGCTCCCCGTGCCGTGCGCACGCCCGGCGGGCTCTCCCTCCGGCTGGACGTGCGTGCCCTGGTCGTCGTCGTGCTGCTGGTGGTCGCCGCGCTCGCCGCGAGCGTGGTGCTGATCGGCACCGGGGACTTCGCGATCCCGGCCGGCGACGTGCTGAAGACGCTCGCGGGCAACGGCACCGAGGGCCAGGAGTTCATCGTCAACGAGCTGCGGATGCCGCGCGTCCTCGTGGGGCTGCTCGTCGGTGCCGCGCTGGGGCTCGGCGGCGCCGTGTTCCAGGCCGTCTCCCGCAATCCGCTGGGCAGCCCGGACGTGCTCGGACTCGGGCAGGGGGCGACGGCCGGCGCGCTCGTGGTGATCGTGCTGATGTCCGGGTCCGCCAACCAGGTCGCCGTCGGGGCGCTCGTGGGCGGTCTGGTGACCGGTGCCGCCATCTACCTGCTCGCCTGGAAGCGCGGAGTGCACGGCTATCGGCTGGTGCTGGTCGGCATCGGCGTCTCGGCCATCGCGACCGCGGTCAACGGCTATCTGATCACCAAGGCCGACCTCGTCGACGCGGCCCGCGCGGTCGTGTGGATGACCGGCTCGCTCGACGGCCGGGACTGGAAGCAGGTCTGGCCGCTGCTCGTCCTGTGCTGCGTCCTCGTCCCGCTCGTCCTCGCCAACGCGCGCGGGCTGCGGATGATGGAGATGGGCGACGACGTCTCCAACGCCCTCGGGGTGCGCGTGGAGCGCGTACGGCTGCTGCTGATGGTCGCCGCCGTCCTGCTCACCGCGGCCGCCACCGCCGCCGCGGGCCCCGTCGCCTTCGTGGCGCTCACCGCGCCCCAGCTCGCCCGGCGCCTGACCCGCTCGCCCGGGCCGAACCTCGTGCCCGCCCTGTGCATGGGCGCCGCCCTCCTGGTCACCGCGGACTGGGCCGCGCAACGGCTCTTCGGCGACGGACAGCTGCCGGTGGGCGTGGTGACCGGCGTGCTCGGCGGTGTCTACCTGCTGTGGCTGCTGGTCACCGAGCGCAAGGCGGGCCGGATATGAGGCCGGGCCGCGAGCCGGGCCGACGACGGGGCCGGATATGAGCGCCACCACCCGTGTCAGCCACGGGCTGAACAACCAAAGGAGCACCGTGAACCGCCTGTCCGCCGAGAACGTCACCCTCGCCTACGACCAGCGGGTCATCGCCGAACAGCTGTCGGTGGAGATCCCCGACCACTCCTTCACCGTGATCGTCGGCCCCAACGCCTGCGGCAAGTCGACCCTGCTGCGGGCGCTGTCGCGGATGCTGAAGCCGAGCGAGGGCCGGGTGCTGCTCGACGGGCAGGTCATCCAGTCGATGCCGGCGAAGAAGGTCGCACGGACGCTCGGCCTGCTCCCGCAGTCGTCCATCGCGCCCGACGGCATCACCGTCGCCGACCTGGTGGGCCGTGGCCGGTACCCGCACCAGGGCATCCTGCGCCAGTGGTCGACGGAGGACGAGCGGGTCGTGCGGGAGTCGATGGCGCAGACCGGTGTCGCCGAACTCGCCGACCGGTACGTCGACGAGCTGTCCGGTGGTCAGCGCCAGCGCGTGTGGATCGCGATGGCGCTCGCCCAGCAGACCCCGCTGCTGCTGCTCGACGAGCCGACCACCTACCTCGACATCCAGCACCAGATCGACGTCCTCGACCTGTGCGCCGAGCTGCACGAGGAGCAGGGCCGCACCCTGGTCGCCGTGCTGCACGACCTCAACCACGCCGCCCGGTACGCCACCCACCTCATCGCGCTGAAGGCCGGCGAGGTCATCGCGCAGGGCGCGCCGAACGACGTCGTCACGGCCGGGCTGGTCGAGGAGGTCTTCGGGCTGCGCTGCCAGGTCATCGACGACCCGGAGACGGGTACGCCGCTGGTGGTGCCGGCGGCGCGGAAGGCGCGGGCGGGGGACAGGGTCGAGGACCGGAAGGTCGTGGCTACAGAAGCTTCCTGAGCCGGAACAGGTCGCGCAGGCTCGCCTCCAGCGTCACCTGGCCGGAGCCCCACGCCCTCGCGAAGTTCAGCTCGCCGTCGACCAGGGCGACCAGGTCGTCGCCGGACATGGCGAGGCGGATCTGGGCCTTCTCCGGCGGCGGTCCCTGCAGGGTGTCGTCGACCTCGAGTCGGCCGCCGGTGAGGCGGCCGACGAAGGTGACGTCCAGGTCGGTGACGCGGCAGCTCACCGAGCGGTCCATGGCCGCGGCGTCGCGGACGTCGTCCTCGGCGCCCCGCAGGGTGTCCGAGAGCTTCTCCAGTGCGGCGCGGCACTCCTCGATCGTGGCCATCGCGCTCGACGGTACCCCAGCTGTTCGCGGTAGCGTCGGGGCATGAGCGACACAGTGCCGGAGAGCGACGGCCCGCAGGAGGCCGGACCCGGGGACGACCCCGCCGCCCCCGCGCCCCTGGACGTCCCCCGCACCCCCACCGGCGACGCCGAGGTGGACGCCCGTCTGGAGCGGCTGGCCGACGCCGACCACCTCCCCACGGACGGCCACATCGAGGTGTACGAGGATGTACACCGGGGGCTGCGCGACGCGCTCACCGCGCTCGACGCCCGCCCGGGACCTCCGGCGCCCCCCTCGCCGTACGGAAGCAGGAGCTGAACCCAACGTGGCAGGAGTCGCACGTCGTCGTCTGGACGCGGAGCTGGTGCGCCGGAAGCTCGCGCGGTCGCGTGAGCACGCCAGCCAGCTGATCGCCGCGGGGCGGGTCACCGTCGGCAGGAACGTCGCGACCAAGCCGGCCACACAGGTGGAGACCGCGGCGGCCATCGTCGTCGCGGCCGACGACAGCGATCCCGAGTACGTGTCGCGGGGCGGGCACAAGCTGGCCGGCGCGCTGGAGGTGTTCGTGCCGCAGGGGCTCGTCGTCGCGGGGCGGCGGGCGCTGGACGCCGGCGCGTCCACCGGGGGCTTCACCGACGTACTGCTGCGGGCGGGGGCCGCGCACGTGGTCGCCGTGGACGTCGGATACGGACAACTCGCCTGGTCTCTGCAGAGCGATGAACGCGTCACCGTCAAGGACCGTACGAACGTACGCGAGTTGACGCTCGAAGCGATCGATGGGGAGCCAGTGGATCTTGTCGTGGGGGACTTGTCCTTCATCCCGCTCGGGCTGGTGCTGCCGGCTCTGGCGCGGTGCACCGAGCCGGACGCGGACCTGGTGATGATGGTCAAGCCGCAGTTCGAGGTGGGTAAGGAGCGGCTGGGCAGCGGGGGCGTCGTACGCAGCCCTCAGCTGCGGGCCGAGGCGGTGCGGGGCGTGGCGGAGAAGGCGTGGGACCTCGGACTCGGCGTGAAGGGTGTCACCGCCAGTCCGCTGCCCGGGCCGTCGGGCAACGTCGAGTACTTTCTGTGGCTCCGGGCCGGGGCGCCTGCTCCGGACCCGGCCGATGTCGATCGTGCAGTGGCGGAGGGGCCGCGTTGACACAGAACCGAGCTCGTACTGTTTTCCTGCTGGCCCACACGGGCCGGCCCGCCGCGATCCGCAGCGCGGAGCTGGTCGTGAAGGGGCTGCTGCGCGAGGGCATCGGCGTGCGCGTCCTGGAGTACGAGGCGGCCGACCTTCCCCTGCCGGACGAGGTGGAGCTGGTCGCCGAGGCCACCCCGCAGTGCCTGGAGGGCTGCGAGCTGCTCATCGTCCTCGGCGGTGACGGCACGCTGCTGCGCGGCGCCGAGTTCGCGCGGGCGTCCGGGGTGCCGATGCTCGGCGTCAACCTCGGCAGCGTGGGGTTCCTCGCGGAGGCCGAGCGGGACGACCTCGACAAGGTCGTCGACCGGGTGGTGACGAGGGCGTACGAGGTCGAGGAGCGGATGACCGTCGATGTCGTCGTGCACCGCAACGGGGACATCGTGCACACGGACTGGGCGCTGAACGAGGCGGCGGTGCAGAAGGCCGGCGCGGAGAAGCTGCTCGAGGTCGTGCTGGAGATCGACGGGCGGCCGGTCACGGGGTTCGGGTGCGACGGGATCGTGCTGTCCACGCCGACCGGGTCGACGGCGTACGCGTTCTCGGCGGGCGGGCCCGTGGTGTGGCCCGAGGTCGAGGCGTTGCTGATGGTGCCGATCAGTGCGCACGCGCTGTTCGCGAAGCCGTTGGTGACCTCGCCCGATTCGGTGCTCGCCGTCGAGTTGCTGCCCCACATTCCGCCCGGGGTCCTGTGGTGCGACGGGCGGCGGACCTTCGAGCTGCCCCCGGGGGCTCGGGTGGAGGTGCGGCGGGGGGCCGTGCCGGTGCGGCTCGCCCGGCTGCATCACGCGTCGTTCACGGACCGGCTGGTGGCGAAGTTCGCGTTGCCCGTCTCGGGGTGGCGGGGTACGCGGCACTGAACGGGGCGGTCGGCGCTGGGCGGGGCGGCGGGGGGCGCCCGGGGCCGGGGGGGGGGGGGGGGGCCGGGCCCCCCCCCCGGGGCGGGGGCGCCCCCCCCCCCCCCACCCCCCCCCCCGGGGGGCGGGGGGGGGGGGGGGGGGGGGGGGGGGGGGGCGCCCCGGGGGGGGGGGGGGGGGGGGGGTGTGGGGGGGGGGGGGGGGGGGGGGGGGGGGGGGGGGGGGCGCCCGGCGCCGGGCGGGGGTGAGGGGCACGTCCACCCGCGCGGGTGACAGGGCGCCTCGCACTTCCCCTCCCCGACCTCGTAAGGTCGTGTCCGTGTTGGAGGAGATGCGGATACGGTCGCTCGGAGTCATCGACGACGCGGTGGTCGAGCTGTCGCCCGGCTTCACCGCCGTCACGGGTGAGACGGGCGCGGGCAAGACCATGGTGGTCACCAGCCTCGGGCTGCTGCTGGGCGGGCGCGCCGACGCCGCGCTCGTGCGGATCGGTGCCGACAAGGCGGTCGTGGAGGGTCGGATCGCCGTGCCCGCGGACGCCTCGGTGGTCGTACGGGCCGAGGAGGCCGGGGCGGAGCTCGACGACGGGGCGTTGCTGATCAGCCGTACCGTTTCGGCCGAGGGGCGGTCGCGGGCCCACGTCGGCGGGCGCAGTGTGCCGGTGGGGCTGCTGGCCGACCTGGCCGACGAACTCGTCGCCGTGCACGGGCAGACCGACCAGCAGGGGCTGCTGAAGCTGTCCCGGCAGCGGCAGGCGCTCGACCGGTACGCGGGCGACGCGGTCGCCGTACCGCTCGCCAAGTACACGGAGGCCTACCGGCGGCTGAGGGCCGTGTCCGTGGAGCTCGACGAGATCACCACGCGCGCGCGTGAGCGGGCCCAGGAGGCCGACATGCTGCGCTACGGCCTCGACGAGATCGCGGCCGTGGAGCCGCGCGCCGGGGAGGACGTGGAGCTGGCGGAGGAGGCGGAGCGGCTCGGGCACGCGGAGGCCCTGTCCTCGGCCGCCACGGCCGCCCACGCGGCCCTCGCGGGCAATCCGGAGGACCCCGAGGGCATCGACGCCGCCACGCTCGTCGCGGGCGCCCAGCGGGCCCTGGAGGCCGTGCGGTCGCACGATCCGGCGCTGGCCGCGCTCGCGGACCGGATCGGGGAGATCGCGATCCTGCTGGGCGACGCCGCGGGGGAGCTGGCGGGGTACGCCGACGACCTGGACGCCGATCCGCTGCGGCTGGCGGCCGTGGAGGAGCGGCGGGCCGCGCTCACCGCGCTGACCCGGAAGTACGGGGAGGACGTCGGCGCCGTCCTGGCCTGGGCCGAGCGGGGCGCCGCGCGGCTCACCGAGCTGGACGGTGACGACGAGCGGATCGACGAGCTGACCGCCGAGCGGGACGCGCTGCGGACCGAACTGGGCGGGCTGGCGCAGGCCCTGACCGACGCGCGGACGGAGGCCGCCGACCGGTTCGCCGCCGCCGTGACCGCCGAGCTGGCCTCGCTGGCCATGCCGCACGCGCGCGTGTCGTTCGAGATCCGGCAGACGGAGGACCCGGAGGGCGTGGAGGTCGGCGGGCGCACGGTCGCCTACGGGCCGTCCGGCGTCGACGAGGTCGAACTGTTGCTCGCCCCGCACCCGGGGGCGCCGCCGCGGCCCATCGCCAAGGGCGCGTCCGGCGGTGAGCTCTCGCGCGTGATGCTCGCGGTCGAGGTGGTGTTCGCGGGGACGGATCCCGTGCCGACGTACCTGTTCGACGAGGTCGACGCGGGTGTGGGCGGCAAGGCCGCGGTCGAGATCGGGCGGCGGCTGGCGCGGCTCGCGAAGACCGCGCAGGTCGTCGTCGTCACGCACCTTCCGCAGGTCGCCGCCTTCGCCGACCGGCAGCTGCTGGTCGAGAAGACGAACGACGGGTCGGTGACCCGTTCCGGCGTGAAGGTCCTCGAGGGCGAGGAGCGCATTCGGGAGCTGTCCCGGATGCTCGCCGGGCAGGAGGACTCGGAGACCGCCCGGGCGCACGCGGAGGAGCTGCTGGCGACGGCGCGGGCGGACGCCTAGGGCCTTCCGGCGGATCGAAAGGTCGCGGGAGACCGGCGGGAACCCGTCGGCGCGGCTTCCTTCCGGGGCGGTGCCGGTTCCCTTCCCGGGAGGCGGTGCCGGTTTCCCTCCGGGGATCCGTCGCGGTCGGTCTCCTTCCGCGGGTTCCGCCGGTGCCGGTGAGCGGTGTGTCCGGCTGCTCGGGAGGTGTGGGGGAGGGGCGGTGGCCCGCGTGTGGCCTGTCCCCCCTCGGGGCGTGGGCGCGGGGCGCCTGCTCGCCCGTGCGGCTTCCCGCTTCCCGGAGGTCGACGGTCGCCGGGGCCGTCCCGCCGGACGATCTCGGTGGGCGCGCGCCGGTCGGAGACACGGGGGCGCACGCGCTGGGCGCGCTGCTCGGTGTGGCGATCGTGGTGGGCGACCGGCGGGCGGGACCGCTCGCGCTTGCCGCCGCCGTGGTGCGCCCGGCGGTGTACGCGGAGAGGGTGAGCGCGTGCCTCGATGGCCGGCGGTCCGGCCGGTCTGACCGCAATCGAACGGATCCCTGCCTTCCTTCACTCGTGTGGGTGACCTAGGGGGCCGTGTTGCCGGAACCCCGGGTGCTCGACGGCACGGAACACCCGTACGTGCTGGCATCCTTGGCCTAGTACGTGGAGGAGCGCGAGCGGTCCACCCCTCCGCCCGTTCCCCTTCTGTACGTTCCATCGTGACCGTCCGACGCCGAACCAGGAGCCCCGGCCACGTGAGCAGCCACTCACCGCACGGCCAGTCGCCGCTGCGCACCGTGCAGGTGCTGGGCGGCGGCAACGCCGGCAGCAGCGCGCATGTGCGCTCCCTGGCCGCGGGGCTCGTCGCACGGGGCGTGCGGGTGACGGTGTGCGCCCCCGCCGAGGCCGCTCACACCTACGACTTCGCGGGCGCCGGTGCCGAACACGTGCCCGTCCCGCGCAGCAGCGACCCCGCGTCCGTGGCGGCGCTGCGGGCGGCCTGCACGGACGCCGACCTCGTCCACGCGCACGGGCTGCACGCCTCCTTCCGGGCCGTGCTCGCGCTCAGCGGGCGGCGCACGCCGCTCGTCGTCACCTGGCACAACCGGGCGTACGCCGAGGGCGCCCGCGCCCATCTGCTGCGCCTGCTGGAGCGGCGGGTCGCGAAGGCGGCCGCCGTCGTGCTCGGTACGACGTCCGAACTGGTGGACCGGGCCCGCCGGACGGGGGCGCGCGACGCCCGGCTCGCCGCCGTGGCGCTGCCCGGAACCCGGCCCGCCGAGGAGGACCCCGAACGGCCGCGCCCCAAGGTGCGGGCCGAACTCGGCGCGATCTGCCGCCCGTTGCTGATGGCCGTCGGCTCCCTGGAGCGCCACCGCGGCTACGACGTCCTGCTGGACGCCGCGCGCGCGTGGCGCCGACTGGACCCCGTGCCGCTGGTCGTGGTCGCGGGGGAGGGGCCGCTGCGGGCGGAACTGCAGCGCCGTATCGAGGACGAGGAGCTGCCCGTCCGGCTCATCGGGCGGCGGGACGACGTGAGCGAACTGCTGGCCGCCGCCGACCTCGCCCTGCTGACCGGTGGTGAGGAGTCGCGGTCCGTCCTTGCGCAGGAGGCCCTCCACGCGCGCGTGCCGCTCGTGGCCGCGCTGGCCGGCGGTGTCCGCGAACTCGTCGGCGACGCGGCCGAGCTCGTCCCGCACGGCGACGCGGACGCCCTCTCCGGCGCCGTCGTCCGGCTGCTCGGCGACCCGGGACGGTGCGAGCGGCTCCGGGACCTCGGCACCCGGCAGGCGGCCACCTGGCCGAGCGAGGACGAGACCGTCGCCCAGGTCCTCAGCGTCTACGACGAACTGACGCAGCCCCGGCCGATGATCTGAGCCGGCCTCACCGCGCGGTGGCGCGCGCCGGGTGGAGGGCGTCGAGCAGGCCCGGGAACGCCTCGCCCATCTCCTCGCGGCGCAGCGAGGTGCCCACGTAGGACCGCCGGATCAGGCCCCCCACGCGCAGCACCTTGGAGTGGTGCGTGGCGGTCGACCTGCTGACCGTCGCTCGAATCCGCCGCAGGCGATGTCCCGTCCGGCGGCGTCCAACTGCGTGACGATACTGCGGCGTACCGGGTCGACGAGGGCCTCCAGCACCTGCTGGAGGTCGAACTGCGACACCTCGGGGTGTGGGGGCGTGCGTCCCATGGGCCGCATCGTAGGTCCACAGCCATCGAAGTACGATCGTGATGGAAGTATGATGGCGGTCGAAGTATTGGGGGGCGCGGTACGGGAGGGGGAGGGCGTATGGCCAGGACGGTGCGGTTCCCCGAGGTGGGCGGACCCGGGGTGTTACGGCTGGAGGACGTCCCGGTGGGGGAACCGGGGCCGGGCGAGGTGCGGATCCGGGTGGACGCCGTCGGGGTCAACCGGGCCGAGGCACTGTTCCGGTCCGACCGGCACATCGAGCCGGTCAGGCAACTGCCCGCCCGGCTGGGCAACCAGGCGGCGGGCGTCGTCGAGGCCGTCGGCCCGGACGTCGCCGGGTTCACGGCGGGGCAGGCGGTCAGCGTCCTGCCGGTCACCTCGCCCAACAGCTACGGCGTGTACGCCGAGCGCGCGATCGTCCCGGCGGCCGCGCTCGTGCCCCGGCCGCGGACCGCCGACGCCGTCTCCGGCGCCGCGTGTGGATGCCGTGCCTGAGGCCTACGGCGGGATGGTCGAGGTGGGCGGGCTGCGGCCCGGGGACGTCGCGGTCGTCGACGCGGCGTCCAGCAGCGTCGGTCCGGCCGCGATCCACACGGCCCTGCGGGTCGGTGCCACCCCGCTCGCGGTCACCCGGACCCGTGCCAAGCGGCAGCGTCCGCTGGACCAGGGGGCCGCTGGACCAGGGGGGCGCCGACGTGCTCGTCTCCGACGAGGAGGACGTGACGGCCCGGGTGCTGGAGCTGTCGTGCGGGCGCACCAACACATGGAATCCGGCCGGCAGTTCGAGAAAACAGTCGTCAGCGTCGCACACTAGGGGGAATCACATGCCGTCCGTACTCGTGGTCGGTTACGAACCGGCCGCCGCGACCGGTCTCATCCCGGGCGTCGACCCGGACGCCATCCGCGCCGGCGTCGACGAGCAACTGGCCCGATTCGCCGAGCGGGGCATCGACGCCGCCCTGGCGACGGTCGTCGCCGACGGGACGGCCGAGCCCGCTCTCGTCGCCGCACTGACCGAGCGCCCGTGGGACGTGGTGGTCGTCGGCGCCGGAATCCGCAAGACGGACGCCCTGGTGCCCCTGTTCGAGCAAGCCCTGGCCCTGATCCACCGTCACGCGCCGCAGGCCGCCGTCGCCTTCAACACCTTCCCGGGGGACACGGTCGAGGCGGCACTGCGCCGGCTCTGAGGCGGGCTGCCGGCCGCGGGAACAGCGGCACACGGCATCGGCTCCGCCGGCCGGCCGGACGGCTCAGGGCACCAGACGCCGTGCCCGCAGGGCCAGGCTCAGGGCCAGGACCGTCTGCGGGTCGTCGAGGTCCGTGCCCAGCAACTCGCCGATGCGGGCGAGGCGGTTGTACAGGGTCTGACGGTTGAGGTGGAGTTCGCGGGCCGTCTCCGCCTTGCGCCCCGCGTGGGCCAGGTAGGTCTCCAGGGTGGGCAGCAGGGGCGGCCTGGAGCGGTGGTCGTGGTCGCGGACCGGGCCGATCGCGCGGTCCACGAAGGCCGCCAGGTCGGGATGGTCGCGCAGGCGCCACAGCAGCAGGTCGATGTCGAGGCGGCGGGCGTCGTACCAGGGCCGGTCCGACAGACCCTGGGCGGCGGTCGCCGTCTCCGCCGCGTGCCTGAGGCCCGCGGAGGCCGCCGCCCAGCCGCCCGCGACCCCGACGACCACGACCGGCGGCCGGGCCCCCGGCCGTTGCATACCGGCCCGTTCCACCCCGGCCCGCAGCGCCGCCGCCACCCGGTCCGCCACCGCCGACCGCTCCGACTCCGCGCGCAGGCCCAGCAGCACCGGCACCCGGCCCTCCACCGGCCGTACCCCCAGCAGCACCGGCACCCCCACCGACGCCAGCTCCTCCGCCACCGCGCGGGCGAGCACCGCCCAGCCCCCGCCCGGGGAGAGCGCGTCGCCCAGCCGCATCACGACGGGCAGCAGCGGACTGTCGCCGGGCCGGAACCCCAGGACGCGCGCCTGCGCGGGAGCGTCCTCCGCGGCGATACGCCCCTCGGCGAGGTCGGTCAGGAAGTCGCCCCGCCCGCGGGCCGCCAACTCCTCCTCCTGCCGTGCCTGCATCAGCACCACGGCCAGGATGCCGGCCGCCCGTTCGGCCGCCATGCGGTGCACCGGGGCGAGCGGGGCCCGGACCGGCAGCAGCACGAGCCGGGCGCGCACCGCACCCGCCCCCGGCCCGCCCCCGGGCACGTCCACCAGGACCGAACCGGCGGGCGGCGGCGCGTCCTTGTGCGGCCCCCGCAGCCCCTCCCACACCTGGAGCGGATCCGCCCCCTCGGGCCCGGCACCGGCCGCGTACAGCAGCCGGCCGTCGGTCGTCTCCAGGAAGACCGGGTTGCCGCCGAAGTCCGCGAGGATGCCCAGGACCTGAGGGATCCCGCCCCCGCCGAGCAGGGCCTCCGTGCAGCGGCGGTGCACTTCCTCCGCCCGCTGGAGCAGCGCGTAGTGGCCGTTGACGATCTCGGTGTGGATCTCCTCGGTGACCGTCACGAACGGCACCTCGCGGTGCAGCTGGACCAGGGGCAGGCCGGTCGTCCGCGCCGTCTCCACCAGGGCCGCGGGCAGGCGCGTGAAGCGCGGGCCCAGTTCGATCACCAGCGCCGCGATGCCCCGCTCGGCCAGGGTGCGCACGAACGCCCGCTGCTCGGCCGGGCGGGTGCCGAGGCCGTAGCCCGTGGTCAGCAGCAGCTCGCCGCCCTTGAGCAGGGAGGCGATGTTCGGGACCTCGCCCGCGTGCACCCAGCGCACCGTGCGGCCCAGCCGGTCCGCGCCCGCGAGGATCTCGGGCAGCCCGCTGCGCAGGCCGGGCAGCTCCAGCGCGCGCTGGACGGTGATGCCCGCGCCCCGGCTGTCGAATCGGTGGTCCGTACGGCTGTCCATGCAGCGGACGCTACCTGCGCGGACGTTCGGGCGACATCTCGCGGCGCCGTCACGCAGACGATCCCCGGGCCTCCTCCGCCGACGCGTCACCGCCGCACCGGGTTGGAGCGGGGACCACCGGGTAGCGGCGGGCCATGGAGATGAGTGTGGTCGCCGTGGCACGTGAGGACGACAGCCCGGTCGACGAGGCGCTGCGGGTCGCGGCGCTCGCAGACCGGCTCGGCTGCCGGGAGGTGTGGGCGGGTGAAGGGCCGACCTGGGACTCCTTCGTCCTGGCCGCGGGGATCGCGCGGGTCACCGAGCGGGCGGCGCTGACGGCCGGTCCCGTACCGGTGTCGGTGCGCGATCCGCTGACCATCGCCCGGGGTGCCGCGTCGGTCGCGGCCGTCACCGGGCGGCCGGTCGGCGTCGCCCTGGGCACGTCCGGCAAGCGCGTGGTGGAGGGGGTGCACGGGCGGTCCCGGGCCCGGCCCGCCACCGTCCTGACGGAGACGGCGCGGGCCGTGCGGGACCTGCTGCACGGCGCGCCCGGTGAGCCGATCGTGCCCGGCAGCACCTTCCGGCGCCGCCTGCCGCCGCCGGGCGGCCCGCTCACCGTCGCCGCGTTCGGGGACCGTGCGATCGCCGCGGCCGCCGCGCACGCCGACCGCATGCTGCTCGACCTGGTCTCCCCGGCGCAGGTGCGCGAACTGCGCGCCAAGCTGCTGGCGGCGGCCGACGCGGTGGGCCGTACGCCGCCCACGCTCGCCGCCTGGCTGCCGGCCGCCGTCGACCCCGATCCCTAGTCGCTCCACCAGATACTCGGCAGCATCGCGGGATACCTGACCGTGCCCGGGTACGCCGACGTGTTCCGCGAGGCCGGGTTCGGCGAGGCCGTCGACCTGGCCGCGTCCGGCGCCGACCGTGCGACGCTGGTCCGCGCCCTGCCCGCCGAGGCGGCGGCCATGGTCGGCCTGGTCGGCGACGCCGGCACCGTACGCGCCCGCGTCTACGCCTACACCGAGGCGGGCCTCGACGAGATCGCTCTCGTTCCGGCGACGGCGGGCGATCCGGCGGGTGAGCGGACACTGAGGGCACTCCGGCCGGCCTGACGGCGGGCGGGGGCGACCTCGCTTTCGGGTCGGCTCGATGGCGTGCGCGGGGGCGACCTCGTCCCTCGGGTCGGCTCGATGGCGTGCGCGGGGACGACCTGACTCTCAGGTCGGCTTGATGTTGTGGTTGAAGCGGAAGACGTTGTCGGGGTCGTAGCGCCGTTTCAGCTCGCCGAGCCGTCGGGTGTTCCCGGCGCCCACGCCGGCCACGACCCGCTCGGCGCCCTCGTCGCCGATGAAGTTGAGGTACACGTCTCCGGTCCTCCACGGGCGGGCGTCGGCGCGGACGTCCCGGACCCACCGCACGCACCGCTCGTCGTCCGCCGGGTCCTCCCAGATCCCGAACGGGTGCACCACCCACGGGGCGTCCCGGAACGGCACCGGATACGCGTGCGGCCCGGCGGCGATCGCGCCGCCCTGCGGGAACAGGACGTGCTGCGTGCCGGTCGGCACCGGCATGGACCCCGCGCGGGCGCAGAAGACGTCCAGGAAGTCGTCGGGCGTACCCGTCAGGTACTCCGCCGACCAGTAGTTCCGCATCCCGGGCGGAAAATCGATCATGCACTGCACGTCCGCGTACGGCATCGCCCCGACGATCTCCGCCTCGTGCGGCAGCGCCAGCAGCGGTTCGGCCAGCTTGCGCAGGTCCCCCTCGGCACCGGCGTACGTCAGGAGCACACCGCACAGCAGCGTGCCGACCAGGTGCGGCGGGACGAACGGCTCGGGCGGGCCGGTGAGGTAGAGGACGGCGCCGCCCGCCTCGTCGGGGCCGGCGGTGATCACGTCGCGGTAGGTGCGGGTGGTCTCGGGGCCGGCCTCCGGGAGGTACAGCAGCAGGGCGACGGAGAACTCCGGCAGCTCGTACAGCTTCAGGGTGAGCGCGGTGGCCACGCCGAAGTTGCCGCCGCCTCCGTGCAGCGCCCAGAACAGGTCGGGATTCTCGTCGGCGTTCGCGTGGACCCGTTCGCCGTCCGCGGTGACCAGCTCGACGCCGAGCAGGTTGTCGACCGCCAGCCCGCACCAGCGGTCCAGCCAGCCGGTGCCACCGCCGAGGACGAAGCCGCCGACGCCGGTGGTGGAGGTCCGCCCGCCGGTCGTGGCGAGACCGTAGGGCTCGGTGGCGCGGTCCAGGTCGCCCATCGTGGCGCCGCCCGCGATCCGTACCGCCTCGGCCGCGGGATCGACGGTGACCGCGCGCATGTGCCGCAGGTCGACGACCAGGCCGTTGTCGTTCACCGCCATGCCCGCCACGCTGTGTCCGCCGCCGCGCACCGCGATCTTGAGGTCCAGGTCCCGGCCGAACCGCACGGCCCGTACGACGTCGTCCTCGTCCACGCACTGCGCGATCACCGCCGGACGGCGGTCGACCATCGCGTTGAACACCGCCCGGGCCTCGTCGTAGCCCGGATCCCCCGGGGCGAACACGTCGCCGACCAGATCCTCGCGCAGCGCGGTCAGCGCCGCGCCCGCCTTCGACGGGGAGGCCATGGGGCGCCCCCTTCCGTGCAGGGGCTGATGGCTCCCAGCCTAGGCGGGCGCCGGGTCCCGGTCCTGTCGTCGGGTCCGTCCCGGTCTCATCCCGGTCCTGGGTCAGCCGCCGTAGGCGCCCGACGCCGTCAGGCGCAGGGCCGTGTCGATCAGCGGGACGTGGCTGAAGGCCTGGGGGAAGTTGCCGACCTGGCGCTGCAGGCGCGGGTCCCACTCCTCGGCGAGGAGACCGAGGTCGTTGCGCAGGGACAGCAGCTTCTCGAAGAGCTTGCGGGCCTCGTCCACGCGGCCGATCATCGCGAGGTCGTCCGCCATCCAGAACGAGCAGGCCAGGAAGGCGCCCTCGTCTCCGGGGAGGCCGTCGACGCCCTCGTGGTCGCCCTGTGTCGGATAGCGCAGGATGAAGCCGTCCGGCGTGGACAGCTCCCGCTGGATCGCCTCGATCGTGCCGATCACGCGCTTGTCGTCCGGGGGCAGGAAGCCCATCTGCGGGATCAGCAGCAGGGACGCGTCCAGCTCCTTCGAGCCGTAGGACTGCGTGAAGGTGTTGCGCTCCTTGTCGTAGCCCTTCTCGCACACGTCCCGGTGGATGTCGTCGCGCAGCTCGCGCCACTTCTCCAGCGGGCCGTCCGCGTCACCGGACTCGATCAGCTTGATCGTGCGGTCGACGGCGACCCAGGCCATGACCTTGGAATGCACGAAGTGGCGGCGCGGACCGCGCACCTCCCAGATGCCCTCGTCCGGCTCGTCCCAGTGGTCCTCCAGGTAGCGGATCAGCTTCAGCTGGAGCAGGGAGGCGTAGTCGTTGCGGGCCAGGCCGGTCATGTGGCCCAGGTGCAGGGCCTCGGTGACCTCGCCGTACACGTCCAGCTGCAGCTGGTGGGCGGCGCCGTTGCCGACCCGGACCGGAGCGGAGTTCTCGTAGCCGGGCAGCCAGTCCAGCTCCGCCTCGCCGAGCTCGCGCTCGCCGGCGATGCCGTACATGATCTGCAGGTTCTCCGGGTCGCCGGCGACCGCGCGCAGCAGCCACTCGCGCCAGGCGCGGGCCTCCTCGCGGTAGCCGGTGCGCAGCAGCGAGGACAGGGTGATGGCCGCGTCACGCAGCCAGGTGTAGCGGTAGTCCCAGTTGCGGACGCCGCCGATGTCCTCGGGGAGGGAGGTGGTGGGGGCCGCGACGATCCCGCCGGTGGGGGCGTAGGTCAGCGCCTTCAGCGTGATCAGCGAGCGGATCACGGCCTCGCGGTAGGGGCCGTGGTACGTACAGTGCTCGACCCACTCCCGCCAGAACTCCTCCGTCGCCTCCAGCGACTGCTCCGGCTCCGGCAGGGGCGGCGGCTCCTTGTGCGAGGGCTGCCAGGAGATGGTGAAGGCGATCCGGTCCCCGGGGGCGACCGTGAAGTCGGCGTACGTCGTCAGCGACTTTCCGTAGGTCTCGCAGTCGGTGTCGAACCACACCGAGTCCGGACCCGCGACGGCGACCGTGCGCCCCTCGTGCTTGTGCACCCACGGCACGACCCGGCCGTAGGAGAACCGCATCCGCAGGGCCGAGCGCATGGGGACGCGGCCGGAGACGCCCTCGACGATGCGGATCAGCTGCGGGGCGCCGTCACGCGGCGGCATGAAGTCGGTCACCCGGACCGTGCCGCGCGGGGTGTCCCACTCGGACTCCAGGATCAGCGAGTCGCCGCGGTAGGAGCGCCGGGCCGCGGTGGGCGGCTGCTGGTCGGATGCGTAGGCGGGCCCGAGCCGCCAGAAGCCGTGTTCCTCGGTGCCCAGCAGACCGGCGAAGATCGCGTGCGAGTCGAAGCGGGGCAGGCAGAGCCAGTCCACCGTGCCGTCACGGCAGACCAGCGCCGCTGTCTGCATGTCTCCGATGAGTGCGTAGTCTTCGATGCGCCCGGCCACGTGCAACTCCAGTCGAACGGCCACGTCACCCCACAAGGGGGCTGTCGCTAGTGCGGTCAAGGGGTCGTTGTAATGCGTCGTTGAGCGGTGAAGCAAAGCAGTCGCTCAGCCGTATTGGCAAAACGCCAATTCTTGCTCAACGAACTGACGAGCTCTCGTTGTTCCGGTGGATACGGGCGGGGGTGTTGCCGTGGTGTCCGGCCGGGCTCGACAGTGAGTGTCCGAGCAGGATACGACGCACGTAGATGATCTGTGTGCCGCTCCGGGCAACGCGGGCGGGCCGAACGGGTGAGCACCGGGTGAGAAGTCCGCGCGGAGGCACGGACCCGTGTCGGCGCGTGTGCGGAGCGTGGCCGGAAGCCATCTCCCCGAGGCGCTGATACCCTGGTAGCCCGTGGACCGGTGGGCTCGAAACCCCCGAACCGCAGCGACGCCTCCCCCGGAAACCGCCGGCCCAAACCGCTGGTGAGAGCCTCCGGGAGCCGCACCGCACCCCCAGACCGCGACCACGGGAGCCCCCTCTTGGCCATGCCGCCCGCTGCTTTCCGAAACAGCACAGCCACGACGACCAAGCACATCTTCGTCACCGGGGGTGTCGCCTCCTCTCTCGGCAAGGGGCTGACCGCCTCCAGCCTCGGCATGCTGCTCAAGGCGCGGGGCCTGCGCGTCGTGATGCAGAAGCTCGACCCTTACCTCAATGTCGACCCTGGCACGATGAACCCCTTCCAGCACGGTGAGGTGTTCGTCACCAACGACGGCGCCGAGACCGACCTGGACATCGGCCACTACGAGCGCTTCCTCGACCGCGACCTGGACGGCTCCGCCAACGTCACCACCGGTCAGATCTACTCGACCGTGATCGCCAAGGAACGCCGCGGCGAGTACCTGGGCGACACCGTGCAGGTCATCCCGCACATCACCAACGAGATCAAGCACCGCATCCGCCGCATGGCGACGGACGAGGTCGACGTCGTGATCACCGAGGTCGGCGGCACGGTCGGCGACATCGAGTCGCTGCCGTTCCTGGAGACGGTCCGCCAGGTCCGTCACGAGGTCGGCCGGGACAACGTCTTCGTGGTCCATATCTCTCTTCTTCCCTATATCGGCCCCTCCGGCGAGCTCAAGACCAAGCCGACCCAGCACAGTGTCGCCGCCCTGCGCAACATCGGTATCCAGCCGGACGCGATCGTGCTGCGCTGCGACCGTGAGGTCCCCACCGCCATCAAGCGCAAGATCTCGCTGATGTGCGACGTCGACGAGGCGGCGGTGGTGGCCTGTCCCGACGCCCGCTCGATCTACGACATCCCGAAGACCGTGCACGGCGAGGGCCTGGACGCCTACGTCGTCCGCAAGCTGGACCTGCCGTTCCGTGACGTGGACTGGACGACCTGGGACGACCTGCTCGACCGCGTCCACAACCCCGACCACGAGATCACCCTCGCCCTGGTCGGCAAGTACATCGACCTGCCCGACGCCTACCTCTCGGTCACCGAGGCCCTGCGTGCGGGCGGCTTCGCCAACCGGGCCCGCGTGAAGATCAAGTGGGTCACCTCCGACGACTGCAAGACCCCGGCCGGCGCCAAGGCCCAGCTCGCCGACGTCGACGGCATCTGCATCCCCGGCGGCTTCGGCGACCGCGGTGTGCTCGGCAAGGTCGGCGCCATCCGCTACGCCCGCGAGAACAAGATCCCGCTGCTCGGTCTCTGCCTGGGCCTGCAGTGCATCGTGATCGAGGCGGCCCGCAACCTCGCCGACATCTCGGACGCCAACTCCACCGAGTTCGACCCGGCCACCGCCCACCCGGTCATCTCCACCATGGCCGAGCAGCTCGACATCGTCGCCGGCGAGGGCGACATGGGCGGAACGATGCGTCTGGGCATGTACCCGGCCAAGCTGGCCGAGGGCTCCATCGTGCGCGAGGTGTACGACGGCAAGGAGTACATCGAGGAGCGGCACCGTCACCGCTACGAGGTGAACAACGCCTACCGCGCGGAGCTGGAGAAGAAGGCGGGCATCCTGTTCTCCGGCACCTCGCCGGACGGCAAGCTCGTGGAGTACGTCGAGTACCCGCGTGACGTCCACCCCTACCTGGTCGCCACGCAGGCCCATCCCGAGCTGCGCTCGCGGCCGACGCGTCCGCACCCGCTGTTCGCCGGCCTCGTCAAGGCGTCCGTCGAGCGTCAGCGGGCCCAGGGCGCGCGGGAGAATTCGAAGTAACACACCAGTTGTACGGTGGCCGGGGTGCATACCTTCAAAGGTGGGCACCCCGGTTTTGTTTTCGGCCGGTCTCCGGTGCGCGCGGCCGGTCGCTCTCGTACGTGTGGAAGGAAAGGCATGACGATCAAGGACACCCCCGAGGCGTGGGAGATCCGGGCGACGGAGACCCCCTTCGTGGGCAACAAGACCTCCGTCCGCACCGACGAGGTGGTCATGCCCGACGGCTCGGTGGTCCGCCGCGACTACCAGGTCCACCCGGGCTCGGTGGCCGTCCTCGCCCTCGACGCGGAGGACCGCGTCCTGCTCATCAAGCAGTACCGCCACCCCGTCCGGCAGAAGCTGTGGGAGATCCCGGCCGGTCTGCTCGACGTGCCCGGCGAGAACCCGCTGCACGCCGCCCAGCGTGAGCTGTACGAGGAGGCGCACGTCAAGGCGGAGGACTGGCGGGTCCTCACCGACGTGTACACGACGCCCGGCGGCTGTGACGAGGCCGTACGGATCTTCCTGGCCCGTGGTCTGTCGGAGGCCGACGGGCAGCGGTTCGAGGTGGAGGACGAGGAGGCCGACATGGAGCACGCGCGCGTGCCCGTCGCCGAGCTGGTCCGCGGTGTGCTCGCGGGCGACGTGCACAACAACTGCCTCGTCGTGGGTGTCCTGTCCCTGGTCGCCGCGCGCAGCGGGGACGGCCTGGACGCGCTGCGGCCGGCGCAGGCCCCGTGGCCGGCGCGTCCGTTCGAGGCGTGATCGCGCCGGGGCGGCGGGACCGGCTCACGGTGGCGTGATCGCGGCGTCATCGCGACGAGCGGGGTGGCGCGATGGCGACGGGGGCGCGACGAGCGTGGGGTCGTGATCGCGAACGGGGGCGCGCGCGACGAGGGCGCGGGTGTGATGCCGGTGAGGGGGCGGGCGTGATCGCGGCGGGCTCGGGCATGAGCGCGGTGCGGTCGCGATCATGGCGAGGACGCGGTCATGGGACACATCACCGTCTGGTGTGACGATCGCCTGATCCGATCGGGCGACGTCACCGCCGTGCTCCTCCGGGAACGTCGCAGAGCGTGAACTAGGCTCGGGAAACGCCCGATCCGGAGTCCCGGCGGGCTTGCGCGTGCGGTGGGACGGGAGTGTGGCCCGTGACGGATCAGGCAGTGGACACAGACGGCGTGCAGCTGTCGGGACACGCTGCGACGGAGGGCCATTTCCTGGGGCGCGCCCGGGAGTTGAAGGAGCTGCGCGCCGACATCGAGCGCGCGGGACTGGACACGCTGTCCGGGAAGAAGGCACCCCGCGCGCGCGTGCTGCTCATCGCCGGCCGGCCCGGCTCCGGGCGCACCGCGCTCGCCGAGGAGTTCGTCCGGCGGGTCGCCGGCCGTTACCACGACGGCGTGCTGCGCGCCCGCCTCGGTGAGCCGGACGGCACCCCCGTGCCGGTCGAGCGCGTCGCCCGCGAACTGCTCGCCGCCCTGTCCCTGCCCATCCCGCCGGGCGCCTCCGAGGACGAGCTGTCGGCCACCCTGCGCGAGGCCCTCGCCGAGCGGCGCGCGCTGCTCCTGCTCGACGACGCGGCCGGCGCCGAACAGGTCGACGCGCTGCTCCCGGACACCCCGGAGTGCCTGGTCGTCGCCGTCTCCGCGGGCCCCCTCACCGGCATCTCGGACGTGCGCCCCTGCACGCTGGGCGGCCTGGACACCAAGTCCGCCCTCGACCTGCTCACCCGCTGCACCGGCTCGGTCCGCATCACCGTCGACCCGCGTGCCGCCGAGGGTCTGGTCGAAGCGTGCCAGGGCCACCCCACCGCGTTGATCCTCGCGGGCGGCTGGCTGGCGGCCCGCCCCCAGGCGGCCGTCGCCGACCTCGCCAAACAGCTGCACGCGGAGGGCGACGAGGGGACGCCCCTCAGCCGCGTCTTCCGACTGACGCACGCCTCGCTGCCCTCGGCCGCCGCGCGCATACTGCGACTGCTCTGCCTCGCCCCGGCCGGCCTCGTGGACCCGCACACCGCCTCCGCGCTCGCCGGCTGCTCGGTCGACGCCGCCCGCACCACCCTGGACGACTTCGTCGCCCTCGGCCTGCTGCGGGCCGTGGACTCCCCGCTGCCCCAGTACCAGGTCCCGGGCTGCCTGTACCCCCTGCTGCGCGCCGCCGCCGAGACCCACGAGCGTCCGGCCGAGCTCCAGCTGGCCCGCGCCCGCATGCTGGAGCGGACGGTACGGCTGCTGCAGTCCTGCCGGGCGATCACCGAGACGGACAACCCGCAGGCCCGCGAGAAGCTCCAGGGCATGCCGCGGGCCCTGCGTTTCCCCAGCCCGCACGCGGCCGCCGAATGGCTGCGCGTCCGCCGGCCCGCCCTGCTCGCCTCGGCCCGTCTCGCGGTCGCCGACGGAGAGCTGGACACTCTGGCGAGGCGGCTGATGTCCCAGCTGGTCAGGGCGATGGTCGCGCACTTCGGCACCCAGGGGGCCGCCCCCGACCTGTACGGCGTCCACCAGCTGGTCCTGGACGTGGCCGAGCGGCGGAACCTGCCCCGGGAGAAGGCCGCCGCCCTGCTGAACCTGGCCGACGTGGACGCCCGGACCGGGCGGACCGCGGAGGCGCTGGTGCGGTACCGGGCCGCGCTGGACGCCGGACGTGAGGCGAACGACCCGTATGCGACCGGCCGCGCGATGGAATCCGTAGGCGGGGCGCACCTGGAGCTGGGGGACTACGAGCGGGCCGCCGACTGGTTCGGCCGCGCCCTGGCCCAGCGGCTGGCCCGCGACGAGCGCGCGGACGCCGCCCGGCTGTACGGCCGTATCGCCACCGCGCACACCTACGCGGGCCGCTACGGCGAGGCGCAGCGGGGCTGGCGGGCCGCGGCGGCCGGGCACCGCAAGAACGGCGATGTCGGCGCCTACGCGCGGGCGTTGAGCGAGCTGGCGCGCGTCCAGGAGTACGCGGGCCGGCCCGAGGAGTCGCTGCGCACCTGCCGGGAGGCGGTGGAGTGGGCGCGGCGCGCGCAGGACGCGCGGCTGCAGGCCGCGCTGCAGCTGCGACTGGCCGGCACCCTGGAGCATCTCGGCGACCCGGCGGCCGCCCGCCTGCACCGGGGCGCGGCCGAGCGCATCCTGGGAGAAGAGCTCCCGGACGGCGATTCAGAGCCAGAACAGCTGGAACATGGCGCTAACGCCTGCGAAATCCGTAGTACATCCGCTGAAGATTGATGCATTGAAAGGCTAGACAGCGGGAACACCTTCATTAGACTGGCTCTGCCGCACGTTCTCCTGCGGTGTATCCCGGTGTGCCCGTTGCATCCGGGTATCTCTTGCTATGCCCCACACCCTCTGAGCCAAGGACCGTGATCGACGTGAAGGTCGGCATCCCCCGCGAGGTCAAGAACAACGAGTTCCGGGTGGCCATCACCCCCGCCGGTGTGCACGAGCTGGTGCGCCACGGCCACCAGGTCGTCATCGAGCAGGGCGCCGGTGTCGGCTCGTCGATCCCGGACGACGAGTACGTGGCCGCCGGTGCGCAGATCCTCCAGACCGCCGACGAGGTGTGGGCCACCGCCGACCTGCTGCTGAAGGTCAAGGAGCCCATCGCCGAGGAGTACCACCGCCTCCGCAAGGACCAGACGCTCTTCACCTACCTGCACCTGGCCGCGTCCAAGGAGTGCACGGACGCCCTCCTGGAGTCCGGCACCACGGCGATCGCCTACGAGACCGTCGAGCTGCCGAACCGCGCGCTGCCGCTGCTCGCCCCGATGTCCGAGGTCGCGGGCCGGCTCGCCCCGCAGGTCGGCGCCTACCACCTGATGCGCGCCAACGGCGGCCGTGGTGTGCTGCCCGGCGGTGTCCCGGGCGTGCTGGCCGGCCGGGCCGTCGTCATCGGCGGTGGTGTCTCCGGCTGGAACGCCGCCCAGATCGCCATCGGCATGGGCTTCCACGTGACCCTGCTCGACCGTGACATCAACAAGCTCAAGGAGGCCGACCGGATCTTCGGTACGAAGATCCAGACGGTCGTCTCCAACGCCTTCGAGCTGGAGAAGGCCTGCCTCGAGGCCGACCTCGTCATCGGCGCCGTCCTCATCCCGGGCGCCAAGGCCCCGAAGCTGGTCACCAACGAGCTGGTCTCCCGGATGAAGCCGGGAAGTGTCCTTGTCGACATCGCGATCGACCAGGGTGGCTGCTTCGAGGACTCCCGCCCGACCACCCACGCCGAGCCGGCCTTCAAGGTCCACGAGTCGGTCTTCTACTGCGTCGCCAACATGCCCGGCGCGGTCCCCAACACCTCCACCTACGCGCTCACCAACGCGACGCTGCCCTACATCGTCGAGCTGGCCGACAAGGGCTGGGCGGAGGCGCTGCGCCGGGATCCCGCGCTGGCCAAGGGTCTCAACACCCACGACGGCAAGGTCGTTTACAAGGAGGTCGCCGAGGCGCACGGCCTGGAGCACGTGGAGCTCGCCTCGCTGCTCGGCTGAGCCCCCTCGAACGCCCCCGGCCTGCTGGGTCGCCAAGTCATCTTCGGGTAAAAGGCGATTCGTCAACACAGGTCGTCAACCGCGCACTTCCGGCCGGACCTTGCCCGACAAGGTCCGGCCGGATGTGTGTATGGTCACTTTGCGACTCTCGGTCAACTCGCCTCGAACGTAACCCTTCGACCGATTCGCACACCGGTGAAACCTGCCGTGCGACGGCCGTACGCCCTTGACAGCCGGATGTTTCATTGCCGACACATCGGGCCGGGTCCGGCGGATTGTGTTGCTGCGGACGCCCGACACGCCATAGAGTCGCCAACCGTCGGCATGGTGCCACGCTGACCTTGTCTAGAAGTTTCCTGGTCACCAAGGAGGTAAGACGACTTGTGAATGAGTCGACATTTTCTCCCGGGGGTGGTCAACCAGGAATGCCTACGCGGGGCCCGGGCCCCACGGGGCTCGAGGCTGTCGGCTCCGTCGCTGTCCGAACCTTCGCAGCCCATCAGAGCCAGAGAAGCCCCCACACGGCTCAGCCAGCACCCCAGAGCATGGATGGCCATCACGTGAACGCCATGGCCGGCGACGGAAGTGGCGCGCCCCACAACCACTTCGCCGACTACGACGAACTGCCCGACGGGCACTTCTACGACCCCGACGCCGAGTACGAGCCCGACCCCGAGTACGCGGCCACGCTCGCGCCCGACGCTGCCCGCCAGCGCCGGGAGCGCATCGGCCCGACCGGTCGCCCGCTGCCGTACTTCCCGATCCCGGGACCGCTGACCAACCACGGTCCCGCGACGATCATCGCGATGTGCAACCAGAAGGGCGGCGTCGGCAAGACCACGTCGACCATCAACCTGGGTGCCGCGCTGGCGGAGTACGGACGCCGGGTGCTGCTCGTGGACTTCGACCCGCAGGGCGCGCTGTCGGTCGGTCTCGGCGTCAATCCGATGGAGCTGGACCTCACCGTCTACAACCTGCTCATGGAGCGGGGCATGTCCGCGGACGAGGTGCTCCTGAAGACGGCGGTCCCCAACATGGACCTGCTGCCCAGCAACATCGACCTGTCCGCCGCCGAGGTCCAGCTGGTGAGCGAGGTCGCGCGCGAGTCGACCCTCCAGCGGGCGCTCAAGCCGCTGATGGACGACTACGACTACATCGTCATCGACTGCCAGCCCTCGCTGGGTCTGCTCACGGTCAACGCCCTGACGGCCGCGCACAAGGTGATCGTCCCGCTGGAGTGCGAGTTCTTCGCCCTGCGCGGTGTGGCGCTGCTGACCGAGACCATCGAGAAGGTCCAGGAGCGGCTCAACCCGGAGCTGGAGCTCGACGGGATCCTCGCGACCATGTACGACTCGCGCACCGTGCACAGCCGTGAGGTGCTCGCGCGTGTCGTCGAGGCGTTCGACGACCACGTCTACCACACGGTCATCGGGCGCACGGTCCGCTTCCCGGAGACCACGGTCGCCGGTGAGCCGATCACCACGTACGCCTCCAACTCCGTCGGCGCCGCCGCCTACCGCCAGCTCGCCAGGGAGGTGCTCGCCCGGTGTCACGCCGAGTGAGTCTGCCGGGGGCCGACGAACTCTTCCGAACCACAGGGGGAACGGCGCTGCAGCCGTCCGCACCCCGGCGCCAGTCCAACGGCGAGGCCCGGGTACCCGCTCCGGCGGGGGAGAGCGACGGGGTGGCGGCCGCTTCCGCCGAGGACGCGCCGCAGGCCGTTCCCGCACAGCGCGGCGACGGCGAGGGCGCCGAGCACGTGGCGGCCGACGCCGGGCAGGCCGACGCGGGGGAGTCCCGTAGCCGGGCCGCCGCCGCGGAGCGCGCCGCACGGCGTCAGGGGCCGCAGGAAGGTTCTGCCGCGCCCGCTTCCGCCGCCCAGCCGCGCAAGCGCGGGCGGGCGGCGGCGCGCCGGCCCAGCGGCCGGGAGCGGCACGACGAGAAGATCACGGTGTACGTGTCCGCCGAGGAGCTGATGGACCTCGAGCACGCCCGTCTGGTGCTGCGGGGCGAACACGGGCTCGCCGTCGACCGGGGCCGTATCGTCCGCGAGGCGGTCGCCGTCGTCCTCGCCGACCTGGAGACCCGCGGGGACGCCAGCATCCTCGTTCGACGGCTGCGCGGGCGGTAGCGGTAGCCTGCGGGGGCCATGACCTCGAACGACGTTCCCGCATCTGCCTCCGGCGGCGCAGCCGGTCGGAGGCGTGCGCTGGGGAGGGGCCCGGGGGTTCCACCGGTGCCTGTTCCTCCGCCGGTCCCCGTTCCTCAGTCGGCCGAGCCGGAGAACCAGCCGGTGGCCGAGGTCGAAGTCGAGTCCGAGGTCGAGTCCGAGGTCGGATCCAAGGCCGAAGCCGAGTCCGAGGTCGGATCCCAGGTCGCGGTCGAGTCCCGGCCTCAGGCCGGTGGGCCGTCGGGCCCACCCGTTCCTCCGGCAGTTCCTGGGGAGACCCCCGGCGGAACGCCTGCCCCCCACCACGGCGGCCGGCCCGAGCGCGAGCCGCAAGCCGCGGAACCCCAGGGATCCCGCGACGGTGTCTTCAAGGTCCGGCTGGCCAACTTCGAGGGCCCCTTCGATCTGCTCCTGCAGCTGATCTCCAAGCACAAGCTGGACGTCACCGAGGTCGCGCTGTCCAGGGTGACCGACGAGTTCATGGCCCACATCCGGGCGATGGGCCCCGACTGGGACCTGGACCAGACGACCGAGTTCCTGGTGGTGGCCGCGACGCTGCTCGATCTGAAGGCGGCCCGGCTGCTGCCCGCCGCGGAGGTCGAGGACGAGGCGGACCTGGCCCTGCTGGAGGCCCGGGACCTGCTGTTCGCGCGACTGCTGCAGTACCGCGCGTACAAACAGGTCGCCGACATCTTCCAGGGCAAGCTGGAAGAGGAGGCCCGCCGCTACCCCCGTACCGTCGGCCTCGAACCGCACCACGCCGAACTGCTGCCCGAGGTGGTCATCAGCATCGGCGCCGAAGGGTTCGCGCAGCTCGCCGTCAAGGCGATGCAGCCGAAGCCCGAGCCGCAGGTGTACGTCGACCACATCCACGCGCCGCTGGTCAGCGTGCGGGAGCAGGCCGGCATCGTCGTCGCGCGGCTGCGCGAGCTCGGGGAGGCCAGCTTCCGCACGCTCGTCGCGGACACCGACGACACCCTCACCGTCGTGGCCCGGTTCCTGGCCCTGCTGGAGCTGTACCGGGAGAAGGCCGTCGCCCTCGACCAGGAGACCGCGCTCGGTGAGCTGCTCGTGCGCTGGACGGGCGGGGACGGGGACGAGACGCCGAGGGTGACCGACGAGTTCGACCGGCCGCCCGAGGAGGCCGAGGAGGAGAGGAAGCCGTGAGCGAGGAGAGCACCGAGGTCCCGTCGCCGTCGCGCGCCGTCGCCGACCTGGACCTCAAGCCGGCCCTGGAGGCCGTCCTGATGGTGGTGGACGAGCCCGCGACCGAGGAGCACCTCGCGAAGATCGTGGAGCGCCCGCGCCGGCAGGTCGCGGACGCGCTGCGGGAACTGGCCGACGAGTACACCGTGCAGGGGCGCGGCTTCGAGCTGCGGTTCGTGGCGGGCGGCTGGCGGTTCTACACCCGGGCCGAGTACGCCCCGGCCGTCGAACGCTTCGTCCTGGACGGACAGCAGGCCCGGCTCACCCAGGCGGCGCTGGAGACCCTGGCGGTCGTCGCCTACCGGCAGCCGGTCAGCCGCAGCCGGGTCTCCGCGGTGCGCGGGGTGAACTGCGACGGCGTGATGCGCACCCTCCTGCAACGCGGTCTGGTCGAGGAGGCGGGCACGGAACCCGAAACAGGTGCGATCCTGTACAGGACGACGAACCACTTCCTGGAGCGGATGGGCCTGCGCGGTCTGGACGAGCTCCCGGAGCTCGCGCCCTTCCTCCCGGAGGCGGAGGCGATCGAGGCCGAGACCCAGGAAGGCGTACCGTCGTTCGACCCGGACGCCCCGGACACGGAGGCCCCGGCCACGGACGACGGTCCCAGGACGAACACGCCTATTAGGACAACGACGGAACTTTGATGCGAAGCAGCGGCAGCGGTAGCGGCAAGAGCGGCGGGCGCGGTAACTACCGCGGCGCCGGCAACAACAGGGACGAGAAGCAGGGCCAGGGCCGCCCTCGCAAGCCCCGCCCCGAGGAGCGCCGCTACGACGTGGGCCCCGGCGCCTCCCCGGACGGACCGAAGTCGGGGCGCGGCGGCGCGGCCCGCGGCGGATCCAAGGGCGGCCCGAAGAAGCCCCAGCAGGGCGGCCGTACGGCCCCCGCGCGCTCGCGTGAGTACGAGACGCGGACCGAGGAGCGCAACCGCGAGCGGTACGCGGGCAAGAAGGAGATCAAGCTGCCGAAGACCTTCCCGGGCGCCGAGCAGGAGGGCGAGCGGCTGCAGAAGGTCCTCGCGCGCGCGGGCTACGGCTCCCGGCGCGCCTGCGAGGAGCTGATCGAGCAGGCGCGGGTCGAGGTCAACGGCGAGATCGTCCTGGAGCAGGGCAAGCGGGTCGACCCGGAGAAGGACGAGGTCAAGGTCGACGGCCTGACGGTCGCGACGCAGTCGTACCAGTTCTTCTCGCTCAACAAGCCCGCCGGTGTCGTGTCGACCATGGAGGACCCCGAGGGGCGGCAGTGCCTCGGTGACTACGTCACCAACCGCGAGACCCGGCTCTTCCACGTCGGCCGGCTCGACACCGAGACCGAGGGCGTCATCCTGCTCACCAACCACGGCGAGCTGGCGCACCGGCTGACCCACCCCAAGTACGGCGTGAAGAAGACCTACCTCGCGCACATCGTGGGCCCGATCCCGCGCGACCTGGGCAAGAAGCTCAAGGACGGCATCCAGCTGGAGGACGGGTACGCGCGCGCGGACCACTTCCGGGTCGTCGAGCAGACCGGCAAGAACTACCTCGTCGAGGTGACCCTGCACGAGGGCCGGAAGCACATCGTGCGCCGCATGCTCGCGGAAGCCGGCTTCCCGGTCGACAAGCTGGTGCGGACCGCCTTCGGCCCGATCACCCTGGGTGACCAGAAGTCGGGCTGGCTGCGGCGGCTGTCGAACACCGAGGTCGGCATGCTGATGAAGGAAGTCGACCTCTAAGGGTTGTGACGTCCCGGCACCCCCTTTTATAGTCGTGGTGACTATTAAAGGGGGTGCTGGTCATGCGGGGCTACGACAAGTACGCCCACGAACCCTTCGCCGTCACCGTCGACCTCGCGGTCCTCACCCTGCGCGAAGGCGCGCTGCACGTCCTGCTCGTCGAGCGCGGGCAGGAGCCGTACGCCGGCCGGTGGGCGCTGCCCGGGGGGTTCGTCCTGCCCGACGAGTCCGCGGAGACCGCCGCCCGGCGTGAACTCGCCGAGGAGACCGGCCTGGAGGACGTCTCCGGACTGCACCTGGAACAGCTGCGCACCTACAGCGAACCCGGCCGCGACCCCCGGATGCGGGTCGTCTCCGTCGCCTTCGCCGCGCTGCTGCCCGACGCGCCCGAGCCGCACGGCGGCGGCGACGCGGCCCAGGCGCGCTGGCTGCCGTACGACCACGCGGGGCCGCTCGCCTTCGACCACGACCGCATCCTCGCCGACGCCCACGACCGGGTCGGCGCCAAGCTCGAGTACTCCTGCCTCGCCACGGCGTTCTGCCCGCCCGAGTTCACCCTCGGCGAGCTCCAGCAGGTCTACGAGACGGTGTGGGGCACGGCCCTGGACCGGCCCAACTTCCGTCGCAAGGTGCTCGCCACACCGGGCTTCGTCGAGCCCGTACCCGGCGCCGCGCGGCTGACCGGCGGCCGCGGCAAACCGGCCGCCCTCTACCGCGCGGGCACCGCCACCACCCTCCGCCCACCGCTGCTGCGACCGCCCCGGGAAGGACGTTCCGCATGACCACCACCACCGTCAGGAAACGCGCCGCCACCGGAGCCCTGGTGGGCCTCGCGCTGGGGGACGCGCTCGGGTTCCCCACCGAGTTCAACGACGTGCCGTCGATCCTCGCCAAGTGCGGGCCCTGGCGGGAGATGCCGCTGCCGCGCCCCGCCTTCGTCTCCGACGACACCCAGATGACGCTGGCGGTGGGCCGCGCCCTGCGCACCGCCATGGACCGGGGACTGCTCGTGCCGAGCCGGCTGGAGCGGCCGCTGCGCGAGGAGTTCGTCGACTGGTACCGGTCACCCGAGAACAACCGCGCCCCCGGCCGCACCTGCCTGACCGCCTGCAACCTGCTCAAGGACGACGGGCGCCGCTGGCAGGACGCCAGCCAGATCGGCTCCAAGGGGTGCGGCGCCAACATGCGCGTCGCCCCCCTCGGCCTCGCGCCCGGCCTCAGCGACGAGCAGCGCGCCGGTGCCGCCCAGCTCCAGGCCGCCCTCACCCACGGCCACCCCACCGCGCTCGCCGCCTCCGACCTCACCGCCCACGCCGTACGGCTGCTCGCGCAGGGTGCCGAGCCGAACGGACTGGTCGGGCTGCTGCGCTCGTACGCCCTGGAACACCGCAGCCGGTACCACGAGCGCTGGCTGGGCGACCTGTGGACACGTTCTCAGGACCCGACCCCCGAGCACTTCATCGCGCGCGGCTGGGACGACTGCCTGGGCGTCCTGGAGCGCCTCGAGGCGGCCCTGCGCGCCCCCTCGCCCGAGACCGACCCCTGCCTGGCCACCGGGGAGGGCTGGATCGCCGAGGAGGCCCTGGCGACCGGACTGCTGTGCTTCCTGCTCTTCCCCGACGAGCCGCTCACCGCCCTGCGCCGGGCCGCCTGCTCGTCCGGCGACTCCGACTCCATCGCCTGCCTGGCGGGCGCCTTCGCGGGCGCCCACGCCGGGTCCGACGCCTGGCCGACGGAGTGGGCGGACCGGATCGAGTACAGCGGGGAGCTGGTGACGCTCGGGGCGCTCTGGGACCTGTGATCACGCCAGTCTGATGACGTCGCCCTCCACCGTGACCTGCTCCTCGGGCAGCGGCCTGGTCGCCGGGCCGCCGGTCACCGAGCCGTCGGCGATACGGAAGCTGCTCCGGTGGCAGGGGCAGTTGATGGTGCCGTCGGCGACGCCGGCGACCGTGCAGCCCTGGTGGGTGCAGACCGCGGAGAACGCCTTGAAGTCGCCCTTCGTCGGCTGGGTGACCACGACCTTCTCGTCCTTGAAGATCTTGCCGCCGCCGACGGGAATGTCCGCCGTCCGTGCCAGTTCCCGGCCGGGGGAGGCCGCCGGGGACGCCGACTCGGCCGAGGTGCCGCCGTTGTCGTCGCCCTCACCGCAGCCGACGGCGAGCGCCGTCGCCCCCGTTGCGAGGAGAACCGTCCGGCGCGAGGCGGGGTGGGTCATGTCGTCACTCCCAAGTGCGGAAGAGCCAGGGGCGGAGGCCGGCCGGACGATCATGAACACGGCGAGGACGAGCCCGCCGGTGACCGGCAGCGGCCGGGAGGGAAGTCGCTCCGAACGGAGCAGAAGCATCTTGACACCGAAGGCACCGAAGAAGAAGCAACCCGGGAGAGAGTCCCGCACCCCGTGCGTGTCGCACGTCCGGCGGCGGGGGAGCGCGCGGTGCCGCATCCGGAGTGAGGAGGCGCACGGCGGCGTTCTCCGCGCACGGCGCCGTCTCAGCGGACGGTCGCCGCGCACCGGCCCGGCCCGGGCTGACTACGCTTGGCGAGCGAAGAGCCGATACGTACGGGAGCAAGGAGCGGTGCCGTGGCGGTACGAGCGGTCCGGGGGGCCGTCCAGCTGGAGAAGGACGAGGCCGGACACATGGACGAGCGGGTCGGAGCCCTGCTCACCGCCATCATGGAGCGGAACTCCCTCAGCGCCGACGACCTGATCAGCATCTGGTTCACGGCGACGCCCGACCTGCACAGCGACTTCCCGGCGGCCGCCGCCCGCAAGCTCGGCATCGTCGACGTCCCGCTGATCTGCGCCCAGGAACTCGACATCCGCGGCGCCATGCCGCGGGTCGTGCGCGTCCTCGCGCACATCGAGTCCGACAAGCCCCGCGCCGACATCAACCACGTCTACCTCGGCGCCGCCGCCGCCCTGCGCAAGGACATCGCCCAGTGAGGACCGCGCTCGTCATCGGCACCGGGCTCATCGGCACCTCCGCCGCCCTGGCACTGGCCCAGCGGGGCGTGATCGTCCACCTGGAGGACCACGACCCCGAACAGGCCCGTACGGCGGCCGCGCTCGGCGCCGGCACCGACGAGCCCCCGGCCGGCCCGGTCGACGTCGCCATCGTCGCCGCCCCGCCGGCCCACGTGGCCGCCGTGCTCGCCGACGCCATGCGCCGGGGCGTGGCCCGCGGCTACCTCGACGTGGCCAGCGTCAAGGGCGGACCGCGCCGCGAGCTGGAGGCGCTCGGCCTGGACCTGTCGGCGTATCTCGGCACGCACCCCATGTCGGGCCGTGAGAAGTCCGGCCCGCTGGCCGCCACCGGCGACCTCTTCGAGGGCCGCCCCTGGGTGCTCACGCCGACCCGCGACACCGACACCGAGGTGCTGAACCTGGCGCTGGAGTTGGTCTCGCACTGCCGGGCCGTGCCGGTCGTGATGGACGCCGACGCCCACGACCGGGCGGTGGCGCTGGTCTCCCACATGCCCCACCTGGTCTCCAGCATGGTCGCCGCCCGCCTGGAGCACGCCGAGGAGGCCGCCGTACGGCTGTGCGGGCAGGGCATCCGGGACGTGACCCGGATCGCCGCCTCGGACCCGCGGATGTGGATCGACATCCTGTCCGCGAACCCGGGGCCGGTCGCCGACCTGCTCACCGACGTCGCCGCCGACCTGGAGGAGACCGTCCAGGCCCTGCGGGCCCTGCAGTCCTCCGACGAGGACAAGCGCCGCGCGGGCACCGACGGCATCGAGGACGTCCTGCGCCGCGGCAACGCCGGGCAGGTGCGGGTCCCCGGCAAGCACGGGTCCGCTCCGCGGGCCTACGAGGTCGTGGCGGTGCTCATCGACGACCAGCCCGGACAGCTGGCCCGTATCTTCGCCGACGCGGGGATGGCCGGGGTCAACATCGAGGACGTGCGGATCGAGCACGCGACGGGGCAGCAGGCGGGGCTCGTTCAGCTGATGGTCGAGCCGAAGAGCGCGGGGGTGCTGGCCTCTGCGCTGCGGGAGCGTGGGTGGGCGATCCGGCAGTAGGCGCACGACGCCGGTGCGGCAGGCGGGCTGCCGTGCGGCCGGACGAGTGACCCGCACCCAGTAACCTTGTGCGGGGCACAGTGTCGCCCCGAAGCCCACCACCTCGCACCAGGAAGGTGTCCCCCCGTGGAAAACGGCGCCGCCCAGCCCGTGATTGTCGCCATCGACGGTCCCTCCGGCACGGGCAAGTCGAGCACGTCCAAGGCCGTGGCCGCGCAGCTCGGCCTGAGCTACCTGGACACCGGGGCGCAGTACCGGGCGATCACGTGGTGGATGGTGACCAACGGGATCGACATCGAGGACCCCACGGCGATCGCCGCCGTCGCGGGCAAGCCGGAGATCGTCTCCGGCACCGACCCGGCGAACCCGACGATCACGGTGGACGGCACCGACGTGTCCGGCCCGATCCGCACCCAGGACGTCACCTCCAAGGTCAGCGCGGTCAGCGCGGTGCCGGAGGTGCGGACCCGGATCACGGAACTCCAGCGGTCGCTGGCGGCCTGCGCCGAGAAGGGGATCGTCGTCGAGGGCCGGGACATCGGGACGACCGTGCTGCCGGACGCCGACCTGAAGATCTTCCTCACCGCCTCCCCGGAGGCCCGTGCCGCCCGCCGCAGCGGGGAGCTGAAGGGCGCGGACGTCCACGCCACCCGTGAGGCACTGGTCAGGCGGGACGCGGCCGACTCCTCCCGCAAGACCTCCCCGCTCGCCAAGGCGGACGACGCCGTCGAGGTGGACACCACCGAGCTGACCCTGGCCCAGGTCATCGAGTGCGTCGTCACCCTCGTCGAGGAGAAGCGGGCCGCGAAGTGAGCGAACTGCCCTCCGAGAGGGGCGCCGAAGTCGGGCGGCGCATCGGCGTCGGGCTGATGTACGGGCTGTGGAGGCCGCGGGTGCTGGGCGCCTGGAAGGTGCCGGCGAGCGGCCCCGTGATCTTCGCCGTCAACCACTCCCACAACATCGACGGACCGATGGTCATGGGCGTGGCCCCCCGGCCGACACACTTCCTGATCAAGAAGGAGGCGTTCGTCGGCCCCCTCGACCCCTTCCTGACCGGCATCGGCCAGCTGAAGGTGGACCGCGAGACCACCGACCGCACCGCGATCACCCGGGCGCTGGGCGTGCTGGAGAACGGCGGTGTCCTCGGGATCTTCCCGGAGGGCACCCGCGGCGAGGGCGACTTCGCCTCCCTGCGTGCCGGGCTCGCCTACTTCGCGGTGCGCAGCGGCGCGCCGATCGTCCCCGTCGCCGTCCTGGGAAGTTCCGAGCGGCGCGGACGGTTGACGAAGGCGCTGCCGCCGTTGCGTTCCCGCGTCGACGTCGTCTTCGGCGACCCCTTCGAGGCGGGCGACGGCAGCGGACGGCGTACGCGCAAGGCGCTGGACGAGGCGACCGAGCGCATCCAGAAGCAGCTGGCCGCACACCTGGACCATGCCAGACGGCTCACCGGCCGGCCGGCGGACGCGGGACAGCCGGACGGAAAACGCCGGGCGGCCGACCGGTCGCCGGGCGACACTGAGTAGTGGATCAGCCCGGCGACAACGGGTGCTCCACCGACCACCACGAATGAACGACGAGGTACGGACTTCATGAACGACCACATCCAGCCCGACGGCTCGGACGGGTTCGAGCACGATCACGGGGCGCTCGGCGACGCCGAGTACGCGGAGTTCATGGAGCTCGCCGCGGAAGAGGGCTTCGACCTCGAGGACGTGGAGGGCGCCATCGAGGCGGCCGGTCACGGTCCGCTGCCCGTGCTCGCCGTCGTGGGGCGGCCCAATGTCGGCAAGTCGACCCTGGTGAACCGGATCATCGGACGCCGTGAGGCCGTCGTCGAGGACAAGCCCGGTGTCACCCGCGACCGCGTCACGTACGAGGCCGAATGGGCGGGCCGCCGCTTCAAGGTCGTCGACACCGGCGGCTGGGAGCAGGACGTCCTCGGCATCGACGCCTCCGTCGCCGCGCAGGCCGAGTACGCGATCGAGGCCGCCGACGCCGTCGTCTTCGTCGTCGACGCCAAGGTCGGCGCCACCGACACCGACGAGGCGGTCGTACGGCTGCTGCGCAAGGCCGGCAAGCCCGTCGTGCTGTGCGCCAACAAGGTCGACGGTCCCAGCGGCGAGGCCGACGCGTCCTACCTGTGGAACCTGGGCCTGGGCGAGCCGCACCCGGTCTCCGCGCTGCACGGCCGGGGCACCGGCGACATGCTGGACGCCGTCCTGGAGGCGCTCCCGGAGGCGCCCGAGCAGACCTTCGGCACGGCGGTCGGCGGCCCGCGCCGCATCGCGCTCATCGGCCGCCCGAACGTCGGCAAGTCCTCGCTGCTGAACAAGGTGGCCGGCGAGGAGCGCGTCGTCGTCAACGAGCTGGCCGGCACCACCCGCGACCCGGTCGACGAGCTGATCGAACTGGGCGGCGTCACCTGGAAGTTCGTCGACACGGCCGGTATCCGCAAGCGGGTGCACCTCCAGCAGGGCGCGGACTACTACGCCTCGCTGCGCACCGCGGCCGCCGTCGAGAAGGCCGAGGTGGCGGTCATCCTGATCGACGCCTCCGAGAACATCTCGGTCCAGGACCAGCGGATCGTCACCATGGCCGTCGAGGCGGGCCGCGCGATCGTCCTCGCCTTCAACAAGTGGGACACCCTCGACGAGGAGCGCCGCTACTACCTGGAGCGGGAGATCGAGACCGAGCTCGGCCAGGTGTCGTGGGCGCCCCGGGTGAACGTCTCGGCGCGTACCGGTCGGCACATGGAGAAGCTGGTCCCGGCGATCGAGACGGCTCTGGCCGGCTGGGAGACCCGCGTCCCCACGGGCCGCCTGAACGCCTTCCTCGGTGAGCTGGTGTCCGCCCATCCGCACCCCATCCGGGGCGGCAAGCAGCCGCGCATCCTCTTCGGCACCCAGGCCGGCACCAAGCCGCCGCGGTTCGTGCTGTTCGCCTCCGGCTTCATCGAGGCGGGCTACCGGCGCTTCGTCGAGCGCCGACTGCGCGAGGAGTTCGGCTTCGAGGGCACCCCGATCCACATCTCCGTGCGGGTGCGCGAGAAGCGCGGCAAGAAGAAGTGACGCAACGGCCGGAGGGCGGCACCCGTCGACGGGTGCCGCCCTCCGGCCGTGTCACGCACCGTCCCCGCTCAGTAGCCTCTTCGCGGGGCCGGCGGCAGCGCCGCCGGGATGTGGTGCATCCCCGTGTGCTCGTGCTGCCGGGCCGCCTGTCCGAGCGGCCCCACCCGCTGCCACTGCGACTGCTGTCCGAGCCCGCTGCGCGCACTCTGCGCCCCCGCGCTGTAGGCGCTGTAGTTGCTGCTGAACGAGCTGCTGAACGACCCCGTACCGTGCGGGATGTTCCCGAAGGCGGTGAACTCCAGCGCGTCCTCCCCGCTGCGGTCCCCGGGCAGCGTACGGAACGACTTGACGTACTCGGCGTAGAGCGCGTCGTAGATCGGCGTGGCCGATGGACCGCCCTGGGGGTCCGGAGCCGGTCGCGCGGACGGGATCGACTGGTAGGCCTGGCGGCGGGGAACGTCGTAGGTGTGCACGTATGTCCAAACGACGCGGCAGTGGAAGGGATGCGGCTGGACGGCCGACCTCCGGGGGCGTGGGGAACTGCGCGACCGACCACGAACGACCTGCCGGCGCCGGACGGTCCGCGGTTCCCGCCCCGTTCGCGGACTCAGGTCCCGGCGAGAGGCAGGGCCGCGCCGACGAGCTTGCCGTTGGCCGCCGCCTTGTCCAGCGCGTCCCGCAGCAGGTCCTCCCGCGGCTGACGCCCGATCGACCCGACCGGCGCCGCGAACATCAGGACCTGCTGGTGCTTGTTGGCGGCGGCCCGCCAGCCCTCCGTCACCTGGAGCGGCTGGTGCGCCTGCCACCAGGCGACCGGCTGACCGCCGGTGGGCGAGGGCTGCAGCACCGCGTGCAGCTGCCCCATGGCCAGCAGCACGGACCAGCCGTGCTGCACCGGCGGCACCTCGGACAGCTCGGTCAGCGGCATGAAGCCCTGCTCGATGAGGAGCGGCAGGAAGTCGTCGCCGACGCCCATCGTGCCGGGGCGCACGATGGGTGCGGTCGGCTCGACGACCAGGGCCGGGTGCAACTCCCCGGCGATCAGCACGAGTCCGCTGGTGACGCCGAGCACGGCCTGCTCGGGCACGACCTTCTCGGGGTCCAGGTCCACGGTGTCCCCGCTGATGGAGCGGACGGCGCCCTGCAGCTGTTCCTCGGTGACCTGGACGACCTGCGACGGCAGGCAGGTGGCGTGGGCGAAGGCGAGGACGGCGGTCTCCTCCCCGATGAACAGGACGGTGCTGGTGCGCTCGTGCTCGGAGTCGCCCGGGGTGCGGCAGGACGTGCAGTCGTAACTGCCCTGGGCGTTCTCTCCGGCGAGCAGCCGGTCGGCTTCTTCGTCGCCGATCTCGGCGCGTACCTCGTCGCTGACGTCGAGCATGCGCGGCACGGGTGACTCCCTCGGGATGCGGTGCGTTGACGGGCCGGGTGACTGCCCGGCTCATGAAGAAGACAACGGGCGATCTGTGGCAGGGGTCACGCTGCCGGGCGAAGGGAATGGAAGTGCCTGTCGCAGATGGTCACGATGCGTGCCGAATCGGGCACTCACTGTCAAGTAACGGGAAAGTCACGGACGTTGGGCGAGTGAAGTGGGCCACAGAGTGATCGAGCTGTTGGTCGACATATACGGAAATCTTGGTGCGAAGTAGGCGTTCAATGCCTGACTTTACCCGGGGTAACCGCCAACTGACCTGCGGCGACGCCGAGTTGCTTGATGACGGCTCGTCAGCGTCCGTACATTCCTCCGCCGTGTGCAACGAGCACCGCTCGGGTACGTCCGCCGGCCGCGCAGAGCCAGACAGCGCGCAGCACGACCGCCGACGGACGGGGCGGAGCGCGACGACCGCGCCCCCGCGCGGACGGTCGCGCCCCGGTCAGGGGGAGCCCGGGTCCGTAGAGAGGGATCTACATGTCCGAATGTGCCGACAACACCCGCGTCAACGCCCGCGCCGGCACGGCGCGTACGACGGCGGTCCTCGCCGGGGCGGCGCTCCTCGCCCCCCTCGGACTGCTGGCCGCCACCGGCAACGCCGCGGCGGCGGACGGCGGGGTGTGGGACCGCATCGCCCAGTGCGAGAGCGGCGGCAACTGGCACATCAACACCGGCAACGGCTACTACGGCGGACTGCAGTTCTCCGCGTCCACCTGGCGCGCCTACGGCGGCACCGCGTACGCGCCCACCGCCGACCGGGCCACCCGGGCACAGCAGATCGCCGTGGCCACCAAGGTCCAGCGGGGCCAGGGGTGGGGCGCGTGGCCCACCTGCTCGGCGCGTGCCGGAGCCTCCGGCAGCGCACCCGACGCCCCCTCGGCCTCCACCACGTCGCGCTCGACCCCCTCGGGTTCGTCCGCGAACGGCTCGTCGCAGTCGTCGGCGCAGGCGGCCGAGCGCTCCACGGGGCACAGCGCCCGCGGCAGCTCCGGCGGGGACTACACCGTCCGCGAGGGCGACACGCTCAGCACCATCGCCGCCCGGCAGGGCACCAGCTGGCAGCGGCTCTACGCCGCCAACAAGGCCGTCATCGGCGGGAACCCCGACCTGATCGTGCCGGGTCTGCGCCTGAACTTCTGAGCCGCCCCGCGTTCACGGCCCCGCCCGGTGTGCCCGCCGGGCGGGGCCGCCTGCCGTGGGGAGCGCGGGGCGCGGTGGGTGACCGGGGCGACCGGGCCGGCGCCGCGGTGGCAGGACGGCGGGGGAACGGGTGCCCCGCGATCGGGCGGCGGGGACGGGCGCCCCGCGATCGGACGGTTCGCGCACGCTGCGAGGTGGCGGGGCTCGCCCGCGCGCCATGGGACAGACTGCGACCATGCTGGAGACCTCCGCCCGACTGCTGCGTCTGCTCTCCCTCCTCCAGGCCCACCGCGAGTGGTCCGGCGCCGAACTCGCCGAACGGCTCGGGGTCACCGCGCGCACGGTCCGCCGGGACGTCGACCGGCTGCGCGAGCTCGGCTACCCCGTCGACGCCAGCCCCGGCACGGGCGGCGGTTACCGACTCGGCGCGGGGGCCGAACTGCCGCCGCTGCTCCTCGACGACGACGAGGCGGTCGCCGTCGCCGTGGGACTGCGCACGGCCGCCGGGCAGGGCATCGAGGGCATCGATGAGGCCTCCGTCCGGGCCCTGGCCAAGCTGGAGCAGGTGCTGCCGCACCGGCTGCGCCGCCGGGTCGGCACCCTGAACGCCTTCACCGTGCCGATGCTGCGCGGCCCGCAGCCGTCCGCCGTCGACCCTGCCGTCCTGACCGAACTGGCCCACCTCTGCCGGGACACCGAGCGCCTGCGCTTCGACTACCGCGGCCACGGCGACGGGGAGCCCACCCGCCGCACCGTCGAACCCCACCGCCTGGTGTGCACCGAACGCCGCTGGTACCTGGTCGCCTGGGACCTCGACCGCGCCGACTGGCGCACGTTCCGCGTGGACCGCATCACGCCGAAGCCACCGCACGGCCCCCGCTTCACCCCGCGCACCCCGCCCGCCGACGACCTGGCCGCGTACGTCTCCCGGGGCGTCTCCACGCGCGCGTACGCCTCCCGGGCGGTCGTCCGGCTGCTCGTGCCCCTCGCGGAGGCCGCCGAGCGGATCTCGCCCTCGGCCGGGACGCTGGAGGCCGACGGGCCGGACGCCTGCGTCCTGCGCACCGGGGCCGCGAACCTCGACGTGATGGTGGTCCACGTGCTGATGACGGGGTTCGCGTTCGAGGTGCTGGAGCCCGCCGAGCTGATCGAGGCGATCAGGGCCGCCCGCGATCGGCTTGATGCTTCTCTGGCTCGGGCTGCGGGATCTGGGCCGCGTACTCCGGATAGCGCAGGTCGAACGCCGGGGCCTCCGAGCGGATCCGGGGGAGCGTGGTGAAGTTGTGCCGGGGCGGCGGGCAGGAGGTCGCCCACTCCAGGGAGCGGCCGAAGCCCCAGGGGTCGTCGACCTCGACCTTCTCGCCGTACCGGGCGGTCTTCCAGACGTTGTAGAGGAACGGCAGCGTCGACAGGCCGAGCAGGAACGCGCCGATCGTGGAGACGGTGTTCAGCGCGGTGAAGCCGTCCGCGGCCAGATAGTCCGGGTAGCGGCGCGGCATGCCCTCCGCGCCCAGCCAGTGCTGCACCAGGAACGTGGTGTGGAAGCCGACGAACAGCGTCCAGAACTGGATCTTGCCGAGCCGTTCGTCGAGCAGCTTGCCGGTGAACTTCGGCCACCAGAAGAAGAACCCGGCGAAGATCGCGAAGACCACGGTGCCGAAGACGACGTAGTGGAAGTGGGCCACCACGAAGTACGAGTCGGTGACGTGGAAGTCCAGCGGCGGCGAGGCCAGGATCACCCCGGTCAGACCGCCGAACAGGAACGTCACCAGGAAGCCCACCGCCCACAGCATGGGCGTCTCGAAGGACACCGAGCCCTTCAGCATGGTGCCGGTCCAGTTGAAGAACTTCACGCCCGTCGGCACCGCGATCAGGAACGACATGAAGGAGAAGAACGGCAGCAGCACCGCGCCGGTCGCGAACATGTGGTGCGCCCACACCACCACGGAGAGACCGGTGATCGCCATCGTCGCGCCGACCAGCGTGAGGTAGCCGAAGATCGGCTTGCGGCTGAAGACCGGGATGATCTCCGTGATGATCCCGAAGAAGGGCAGCGCGATGATGTACACCTCGGGATGCCCGAAGAACCAGAACAGGTGCTGCCACAGCAGCGCCCCGCCGTTGGCCGCGTGGAAGACCTGTGAGCCGAACCGCCGGTCCGCCTCGAGGACCAGCAGCGCCGCGGCGAGCACCGGGAACGCCATCAGGATCAGGATCGACGTGAACAGGGTGTTCCAGGTGAAGATCGGCATCCGGAACATCGTCATCCCGGGCGCGCGCATCCCGATGATGGTGGTGACGAAGTTGACCGCGCCGAGGATCGTGCCGAAGCCGGCCAGCGCCAGGCCCATGATCCACAGGTCCGCGCCGATGCCGGGGGAGCGTTCCAGGCTGTTCAGCGGCGCGTAGGCGAACCAGCCGAAGGCGGCCGGGCCGCTCGGCACCAGCAGCGAACCCAGCACGATCAGACCGCCGAAGAGGAACAGCCAGTACGACAACATGTTCAACCGCGGGAAGGCGACGTCGGGGGCGCCGATCTGCAACGGCATCAGCTCGTTGGCGAAGCCCGCGAAGGCCGGGGTCGCGAACAGCAGCAGCATGATCGTGCCGTGCATCGTGAACAGCTGGTTGAACTGCTCGTTGGTCACGATCTGCAGCCCCGGCCGGGCCAGCTCGGCGCGCATGATCAGCGCCATGACCCCGCCCACCAGGAAGAACGCGAACGACGTGATCAGGTAGAGGTGTCCGATCTTCTTGTGGTCGGTGGTGGTCAGCCAGTCGACGACCACCCGGCCGCCCCGCCTGGTCCGAACGGTGCGCGCCGTCGCCGGTACGGTCTCCGTCCCCATCGCTCGCCCCTTCGCTCGTCGCGCCCCGGGCCCGCCGCCGCCCGCGCCGCACGGGTGCCCGCGAGCTCCCGCCATGATGCTCGCCCGCCGCGCGCACCGACAGGGGGCGTGCGGAGAAGGTGTGGGGAAGCCGTGTATTTCCTATGATCGGCCGACCCCTGTGAAGCTGTGCGGAATGGGCGGGGAACTGGTCCCGGGACGGTTCTCCGGGAACTTTCCGCCGGGTTATTCGAGGTGCCGGGGTGACACGCGGGAATTACGTTCGAAAGCGCGCGGAAGGCGTAGGAAACCGCTCGTACGTGTGATGCCCGGGACGGCGGCGACTGAAGTCACGGCGACCGAAACGGGTGTCGTGATCCTGTGACAGAAGTGTGACCGGAGTGATCCACATCTCCGGTCCGGGGTTCCCGGGGCGGCCCCCTCGGCCTAGCGTGGCGGTATGGCACCGATTCCCACTCCGCCAGCGGAGCCCCAGGACAGTCCGGACGGATACGTCGGCCTCGAGGCGGCGCGCGCCGAGCGGCTCGCCCGGGAACGGGGGTGGTCGACGGTGCGCTCCCTGGCGCCCGGGACGATCATCACCATGGAGTACCGCGTGGGCCGGCTGAACCTCGAGGTGCGCGACGGCCGCGTCGCCCGCGCCTGGAAGGGCTGAGCGCCGCCCATGACGAAGGCCCCGGCTCCTGGACCAGGAACCGGGGCCTTCGCGTGCGGGGCCGGGCTGCGTACCGAGGGTCCCCACGGGCCGGTCAGCCGCCGCTGAGGGGGCGGGCCGGAGAGGTGGTGGTACCGCGCGGCCGGTCGGGGTGCGGTGGGCGGCGGCTCCCGACGGGCGTGACCGGGGTGCGCTCCGAGCGGGACGTGTGCGGGCCGGGGGCGAGGTAGACCGGCGCCCTCGGGGCGTGGGGCGCGGCGGCCTCGTCCGGGACCGCGGCGCGCGGCTTGAGCGGAACGGCCACCGTGACAGGGGCGGGTGCGGGCGCCGAACCGGCACGGCCGGCGCGCCAGCGGTCGCGCAGGTCGAAGATCCAGGCCTCGGCACGGGCGATCAGCGGCTCGAACCAGGGCAGCGCCAGCAGGATGAGCAGGCCGGCGGCCCAGCCGAGGACCACATCGCTCAGCCAGTGCGTACCGAGGTAGACGGTGGCCAGGCCGACGCCGAGCGAGGTGACCGCGGAGAGGGCCGACAGCCAGCGGCGGGCTCTCGGGGTGGAGGCCAGATAGGCCAGGATTCCCCAGGTCACGACCGCGTTGGCGGTGTGGCCGCTGGGAAATATATCGCCGCCCAGACCCATCTCGTTCGATCCGATGGTGGTGGCGTAGTGCGGACCGAGGCGGCCCATGCCGATCTTCGCGGCGCCGACGGTGACGTTCAGCAGCAGCAGGGAGACGCCGAGGGCGAGCAGCGGACGCAGGGTGTGCTGCCGCCAGGATCTCCAGCCCAGCCAGGCGGCGACCATCACGGCGGTGGGGCCGCGCTGGCCGAGGACCACGTAGTAGTCGACGAACCAGTGGATCTCGGACCACTGCTGGTACGGCCGGAAGAACATGACCTGCCAGTCGAGACGGACCAGCCACGAGGTGATCACCACGAGCCACACGATCGCCAGGTAGAAGGCCAGGGTCGAGGCGAACAGCGCGACCCGGTGCCTGCTCGTCTTCGGCACATCGATGTGGGCCGGTCGTTCCGGCTCACGGTCGAGCCTGGCGAACACCCGGTCCAGACGGGTGAGGTTTTGTTCGGTACGCACCCAATCGACGTTACAGCGAGTGAGCTCAGTTCCCGGCCGATTCCACGGGTTTGTGATGACGATGTGATGTGGGATTGCTCTCAGAACGGCGTTTATTCCTCCGGATTCAGTAATCCGCCGTGCCCCGTCCCTTCAATTCCTTTGATCATTCTGGGGGGCGGTTTTAGGCATCTTATGAATGAGTTCACCGAATGCTGGGTCCTCATTCCCGGGTCGCTCACCGGTAGTACGCAGCCGGTCATGGGGGACCGGAGCCGTTCAGCCACCAGGCGCCGTACACGGCCGACGCCACCGCGACCCCCGCCACCACCAGCGCGGATCGCGGCGTCCGCAGCCGCGCGAGGCCCAGGGCGAGGGGGAGCAGGAGCGGGAACGCGGGGAGCAGCAGGCGCGGTTTCGAGCCGAAATAGCTCGACGCGCAGAGGGCGAGCGCGAGGACCACACCCCCGTACACCAGCAGCGGAAGCGGTTGGCGCTGCCGTACGCAGACGAGATACAGCCAGACCAGCAGGGCGACGCCGAGGGTGAGTCCGACGCCGGCGAAGGCCGACGGGATTGACGTGAACTTGTCGATGATGAAGCGGGCGAAGGCCTGGCCGCCGTCGAAACCGTTGCGCCAGCCGGCCTGGACGTCGAGGTAGCCGAGGGGGCCCTTGCCGGTGTGGTGGCCGACCCAGAGGACGTAGCCGGCGGTGCCGAGTGGCGCGAGGAGGAGTCCGAGGGCGCGCGTTGTGACGTATGCGCCTTCTGGTGCGCGTTCACGCTGGTAAGGGGCGTCGAGCGAGGGCTGGGGGGCGTGTGCGGCCGTCCGCGCGCCCTCGCCGGGCTCCACGCTTCGGTCCCGCCGCCCGCTCCGGTCCCGCAGGAACGCCGACACCCCCGCCACCCACACCGCCGCCACCACGGCGAGCCCCACCGGCCGGGTCAGACCGGCCAGCGACGCCAGCGCGCCCGCCGTCACCCACCGGCCGGTGAGCACCGCGTACAGCGACCAGGCGGCCAGCGCGGTGAACAGCGACTCGCTGTACGCCATCGACTGCACGACGCCGACCGGCAGCACCGCCCACAGCAGCACGGCGCACACCCCGGCCCGGCGCCCGTACACATGGTCGGCGACGGCGAAGATCCCCCACGCCGCGGCGAGCGAGGCGCACAGGGAGACCACGAAACCGGCGTCGGCGTACGACAACGGGGTCATCGAGTGCAGCAGGCGCTCCAGCCACGGCAGCAGTGGGAAGAAGGCGAGGTTGGAGTGCACGTCCCCGTTGGGCAGACGCACCTCGTAGCCGTATCCCAGCTCGGCGACCCGTGCGTACCACAGGGCGTCCCAGCGTGCCGTGAGCAGTGTGTACGCGCTCTTGTCGCGCGCCGCGCTCCACAGAGCGAGGGCGAGCAGGCCCAGGGCGCGGACGGCCGCGTACCCCACGAGGGCGGGGGCGGCCCGGCGCAGGGCCGCGGGGACGACGGGCGCCCCGCGCGTTTCAAGATCGGTCACGGGCCCGATTATCGGCCGGACGTGGAGCGGGAGTGCGCGCCGGGGCGTACGGGCCGGTGGGGAGAGTGGTGTACGCCACACGGGTTCCCCCCGGACGGTGAGAGGTCCGCCACGTGGCCGAGCCACGAACTCGCGTACGCTGCGTGTCACTCGCCGTTCGTCTGCGCGGGCCGGGGACCACCGCTCCTCTCCGGCCGAGTCGCGGGGACTCCCCACCCCGTGAGCCCGCCGAACCCCGAGGAACACCTGGGAGGTACGTACATGTCCGGGACGACCACGGCTGCCGTCGGGCTGCGCCGTCGGGCGGCCGGGGCCGGTGCCAACCGCTGGATCGTGCTGGTGGTGCTGTGTGTCAGCCTGCTGCTGGTCGCCGTCGACGCGACCGTGCTGCACGTGGCGGTGCCCGCCGTCACCGAGGACCTCCGGCCCGGCGCGATCGAACTGCTCTGGATCGTCGACACCTACCCGCTCGTCTGTGCCTCGCTGCTGATCCTCTTCGGCACGCTCGGTGACCGGGTGGGCCGCAGAAGGGTGCTGCTCCTCGGCTACGCGCTGTTCGGCGTCGCCTCCGCGATGGCGGCGTTCGCCGGGAGCGCCGAGGTGCTCATCGTCGCGCGGGCGCTGCTCGGCGTGGGCGGCGCGATGATCATGCCGGCGACGCTCTCGATCCTGCGGCAGGTCTTTCCCGAGCGGCGGGAGCGGGCGCTGGCGATAGGCATCTGGAGTGCGGTGGCCGCGGTCGGCGCGGCGGTGGGGCCGCTGCTCGGAGGCTTCCTCCTCGAGCACTTCTGGTGGGGCGCGGTCTTCCTCGTCAACATTCCGCTGATGCTGGTCAGCCTGCCGGTGGGGCGGCTGCTGCTGCCGGAGTCGCGCGGTGCGGGGGACGGGCCGTGGGACGTCGTGGGCGCGCTGACGGCCGCGGCCGGGCTGTTCGGTGTCGTGCTCGGCGTGAAGCGACTGGGCGGCGGTGAGGTGGACGCGGTCACCCTGGTACCGCTGGCCGCGGGTGCCGCGCTGATCGTGGTGTTCGTACGGCGCCAGCGACGGCGTACGCATCCCCTGGTGGACCTGCGCATGTTCGCCCGGCCGGCGTTCAGTACGTCGGTGGGCTGCATCGTGCTGGCGATGCTGGCGCTGGTGGGTCTCGAACTGATCGCGGCGCAGTACCTGCAGCTGGTGTTGGGGCTGTCGCCGTTGGAGACGGGGTTGCGGCTGCTGCCGCTGACCTTCGCGGCGATGGCGGCGGGCCTGGCCGGGGCGCGGCTGCTGCGGCGGTTCGGACCGCGGCGGATGGTGTGCGGGGGGTTCTGCCTCACGGCGGCCGCGGTGGTGACGCTCACCGCGATGGGCGGATCGGACAACGCGGCGCTGCTGCTGTTCGGTTTCGTGCTGCTCGGCTTCGGCCTGGAGACGACGCTGTTCGGGGCGTACGAGTCGATGCTGAGCGAGGCTCCGCCGGAGCAGGCCGGCGGGGCGGCCGCGATCGGGGAGACGTCGTACCAGCTGGGGGCCGGCATCGGGATCGCCCTGCTGGGCAGCGTGATGAACGCGGCGTACGCGCCCGGACTGTCGTCGGTGCCCGGGGTGCCGGCGGCGGCGTCGGCCGCGGCGGGGCATTCGCTGGGGGAGGCGTACGAGGTCGCCGGGCGGCTCGGGGGCGCGGCGGGGATCGCCCTGCGGCGGACGGCCCGGGACTGTTTCGTGCACGGGCTCCATGTCACGTTGCTGGTGAGTGCGGGCTTGCTGTTGCTGGGGGCGGTGATGGCGTTGCGGCTGCCGCGGGTCATGCAGTGCGAGGCCGAGTCTCCCGCGGTGGAGCTGCCCGGGCCGAGAGGGGTCACGGAGTCCCGTGTCTCCGTGTGACGCGCGACTGCGCCACCGAGGCTCACCCGTGCGCCCCCTGGTGGGACGGTGTCTGGACGTGCGGGACGCCGCGTCGTAACGTCGGCGGCGGAATCGTGACTAGCGGTGCTAGTTTTGAGTCGCCTGCCGGAGGATCTCGCCATGCTCCCGTTCGACCCCGCCGACCCACTCGGCATCGACGACCTGCTGGGGCCGGAGGACCTGGCCGTCAGGGAGACCGTGCGGGCGTGGGCCGCGGACCGCGTCCTGCCCCATGTCGCCGAGTGGTACGAGAAGGGCGAACTGCCCGGGATCCGGGAGCTGGCACGGGAGCTCGGGAGCATCGGGGCGCTCGGGATGTCGCTGGAGGGGTACGGGTGCGCCGGCGCCGGCGCCGTGCAGTACGGGCTCGCGTGTCTGGAACTGGAGGCCGCCGACTCGGGGATCCGGTCCCTCGTCTCCGTGCAGGGGTCCCTCGCCATGTACGCCGTCCACCGGTTCGGCTCGGAGGAGCAGAAGCAGGCGTGGCTGCCGCGGATGGCCGCCGGCGAGGTCATCGGATGCTTCGGGCTGACGGAGCCCGATCACGGATCCGACCCCGCCTCCCTGCGGACGTACGCCAAGCGGGACGGCTCCGACTGGGTCCTCAACGGGCGGAAGATGTGGATCACCAACGGGTCCGTGGCCGGGGTCGCCGTGGTGTGGGCGCAGACCGACGGCGGGATCCGGGGGTTCGTCGTGCCCACCGACGTCCCCGGGTTCTCGGCGCCCGAGATCAAGCACAAGTGGTCCCTGCGGGCCAGCGTCACCAGCGAGCTCGTGCTCGACGACGTGCGGTTGCCCGCCGACGCCGTGCTGCCCGAGGTCGTCGGGCTCAAGGGCCCGCTCAGCTGTCTGTCCCACGCCCGGTACGGGATCGTGTGGGGGGCCATGGGCGCGGCCCGGACCTGCTTCGAGGCGGCCGTGGAGTACGCGAAGACGCGAGAGCAGTTCGGGCGGCCGATCGGGGGGTTCCAGCTCACCCAGGCCAAGCTCGCCGACATGGCGGTCGAACTGCACAAGGGGATTCTGCTCGCCCATCACCTGGGGCGGCGCATGGACGCCGGCCGCCTGCGTCCCGAGCAGGTCAGCTTCGGCAAGCTCAACAACGTACGGGAGGCCATCGACATCTGTCGTACGGCGCGGACGATCCTGGGGGCCAACGGGATCTCCCTGGAGTACCCCGTCATGCGGCACGCGACCAACCTCGAGTCGGTGCTCACCTACGAGGGCACCGTCGAGATGCACCAGCTCGTGCTGGGCAAGGCGCTCACCGGACTCGACGCCTTCCGCTGACCCCGGGGCACGGCCCCTGAGGGGGCAGGGCCGGTGAGCGGCCCTGCCTCAGCTCTGGTTGAAGAAGCCGTCCGTGCGGTGGGCGGCCGGGTCGCCGTTCACGATCTCCGTGTTGGCGGGGGTCAGCAGGAACACGCGGGTCGACACACGCTCGATGGAACCGCGCAGTCCGAAGATCAGGCCGGCCGCGAAGTCGACGACGCGCTTGGCGTCGGCGGCCTCCATGGCCGTGAGGTTCATGATGACCGGGACGCCCTCGCGGAACAGCTCGCCGATCGCCCGCGCGTCCCGGAAGCTGTCCGGGGTCACCGTGCCGATCCGACGGCCCTTCTCCTCGGCCGTGTCGGCGGCGACCTTCACCCTCGGGTCGGTGACCCAGGCGTCTCCGGAGTCGGTCCCCTCGGAATAGTCGTCGTCGTAGTAACGCTCGTCATCGTTGTCGTCGACGAGGCCAAGCCAGGCACTCGCCTTGCGTACCGATCCCATGGACGCCTCCTCTCACAGCGGTCTTTCTTGCTTTCCGCATTCCCCATGGTCGTCCATGATGCGGATGTCGCGCCAAGTGGATAGACGCCGTGCGGGGGGTTTGTGACGGTACTGGTGCACAGCCGATCCGTCGAGAGTCCGTATGCCCCAAGGGTCCTGTCCTACGCGGCTGCTGACTGTGAGTGAAATATGATTCTTCCTGGCGTACGGGTGACGGCCGGAGCGTACGGGTGAACAGGGCGAGCCGTTCCCGCACGGCCTTCCGTCGATACGATGCGGCAGCTCAACGTCGTACGGATCAGCGGGGGATCGTCGTGTTCGGAATCGTCAGGCCCTGTCGTCACCGGCTCGGTGAGGGACTCAGAGCCCAGTGGATGGCGCATTTGTGCGGGCTGTGCCTCGCGCTGCGGCGGGACCACGGGCAGTTCGCGCGGATCGTGACCAACTACGACGGCCTGCTGATATCGGTGCTGACGGAGGCTCAGGCCGCCGAGCGCGGCAGTGGAGGCCGGCGTACGGCCGGGCCCTGTCCGTTGCGGGGGATGCGGAGCGCGTCCGTCGCGCAGGGTGAGGGGGCGCGGCTCGCGGCCGCCGTCTCGCTCGTGCTGGCCTCCGCCAAGGTGCGCGACCATGTCGCCGACGGGGACGGCTGGCTGGCCCGGCGGCCGGTGGCCCTGGCCGCGCGCCGGGTCGCCACCAGCTGGGGTGCCGCGGGGGCCCGTACCGGATCGGCCGTCGGCTTCGACACCGCCGTGCTCGTCGACGCCGTGGACCGGCAGGTCGGCATCGAGGCGCTCGCCGGGCCGGGCACGCCGGTCCTGGCGGTCACCGAGCCGACCGAGACCGCGACCGCCGCGGCCTTCGCGCACACCGCGATCCTGGCCGGACGGCCGGGCAACGCCGAGCCGCTCGCCGAGGCCGGGCGCCTCTTCGGACGGCTCGCCCATCTGCTGGACGCCGTGGAGGACAGGGAGGCCGACGCCGCGTCGGGCGCGTGGAACCCGCTCACCGCGACCGGGACGTCCCTGCGGGAGGCCCGGCGGCTGGCCGACGACGCCGTGCACGGCATCCGGCTCGCGTTGCGCGAGGCCGAGTTCAGCGACGCGAAGCTGGCCCACGTGCTGCTGGTGCACGAGGTGCGCGCCTCCGTCGACCGTGCCTTCGGCACCACCTCGTGCGGGCATCCGGGGCAGCGGTTCGGCCCGCCGCCCGGCAACCCGTACGCGCCGTCCGGTCCCGGCGGCCCGCACCTGCCGCCGGAGCCGCCGCACCGCGACCGGCGCGGCCTCCTCGCGGGATGCCTCGTCTGGACGGGACTCGCCTGTACGTGCCAGATGTGCTGCGGCGAGTACGAGGACCCGTGGACGCGGGAGCGCAAGGAAGGCCTCTGCCAGCGGTGCGACGACTGCTCGGACTGCTGCGAGTGCTGTGACTGCTGCCCGTGCTGCGGCGACGGCTGCTGTTGCGACGGCTGCGGGTGTGATTGCTAGGCCCTGTCGTCACATTCCCGTCTGCCCCGCGACGCCATGCACGCACTCTCGCCGCACCGGGCCCAGACCCGAGTACATCCAGTACGAGGGTCAGGGCCCGGCACACCGAGAGCACGCACCTGACGCCGCAGGGCCGCCCTTCGGGCGACGACGGGAATGTGACGGCAGGGCCTAGGGCCGCGACCGCGGCGGGATCCGCGAGACCCTCCCCGGGGCCCTCCGGGCGTCAGTCCTCGTGCTCCGGTGGGGAGATCTGCGACTTCTCGATCGCCGAGCCCGTCGTGCCCCACTTCTCGAGGATCCTGGCGTAGGTGCCGTCGGCGATGAGCCGGTCGACGGCCGCCTGGAAGGCGGGGGCGAGCTTCGTGCCCTTCTTGAAGGCGAAGCCGACGTCGAGACGGTGGAACTCGTTGAGGAACTTCACGCCGTCCTGGTGGGCGACGGCGTAGCGCAGGCCGTTGATGGTGGACATCACGACGTCGGCGCGGCCCTGCTGGAGCGAGGACCAGAGCGCGCCCTGCTCGCTGTACGTCTGCACCGTGTACGCCTTCTCGCCGGCGTCGGTGCAGACGTGCTCGTTGTCCTCCAGCGTGGCCTCGAAGGTGGTGCCGGCGCTGGTGGCGACGTTCAGGCCGCACAGCTGCTTCAGGTCGGTGACCTCGGAGAGCTCGCTGTCGGCGCGGGCGGCGAAGCCCTGGCCGTCGTTGATGTAGGTGACGAAGTCGATCGTCTTCAGGCGCTCGGTGGTGACACCGAAGTTGCTGACGCCGACGTCGTACTTGCCGCTGTCCAGGGCGGGCAGGATCGCCTCGAAACCGGCCTGTTCCGTCCTGAGGTCGAGACCGAGCACCCTGGCGACGGCCCGGGTGAAGTCGATGTCCTGTCCGGCCAGGGTCCTGCCGTCGTCGAGGAGGCTGGTGCCGGGCGGGGTGCCGCCGACACTGACGGCGACGGTCAGCCCGGTCACGCCGGAGGGCAGCAGCGCGGCGGCGGCCGGGTCCTTCCCGACCGTCGAGACGACGTCCTGCGTGGGGATCGCGTCGGACTCCGCCGCCGCCCGCGCGGTACCGCCGGCCGCGGTGTCGTCCGCGCCGGAGCCGCACGCCGTGAGGAACAGGGTCACCGACGTGATCAGGGCAAAGGGGTAGTAAACGCGCTTGCGGGAGCGCGGGGGCGTACGCATCGTGTGCGGTCTCCAAGACAGCGGAAAGGTGTGAGGAAGCGCTGGGTGAGGGGAGAGGGCGCGTGTGAAGGCAGTGCGTGCGAAGGCAGAGCTGGGGAAAGGGAGAACGCGAGGAAGCGCCCCGTGATCAGGGCACGCAGGGGGTCAGCTCAACAGGAACAGGACCACACTCGACCGAAGTCGATGTGGGAGCGCGTGACCAGCCACTGCTGTGGATGCATGGGCCAAGTGGAACAGGCATCCGGTTGCGCGTCAACCGACTTGAGACGTACGGCTCACAGTGTGGACGGCCTTGACAGTGAGGGGAAACGCCGCCGTAGTCTCGGGGGACGGCCCTGCTGAGGGGCTCGGCCGTACCGCGCCGCGCGGCGCATCCCGTGTGAAGGCACCACCGCGACCCACTCGATGTCACGGAGCCTTCGCATGTCCTCCGACACCCTCGCCAAAGCCCCCGCCGCACCGGACGTACCGGAACACGCGGACGCCCTGCGGATCGTCCCGCACCGCCGCCTCGGACAGTGGACGGCCGCCGCCGTCGTCCTCCTCCTGCTGGCTCTCGCCGTCAACTCAGTGCTGCGCAACGAGGCGTTCCGGTGGGACGTCGTCGCCGACTACTTCACCTCCGCCGCCGTGCTGCGCGGTCTGTGGCTCACGCTGTGGCTGACGGCGGTGGTGATGGTGCTCGGCTTCGCCCTGGGCACGCTGCTCGCCGCGGCCCGGCTCTCCTCCAACCCCGTCCTTCGAGGCGTCAGTTGGGGGTACGTCTGGCTGTTCCGGTCGATCCCGATCCTGGTGCAGCTGCTGTTGTGGTTCAACATCGGGGCGCTGTACCCCCAGCTGTTCGGCGTGCGGACGGTGAACCTGCTGACCCCCGTCGCCGTCGCGATCGTCGGCCTCACCCTGCACGAGGCCGCGTACGCGGCCGAGGTGGTGCGCGGCGGCGTCCTGTCCGTCGACCGCGGTCAGATCGAGGCCGCACAGGCGCTCGGGCTGAGCCGGTGGCGCCGCTGGTGGCGGATCGTGCTGCCGCAGGCGATGCGCTCCATCGTGCCGCCGGCCGGCAACATGCTGATCGGCACCCTCAAGGGCACCTCCATCGTCAGCGTCATCGCCGTCCAGGACCTGCTGTTCTCGGTGCAGCTCGTCTACCACCGCACCTACCAGGTCATCCCGCTGCTGATGGTGGCCACCGTCTGGTACACGATCGTCACCTCACTGCTCGGCGCCGGCCAGTACTACGTGGAGAAGTACTACGCGCGCGGCTCGGAGCGCACCCGATGAGGCACTCCCTGGTGATCGTCGGGGCCGGGCCGCGGGGGACCGGCCTCATCGAGCGGATCGCCGCCAACGCTCCCGAGCTGTACACCGGTCAGGGCCTCGACATCCACCTCGTCGACCCCTATCCCCCGGGTGCCGGTCGCATCTGGCGCGCCGCGCAGTCACCGCTGCTGTGGATGAACTCGCACGCGGAGGACGTCACCATGTTCACCGACGAGACGGTGGACATGGCCGGACCCGTCCGCGAGGGCCCCACCCTGCACGAGTGGGCCGGCATCGACGGCCGCACCTTCGCCGACCGGCAGCTCCAGGGCGCCTATCTGCGCTGGGTGCACGAGCGGGCCGTCGCCGGCCTGCCCCCGTCCGTCGCGGTCCACCACCACCCGCGCCGGGCCCTGCGGATCGGCGGGCCCCGCGAGGGCCGACAGCAGGTGTGGCTGGAGGGCCGCCCCCGGCCTCTGCTCGCCGACCTCGTCGTCCTCACCCTCGGCCACCTCGACGCCGAACTCGACGACGAGCAGAAGGCGTTGGCGTCCTACGCGCGCGAGCACGGCCTGACCCACCTCCCGCCGGACTTCACCGCCGACAGCGACCTGTCCGCGCTGCGGCCCGGCGAACCCGTCCTCGTCCGCGGCTTCGGGCTCGCCTTCGTCGACCTCATGGTGCTGCTCACCGAGGGACGCGGCGGACGGTACGAGGGGGACACGTACGTCCCCTCGGGGCGGGAGCCGGTGCTGTACGTCGGCTCGCGGCGCGGAGTGCCGTACCACGCGAAGATCGGCTACGACTGGAGCGGGGAGCGGCCGCCGCTGCCGCGGTTCCTGGGACCCGCCGAGATCGAGGGGCTGATCGCGCGGCCCGGGGGCTTCGACTTCCGGCGGGACGTGTGGCCGCTGGTCGAGAAGGAGCTGGGCTTCGCGCACTACCACCGGCTGTTCACCGCCCATCCCGAGCGGACCGTCATGGCGTGGACCGACTTCGAGGAGAAGTTCGCGGCCGCCGACGACGCGGGTGAGCGCGCGGCGCTGGTGGCGTCCGCCGTGCCCGACCCGCGGGACCGGTTCGACCCGGCCGCGCTCGACCGCCCGCTGGACGGGGTGCGGTACGCGACGCACGACGACCTCCAGGAAGGCCTGCGGCGGTACGTCGAGGAAGACCTGAACCGGCGTCACGACCCGGACCACAGCGCCGACCTGGCCGTCTTCCTCGGACTGCTCTCCGTCTACGGGCAGGTGGTGCGGCTCGGTGACATCGGGTCCTGGTGGCACGGGTTCTTCAGCTACCTCGCGTCCGGGCCGCCCGGCCCCCGGCTGCGGCAACTGCTCGCGCTGTCGCGGGCGGGGGTGCTGAGGTTCGTCGGCGCCGACATGTCCGTACGGGCCGAGGACGGGGTGTTCCGGGCGAGCAGTCCGACCGTGCCCGCCTTCTTCGTCGAGGCCCGTGCGCTGGTCGAGGCCCGGTTGCCCGAGCCGACGGTCCGGCGCGCCCGTGATCCGCTGCTGCGCGCGCTGCACGAGGACGGCGCCGCCGAGACGCCGGACGGGCTGCTGCGGGTGGACCGCGCCGACGGGCGGATCCTGGACCGGGCCGGCCGGCCGCATCCCCGGCGCTTCGCGCTCGGGCCGCACACCGACGGCCGTTCCTCCGGCGCGTTCACCCGGCCGCGCACGGGCGGGCCCGCCTTCCGGCAGAACGACGCCACCGCGCGGGCCGCCCTGGTCTTCCTGCGCGACCTGGCCTGTCGCGCCGTCGCCTGACCGCCGACATCCGCCCACCCCCTGCCAGCAAGAGGAATCCACCCATGAGTGTCATGGTCGACATCAGGTCCGTCCACAAGAGCTTCGGCTCCCTGGAGGTCCTCAAGGGCATCGACCTGTCGGTGCGCACCGGAGAGGTCACCGTCGTCCTCGGGCCCTCCGGATCCGGCAAGTCGACGCTGCTGCGCACCATCAACCACCTGGAGAAGGTGGACCGGGGAGCGATCAGTGTGGACGGCACGCTCATCGGCTACCGGCGCTCCGGCAGCAGGTTGTACGAGCTGCCCGAGCGGGAGGTGCTGAGACAGCGGACGCGGATCGGGTTCGTCTTCCAGAACTTCCACCTGTTCCCGCACCTCACCGTCCTCGACAACGTCACCGAGGCGCCGGTGTCCGCGCTGAAGCGGCCGCGGAGGGAGGCGGTGCACAGCGCGCGGCGGCTGCTGGAGCGGGTCGGCCTGGCCGACAAGGCCGACGCCTACCCGAAGCAGCTGTCCGGCGGGCAGCAGCAGCGGGTCGCCATCGCGCGGGCGCTCGCGCTGGAGCCCCGGCTGCTGCTGTTCGACGAGCCGACCTCCGCGCTCGACCCCGAGCTGGTGGGCGAAGTCCTCGACGTCATGAGGGACCTGGCCCATCAGGGCACGACGATGATCGTCGTCACGCACGAGATCGGGTTCGCCCGCGAGGTCGCCGACACGGTCGTGTTCATGGACGACGGGCGGATCGTCGAGCAGGGGCCGCCGGGGGACGTGCTGGAGCGGCCGCGGGAGGAGCGGACCCGGTTGTTCCTCTCCAAGGTCCTGTGAGCGGGGGAAAGGGGTCACCGCGATGACGTCGTCAACCTGTCGGGGCCTGCTGCACCTGGCCGCCGCCGTCGACCAGCCCGGAGTGCGCGACGCCGGACCCTACGTCGAGCTGGCGCGGCTCGCCGAGCGCGGCGGGCTCGACTTCGTGACGCTGGACGACGACGTCGCCCGCCCCGGGCTCGACGCGCCGGCCCTGCTGTCCCTGATGGGGTCCGCCACGCACCGCGTCGGACTGGTCCCCACGCTCGCCGCCGGGCACACCGCGTCCCCCCAGGTCCAGGCGGCCGTCGCCGCCCTCGACCGGGTCGGCCGGGGCCGGGCCGGCCGGCGGATCGACCTGTCCACCCTCGAGGGGGGCCTCGGGGCGGAGCACCGCGCGCTCCACGAGGCGGTCACCGGCCCGCCCCCGTCCCCGGCGGACCCCTCGGCCGTGTCCGGGCCCCCGCCGGGACGGCCCGTGCGCGTGGTCGACGCCACGGAGGGGCACGCCCGCCGCGCCGCCGCCCGGTACGCCGACGTCGTCCTGGTGCGGGTGGCGAGCTGCGACCAGGCCCGGTCGGTGCGTGACCGACTGTGCTCCGAGGCGGCCGGGGCGGGCCGTGACGCGGACTCCCTCCGGGTCCTGGCGAGCCTGCTGGTCGACCTCGGCGACGGTGAGCACGCCGCCGCACCCGGCCACGGTGGCGGCGGTCCCCGGCACAGCGCGCGGGGTCCGCTCTACCGCGGCGGCCCCGTCGGCCTGGCCGAGCTGATCGCGGCCTGGCACCAGGAGGGCGCCGTCGACGGCTTCCACCTCATCCCCGTCGAACCGCGCCGGGACCTGGAACGGCTGGTCAACGGCACGGTGGCGCTGCTCCAGCACCGGGGCCTGTTCCGCACCTTCTATCCGGGCAGCACACTCCGGGAGCACCTGGGCCTGTCCCGCCCCGCCGACCTGTACGCCGTGACCGGGGGAGGCCCCCGGAAGGAAGGGTTGATCACATGACGGACGCATCCGACGACTGGAAGCAGTGGCACGAGTACCGCACCGCGACGGTGTCGTCGCCCTACGGGCCGCTCGCGCTCACCGGCACCCACTGGCTGGAGGACTTCCCGGGCGGGCGACTTCCGGACATCACCGGGACGTGGGTGGCCGATGAGAAGGGGGTGGTGCTCACCGCGACCGACGCCGACGGGCTGACGGTCGACGGCGAGCCGTTCAGCGGCGAGGTGCGGCTCGCCGCCGACCAGGGGCCGGTCGCCGCGGCCCGGGTCGGGCTCGGCGAGCGGCGCCTGGTCGTGCTGGTCCGCGAAGGAGTGTGGGGGGTGCGTGACTTCGATCCGGAGGCCGGCGCCAGGCGCCGGTTCCGGGGCATCGAGGCCACCCCGTACGACCCGCGCTGGTCGGTGCCGGGGCGCTTCACGCCGTACGACGAGGGCCGCACGGTGCGGGTGCCGAACGCCGACGGGCGGGAGCGCGGGCTCGGCCTCGCCGGGGAGGTGGCGTTCCGGCTCGACGGGCGGGAGCTCGCCCTCCGGGTGAGCGTGCAGGGCGACGGCTCGCTGTGGGCGGTGTTCGCCGACGCCACCAGCGGGGACGGCAGTTACCGGTTCCGGTTCCTGTACCCGGCAGCGCCCGACGCCGAGGGGCGTACGACGGTGGACTTCAACCGTGCCCAACTGCCGCCGTGCGCCTTCGCCGACCACTTCGTCTGCCCCTTCCCGCCGCCGGGGAACACGCTGCCCGTCGGGATCGCGGCGGGGGAGCGCCACCTCGCCTGAGACCGGCCGAGGGAGGGGCCGACTACTCAGTTGATTCAAAGGTTGACGGCCGAAAGACGCCCTTGCGCCGACCGTCCGTTCGGCCGAATACTCCCCCTCAGCGCTTGTCAGGGTCATGCGATGTTCGGAATCCGGACACCGGTGGCCCTCGACTGCGCCTCACGGGCCCCGACCCCACGCGGGCCCCCGACTTCCCCTGGGAGGGAACGAAACGTGAGGATCGAGCGCACCACCCCCACCAGCGGCATCTCGAGACGGACCCGGCTGACCGCCGTCGCCACCGGACTCGTCGCCGCGGCCGCCATCGCCATTCCCCACGCGAGCGCGGCCGACGCCACCCCGTTCAGCGCCGCCGAACTCAAGAGCGCCAGCAGCTCGGTGCTCAAGGCCGACATCCCGGGCACCGCCTGGGCGGTCGACAGCAAGACCAACCGGGTCGTCGTCACCGTCGACAGCACGGTCTCCCAGGCCGAGATAGCGAAGATCAAGGAGCAGGCCGGCGTCAACGCCGACGCTCTGACGATCAAGCGCACCGAGGGCAAGTTCCAGAAGTACATCGCGGGCGGCGACGCCATCTATGCGAGTAGCTGGCGCTGCTCCCTCGGCTTCAACGTCCGTGACAGCGCGGGCAACTACTACTTCCTGACGGCCGGTCACTGCACCGACGGCGCGGGCACCTGGTACTCGAACTCCGCCCGCACCACGGTCCTCGGTCCGACCACGGGCTCCAGCTTCCCGACGAACGACTACGGCATCGTCCGGTACAGCAACACGTCGATCGCCAAGTCGGGCACGGCCGGCAACACGGACATCACCAGCGCGGCCACCCCGAGCGTGGGCACCGCGGTGACCCGTGACGGCTCGACCACCGGCATCCACACCGGCCGCGTCACCGCCCTGAACGCGACCGTCAACTACGGTGGCGGCGACGTCGTCTACGGCATGATCCAGACCACGGTCTGCGCCGAGCCCGGCGACTCCGGTGGCGCGCTCTATGGCACCAACGGCGTGGCCTACGGTCTGACCTCCGGCGGCAGCGGCAACTGCACCTCCGGCGGCACGACCTTCTTCCAGCCCGTGGTGGAGGCCCTGAACGCCTACGGCGTCAGCGTCTTCTGATCCCACCGCACGACCTGCGGCCAGAGGCAGGCGAGCCCCCGCACGCAACCGGCGTGCGGGGGCTTCCCGTTGGGGCCGGCCGGAGCGGTTCACCGGCGCCCGCGCGGCGGTTCCGGTGGACGGGCGGCTCCGCACCGGGCGTCCACCGCGCCTGAGGAAAGGGCGAATTCGAGCCAGGGCCAGACCTCACCACCCTGTACACGGTTACTCACGCGTAGCGTTTGCAGCGCGAACTCTCCCGGCGTGAACGGGGTGGTGAAGGCGCCGAAGGCGCGCGGTGGTCACCGTGTGCGCGTCCTGAAGTCGACCTTGTGTGCTCCCTGCGCGGTTCGGAAGAGTGGGCGCCCGTCAACCCAGCCTTCCGGCCCGGGACGGTCCCCACAACCGTCCGGGCCGACCCCCCACAGGAGGACACGAGTTGAAGCACCGACGCATACCCCGGCGGCGGGCCGTCATGGCGGGAGCGGGCATCGCCGCCCTCGTCGCCGCGGGTGTCACCTTCCAGACTGCGAACGCCAGCGAGACCCCGCAGCCCTCCGAGCCCCGACTCCTCACGGCTCTGGCGGCCGGAAAGCTCGCCTCGACCCTCGGCGCGGACCTGGGCGCCGACGCGGCGGGCGCGTACTACGACGCGAAGGCCAGGAGCCTCGTGGTGAACGTGCTCGACGAGGCCGCCGCGAAGACCGTCGAGGCGGCCGGCGCCAAGGCCAGACTCGTCGAGAACTCCCTCGCCGAACTGAAGAGCGCCCGTACGACGCTCGAGAACGGCGCGACCGTCCCCGGCACCTCCTGGGTGACCGACCCGACCACCAACAAGGTCGTCGTCACCGCCGACCGCACGGTCTCCGGCACCGAGTGGGCGCGGCTCACCAAGGTGGTCGAGGGCCTCGGCCCCACGGCGCGGCTCCAGCGCACCAAGGGGGAGTTCACCCCCTTCGTCGCGGGCGGCGACGCCGTCACCGGAGGCGGCGGGCGCTGCTCGCTCGGCTTCAACGTGGTCAAGGGCGGCGAGCCGTACTTCCTGACCGCCGGTCACTGCACCGAGTCCGTCTCGACCTGGTCGGACTCCTCCGGCGCCGCGATCGGCACGAACGAGACCTCCAGCTTCCCCGGCGACGACTACGGCCTCGTCAAGTACACGGCCGACGTCGACCACCCGAGCGAGGTGAACCTCTACAACGGCTCCGCGCAGGCGATCACGGGCGCCGCCGAGGCCACCGTCGGCATGAAGGTCACCCGCAGCGGCTCGACGACCCAGGTGCACTCCGGCACGGTCACCGGCCTGGACGCCACCGTGAACTACGGCAACGGCGACATCGTCACCGGCCTCATCCAGACCGACGTCTGCGCCGAGCCCGGTGACAGCGGCGGCTCCCTCTTCTCGGGCAGCAGCGCGATCGGCCTCACCTCCGGCGGCAGCGGCGACTGCACGTCGGGCGGGGAGACGTTCTTCCAGCCGGTGACGGAGGCGCTGGCGGCGACGGGCACGCAGATCGGCTGATCCGGCGCCGCACCGCTCTGTGAGGTCCCGCCCCGCGCACGAGGGGCGGGACTTCGGCGTCGCAGGGAGGCGTCCGGCGGGGGCCGTCGTACGGAAATGCCGGGGCCGTCGTACGGAGGCGCCAGGCGGGAGCGCCAGGCGGGGGGCGGCGCGCGGGAGCACCGTCGGGAGCGCTGTACGGAGTTCAGGTGTCGGCGCGCCCCCTCGCAGCCCCGCCGCCAGCAGCGTGATCACCACCCCGGCGGCCGCCCGCGCCGACAGGACCAGTGGCGCGGCCGGCGCTGATCGCCATGATCGACGCGCACAGGTAGCCGCCCACGCGCCGGCCGGCGGTCAGGTGGAAGGACGACAGCCTCTTGGTGTCGTGCCCGTCGATCTCCCGGTGGGGTCCCGGATCCGCTCCCGCGTCGTCGCCGCGTCGGCCACCGCGCGCGGGTCCGGCGGCCCGCCGGGGAGCCGCTCCAGCCGGGCCACCGTCCGCGCGTCCGCGGTCCCCGGCGCGACGACCCCGATGGGCACGTCCTGGGCTGCGGGTCGTGCGGCGCGCCCCGGTAGGAGGCGAGGGAGCGCGGGTGGAGGGCGACCACGCCGATCACCAGCAGGGTGGCGCGCGGGGTGCCGGCGTCCTTCACCTCGGCGAGGAAGGACGGGTGCCGGGCGTCGGCACCGGCGGTCCGTGTCATGTCCCCACGGTCCGGGCGTCCGGGCGTTTGCGCAGGTGGGACGCGCTCGAACGGATGTCGTACAGATGTTCGGGAATTGGTCTATGGTGGAGGTGAGAGAGTTGGGAACTGATGTTCGAGGGCCGGTGGTCGGCCCACTCGGGCTCGAGTGCGGGAGGTGCGTGTGCCGGGTTTCACGCATCTGCACACCGTCTCGGGGTTCTCCCTGCGCTACGGCGCCTCGCACCCGGAGCGGCTGGCCGAGCGCGCCTCCGAGCGGGGCATGGACGCCCTCGCTCTCACCGACCGCGACACCCTCGCCGGCACGGTCCGTTTCGCCAAGGCCTGCGCGAAGGCGGGCGTACGGCCCTTGTTCGGGGTGGACCTGGCGGTGGCGGCCCCCGAGCCGGTACGGAACGACGGAGCCGTACGACGGGAGAGGCGCCGCACCCCCGTGCGCGGAGGTGCCTTCGTCGACGAGTCGACCCCCCGCGTCACCTTCCTCGCCCGCGACGGCGCCCGCGGCTGGGCCGACCTGTGCCGGCTCGTGTCCGCCGCCCACACCGCCGCGGACACCCCCCTGCTGTCCTGGGCCGACAACGCGGGAGACGGCCTGACCGTCCTGCTCGGCCCCGACTCCGACGTCGGCCGCGCCCTCGCCGCGGGGCGCCCGGACCGCGCGGCCAGGCTGCTGGCCCCCTGGCGGGAGGCCTACGGCGACGCCCTGCGTCTGGAGGCCGTCTGGCACGGCCGGACCGGCACCGGCCCCGGCTCCCTGCGTCTCGCCGCGCGCACCGTCGGCTTCGCCGCCGACCAGCGGATCCGCCCGGTGCTCAGCAACGCCGTCCGGTACGCCGACCCCGGCCAGGGCCCGGTCGCCGACGTCCTGGACGCCGCCCGCCGTCTGGTGCCCATCGACCCGACCAAGGAGCTGGACTCGGGTGAGGCCTGGCTGAAGGACACGCAGGCCATGCTGCGGGCCGCCGAGCGGATCGTCGAGGCCGCCGGCTTCCGGCGCGACACCGCCCACCGCCTGCTGGAGCAGACCCGGGCCACGGCCGCCGAGTGCCTGGTCGACCCCGAGGACGACCTCGGCATCGGCACCGTCCACTTCCCCGAGCCGCACCTCGTCGGCGCCGGCCGCCGTACCGCCCAGCGGGCGCTGGCCTCGCGGGCGGCGGCGGGGATGGTGCTGCGCGGCTACGACGGGCGGCGCGACTACTGGGAGCGGATGCACCGCGAGCTGGACATCATCGCCCACCACGGCTTCGCCTCCTACTTCCTGACCGTCGCCCACGTCGTCGACGACGTGCGGACGATGGGCATCCGGGTCGCCGCGCGCGGCTCCGGCGCCGGCTCCCTCGTCAACCACCTCCTCGGCATCGCGCACGCGGACCCGATCGAGCACGGGCTGCTGATGGAGCGCTTCCTGTCGAAGGAACGGGTCGTGCTGCCCGACATCGACATCGACGTGGAGTCCGCGCGCCGGCTGGAGGTCTACCGGGCGATCATCGGCCGGTTCGGCGCCGAGCGGGTCGCGACGGTCGCCATGCCGGAGACGTACCGGGTGCGCCACGCGATCCGTGACGTCGGCGCGGCCCTGTCCATGGACCCCGCGGACATCGACCGCGTCGCCAAGTCCTTCCCGCACATCCGGGCCCGCGACGCCCGCGCGGCCCTCGACGAACTGCCCGAGCTCAAGGCCCTCGCCGAGGAGCGGGAGAGGTACGGAAGGCTCTGGGACCTGGTCGAGGCCCTGGACGCCCTGCCGCGCGGCGTCGCCATGCACCCCTGCGGGGTCCTGCTCTCCGACGCCTCCCTCCTGGCCCGTACGCCGGTGATGCCGACCAGCGGCGAGGGCTTCCCCATGTCCCAGTTCGACAAGGACGACGTCGAGGACCTCGGGCTGCTCAAGCTGGACGTGCTGGGCGTGCGGATGCAGTCGGCGATGGCGCACGCGGTCGCGGAGGTGAAGCGCACGTCGGGCGCCGAGGTCGACCTGGACGCGCTGCCGCCGGGCGACCCGGCGACGTACGCGCTGATCCGGTCCACCGAGACGCTGGGCTGCTTCCAGATCGAGTCGCCGGGACAGCGGGACCTGGTCGGGCGGCTCCAGCCGAGCACCTTCCACGACCTGGTCGTCGACATCTCGCTGTTCCGGCCCGGTCCGGTCGCCGCCGACATGGTGCGACCGTTCATCGAGGCGCGGCACGGGCGGGCGCCGGTCAGGTACCCGCACCCCGACCTGGAGGGTCCGCTGAAGGAGACGTACGGGGTCGTCGTCTTCCACGAGCAGGTCATCGACATCGTCGCCGTCATGACCGGCTGCGGGCGCGGCGAGGCGGACCGGGTGCGGCGCGGGCTGTCCGACCCGGAGTCGCAGGGGCGGATCAAGGTGTGGTTCGCGCAGCACGCGGCGGCCAGGGGATATGACGCGGAAACGATTCAGCGGACCTGGGGGATCGTCGAGGCCTTCGGTTCGTACGGCTTCTGCAAGGCGCACGCGGTGGCCTTCGCCGTACCGACGTACCAGTCGGCGTGGCTGAAGGCGCATCACCCGGCCGCCTTCTACGCCGGGCTGCTCACGCACGACCCCGGGATGTACCCGAAGCGGCTGCTGCTGGCGGACGCGCGGCGGCGCGGGGTGCCGATCCTGCCGCTGGACGTGAACCGGTCGGGAGTCGCCCACCGTATCGAACTGGTGTCTGAATCCCGGGGATTCGCGGGGTCCTCGAAACCGTCCGGCACCTGGGGGCTGCGGCTGGCCCTCTCCGACGTGCACGGCATCAGCGAGGCCGAGGCCCGGCGGATCGCGGACGGACAGCCGTACGCCTCGCTGCTCGACTTCTGGGAGCGGGCGCGGCCGAGCCGGCCGCTCGCCCAGCGCCTGGCGCAGGTGGGCGCGTTGGACGACTTCGGCGCCAACCGGCGGGACCTGCAACTGCACCTGACCGAGCTGCACCGGGGCGCGCGGGGCGCGGGCGGTGGCCAACTCCCGCTGGCCGGCGGGCGGAAGACCGCCGGGGCCGGACTGCCCGACCTCACCTCCGCGGAGAAGCTCAGCGCGGAGCTGGGCGTGCTGTCCATGGACGCCTCACGCAACCTGATGGACGACTACCGCACCTTCCTCGACGAACTGGGCGTGGTGCCGGCGCGCCGGCTGCGCGAGGCCCGGCACGGAGAGACGGTGCTGGTCGCGGGCGCCAAGGCGGCCACGCAGACCCCGCCGATCCGCTCCGGCAAGCGGGTCGTCTTCACCACCCTGGACGACGGCACGGGCCTGGTCGACCTCGCCTTCTTCGACGACTCCCACGACGCCTGCGCCCACACCGTCTTCCACTCCTGGCTGCTGCTGGTGCGCGGGGTGGTGCAGCGGCGCGGCTCGCGCAGCCTCAGCGTGGTGGGCGCCGCCGCGTGGAACCTCGCCGACCTGCTCGAGGTGCGGCGCGAGGAGGGGCTCGAAGGGGTCGCGGCCCGGCTGGCCGAACCGGCCGGCCCCGGGTCCGAGGCCGAGGCCGGGTCCGGGTCCGGGTCCGACGACGGTCCGGCGCGCAGGCGGCTCGCCGGGTCCGACGGGCTGCCCGCGCCGGCCGGCTCCGCGGCCCAGGACGCGATGGAGCGGCGGCGCATCCGGATGCCCACGGGGTACGAGATGCACCCCTGGGCCGACCTGCGCCCCGCGGGCGAGGGGCCCGCGGTGGGAAGGAAGTTGTGGCACCAGAGTCCGGGGAGTGCGGGATGACCATCCTCTGCGTACGTTTCCAGCTGCCGCCGACGCACGAGAGCGCCCTGCCGGGACTGCTCGGGCTCCTCGAGGAGTTCACCCCGGTGGTCGAGGCGCTGCCGCCGGACGGGGCGCTGGCCGACCTGCGGGGCGCCGAACGCTACTTCGGGCGCAGCGCCGTCGAACTGGCCTCCGTGATCCGGGTACGGTCGCTCGCGCTGCACGGGGTCGACTGCGCCATCGGTGCCGGGCCGGGCCCGATGCTGGCCCGGATGGCGCTGCGGGAGGCCCGGCCCGGGGTGACGTGTGCCGTGCCCGAGGACGCGGTGGGGGAGTTCCTCGCCGGGAAGCCCGTCGCCGCGCTGCCCGGCGTCGGCGCCGCGACCGCCCGCACCTTGTGCGAGTACGGCCTCGACACCCTCGGCCGGGTCGCCGCCGCGCCGCTGTCCACGCTCCAGCGCCTGGTCGGCGCGAAGGCGGGCCGGGAGCTGCAGGAGAAGGCGAACGGCATCGACCGGGGCCGGGTCGTCCCGAACGCCGTCTCCAGCTCCCTGGCCACCGAACGCCCCTTCGACCGCGACGAACTGGACCCGGTCCGCCACCGCAGGGCGCTCCTGTCGGCCACCGAGGAACTGGGCGCCCGACTGCGCGCCGTGGAGAAGGTCTGCCGCACCCTGACCCTCACCGTCCGCTACGCCGACCGCTCCGCGACGACCCGCAGCCGCACGCTCGGGGAGCCCACCGCGCACTCGGCGGACCTGACGAGGACGGCGTACGCCCTGTACGAGGCGCTCGGCCTCCAGCGCGCCCGCGTCCGGGCCGTCGCCCTGCGCGTCGAGGGCCTCACCCCCGCCGAACAGGCCTCCCACCAGCTCACCTTCGACCCCGTCGACGAGAAGGCCCGCCGCCTCGAGGAGGTCGCCGACCGCGCGCGGGCGAAATTCGGGCCGAGGGCGGTGATGCCCGGGGGGTTGGCGGCGTGACCCCGCCCGGCGCGGAGATCAGTTGGCCCACGGAGGCGTGATCCGCGTGCCGTCCTCCAGGACCGCCTCCAGTCCGAGCGAGGTGGTGACCCACGAGATCGCCGTGTGGTCGGCCGGGTTCTCGACGCTCAGGGTCGTGCCCGGACCGACGATCACGGTGTCGCCCGCCGTGATCCGCTCGGTGCGTCCGTCGAGGGTGAGGAGCAGTTCGCCGACGAGCAGATGGAAGATCTCCTCCCGGGTGACGGTGTGCGCGGGCGCCTTCGTCCCCGGCGGGATCTCGCCCCGCCAGGCGGCCAGCTCCTTGCTGCCGGTCAGCGGGTTGGCGAACGAGACGAAGCGGGCGCCGTGGATCTCGTGGGTGACGGCGTCGGAGGGACGGACGACGGGCATGGGGAACTCCTGACTCGGACAGCTGGTCAAGCTCCTTGACCAGTTTCTCCGCCTTCATGGTCAAGCCGCTTGACCATCTCGTCAAGGGTGTTTCATTGCAGGCGTGCAGAACTCCGAAGCCCTCGCCCTGACCGCCGCCCTGCTCGCCGCCGCCGGCGACCTCACCCGGCGCATCAGCGACGGGGTCGAGGCTCGCGGCTTCGAGGGGCGGCCCGCCTACGGCTTCGCCTTCGCCCGGCTCGCCCCGGACGGTGCGACGGTCACCGAACTGGCCGCCCATCTCGGGGTGACCAAGCAGGCGGCGAGCCAGCTCGTCGACGAGCTCGTCCGCAAGGGATACGTCGAGCGCCGGCCGCACCCCGGGGACGCGCGGGCCCGCCTGGTCGTGCTGACCGGGCGCGGGTGGGAGTGCACCCGGGCCGCGGAGGAGGCCGCAGCCGAGGCCGTGCGGGCGTGGGCCGAGGTGCTCGGGGAGGGCGAAGTGCGTGCGTTGCGGGACGGTTTGGCGCGCATCGCCCCCTATGGTCCCCTCAGGCCCCTCTGGTGACGGAACGTCAGGGGTAGCGCGACCTCCGGCTGTCACGCGGATTTTTTACCGACGCGTAACTTCCCACTTCACCTACTCGCTCGTAACTTGACGAGTGAACAGCATCCTTGTGATCCGGGTCACCAGGCGTAAGGCCGTCGAACCTCCCTTGAGCCGCAAGGAGATCACGCGATGCTGCCCTGGAAGCGCCTGCTCAGACCGCTGGCCGCCGTGCTGCTGGCCACCGCGGCGACCGTCACGGTCCCGGCCACCGCCACCGCCTCCGACCCCGCCCCCCGCCCGAGCGCCGCCGGGAGCGCAGGCGGCTGGAACGACTACGACTGCGAGCCCTCCGCCGCCCACCCGCGCCCCGTCGTCCTCGTCCACGGCACGTTCGCCAACTCCGTCGACAACTGGCTCGCCCTCGCGCCCTACCTGAAGGGCCGCGGCTACTGCGTCTTCTCCCTCGACTACGGCCGGCTCCCGGGCGTCCCCTTCTTCCACGGTCTCGGCCCCATCGACAAGTCGGCGGAGCAACTCTCCGTTTACGTCGACAAGGTGCTCGCCGCGACCGGCGCCGCCGAGGCCGACCTCGTCGGCCACTCGCAGGGCGGCATGATGCCCCGCTACTACCTGAAGTTCCTCGGCGGCGCCGCCAAGGTGAACGCCCTCGTCGGCATCGCCCCCAACAACCACGGCACCACCCTCGCCGGGCTCACCCGCCTGCTGCCGTACTTCCCCGGCGCCGAGGACCTGCTCACCGCGGCCACCCCCGCCCTCGCCCAGCAGATCGCCGGCTCCGCCTTCATGACCAGGCTCAACGCGGGCGGCGACACCGTCCCCGGCGTCCGCTACACGGTCATCGCCACCAGGTACGACGAGGTGGTGACGCCGTACCGGTCGCAGTTCCTGAGCGGGAGCGACGTCACCAACGTACTCATCCAGAACCTGTGCCCGCTCGACCTGTCCGAGCACGCGCTGCTCGGGCTGACCGACCGCATCGCCTTCCACGAGGTGGCCAACGCGCTCGATCCGGCGCACGCCACCCCCACCACCTGCGCGTCGGTGATCGGCTGACAGCGGGGTCGCGCCGGGGCCCGACCGGCCTGAGCCGCCGGTCGGGCCCCGGAGTGCGTGGGGTCAGCGGCCGTGCCGGCCGCCACCCGCCGCGCGCCGCCGCACCGATCCGAACAGCAGCGCCGAGCCCAGCGCCAGCACGGCCGCGCCGCCGACGACGAGGTACGGGGTGCTGCCGTCGCCACCGGTCTCGGCGAGGCTCCCGCCCGCGCCTGCGGCCTTCGGCTCGTTGGCCGCCGCGGCCTTCGGGGCGTCGTCCGCGGCCGCGGGGGCCGCCGGGGCCGCGGACGACGGGTCGGTGGCGGAGTCGCCGGCCGGTGCGGCGGCGGTGTCCGCCGGGGCGGTGGTCGGGTCCGTGGTCGTGGTGGCGTCGTCGTCGCCGTGGCCGTGGTGCTCGATCGTCGACTTGTCGGCGCCGTCCTCGATCTGCTCCTCGGAGGGCGCGGAGGCGGCCGGAGCGGCCGGGGCGCTCCCCCCGAAGGTGACGTCCGAGCAGGAGTAGAACGCCTCCGGGCTGTCCGAGCGCTGCCACACCGCGTACAGCAGATGCCGGCCCGAACGCTCGGGCAGGGTGCCGGAGAAGGTGTAGAAACCGCCCGACGCGACCGGGTCGGTGGCCGTCGCCACCGGATGCGCCAGGTCCAGGTCCGACCAGGCCAGCGGCTGCGCGGGGTCATAACCGGCCTTGGTGACGTACACCGTGAAGGTGCCCTTGTGCGGGGCGGTCACGCGGTACCGGAAGGTGTACGAGCCGCCGCGCACGCTCGTCGCGGGCCAGTCGGCGCGGGCCAGGTCGAGGCCCTTGAACGCGGCGTTGTTCGCGCTGCACAGCTTGCCGTCCGGGATCAGCTCCTGGTGGCGGCCGTTCGCGTCGCCGATGCGGATGCCGTTCCAGTCGTACAGCGCCTGCGTGCCGCCGGCCGCGACGGCCGCCTTGCAGGCGTCCGAGTCGGGACTCTCGGGGCCCTCCGCGTAGCACTGCGCGACGCGGCTGACCGGGTCGCCCATCGAGCCGTGCGCGGCCGCGGGAGCGGCGGACAGCCCGGTCAGGGCCGTCGGGGTCAGACCCAGTGCGGCGATGATGACGGCCTTGCGGCGTGCGGGCATGGGGCTCTCCTCGGAACCGGTGCTGATGTGTGCCGGAACCAAGAAACCGCGAAATCGCCTGCTGAGGGTGGCCGGAGACGATCTTTAGGGTCGCCTTAAGGAAGCGCTCAGACTGAGATGAGGAAGGTGGCGTGCGCGCCCTGACGAGCAGGGGGACGAGCGAGGGGATCCGGCCCGCCACGGCGGCCGACGTACCGGCCGTGCGGGCGGACCGACGCCGCGTACCGCCCGTACATCGAGCGGATCGGGGTCGTACCGCAGCCCATGGAGGCGGACCACGCGGCGGACGTGACCGCGGGCAGGGTGTTCGTGACCGGTGAGCCCGTCGCCGGCCTGGTGGTGGTCGAGGCGTGCGCGGACCGTGCGCGGACCACCTGTACCTGCACAGCGTCGCCGTCCGCCCCGACGCCCATGGCACGGGCGTGGGGCGGCGGCTGCTGCACTTCGTGGACGCACACGCGCGTGCGCTCGGCCTGCCCGAGGTCAGGCTCCACACGACGCGATGATGGGGGAGAACAGGAAGATCTATCCGAAGTACGGCTACGAGGTCGTGGAACGACGGGTCGGCGGCCCCTACGACCGCCTCCACTACCGCAAGCGGCTCGCCTGACGCGGGCCGCGGGCGCTGTCACCCGTCGGGCCACCAGGTGCGCGCGATGTCCTTGCGCACCTCGGGGCGGCCGGCGGGGCGGTCGTCCACCTCGTCGCGGAGCCGGCGGGAGTCCGTCTTCTTCAGGGGCTTCTGCACGGTCGTACGGCGCATGGCTGCCTCCTTCAGGGCTACCGGGTTCCGCGGTTTCACGGAGGTAGACCCGTGCGGGGAGAGTTCCTCATCGCCGCCTGTTCTGTCAGTGGCGGCTGTCACGATTCGACTGTCAGTGGTGGGTGTCACTCTTGGGGGTATGGCAAACCAGAGTGACGGGACGACTTCGGTACGTGTCGACTGGGACGCGGCCGCCGCCGCCTTCGACGACGAGCCCGACCACGGCCTGCGCGACCCCGAGGTGCGCGCGGCCTGGGAGGACAGGCTGCGCGGATGGCTTCCCCAGCGCGCCTGCGACCTGCTCGACCTCGGCTGCGGCACCGGCAGTCTGTCCCTGCTCGCCGCCGAGCAGGGACACCACGTCATCGCTGTCGACCGCTCCCCGGCCATGATCGGCCTGGCTCGCGCCAAACTCGCCGGACGGGACGCGATGTGCCTTCTCGGTGACGCGGCGGCGCCCCCGGTCGGCAGCCGGCGCTTCGACACCGTCCTCGTACGGCACCTGCTGTGGGCCCTGCCCGACCCGGCACGCGTCCTGCGGCGCTGGTGCGACCTGCTGCGCCCCGGAGGGCGGCTCGTGCTGGTCGAGGGCGTGTGGGGCACGGTCGGCCCCGTCGGCATACCCGCGGACCGGCTCACCGCCCTGCTGGCCCCGCTCACCGGGCACGCGCGCGTGGAGCGGCTGTCGGACGACGCGCGGCTGTGGGGGAGAGAGGTGGCGGACGAGCGGTACGCGGTGGTGGCGACCGTATGAGGCCGCCCCCCTACGCCAGCAGCGATTCCAGGCCGCCCTCGACCGTGGCGAACTCCTCCAGCTCGTCCAGCGCGGTCATCGCGGCGGCCGCGGCTTCGGGGTCCCGTCGCGCCAGCCCGCTCTCCTCGAACTCGTCCTCGTCCAGCCGTCGTACGTCCGTGCCGTCGGCGGACCGCCACAGGTCCAGGTCGAGGTCCTCGACGACCAGTTCGCCGCCGGAGAGCGTCGCGGGCCGGGTGATGTCGCAGTACCAGCCCTTCAGGGCGCCCGCCGCGTCGCGGACCTCCTTCACGGAGTACCAGCGGTCACGCCAGTAGTACTCCGTGAAGACGTCACCCGGTTCGAACCGTACGAAGCCGAAGTCGCGGACGCCCTCGCCCGCCCAGGCGGCACGGACGGCGAAGCGCGTGCCGTCGTCGGACAGCAGCTCCGCCGGGTAACGGATCTTCGTCCGGCCGCCCTTGACGAGGACGACGTCCACCTGGCGCGGGGAGCCGATGGCGTCAGCCGAGTTCGCGGACATGGCGCACCTCCGTCGCGCGGATCTCGTACCCGAACCACTTGTTGATCGCGAGCATCGGGCCGTTGTCCGTGTCGTTCCCGGTCAGGGCCAGCGTGTACCCGGCGGCGCGGGCGCGGTGCAGGGAGTCGTTCTTGACGAGCTTGGCGAGGCCCCGGCCGCGGTGGGCGCGAGCGGTGCCGGTCATGCCCGAGCGGTAGCGGGTGGCGCCGTCGGTGTGGGCCACGCTGAAGGCGACGGGACGGCCGTCGGCCACGGCGACCGAGGTCAGCTCCAGGTCGAGGAGCGGATGCCGCCAGTTCTCCTCGACCCAGGCCTCGTAGTCCGTGAACTCCGTGCTGATGTCGCCCGGTTCGTCGGACACCGTCTCCGCGTCCAGCAGGAACAGCGGGCGGGGATCGTCGGCGAAGTCGGCCGCGGTGCGCAGGGCGACACCGGGAGGCGGGTCCGGGAGCGGGGGCAGGGCGGCGTTCGCCAGGTCGAGGGTGAGGAAGTGCGCGGAGCGGCTCGGCCGGTAGCCGCGCCGCTCGGCGTAGGCGAGGTTGCGGGGATCGTCCAGCACCCAGGAGAACAACCGGGTCGCCCCGTGCGCCGCCAGGTGCTCCTCGGCGGTGCGCACCAGCAGCGTGCCCGCGCCCCGGCCGGTCCGTGCCGGGTCCACGTACACGTTGAGGAAGCCCTGGCCGGGCTCCGGGCTGTCGTGGGCGAGGCCCACCTGGGCCGTGCCGACGATCTCGCCGTCCTCCTCGGCGACCAGCCGGCGCGAGCGGGCGTCGGGGTGGGCACGGGCCGCGTCGTGGGCCACGGACTCCGGGGTGAAGATCAGGTAGGGCAGCGCCAGGTCCCGGACCCGGACGAAGCCCTCCAGGTCGGCCGGGACGCCGGGGCGCAGATCACGCACGATGACGGTCATGTGAGCGCACGCTACGGGCCGGGGATGAGCGGATGCCTCCCATTTTCCGGCGGGTACGGGACAATCGGGCCGTGACCTTGAAGATCCACATCGCTGAGGGTGCCGCGCCGTACGAGCAGGTGCGGGCGCAGATCGCCGAGCAGGCCCGGTCGGGCGAGCTGCCCGTGGGCTATCGGCTGCCGACCGTGCGGGGCCTCGCCGAGTCGCTCGGGCTGGCGGCGAACACGGTCGCCAAGGCGTACCGGGCGCTGGAGACCGACGGGGTGATCGAGACGCGGGGCCGCCACGGCACGTATGTCGCCGCCGCGGGCTCGGCCGCCGCCCGCGAGACGGCCACGGCCGCCCAGGCCTACGCGGAGCGCGCACGACGACTGGGACTCACGGAAGAGGAAGCCCTGGCCGGCGTACGGGACGCCCTGCGGGCGGCTTACGGGGAGTGAGCGCTGCGGGCGGCGATCCGTGAGGGGTGAGTTCTGGGGGGCGGCCACGGGAGAGCCGTGGATGCCGTCTGTGGGGTGAGCCGTGGGCGGCGGCCTAGGGGAGAGCCGTGGGTGGCGGTCTCGGGAATGAGTCGGGCGGTTGGCGGGGACGGATCGGGGCGGGTCGGGAGGGTCCGCGGGTGGACCCGGGGCCGTTTGCCCGGGGGTGAGACAGGGACGGTCTTCGGGGACGCGCTCGGAGGCGGCCTGCGGGGGTGGGCACAGGTGGCGCGGTCAGCGGGCGTGGTCGGAGGTGGTCCGCGGTGGGGCCGGGTGGTTCCCCGGCGTGGGCCGGGACGGTCTGCGGGTCGGCCGGGGCGGTTTCCCGGTGGGGGCGCAGATGGTCTGCGGGTGGGGCCGGGGAGGGCCTGCCGGGGGTGAGTCAGGGACGGGTCCCCAGGAGATCGGCCCGGGACGGCCCGACGGGACGGCACGAGGACATGGGATCGGCCGGCCTGCGGGGAGCGAGCCGGGGACGGTCTCCGGGGGACGCGCAGGAGGCGACCCCCGGGAGTGGGCTCGGAGCGGAGCCGCGGCTCCGCGGTGCCGCGGGGACGGAGGCCGGGGTGGTCTCCCGGGCGGGCGGCCGCCCGAGTGTCACCGGTGGGACAGGGACGCGCGGTCCGGGGTGCGGGTCGGGTTCAGGCCCGCCCGTTCCGCCGCCCTCCCGAACGTCATCGCGTCCTCCACGGCCGCGCCGCCGGGGTCGTTGTTGAAGTAGGCGTACACGTCCGCGTGGGCCGGCCAGGTGGTCGCGATGCGGTCGAGCCAGGTCTCCAGGGCGCGGCGGCCGTAGTGGGGCCAGGGGCGGGCGCGGCCCTGGTGGAAGCGGACGTAGCCCCAGTCGGCGGTCCGCCACAGGGGCGTGACCGGGCGGGAGTGGGCGTCGGCCCAGCACAGGGCCGCGCCGCGGGCCTGAAGGACCTCGCGGACCGCCGGTGTCCACCAGGAGTCGTGGCGCGGCTCGACCGCCACGCGCGTGCCGGACGGGAAACGGGTAAGGCAGGCGTCGAGCAGGTCCGGGTCCGCGCGCAGGGTCGGGGGGAGCTGAAGGAGCACCGGGCCGAGGCGGGCGCCGAGACCGGCCGCGTGGCTCATCAGGCGGTGCACCGGCTCCTCCGGGTCCCGCAGCCGCTTGATGTGGGTCAGGTACCGGCTCGCCTTGACCGCGACCACGAAGTCCGGCGGGACGCGCTCGCCCCAGGACGCGAAGGTCTCGCGGGACGGCAGCCGGTAAAAGGCGTTGTTGATCTCGACGGTGGCGAAGTGCGCCGCGTACTCCTCCAGCCACCGTCGCACGGGGACGTCGGCCGGGTACAGGACGTCCTTCCAGTCCTTGTACTGCCACCCCGACGTGCCGACGAACAGGGTCATACCTCCATCAAAACACCCCGCGTGGCCGGCTACAGATACAGCCCCGCGTCCGCCCCTTCCCGCGGCTCGGGCACCGACGTCGGGGAGGTGCCCCGCCGCAGCGCGTAGAGCTCCGCCAGGGTCGCGCCCTCACGGCCCACGCCGTCCTCGGTGCCGAGCCAGTCCACCGCCTCCCGGCGGGTCAGCGGGCCGACCTCGATCCGGGCCAGGCAGCGGCCCGGACGGACCACCGCCGGGTGCAGGCGTTCCAAATCCTCGTTGGTGGTGACCCCCACCAGGACGTTGCGCCCCTGGCCCAGCAGACCGTCGGTCAGGTTCAGCAGCCGCGACAGCGCCTGGCCGGCCGTGTGCTTCGCCTCGCCCCGGATCAGCTCGTCGCAGTCCTCCAGGAGCAGCAGCCGCCAGCGGCCCTTGCCGGTGCCGTCCTCCTCCCCGATCGCGATGTCCATGAGGTAGCCGACGTCGGAGAACAGGCGCTCGGGGTCCAGGACGCAGTCCACCTGGCACCAGTCCCGCCAGGAACGGGCCAGGGTGCGCAGCGCCGAGGTCTTGCCGGTGCCGGGCGGGCCGTGCAGGAGCAGCAGCCGGCCGGCGATGTCCTCCGGGGTCGTCCCCATCAGGTGGTCCATCGCCTCGGCGACCGGGGCGGTGTAGTTGGGACGGATCTCGTCCCACGTGCCCGCGGAGATCTGCCGGGTGGTGCGGTGCGGGCCGCGCCTCGGGGAGACGTACCAGAAGCCCATGGTCACGTTCTCCGGCTGGGGCTCGGGTTCGTCCGCCGCGCCGTCCGTGGCCTCGTCGAGGACCTTGGCGGCCAGTTCGGCGCTGGTGGCGGTGACCGTGACATCGGCGCCGCGGTTCCAGCGGGAGACCAGCAGCGTCCAGCCGTCGCCCTCGGCGAGTGTCGCGCTGCGGTCGTCGTCCCGGGCGACGCGCAGCACGCGGGCCCCGGTCGGGATCAGGTTCGCGCCGGAGCGCACGCGGTCGATGTTCACCGCGTGCGAGTACGGCTGCTCGCCCGTCGCGAAGCGGCCGAGGAACAGCGCGTCGACGACATCGGACGGGGAGTCGGAGTCGTCGACGGTGAGCCGGATCGGCAGAGCGTCGTGTGGGTGCGCGGACATGCCGCCATGATCCGGCACCGGGGGCCCGCGTGCACCCGGTTTCCGTGCTGCGCGCCGGTGTGTCGGATGTGCCCGGTACGTGCGGTGCGCCGCGCGCCGCCGCACGGAGGCGGCCGGGGCCCGCTCGCCCCGGCCGCGCCCGTGCGCTCAGACGAGGGCCCCGACGGCCCTGCGGTGGATCTGCCGGGTTCTGCGGACCACCGCGTACCCCTTGGTCAGGGCGCGGTCCCGGGCGAAGGCGCGGGCGACGGCCCGGCCGTCGAGCAGCCGTTCGAACTCCTCGGCGCCCGTGCCGCGCCGCACGGTCACCCGCCGCAGGGCGTACGGCCCCTGGGCCCGGCGGGCGAGGGAGTTGCCGACGGCCAGCGCCTGGGCGAACCCGTTCTCCCGCACCGCCGTGCGCACCCGTCTGCTGGAGTAGCCGTACGGGTAGGCGAACGACACGGGCAGGGAGCCCAGTTCGTCGGCGACGATGTCCCGGCACCGGGTCAGCTCGGCGCGCAGGGTGGCGTCGTCGAGCTGGTCGAGCTGCGGGTGGCTGTGGCTGTGGCCGCCGATCTCGACGCCGGCCTCGGCCAGTTCGCGCACCTGGTCCCAGTCCAGCATGGTGTCCAGGCCGCCGCCGGTGTCGTACGCGCCGCGGAGCCAGCCGGTGGACACGAAGAGCGTGGCCGGGAAGCCGTGCTCGGCCAGGGCGGGGAGGGCGTGCCGGTGCACGCCCTCGTAGCCGTCGTCGAAGGTGATCAGGACCGGCCGGGCGGGAAGCGGCCGGCCGGAGCGCCAACGGGCCGCCAGACCGGCCGTGGTGAGCGGGGTGAGCCTCCGCTCCGCGATCGTCGCCATCTGCTCGGCGAACGCCTCCGGAGTGACCGAGAGGGCCCGGGTGGCGTCGTTCGGCTCGGCCGTGACCGCGTGGTACATCAGGATCGGAACCCGCGCCTGCGTCATGCGGCGTCCTCCTCCCGTCCGGCGGCCCCGGTGGCGGCGGTCCCGGCCTTCTCGCCGATCCGTACCACCGAGAACGTCGTGCCCTCGCGCCGGGCCCTCGCGGTTCCCACCACGTAGCCGCCGGCGGCGGTCAGGACGCCGGCGATGATCGCGCCGGCGCGGCGGGCTCCGCCGGAGCGGCCCAGGAGCTGGTCGCGCAGGCCACGGGCGACGCCGGCCGGCAGGACCCGGGTGGTGTACCGGCGTTCGGACTCCAGCCCCTTGCCGGTGCCGACGCTGCGGGCGACGAGCGCCTTGGACAGCCCCTCGGCGTAGGTGCGGGTACGGAAGTACGCGAAGTGCTCGCGGGCCTCGGGCACCTTGTGGTGGATCACCGCGCGGTCGTCGACGAGCAGGACCGCGTCGGGTCGCGCGCGGCTGAGCCGGATGCACAGCTCCGTCTCCTCACCGCCCAGCGGCCGCTTGTCGCCGTCGCGGCCGATGCCGGTGGCGAAGCCGCCGGCGATCTCGAACGCCTCCCGCCGGAAGGAGGCGTTGCCGCCGAGGACGTTGCGCACCCGGACCCGGCCGGGCGGCAGGCCCCGGTAGGAGCAGCCCACCACCCAGTCGAACTCCTCGGGGAACCAGTCGGGCCGCCGGCCGGAGGACCAGACCGGTACGGTCCGGCCGCCGACCGCCATCACCCGCGGGTCGCTGTAGGGGTCGGCGAAGCGGCGCAGCCAGTCCCGTTCGGCGACGGCGTCGTCGTCGAGGAAGGCGATGACGCCGCCGCGCGAGGCGGCGACGCCGGTGTTGCGGCCGGCCGACAGGCCGCGCGGGCCCGCGTTGGGCAGCACGCGTACCTCGTCGACCTCCTTGTACTCCTTGGTCAGCCGGTCGAGGAGCACCGGGTTGTGGTCGACGACCAGCAGGGTCTCCAGGGCCGGCCGGGTCTGCGCGCGCACCGAGGCGACGGCCGCGAGGATGTCAGCCCAGCGGTCCTCGGTGTAGACGCAGATGACGACGGAGATGCCGCCGGAGTCGGTGGCATCGGTGGTACCGGTATCGGTGCCGGTGCCGTTCTTGCTCAAGACACCTCTCCCCGGACCGTGTCGAGCATCGGCGAGCGGTGGCCGCGGCGGCGCAGCGCCCGCCGGTTGGACCGCTCCTTGAGGATCACCCGCAGCACGCGCAGCCCGTCGCGCACGGCGCGCAGGTTGCTCACGCCGTGGATGCGCAGGTACTCGTGGCTGGGGATCTCCTGCACCCGCAGCCCGGCCTTGACGACCCGGATGTTCATCAGGGTCTCGACCTCGAAGCCGGTGCAGTCCAGCTCGATCTTGTCCAGGCAGTGCCGCCAGAAGGCGTTGTAGCCGTAGCACAGGTCGGTGTAACGGGCGCCGAACTTGCGGTTGACGATGGCGCACAGGACGCGGTTGCCCAGCCAGCGGATGAAGGTCATGTCGTCGGTGCCGCCGCCGTTGGCGAAGCGGGAGCCCTTGGCGAAGTCCGCGCCGGAGACGAGGGCGGAGACGTACGACACGATCTCGTTGCCGTCGGCGGAGCCGTCCGCGTCGACCATCACGATGATGTCGCCGGAGCAGGCCTCGAAGCCGGTGATCAGGGCGTCGCCCTTGCCCCGGCCCTGCTGCCCGACGACCTTGACGCCGGGCCACAGGTCACGGGCGACCTCGACGGTGTTGTCGGTGGAGTTGCCGTCGACCAGCACCACTTCGTGGATCCAGTCGGGCAGGGTCTTGAAGACGTACGGAAGGTTCTCGGCCTCGTTCATCGCGGGAATCACGACGCTCACCGGTGGCGCGATGGCCAGGTGAGAGGAGATGGGCCGGTACTTGCCGACGGTGGACGGAGCCTCGAAGTCCTGGCCCGATGTCGCCGGCTGCAGAACGGAACTCATGAGTCTGGTCCCTCTCGTCCGGTGGACCGCCCGCCCCTGGGCGGCCCGGATCCACGTCCGGTTCGAAAGGGGGGTTTCTCACCCATGGCCGCACGGCATGGCGGAAGACCTCTCCGCCGAGCCCCCGGCACGGCATGGCGGAAGACCTCTCCGCGCACGCCGGGTGAGCTGGCAATTCTGGCCGGCCCCGGAAAACGGCAGCCGACCGCGCGGCACGGCTCGGTCACACAGTGCGGTCACCGAGCACGGCACCCCCCTACCGCGCCCCGCGCCGGAACCGTCGCGGTCCTTGAGCCCTCCCCTGGTGCCGCTTGCTGACGGTCCGATGCGGGTGAGATGTCTGACGGTATTGACGATTGCGCCCGTATGGCAAGACCTGGAAAGAGACCTCACCTTTTTGTTCGTTTGACCGTTACACAACGGGTCGTCCCACCGTCACAACGGACAAGCGCGATCAGGGACCTGACAGAAGTGTTCCCCGGAGACGGCCGGCGCCTCCGGGGAACTGAACTCAACTCACCGTTGTTTCAACGGTGTTGCCTCACGGGACGATCTTCAGCAGGCGGTTCGGGGAGCCGGTGCCCGCGCTGGTGACCTTGCCGGTGGTGGCGCCGTTGACCAGCGCCGTGGCGACCTGGGCCGGAGTGGCCGAGGTGTGGCTCGCCAGGTAGACGGCGGCCGCGCCCGCGACGTGCGGGGTCGCCATCGACGTACCCGAGATGGTGTTGGTGGCCGTGTCGCTGGTGTACCAGCCGGCCGTGATGGAGGAGCCGGGGGCGAAGATGTCCAGGGCCGAGCCGTAGTTGGAGTAGCTGGCCTTGGCGTCGGTGCTGGTGGTGGCGCCGACGGTGATGGCCTCGCCGACCCGGGCCGGGGAGGACGAGGAGGCGGTGGTGCTGCTGTTGCCGGCCGCGACGGCGTAGGTCACGCCGCTCGCTATGGAGTTGCGGACGGCCGCGTCCAGGGTGGTGGAGACGCCGCCGCCGAGGGACATGTTGGCGACCGAGGGGCCGGAGTGGTTCGCCGTCACCCAGTCGATGCCCGCGATCACGCCGGCCGTGGTGCCCGAGCCGCTGTTGTTCAGCACCCGGACCGCCACGATCTTCGCCTTCTTGGCGACGCCGTACGTCGTGCCCGCGATCGTGGTGGCCACGTGGGTGCCGTGGCCGTTGCCGTCCTGGGCGACGGTGTCGCCGTCGACGGCGTCGTAGCCGTTGACCGCGCGGCCGCTGATCTGGGAGTGCGTGATGCGCACGCCGGTGTCGATGACGTACGCCGTGACGCCGCTGCCGCCGGAGTCCGGGTAGGTGTAGGTGCCGGAGAGCGGGAGCGAGGTCTGGTCGATGCGGTCCAGGCCCCAGGGGGCGTTCGACTGCGTGGTGTCGGCCAGCCGGACGGTCTGGTCCTGCTCCACGGAGGCGACGGCCGGGTCGGCGGCGAGTCTGCGGGCCTCGGCGGCGGAGAGGGTGGCCGTGTAGCCGTTCAGCGCGGCGCCGAACGTCTTCTTCACCGAGCCGCCGTACTCCTTGATGAGGTCCTTGCCGGTCGTCGAGGACGCCCTGAAGCCGGCGTCCTGCTTGAGGGTGACGATGTAGCTGTCCTTGACGGCGGTGGGGGAACCGGCCGCGAGCACCCTGCCCTCGGCCGGGGCGGCCTGGGCGGGGAGTGCGGTGAGTCCGCCGACGAGGGCGGCGGCCGCTACGGTGGCGGCGGCGGTGACGCGGACCTTGTTGCTGCGAAGTTGTGCCATTACGAGGGAGTCCTCCTCTAGGCGGCGCGCGCCTGGGTGGGGCGCGCGTCTGTGGGGGGTGCGCGCGGAGTCGCGCACACGGCGTCGAGCGTCGCGGCGTACCGCTCTCTGCTGGGGCAAAGCCTGAGTCATCTACAGGGGTAGAACAAGGGAGTTGAAGCGTTGTCAACAAATTTGACATGACCACGTAATAAACCTGGCATGATCAATCACGCTACGACGGGAAAAGGCTTGGCATGGACACTTCCCGTCAACACGCGTAGTTGCTACGACGGTTGTGGCAGAGATCCTGCTAAAGGGAGGTTGTATGAGACGTTCCCGTATCGCCGTCTTCGTCAGCTCTGTCCTCCTCGCCGCCGGTGCCGCCCTCACCGGGGCCACCTCGGCGCAGGGCACCCAACTCGCCGCGGCCGGAGGCTATGTCGCCCTCGGCGACTCCTACTCCTCCGGCGTCGGCGCCGGCAGCTACCTCAGCACCAGCGGCGACTGCAAGCGCAGCACCAAGGCCTACCCGTACCTGTGGAACGCCGCCCACGCTCCCGCGTCGTTCGCCTTCACCGCCTGCTCGGGCGCCCGGACGGGTGACGTCCTCTCAGGTCAGCTCGCGCCGCTCAACTCCTCCACCGGGCTGGTCTCCATCACCGTCGGCGGCAATGACGCGGGCTTCGCCGACGTCATGACCACCTGCGTGACCGGCTCCGACAGCACGTGCGTGTCCCGCATCAACACGGCCAGGGCGTACGTCGACTCGACCCTCCCCGGCAAGCTCGACAGCGTCTACTCGGCGATCCGCACCAAGGCGCCCAACGCGCGCGTCGTCGTCATCGGCTACCCCCGCTTCTACAAGCTCGGCACCACCTGTCTGGGCATGTCCGAGACCAAGCGCGCCGCCATCAACAACGCCTCCGACCACCTCAACACCGCCATCGCCCAGCGTGCCGCGGCCCACGGCTTCGTCTTCGGTGACGTCCGCACCACGTTCACCGGCCACGAGATCTGCTCCGGCAGCTCCTGGCTGCACAGCGTCAACTGGCTCAACATCGGCGAGTCCTACCACCCGACCGCGTCCGGTCAGTCGGGCGGCTATCTGCCGGTGTTCAACAGCAAGGCCTGAGCCCTCACTCCGAGGGTGACGCGGAGGGGGAGGCTCCGTCCGACGGGGCCTCCGTCTCGCACGTCACCGAGAACGGCACCGCGTTCGACGTCGTCCGCTGCGGCTCGCGCACCTCGACCCCGATCGCGTTCCGGTACGTCCCGCTCTCGGCGTACGTCGTCACGCTCACCCGGTCCTGCCGCGACCTGCCGCCGTCCGCCGGGAAGTCGAGCGTCTTCCAGCCGGAGTCCGCGAGCTCGCCCTCCTCCGACACCCATCGGTAGGACACCTGTGCGGGCAGCCGGCCCACCGTGATGGTCGCCGTGAAGGCGGGCGCCTCCTCGCCCGGCGGCGGACAGGCGCCGGAGTAGTCCGTGTGCGTGCCGGTGACGGTGACGGCGACGGACTGCGCCGGAGCCTCACTCGAGGCGCTCTCGCTCTCACTCGGGCTCGCGCTCGGCGAGGGCGGCCCGTCGCCCCCCGTCCCGCTCTCCTCCGGCGACGGTGACGGCGACGTCGACGTACCGACGCCCTGCGACCGGCTCGTCGTGGCGCCCCCGGCACCGTCGTCCCCGTCACCCCGGTTCAGCAGCCCGTACGTCAGCCCGGCGACCGCCAACGCCAGCGCCGTCACGCCCGCGACGAGCACACCCGCGGTACGCCGGTTGCCGTCCCGGTCGGTCCGGGTGGTCGCGGCGGGCCCGGTCCACGCGGGCGGCGTCGGCTGCCGCGGGGGCGGCGGTTCGGTCCCCGCCGTCGACGGCACGCCCGCGACCGTGGGCGCGTACGGCGTCGCCCCGAGCGTCCCGGCGCGCGGGGTGCCGCCCGCGGCGACGACCCGCAGGTCCTGCTCGGCGCGGTCGGCCGGCAGCCGCTCGGCCGGATCCTTGCGCAGCAGACCCTCGATCACCGGGGCGAGCGGCCCCGCCCGGCGCGGCGGCGGCAACTCCTCGTCGACGATGGCGCGCAGGGTGCTCAGCGGGGTGTCCTGCCGGAAGGGGGAGTCGCCCTCCACCGCCGCGTACAGCAGCACGCCCAGCGACCACAGGTCCGACTCGGGCCCCGGCGTGCGCCCGAGCGCCCGCTCCGGCGCGAGGAACTCGGGGGAGCCGATGACCTCACCGGTCATGGTCAGCGCGGAGGTGCCCTCGACGGTGGCGATGCCGAAGTCGGTGAGCACCACCCGGCCGTCGTTCGACATCAGCACGTTGGCCGGTTTCACGTCCCGGTGCAGCACCCCCGCCTCGTGCGCCGCCCGCAGCGCGGACAGCACCTCGGCGCCGATGTGCGCGACCCGGGCCGGCTCCAGCGGGCCCTCGGCGTCCAGCAGATCGGCGAGGGAGATGCCCCGCACCAACTCCATGACGATCCAGGGCCGGCCGTCCTGCGTGGCCACGTCGTACACCGTCACGACGTTCCGGTTGGCGACCCGGGCCGCGGCCCAGGCCTCGCGCTCCAGTCGGGCGTACAGCCGTTCGATGTCGGCGGTGGGCAACCCGGCCGGGGCGCGCACCTCCTTGACGGCGACCTCGCGGTGCAGCACCTCGTCCCGGGCCCGCCACACGGTGCCCATGCCGCCCTCGCCGAGTGGGGACAGCAGACGGTAGCGGCCCGCGATCAGACGTTCACTGGCCGGTCCTTCGGACACCGCGCCCCCTTCGCATCCGGGCGAATACCTCCACAAACGTAACTCAGGCGAGGACGGATGCCGCCCCCTTGAACACCAGTCCGGCCCCGAGGGCCACGACGAGGAGCGCCGACCAGAGCGGCACGTTGCGGCGGACCAGTGCCGCGACCGGATGCGTGGTCCAGCGCGGGCCGCGGTCCAGGAACCGGGCCGCGCCCGCCCCCAGCCTGACCACGGCGAACCCGGCGGCCGTGAGGGTCAGCGCGAGACCCACGCCGTACGCGACGACCAGCAGCAGCCCGAACCAGGCGTGCCCGAGCGCCGCCGCGCCGACGAGCACGACGACGGCGGACGGACTGGGGACGAGCCCTCCGGCGAAGCCGAGGAGGATCGTGCCGCGGAGGGTGGGGGCGGTGGAGTGGGTGTGGGTGGAGCCGCCGTGGGTGTGGGCGTGCCCGTGGCCGTGGTTGTGATGGTGATCGTCGTGGCTGTGGCTGTGGCTGTGGTCGTGCTCGTGGGGGTGGTCGTGGGCGTGCTCGTCGTGGTGGTCGTGACCGTGGTCGTTCCCGGGCCCGTCCTGCGCGTGGCCGTGCCCCTGCGCGTACCCGTGGCCGTGGTGGGTGTGGTCCGCGGGGGCGCCGACGAGGGCGAGTTCACGGGCGGGGGCCGTCGTGTGCTCGTGGGGACGGGTGTGCGCGTGTGCGGGGCCGCGACCGTGCCGTCGGGTGTGCCAGGCCCGGCGGACCAGGGTCGCGCCCGCGCACAGGACGAGGGCGCCGCTGGCCAGACCCAGCCAGCCGATCACCGAGGGGGCGGCGGCCGAACCGGCGGTGACCAGGAGGCCGAGGGCGACCACGCCCAGGGTGTGGGTGACCGTGACCGACGCGGCGAGGGGCAGCACGTCCCTCATCCGGGCCCTGCCGCCCCGGGCGGCCGCCGTCGCGGCCATGAGCGTCTTGCCGTGCCCGGGGGCGACCGCGTGCATCGCGCCCAGGCCCACCGCGACGACCAGGGCGAGGGCGGCGAAGCCGAGGGTGAGGTCCTGCCGGGCGACCAGGCTGTCCAGGGCCCGCGTCCAGCGGTCGGCCCCGCGGGGCAGGACGGACGCGGCGGGCGCGTCACGTTCCCCCTCGACGAGGGCCGCGCCGCCGGGCCGCACCCGCAGGGAGGCGGTCGCGGTGTCGGCGGGGGAGGACAGCAACTCCTGCGGGTAGTCGGTGAGTCCGTCCGACAGCGACTCGGCCGGCACGTCGGAGGCGGTGAGCGTCATCCGGTCACCCCGCGCGGTGATCTCCCGCCAGCCGGGCCCGGAGGAGGCGCCCGCCCCCCGGAAGCCGAGCGAGACCGTCTCCTCCTCGGGCAGCGGAGCCGTCAGCCGGCACTCCACGCGCACGGTGTCCAGCCCGGCCTGACCCGGCCGTACGACCGCCCTGGCGGCGCCGGCCGTGAGGGCGACCGGGCGGCCGTCGACGGTCAGCGCGCTGTCCGTGGCGGCCGCGGCGCAGCGCTGCCGGGCCCATGCGGTGAGGCCGAGCCGTTCGATGTCCGGCTTCGCCTGGGTCGCCGGGATCTCGGCGAGATCCTCGACGTGGTCGACGCGCAGGTGTCCGGGGGCGGCGACGAGGCCGTCGTAGCGGTTGACGGTGAAGTTGCCCAAGGGGTGCGCGCCGGCGCTGGTGGACGGGATCAGCGCGAGCGCGCACCCGGCCGTCAGGACGGCCGCGCCGGAGGCGAACACACGACGGGAGTTCACTTGGCGGCCTCCAGCGTCTTCAGCGCGGCCCGGGCCTCGCGGGCGCCCACGGGGGAGAAGCCGGGGTTCAGCTCCAGGGCCGCCGTGAGGTGGTCGCGGGCGTCCCGGGTGTGTCCCGTGGCGCGTTCGATGAGGCCGCGGTGGTAGAGGAAGGTCGCGTTGCGGTAGCCGGTCGCCGTGGCCTGCCGGGCGTAGGGGAGGGCTTCCGCGTCCCTGCCGTTGACGTGCAGGGCCCAGGCGAGGGCGTCCGCGGTGTGCACGGTGTGGCGGCGGGCCCACTCGGCGCGGGCCGCGCGAAGGGCCGCCGCCCGGTCGCCGTGGTCGGCGGCGGCGAGCGCGGTGTCGAGGTCGGCGTTGACGCCGTTGGCGCGGGCGAGGGCGGTCCAGGCGTCGACGAGCGTGTACTGCTCCTCGGCCTTCGCCGCGTCGCCCGCGCCGCCCCTGGCCTCGTACAGCTCACCGAGCCCGACCAGCGGGCCGGGCAGCGGGAAGCGGGCGACGACCTGTTCCAGTCCCTCGATCGCCTCCGCCTGCCGACCGCTCGCCGCCTGGGCGCGGGCCCGGCCCTCCAGCGCCGGGAGGTAGTTCTCGTCGGCGGCGAGGGCACGGGCGTAGTGGGTGAGGGCGGTGGCGTGGTCGCCCTCGTTCCAGGCGAGCTGGCCGAGCTGGGTGGCGACGTAGGCGATGTCGCCGGGGGTGGTCGAGGCGGCGAGCGCCTGGTCCAGGACCCGGCGGGCGGTGGCGATGTCGCCGCGCAGCTCGTGGACGTAGGCGTACCGCGTGAACACCGGTACGCCGGGCCGCCGTCGGTCCGCGGTCCGCGCGGCCTGCCGTGCCTCCTCGTACCGGCCGAGCTCGACGAGCGCGTCGACACGGGAGCACAGGGCGCGTTCGTTGTAGGGGTTCTGCTTCAGGGCCTGGTCGGCGTGGCTCAGGGCGCCGGCGAAGTCGTGCCGGGCGGCGGCGAGCGCGGCACGGCCGGAGAGGGCCGCGTCGTTCCCCGGACGCAGCTCCAGCGAGCGCTGCAGGGCCTTCTCCGCCTGCGGGTAACGGGAGGGGTCACCCTTCGTCCGGGCCTGCTCGACGTAGGCGAGCCCGAGCGTGGCCCAGCTCCCGAAGTCCTTGGGCTGGGTGCGGAGGTGGGCCTGGAGCGAGGTGATCGCGGCGTCGAGGTCGGCGCCGGCGAGCAGCCCGGGGGAGACCGCGGCGGCCGCGGCCACCGGAGCCGGGTCCCCGTCTCGCGCGGCCCCGAACGCGATCGCCCCGGCGGTGAGAGCGACGGCCACCATGGCCGCGCACGTCCCGAGGTGCAGCGCCCGCCGGCGACGCCCCGCGGCGCCCACCCGGCGAACGGCGGCGACCCGCGCGTCGGCCTCGCCGGCACGGGGGCCGGTGTCCCCGGCACCCGGGACGACGTCCTTCCCGCCCCCCTCGGCTCCCGGAGCGCCTTCGACGTCCCCGGGCTGCGCAGCCTTTTCAGCGTCCTCCCGCCCGCCCGCGTCCTGCGTGTTCTCCACGTCCTTGGAGGCCGGTCGCTCGCGCTCCGGTTCGCCGTCGTTCGTACGCGGGGACATGCCCTCTCCTCGGTCGCCTGGGGTGGATCGTCCTGCTGGTGGGGTGGCGCGGCCCGCGCCGTGGGGGACTGGGTACGCGGGCCGCGCCGGTCGGTGGGGTGGTGCGGGCCGGGGAGCGCAGGATTCTCCCCGGCCCGGGTCCGAGGGCCGGCCGTCCGGATCCTGACCGGCGTCCGCGAGGCTCCGTCAGAAACCCCCCCACCCGGCGGAACGGCCCCGGCGGTGCGTCCGGTCGGTTCCTAGTGGCGCCGGTAGGACGGTCGCTGCATCCGGCGCCACCACATCAGGCCGCCGCCGATGAGCAGGATCCCGGCCGCGCCGGCGCCCGCGGACCCGGCGATCAGACCGGTGTTCCCCATGGAGTCGCCCGTGAGGGCGTCGCCGAGCTGGCTGCGCACGCCGGCCTCGGTCTTGGCGGTCGCGCCGCGCGAGCCCTCGGTGGGCAGGGCGACGTAGGGGAAGGCCTTCTCGAACTCCTTGTCGTTCTTGTCGACCGCGTCGCCCAGGTCGTTCTTGGCACCGAGCAGTTCACCCTCGACGACCTGCAGCGCGGCGTCGATCACGTCGTCGGTGAGCCGGCGTCCGTTCGGGAAGCCCGCGGTGTCGCCGTCGAGCACGCCCAGCCGCTTGGGGCTGGCGGCCGGCTTGATCGAGGTGTTGAGACGCAGCTGCTCCGACGGCGTCACGTGCGGGGGCTGGTTGAGGTCCTTGACGCCCTTCAGGAAGACGTCGACGAGGTCGTTGCGCGGCTCGGCGGGCGCCTTGATCTTGTAGATCGCCTCGATGAGCTTGGGCAGCTCGGGGTTGGTGACGTTCTTCAGGAACTGGGCGTCGTCCTTCGGCTCGGACGCGTTGAACGTGTCCTTGTCCTTGATCGGGTTGACGACCTCGTTCACCAGCGGGTTGCCGAGGCGCGAGACCTGCGCGTAGTAGCCCTCCGCGTTCTTGCGCTGGGTGGTCGACCAGATGCCCACGATCGGCTGGTGCTCCGACTCCACGATCAGGTCCGTCGGGACCTGGAGGGCGATGGAGTTGACGTTGTAGCCCTTGAGCGTGTCGTTGCCGACCTCGGAGAGGTCCCCGCCGTACAGCAGGTCGAAGACGCGCAGGTCCAGGAAGAACGGGTCGTCGGCCTGGCCGGCGAAGGTCTTCGCGCCGTTGGAGAGCTTGTAGACGGCCTGCTCGCGCAGTTTGGCGTAGTCCGGCATCGACGCCTTGCCCACGTTCGACGGCGCCACCGGCACGTCGTCCGCGAGTTTCGTCCGGTGGGACTCCTTGCCGTGCTCGAGCTTGACCAGCTCGATGTCGTACGTCTGGGTCACGTTCAGGTCGGCGTCGTCGAGGCTCTCGACCACTCCGGTGTTGTACAGGAACGTCTTCTTGTTCTTGACCTTCGTCTTGAACGTGTACCGGAACAGCAGGTCGCCCTGCGCGTCACCGTTGTTGTCGATGTGCAGGTCGTACTGGGCGTCCTCGGCGAACGGGAAGAAGTTCGGGCCACCCGCCGGCTCCTCGAAGGGGATCCAGTTGGCGATGATCGTCGTCGAGTCCGGGTGGTCAGGGCTCACGAACGCGTACACGTCGGTGTTGTCGTACTGCGGGGTGCCCGAGATGAGCGGGGCCTCCCGGTGGCTGGAGGCGGCGGCCTCCCCCGGTTCCAGCGTGGCGACGCCGGCGGCCGCGAGCCCCCCGGCGGCCAGCGCACCGCATATGAGGGTCGCGACGCCCCTGCGTCCGGATCCGCTCCTGGAGATAGCTGTCATGCCGTCCGTCCTCTGTGCCAACTTGCCTGACGGACAGTGATACGGAGCAGGGGGGCGGGTCGGATTGGTCGAAACCCAAAAACTTTTTCTTTCCTGCTCACCCGCGTTTCCGGCCCTCGGATCCGTATAAACCCCTCCGGAGGTGTGCCTTGCGAATGCCTGGTAGGACGGGACGGCCCGGGTGCGGCCGCGGGGAGGGGGACCGGATGGAGGCGGACGAACTCCTGCTGCTTGTGGCGGGGGGTGACCAGAAGGCGTTCGAGCAGCTCTACGCGTTGGTGGCCGGGCCGGTGTTCGGACTGGTCCGGCGGGTGGTGCGGGATCCGGCGCAGTCGGAGGAGGTGTCCCAGGAGGTGCTGCTCGAACTCTGGCGCTCCGCGGCCCGCTTCGACCCGGGGCGCGGCAGTGCCCTGTCGTGGATCCTCACCCTCGCCCACCGTCGCGCCGTCGACCGGGTGCGCAGCGTCCGCGCGGCCGGCGAGCGCGAGCAGCGCGAGGCCCAGCGCGCCCACCACCCCGCCTTCGACCAGGTGTCCGAGGAGGTCGAGGCGGGCCTGGAGCGTGAATGGGTGCGCCGCTGCCTGGACCGCCTGACGGTCCTGCAGCGCCAGTCCGTCACCCTCGCCTACTACGACGGCTACACCTACCGCGAGGTGGCCGAGCGGCTCTCCCTGCCGCTGGGTACCGTCAAGACCCGGATGCGTGACGGGCTCACGCGGCTGCGCGACTGTCTGGGAGGTGCCGCATGAGTCTGTTCGGACTCTTCCGCCGCGGGGATCTGCACTCGTTGGCCGCGCCCTACGCGCTCGACGCCCTCGAACCCGACGAACGGCGACGCTTCGAGAGGCATCTGAGGAACTGCGACCGCTGCGCCGCCGAGGTGCGGGCGCTGTCCGAGGACGCCGTCCGGCTCGCCTGGTCGACGGCCGCCCCGCCGCCGGCCGCGATGCGTGACCGGGTCCTGGCCGCCGTACGGACCACTCCGCAGGAGCCCGCGTCCGGGCCGGTGCGGGAGCGCGCGCCCCAACTGCCGCCGCACGTCTGGGGCAAGCAGCCGCCTCCCGCGCGCACCCGTGCGCCCCGTGCGCGCCGTCCCCTGTTCGTGCCGTTCGCCACCGCGACGGCCGCGGCCGCGCTCGTCGTCGCCTCGCTCTTCGCCGTCCAGGCCGACCGGACCCGGGACGAACTCGCCGCCGAGCGGGCGCAGGCACGTGAGATCGCCCACGTTCTCGCAGCTCCGGACGCCAGGGCGAGCACCGGCAAGGACGCTCAGGGCCGCAGTATCGGAGTGATCGCCTCCGCTTCGGCGGGGGAGGCGATCGTCACGTTGAGCGGATACGGCGACCTGCCGACCGGACAGGTGCACCAGCTCTGGCTCATGCGCCCTGACGCGCAACCGCGCTCCCTGGGCCTCTTCGATGGTGACACGCCCCTGGTCGCGACCGGCCTCGACCGGTCGTCGGCGTCACTCGCTGTGACCGTCGAGCCTGACGGAGGGTCACCACAGCCCACTACGCAGCCGGTTGTCCAACTCACCCTGAAATCGGTTGGATTCGGAGAGTGACCGGGGAGGAGTCGTCAACCCCCTTACGGGGAAGGTGATTCCTGAGACCGCGATACACGGGTGCTCCGACGGGGCGATAGGGTTACCCTGCCCGGGCCGGGTGGACTCGTACGGGTGGGGAGTGACATGGAACAGATAACAGTGCGCAGCAGGGCGAGGGTCCCTGCGATCACCTGCGGGAGCAGCGCGACCAGTTCGCGTCTCGACCGCCATCTCTCGGTGCTGGCGGGTCCCGCCATCCCGCAGCGGGAGACGGCCGAGGCGACCTCGCTGATGCGGGAACTGACCGCGCGTGAGCCCGCGCACCGCAGCCCCAGGGGTGCCCGGGTGAGCCGGGTCTCGCTCTTCGCGCCGTTGCGTCGACTGCGCCGTTCGCTGTTCGGCGGCAACAAGCACTGAGGCCCGCGCTCAGGCGGCCACACCGTCCCGGCGCAGCGCTGCGATCTCGTCGTCCGTCATCCCCACGGCACGCAGCACCGCCCCGGTGTGCTCCCCGAGCGCGGGCACGGCCCCCATCCGTGCCTCCGCCCCGCCCGGCAGTGTGATCGGAGGAAGCAGCGCCCGCAGCGGCCCGGCAGGTGAGTCCACCTCCCGCCACCGCTCGCGGGCCGCCAGCTGCGGATGCTCCGCCAGCTCCCGCAGATCCCTCAGGCGCGCGCACGCGATGCCCGCGCCCTCCAGCCGCGCCAGCGCCTCGTCGGTGTCCAGCGCCCCCAGCGCCTCCGCCACCAGCGCGTCCGTCCGCTCCCGGCGGGCGACCCGCGCCGCGTTCGTGGCGTACGCCGGATCCTCCCCCAGCTCCGGCCGCCCCAGCACCTGTTCGGCCAGCCGTCGCCACTCCCGGTCGTTCTGCACCGACAGCAGCACCCGCCCGCCGTCCGCCGTCGGATAGGCGTCGTACGGCGCGATCACGGCGTGCGCGAGGCCGGTGCGCACCGGGGGAGTGCCGCCGTGCAGGGTGTGGTGCAGGGGATGCCCCATCCACTCCGCGAGCGCCTCCAGCATCGACACCTCCACCGGCCCGCCCCGCCCGGTCGTACCCCGCCGCAGCAGCGCCGCCAGCACGCCCGAGAAGGCGTACATGGCGGCCGCGATGTCGGCCGCCGGAATCCCCGCCTTCACCGGCTGCTCCGGCGTCCCCGTCACCGACACCAGCCCCGCCTCGCACTGCACGAGCATGTCGTACGCCCGCTTGTCCGCGTACGGTCCCGACGCCCCGTACCCCGAGATGTCGACGGCGACCAGGCGCGGGTGCGCCGCGCACAGGGTGGCCGCGTCCAGGCCGAGCCGGGCCGCCGCGCCCTGCGCGAGGTTCTGCACGAACACGTCCGCGTCCGCGACCAGCCGCCGTACGACGTCCAGGCCGCGCGGGTCCTTCAGGTCCAGCGCGATCGACTCCTTGCCGCGGTTGCACCACACGAAGTGCGAGGCGAGACCGCGGGCCGCGGTGTCGTAGCCGCGCGCGAAGTCGCCGCCGTCGATCCGCTCGACCTTGATCACCCGGGCTCCGAGGTCGGCGAGCTGCCGGGTGGCGAACGGGGCCGCGACGGCCTGCTCGACGGCGACGACGGTGATGCCCTCCAGGGGCAGGGGGAGCTGGTCCATGGGGTGGATCATCACCCTCGGCCGGCGGGTTTGTCATGCACGGGGGTGCGCGTAGGCGCGTACCGCCAGGGGGGCGAACACCGCGATCAGCACCGCGCACCAGGCCAGTGAACCGGCGACCGGATGCGCCACCGGCCAGGCGGCGTCCTCGGGGACCGGCGCGTTGCCGAACAGGTCCCGCAGGGCCGTGGTGACCGCGCTGATCGGGTTCCACTCGGCGACGGTGCGCAGCCAGCCCGGCAGGTTGTCCGTGGGGATGTAGGCGTTGGACAGCAGCGGCAGCATGAAGGTCGCGCTGCCGAGCTGGCCGGCCGCCTCCTCGCTGCGGGAGAGCAGCCCCAGGTGGATCCCGATCCAGGTGCACGCGAACCGGAACAGCAGCAACAGGCCCACCGCGGCGACGGCCGCCGGCGCCGATCCCTCGACGCGCCAGCCGACCGCGAGGCCCACCAGCAGGAAGGGAACCGTTCCCGCCGCCGTGACGACGAGGTCGGCCACCGCCTGCCCGAGCGGCACGGCCGCCCTGCTCGTCGGGAGCGTGCGCAGCCGGTCCGTCACGCCCCGGTGGACGTCCTGCGCCGCCTGGAACATGCCCGTCATGATGCCGTTGGCGGCCGTCGCCACCAGCAGGCCCGGCACGAGGAACGAGCGGTACTCGGCGCCGGGCATCGCCAGCGCGCTGCCGAAGACGTAGCCGAAGAAGAGCAGCATGGTGATCGGCATGGTCTGGGTGAGGATCACCAGGGCCGGGTTGTTCCGGACGCGGAGCAGCTGGCGGCCCAGCATGGCCGTTCCGTCGTACGCGAGGCTGCTCACGCGGCGGCCTCCCCGTCGTTCGTCAGACGCAGGAACACGTCGTCGAGCGTGGGTGGTCTGAGGCTGGCGTCGAGCAACGGCACGCCCGCGGCGTCGAGTTCGCGGACCAGGCGGGGAAGGGTGAGCGTGGTGTCGCGGGTGACCGCGCCGACGGCCGCCCGCGCCTCGTCGAAGGCCGGCTCGGCGCCCGTGAGCCGGTCCAGCACCCCCGCCGCCTTCGCCAGGGCGTCGCCGTCCGCGACGACCACCTCCGCGTACGAGCCGATGAGCGCCTTCAGGTGCCGGGGCGAACCGGTGTGCGCGACGCGGCCCCGGTCCACCAGGGCGATGTCGTCGGCGAGTCGGTCCGCCTCCTCCAGGTACTGGGTGGTCAGCAGGATGGTCGTGCCGTCCTGCTTGAGTTCGCGGACGGCGTCCCAGATGGTGTTGCGGGACGCCGGGTCGAGGCCGGTCGTCGGCTCGTCCAGGAAGAGGACGTGCGGGCGGCGGATCAGGCTCGCCGCGAGGTCGAGGCGGCGGCGCATCCCTCCCGACCAGGTCGACGCCGGGCGGTCGGCGGCCTCGGTCAGCCCGAAGCGGGCGAGCAGTTCGTCGGCCCGTGCGGCCGGCCCGCGCACCCGGTGCAGACGGGCGAACAGGCGCAGGTTCTGCCGGCCGGTGAGGTCGCCGTCGACCGAGGCGTACTGCCCGGTGACGCCGATGGCGCGACGGACGGCCGCGGCCTCCCGGGCGAGGTCGTGCCCGGCGACGCGCGCCGACCCCGCGTCGGGCCGCAGCAGCGTCGTGAGCAGGCGTACGGCCGTGGTCTTGCCCGCCCCGTTCGGCCCGAGGATCCCGCAGACCGTGCCCCGGGGGACGGCGAGGTCGAGGCCCCGCAGGGCACGCACCTCGCCGAACCGCTTCTCGAGACCCTCACTAAGTACAGCGTACGTAGTCGTCATGCGTCGACCATAGCGCACTACGTACGGTGTACGTAACTACGATGGTGGGCGAGGTGATGAATCGATGGCGGGCCGAGCGGCCGTACCCGAAGTGATCTGGGCCCGTCCGGAGCGGACGGGCCGGGGGCCCAAGCCGGCCCACACGCGCGCCGACATCGCGGCGGCGGCCGTCCGGATCGCCGACGCGCAGGGCCTGGACGCGGTGTCCATGCGCCATGTCGCCGCCGAGCTGGGCTGCGGCACGATGTCGCTGTACAACTACGTCCCCCGCAAGGAGGACCTGTACGAGCTGATGGTGGACGCGGTCAGTGGCGAGCACGAGGAGTGGGAGCCGAGCGGGGACTGGCGTGCGGACCTGCTGCGCGTCGGGCGTGACACGCGCGCGTTGATGCACCGGCATCCCTGGCTGCCGCGCCTGATGTCACCGGTGTACGGGTTCAGCCCGAACGCGCTGCGCTACCTGGAGCACTGTCTCGCCTGCCTGGACCCGCTGGACATGACGTACGGCCTGAAGCTGCAGCTGGTCGCCATGGTCAACGGGGTCGTGACGACGTACGTCTCGAACGAGCTGGCCACCGCTGAGCGGACGCGGTCGCTGCCGTGGTCGGCGGACGAGGAGAACGCGGTGCGGATCGCCTATCTGGGGAGCCAGGTGGCCGGCGGGGCCTATCCGCGGATGGCGGCGGCGTTCGCGGAGGATCCGGGGCCGATCGATCCGGAGGCCGTGTTCGAACTGGCGCTGGAGAGGGTGCTGGACGCGTTCGTGCCACGGCGGTGAGGGGGCGCCGGCGCGCGCCGTCCGGGCCCGTGTGTCGGCAGGTCGCGTGGGGAAGGCTCCTCCCCTCACGGAGTAAGGGGGGCGGGGGCCTTGGAACCGCTGATGCCGGACGATCCCCGTAAGGTCGGTCGCTATGAGGTGCTCGCCCGGCTGGGCAGTGGCGGCATGGGCCGGGTCTACCTCGCCCGGTCGCGGGAGAACGAGCAGGTCGCGCTGAAGGTCATCCGGCCCGACCTCGCCGAGGACCCCACCTTCCGCAGACGCTTCACCCGGGAGGTCGACGCCTCCCGTTCGGTGGCGGGCGCGTACACCGCCGGAGTCGTCGACGCGGATCCCGACGGGACACCGCCCTGGCTGGCCACCGCCTACATCCCCGGACCCTCCCTGCAGGAGGCGGTGCGCGCCGGGGGCGCGCTGCCCGAGGACTCGGTGCGAGACCTGGGGCTCGGGCTGGTCCAGGCGCTGGCCGCGATCCACGCGGCGGGCGTGGTCCACCGCGACCTCAAACCGGGCAACGTGCTGCTGGCGCCGGACGGTCCGCGGGTCATCGACTTCGGCATCTCACGGCTGGTCGCGGCCAGCGCGCTGACCCACACCGGGACCACGATGGGCTCCCCGGGGTACATGGCGCCGGAGCAGATCCGCGGGAAGGGCGTGGGGCCCGCCGCCGACGTGTTCTCGCTCGGCGCCGTCCTCGTCTTCGCGTCCACCGCCGCCGGGCCGTTCGGTGAGGGCTCGGTCGAACTGCTGCTGTACCGCATCGTCCACGAGGAGCCGTATCTCGGTGCGGTGCCGGACCGGCTGCTCGGCATCGTCGCCTCCTGCCTGGACAAGGAGGCGACGCGTCGTCCCGGGCTGCGCGAGGTCGCGAACGCCCTCGCCTCCGGTCGGCCCGCGACCCCGCTGTTCCGCCCCGGCTGGCTGCCCCGCCCGGCGACCGTCGGCACCGGGGACCCGCGGCACCTCCTCGTCCGCGCCACCGGCCCCGGCGACACCGGCGCCCCCACCTCGACGGCCCACCCGCCGCGGCCCGCCGCACCGGACCTCCCCGGACTCCCCGCCCCCGCCCCCGGACCCGACATCGCCCGCCGGCGCCTGGTCCTCGCCGCCGCCGCACTCACGGCCTCCGCCGCCCTGGGCTTCACCGGCTGGCGCCTGCTGGACGACGACCCGCGTCCACCGGCCGGCACCCGGCTGTGGCGCTTCCCGGTCACCGGCGTCCTCGTCAACCACCCCAGGGTCGCGGGCGACCTGGTGTACGCGGCGAGCAACGACGGCACCCTCTACGCCGTCGACGCGGCGTCGGGCGAACACCGCTGGTCGTACACGACCGGCGCGGCGCTGGGCTCCGCCCCGTACCTCCTCGGCGGTGTCGCCTACCTGGGCAGCGACGACGGCAGGCTCTACGCGCTGGACGCCCGGACCGGCAAGGAGCGCTGGAGGTTCGAGACCGGCGGGATCGTGCACTCACCGGTGGTGACCGGCGGGGTGGCGTACGTCGGCAGCGCGGACGGACACCTGTACGCGGTCGACGTCTCCGACGGCAGCCGCCTGTGGCGGTACCGGACGGGCCACGACACCCACTCCCCGACGGTGGCCGGGGAGACCGTCTACGTCGGCTGCAGCGACACGCGCCTGTACGCCGTCGACGCCCACACCGGCGCCGAGCGCTGGACGTTCACCACGGCCGGCGCCGTCTCCTGGTTCCCCGTGGTGACGGGCGGACTGGTGTACTTCGGCAGCACCGACGAGACCCTCTACGCGGTCCGCGCCACCACCGGCCGTCAGGTGTGGCGGGCTCAGGGCGTCTCCGCCAAGGCCGGGCCCCTGGTCGCCCGCGGCACGGTCTACTGCGGCAGCGGCCGGGAACTGCGCGCCTGGGACGCCACGACGGGCGAGAGGCGCTGGGCGCTGGCCACCGGGGGCGATGTGGGCGCCCCCACCGTCGCGGACGGCGTCGTGTACGCAGGCAGCAGCGACCAGCGGCTGTACGCCGTCGACGCCGACACCGGCGAGCGGGTGTGGACCTTCACCGCCGGCGCCGAGGTGCACCCCCCGACGGCGACCCCGGACGCCGTGTACTTCGGAGGGGCGGACAGCCGCCTCTACGCCGTGCGCACCTGACGCCCCGCGCGCCCGCCGCGCGCCCCACGCGCCGGTGCCGAGCACCATGCGCCCGCAACCGGCCGGCCACCGAGGGTGTCTGAAACCGTGCGGAGTGGACGGCCGGAGCGTGACGCACGAATGCGTGCCGCGCTCCGAGGGGGGGAGGAAGGATGACGGTCTCCGGGCCGCGGGACGAGGGGGCGCAGGCGGCCTACCGGCGCTGCGCCTGGGCCACCGGCCCGCTGACGCCGGCGCCGGGCGGCCCCGTACGGGTACGGTTCCGCCCCGTGCTGACCGGCGCCGAGCGGGCCGTCCTCACCGCCCTGGCCGTGCTCACCGCGCTGTGCGGAACCGGCCTCGCCGGCTGGCTGCTGCTCCCCGCTCACCTGCCCGGGGGCGGCGCGTCCGCGGCCGGGGACTGGCGGCTCGTCCCGGCCCGGCTCGCCTTCTGCGTGGTCGTCGCCATCGAGATCATCAAGGTGGTGCAGGTCTTCGCCGTGTGGACGTTCGCCTGGCACGCCCGGGACCCGCTGCCGCTCACGCCTCCCCTGGGGCTGCGGGTGGCGATGCTGACGACCGTCGTACCGGCCAAGGAGCCCCTCGACGTCGTGGAACGCACTCTTCGGGCCATGCTGCGCGTCACCTACTACGGCGGCGTCGTCGACGTGTGGATCCTCGACGAGGGCGACGACCCGGCCGTACGGGCCATGGCCGCCCGGCTCGGCGTGCGCCACTTCACCCGCAAGGGTCGTCCCGAGTACAACCGCCCCTCGGGGGCCTTCCGTGCCCGCACCAAGGCCGGCAACCACAACGCGTGGCGCGCCGAGCACGAGCACCGCTACGACGTCGTCGCCCAGATGGACCCCGACCACGTCCCCCTGCCCTGCTTCCTGGAGCGTTCCCTCGGCTACTTCCACGACCCCGACGTCGCGTTCGTCGTCGCGCCCCAGGTGTACGGGAACATGGACGACAACTGGATCGCCCACGGTGCCTCCGTCCAGCAGTACGTGTTCAGCGGGATCGTCGAGCGCGGCGGCAACGGACTCGACGCGCCCCTGCTCATCGGCACCAACCACCTGTACCGGGCGACCGCCTGGCGGAGCATCGGCGGCTACCAGGACTCGATCATCGAGGACCACCTGACCAGCATGCGCGCGCAGGGCACGGTCAACCCGGCCACCGGCGACCGGTGGAAGGGCGTCTACACCCCGGACGTGATCGCCGTCGGCGAGGGACCCACCAGCTGGACCGACTACTTCAACCAGCAGAAGCGCTGGGCCTACGGGGTCTGGGAGATCAAACTCGACCACCGCCTCACCGAGGGCATCCGGCTCCACCGGCGCCAGCGGCTGCTCTACACGCTGGTGCAGTTCTACTACCCGAGCGTGGCGGTGACCCTGCTCCTCGGCACCGCGGCGACCGCCCTGGCGCTGCTGCTCGGGGTCATGACGGCCGGTCTGGAGGGGCCGACCTGGCTGGGACTGTGGTCCGCCGGGATGGGCAGCTGGCTGTGGCTGTGGTGGTGGCTGCGCCGCTTCAACCTCGCCGAGCACGAGCGGCGCGAACTCGGCTCCCACGGTTTCGTCCTCGCGCTGTTCGCCGGCCCGGTCTACGTGGCGGCCGCCCTCTCCGCACTGCTGCGCCGGCCGCTGGGGTACGCGGTCACCGCCAAGGGCGGGCTGCGCAGCGCCGACTCGCCGCGCACCTTCCGCCTCCACCTGGTCTGGGCGGCGACGGTCGCGGCCCCGCTGGCGGCCAGTTACGCCCTGGGCCACGACAACCCCGCGCCCCGCCTGTGGGCGGTGCTGGCCCTGCTGACCGGCGTGCTCCCGCCCCTGCTGGCGGCGGCGGAGGCCGCAGCGGTCCCGGCCGCCACGGTCAGCGCGCCCTCCGCGTGCGGCCCGCGGGCGGAGGGGCGATGAGGGTCACGGCCACCAAGGGGCTCACCGCGGTGCTGGCGCTGCTGCTGGGCGGCTACGTCTTCGTGGTCGGACCGCATCTCGCGGGGGAACAGGAGAGGGGGCGCACGGCGGCGATCGATGCCGCGCTGCCGCCCACCACCGGCATCCGGCCGACCCCCGCGGACGGAGGAGGCGGGCCCGCGCCGACGTTCCCGGCCCGTGGGGAGGTCTTCGTCGGCATCATGACCGACGAAGGCGTCCACGACCTCACCGAGGCGGCCCGTTTCACCCGCCGCACCGGACACCGGCCGCAGGTCTACGAGTTCTCCCTCGACTGGGCGAGCGACCGGTTCGACGCCCGGCTCATCGACAACGTCGCCCGGCGCGGCATGATGCCCCTGGTCGCCTGGGAGCCCTGGGACCACCGCGAGGAGCCGGAGGAGGAGCAGCTGCGCGGGGAGCAGCCCCGCTACCGGCTCTCCCGGATCATCGACGGCGCCTTCGACGCGTACGTCCGCTCGTGGGCGGAGGGCATCGCCTCCCTCGGCTACCCGGTGGGGATCCGCCTCGCCCACGAGATGAACGGCTACTGGTACCCGTGGTGCGAGCAGGCCAACGGCAACCGTCCGGGCGAGTACGTACGGGCCTGGCGGCATGTGCACCGCATCTTCGAACGGGCGGGGGCGACCAACGCGGTCTGGGTGTGGAGCCCCAACGTCCACTACGAGAACGCCACCCCGTTCGAGGGTCTCTACCCCGGCGACGCCTACGTGGACTGGGTGGGCCTGTCCGGCTACTACGGCACCACGGGCAGGGAGAACTACCGGTCCTTCGACGCGATCTTCTCCGCCAGCGAGCGGCGGCTGCGCCGGATCACCGCAAAACCGCTGGCCATCACCGAGCTGGGTGCCACGGACGCGGCCGGCCGCAAGGCGGAGTGGATCGCCGGGATGTTCCGCGCGCTGCCCCGGCACCCGCGCATCATCGGCGTGATCTGGTACCAGGCGTTCCGGGTGATCGACTGGCGGGTCACCACCTCGCCCGAGAGCGTCACCGCCTTCGCCTCGGGGGTGTCCGCCCCGCGCTACCGCACCCCCTGGTCGCCCGACGCCGAGCCACGCCGGCGGCTGTGACGCCGGGCGCTGTGCTGCCGGCAGGCGTCACAGCAGCGCGAACTGGCCCTCCGGGCCCTCCTCCTGGTGGTCCAGCACCGACGCCGGGCGGCGGGCCGCATCCGGCACCGGCAGGACGCCCGCCGCGCGCAGGTCCGATGCCGTGACCGGCTCCGTCACCCTCACCTCCTCCCGCAGCGGCCGCAGTTCGGCCAGCAGGGCCAGCACGGTGATCAGTTCGAGGAGTTCGGACGTCCAGGTCTGCGGCCAGGCCGTCGGGCGGATGGCGGCCAGGGTGCCCGGCTCGGGCCGCGTGGTCCGGGCCGCGAACCACTGCTCCAAAACCCGCGCCCCTCCCGCCTCGAAGTCCCAGGCCTCCGGCGGCACCGGCGAGATACGGCCCTCGTCGAGGTGGAGGGCCTCCTCCTCGCGGTCGTAGCGGAGGGTCAGGGGAAAGACCGGGAGCGGGGCGCGGACGTAGGGGCGGCGCCCGCCGGGGAGTCGGGGGCGGTCACCGTCGCGGCGCAGCAGCCACAGGACGCGGTGGCCCAGTTCGACGCCCCGGGACCACAGGTCCGGGTCCCGGGTGAGGGGGACCGTGAGGTCGGGGCGGACGGCGGTCAGTGTCCAGGCCAGGAAGTCCAGCGGGTCGGGGGAGTGGCCCAGGCGGTCCAGCAGCCCCGGGGCCAGGTTGGGTTCCGCGGCGCCCGGGCGCCGGTACAGCGGGCGGACCCGGCCCGCGCGCAGCAGCGGGAACAGGGAGGTCGCCAGGAGAGGCGGGCCGTCCGGTGTCTCCACCGCGAACACCTGGTGCTCGTCCGCCACCCGCCACAGCTCGGGGCGGGCCGCGTCGATCAGGCGGTGGTCGGGGATCAGCCACCGCTCGTCGAAGGGCGCGGCCAGGACCCGGACCGGCTCCGGGCAGGGGCCCGACGCGCGCGCCAGCCTCTCCGTGCCGGCCGGACGGCCGGGCAGGTGTCCCACCGCGGTGTGCGGGGTGCGCGAGCGCGTCGGCTCGAACAGGGCCTCGCGGGCCGGCCCGTCCGCGGCGAGCAGCGCGGCCCAGCGGTCCCTGAGCGAGGCCCGGTCGGGGGCCAGGGGCCACCCCCGGCCGAGTCGCGGCGGTGCGACGGACCACGGCATGAGGTCCGCGAGCGGCGGAGCGTCGTCGTGCGTCACGCTGGGCATCGTACGACGGCCTTCCGGTGCGCGGGTCAGGTGGCGTCCAGGGTCACCGTGAAGGAGAAACGGTCCCCGCGGTAGTGGATGACGGCCACGTCCAGGGGGCGGCCGCCGGCGTCGTACGTCACGCCCGTGTAGTGCAGGATCGGGCTCAGCAGCGGGACGCCGAGCAGCCGGGCCGTCTCCGGGTCCGCCAGGCGGGCCTCGACCGTGTCCGTGATGCGGCTGATGTCCGCGCCCACGACGTCCCGCAGCACCTTGGTCATCGGCCAGCGCACCAGGTCGTCCGGGTCGATCCGGGAGGCGACGTCGGGACGGACGTAGTTGCGGGCGTGGTTGGTCGGCTCGCCCGTCTTCTCGTCGCTGCGCAGCCGGTGGTAGGTCGCCACCTCCGCCACGTCCGGGAAGTATTCGGCGAGTTCCGCCGGGGTGGCCGTCCTCCCCTGACCGAGCAGCTCCGTCGCCATGCCGGACTGCTGGGCCACGATCGCGTCGACCGAGCCCAGCAGCCGGACCGGGGCGCCCCGCCGGGCGGTCGGCTCGATGAACGTGCCGCGCCGGCGGTGCCGGGTGATCAGCCCCTCGTCCTCCAGCTCCTTCAACGCCTGCCGCATGGTCAGCACGCTGACCCCGTAGTGCCCGGCCAGCTGCTCCTCCGTGGGCAGGCGCAGCGGGTCCCTGGGCGAGCGGCCGAGTATCGAGGCGCGCAGCGACTGCGACACCTGGTACCAGAGCGGCAGCTTGCGGTTGAGGACGATCGAGTCCGGGGCGAAGGAGGTCACGGGCCATCCGTACCGGGAGGGGATCTTCAGTGCAAGGGGGGGAAGTGGCGTTCGAGGCCCGACCACACGTCGTCGTACCGCTGCTGGAGGTGGTCCGCGCGGGCCGCCTGCGGGGTGAGGGCGACCGGCCAGCGGGTCTCGAACATGAACGCCAGCCCGTCGTCGACCTTCTGCGGCCTCAGCTCGGCGGCGCTCGCCCGGTCGAACGTCTCCCGGTCCGGTCCGTGCGCCGACATCATGTTGTGCAGCGAGCCGCCGCCCGGCACGAAACCCTCCGCCTTCGCGTCGTAGGCGCCCTCGATCAGCCCCATGTACTCGCTCATCACGTTCCGGTGGAAGTACGGCGGCCGGAAGGTGTCCTCGCCCACCAGCCAGCGCGGCGCGAACACCACGAAGTCCACGCCCGCCAGGCCCGGGGTGTCGGACGGCGAGGTCAGCACCGTGAAGATCGACGGGTCGGGGTGGTCGTAGGAGATCGTGCCCATGACGTTGAAGCGGCGCAGGTCGTAGACGTACGGGACGTGGTTGCCGTGCCAGGCGACGACGTCCAGGGGGGAGTGGTCGTAGGTGGCCGTCCAGAGGTTGCCGCAGAACTTGTTCACCACCTCCACCGGGCCCTCGGTGTCCTCGTACGCGGCGACCGGCGCGCGGAAGTCGCGGGGGTTGGCGAGGCCGTTGGCGCCGATCGGGCCGAGGTCGGGGAGGCGGAAGGGGGCGCCGTAGTTCTCGCACACGTAGCCGCGGGCGCCGGGGCCGCGCCCGTCGTCGGACCCGGTGTCGAGGAGGTCGACGCGGAAGCGGACGCCGCGCGGGATCAGCGCCACGTCGCCCGGCTCGGCGTGCAGCAGGCCGAACTCCGTGCGCAGCAGGAGGCCGCCGCGCTCCGGGACGATCAGCAGCTCGCCGTCCGCGTCGCTGAAGACGCGGTCCATGGAGGAGGTGGCGTGGTACAGGTGCACGGCCATGCCGGCGCGCACGCCTGCGTCGCCGTTGCCGCCGAGGGTCCACAGACCCGCCAGGAAGTCCGTCCCCGGCGCGGGCTCGGGCAGCGGGTTCCAGCGCAGGCGGTTGGGGTCGGGGACGGTCTCGGTGAAGGGGGCGGTGCGCAGGGCGCCGTTGTCCGTGCGGGTGAACGCCGGGTGCGCGGCCGACGGACGGATCCGGTACAGCCACGAGCGGCGGTTGTGGGCGCGCGGCTCGGTGAACGCCGTACCGCTGAGCTGCTCCGCGTACAGGCCGAGGGGGGCGCGCTGCGGTGCGTTGCGGCCCTCGGGCAGGGCTCCCGGCACGGCCTCCGAGGCGTGCTCGTTGCCGAAGCCCGAGAGGTAGGTCAGCCCCTCGGCCGTCTTGCGTGCGTCCCCGCTGTTCATGCGTGCTCCCTCGGCCGCTGATTCCTATGCATCACCGTAGGATTGCGTTTTCCCGTGCGCAAGGGGGAGGGGTGCCGTCCCGGCACTCCTGCGCGCTCCGGAACTCCTCCTCTCGGAGGACGATCGCGCGATGCGAGAACCAGACTCCAGGGGGATTCCTGGGTCGTACCCGTGTTCTACGCTCCCCGGCATGTCGTGGACGCGTCGCTCCCTCCCCGCGCTCGCGGTCTGTGTCCTGCTGCTGACCGGATCCGCGGGCTGCGGCTCCGGTGCTGCCCGCGAGCCGGACCGGACGGCGGCGCCGGGTACGGTCTCGCCGGCGCCGGTGGGCAAGGTGCTGGAGGACACCGACGACGACGGGCGGCACTACCGCGAGGTGGACCAGGAGGGCGCGCCGGACGTCGGGGTCGAGGTGGAGCCCGAGGCCGACGGCGGCTGGGACGTCCGTCTGACGGTGCGCAACTTCCGGTTCTCGCCGGCCGGGACGACGGCGCGAGCGGTCGCCGGCCGCGGCACCGCCCGGCTCTTCGTGGACGGCCGCGCCGTCGCCGACCTGCGCGGCCCCTCCTACGGCATCCCCGCCGGATACCTCCCGCAGGGCACCCACCAGGTCACAGCGCGCCTGTACGCCGACGACGGCACGGTGTGGGCGGTCGACGGCAAGCCGGTGGAGAGCACCGCGGACATCACGGCCTCGGAGCCGGAGGCGTCCCCCGCGGGTGCCGCGTCGTCCGATCCGGGGGCGGAGGCGTCCCCGGAGGCGGAGCCGGACGCGAAGGTGTCCGCCGGTTCGCCGTCCGCGCTGAGTGCACCGGGCACCTTTCTCCGTACCGAGGGGCGAGGTTCACCCGACCGCGGCGGAAAGGCATCATGAAGCCCGTGCCCCACGCGACATCGCTCCGTCGTGCGCCCGTGCAGCGGCGCAGTGCCGAACGGCTGACCCGCATCCTCGACGCCTGCGCCGACCTCCTGGACGAGGTGGGCTACGACGCCCTGAGTACCCGTGCCGTCGCCCAGCGCGCCGGCGTCCCCATCGGCTCCGTCTACCGCTTCTTCGGCAACAAGAAGCAGATGGCCGACGCGCTCGCCCAGCGCAACCTCGAGCGCTACGCGCAGCGCGTCACCGAGCGGCTCGAGGCCGCCGGGGGTGAGGGCGCCGCCGGCGAGGCCGGGGGGCGCGGAGACTGGCGGGCCGCCATGGACGCCGTGCTCGACGAGTACCTGGCCATGAAGCGGACCGCGCCCGGCTTCTCCCTGGTCGACTTCGGCAACCAGATCCCGGTCGGCGCCCGCGGCGAACCCAACCACCGCGTCGCGGACCGCCTCACCGACCTGCTCTCCGGCTACCTCGGCCGCGAGCCCGACGAGCAGCTGCGGCGTACCTTCCTGATCGCCGTGGAGACCGCGGACACCCTCGTCCACCTGGCCTTCCGGATGGATCCGGCGGGGGACGAGAAGGTGATCGAGGAGACCCGGGAGCTGCTGCGGGCCTACCTCGCCCGCTCTCTGGACTGACGGCCGGCGGTTCTCCCGGGCGGGGGCCTCCCCAGCATGCGTACCGGTCGGTATGCTCGGCGCACAGAGAGCGCCAGCCGCCGCCATCCGGGAGGACCCGTGTCCCGCACCGCCCTGCGTATCTGTCCCCTGTGCGAGGCCACCTGCGGGCTGACCCTCACCCTCGACGGAACCCGGGTCACCGGCGCCCGCGGCGACCGGGACGACGTGTTCAGCAAGGGGTTCATCTGCCCCAAGGGTGCCTCCTTCGGTGCCGTCGACGGCGACCCCGACCGGCTGCGCGCGCCGCTCGTGCGCCGCGACGGGGAACTGCGCGAGGCCACCTGGGAGGAGGCCTTCGACGCGGTCGCCGCCGGCATCCGGCCGGTCGTCGAGCGGTACGGGCCGCACTCCGTCGGTGTCGTCCTCGGCAACCCCAACGTGCACACCGTGGCCGGCGCGCTCTACCCCCCGGTACTCCTCGCCGGGCTCGGCACCCGCAGCCTGTTCACCGCCTCCACGGTCGACCAGATGCCCAAGCACGTCTCCAGCGGGCTCCTCTTCGGCGACGCCAACGCCATCCCCGTGCCGGACCTCGACCACACCGACCACCTCCTCCTCATCGGCGCCAACCCGCTGGAGTCCAACGGGAGTCTGTGCACGGCGCCCGACTTCCCCGGCAAGCTCAAGGCCCTCAAGGCCCGCGGCGGCACCCTCACCGTGATCGACCCCCGCCGCACCCGGACCGCGCGCCTGGCCGACCGGCACATCGCGATCCGTCCCGGCACGGACGCCCTGCTGCTCGCGGCGATGGCGCACGTGCTGTTCGAAGAAGGGCTCGTGGACCTCGGGGAGTCGGCCGCGCACGTCGAGGGCGTCGAGGAACTCCGCGCCGCCGTCCGGGACTTCACGCCCGAAGCCGTCGCCGGGGCCTGTGACGTCGAAGCCCCCGTCACACGGGCCCTCGCCCGCGAACTCGCCGCCGCCCCCACCGCCGCCGTCTACGGCCGCATCGGCAGCTGCACCGTCCCGTACGGCACCCTCGCCAGCTGGCTCGTCGACGTCCTCAACATCCTCACCGGCAACCTCGACCGGCCCGGCGGCGCCCTCTTCCCGCAGGCCGCCACCGACCGGACGCCGCGCCCCGCCGGCCCCGGCCGGGGCTTCGCGCTCGGGCGCTGGCACTCCCGGGTGAGCCGGCACCCCGAGGCCAAGGGCGAACTGCCGCTGTCGGCGCTCGCCGAGGAGATCGACACCGTGACGCGGGAGGGCGAGCCGATCCGGGCCCTGATCGCCGTGGCCGCCAACCCCGTGCTCTCCGCCCCCGACGGCGACCGGCTCGACAAGGCGCTCGACTCCCTCGACTTCATGGTCAGCGTCGACCCGTACCTGAACGAGACCTCGCGCCACGCCCACGTCGTACTGCCGCCGCCCCCGCCCTCGCAGAGCCCGCACCACGACTTCGCCTTCAACACCCTCGCCGTGCGCAACCAGGTCCGCTACACCCGGCCCGCCGTCCCGCTGGAGCCCGGCCGGATGGCCGAGAGCGAGATCCTCGCCCGGCTCACCCTGGCCGCCACGGGGATGCACGGCGCCGACCCCTCCGCCGTCGACGACCTGGTCATCGGCCAGACCCTCGGCAAGGCGGTCGGCGACCCGCACTCACCCGTGCACGGCCGCGACCCGCGGGAGCTCGCGGCACAGCTCACCGGCGACAACGGCCCCGAACGCCGGCTGGACATGATGCTGCGCCTCGGCCCCTACGGCGACGGCTTCGGCGTACGGCCCGACGGGCTGAGCCTCGCCCGGCTGCTGGAGCACCCGCACGGCATCGACCTCGGCCCGCTGCGCCCGCGGCTGCCGCAGCCGCTGAAGACACGCAGCGGGCGGATCGAGCTCCTGCCGCCGCCGATCGTCGACGATCTTCCCCGGCTGAGGGAGGCGCTGGCGGAGCGGCCCGCCGGGCTCGTCCTGGTCGGACGCCGGCATCTGCGGTCCAACAACAGCTGGATGCACAACGTGCCCGCCCTGACCGGCGGCACCAACCGCTGCACCCTGCACATCCACCCCGAGGACGCCGAGCGGCTGGGCGTCCGGGACGGTGCCCCGGTGCGTGTGAAGGGCGCCGGGGGAGAGGTGACCGCCCCGGCCGAGGTCACCGACGGCGTGCGCAGGGGCGTCGTCAGCCTGCCGCACGGCTGGGGCCACGACCGGCCCGGCACCCGGCTCGGCCATGCCTCGGCCGACCCCGGCGTCAACGTCAACCAGCTCCTCGACGGCAGCCTGCTCGACCCGCTGTCGGGCAACGCGGTCCTCAACGGGGTGCCCGTCGAACTGGCCGCGGTGGCCGAAAAGCTCATGCCTCTGACCTGAGCAAAGCTGTGACCAGGACTTTTGCGCTTATTGCTCGCACGTCAACGTCTTGTTAACACCGTTTGAACGGTCCTAACGTCAACGCACCGCCGACCCCCAGGTGGGATGTTCAAGGGCGAACGTTAGGTATCCACACATGCTGACCATCCTCGGCTTCGCCATGATCGCGACCTTCCTGGTCCTGATCATGCTGAAGAAGATGTCGCCGATCGCGGCGCTCGTACTGATCCCCGCACTCTTCTGCGTCTTCGTCGGAAAGGGCGCCCAGCTCGGCGACTACGTCATCGAGGGGGTGGGCAACCTCGCGCCCACCGCCGCGATGCTGATGTTCGCCATCGTCTACTTCGGCCTCATGATCGACGTCGGCCTCTTCGACCCGATCGTGCGGGGCATCCTGAAGTTCTGCAAGGCCGACCCGCTGCGCATCGTCATCGGTACGGCCGTCCTCGCGGCCATCGTCTCGCTGGACGGCGACGGCTCGACCACCTTCATGATCACGGTCTCGGCGATGTACCCGCTGTACAAGCGCCTGAAGATGAGCCTGGTCGTGATGACCGGTGTCGCCGCCACCGCCAACGGCGTCATGAACACCCTGCCCTGGGGCGGCCCGACGGCCCGCGCCGCCACCGCGCTCAAGCTCGACGCCGGCGACATCTTCGTGCCGATGATCCCCGCGCTCGCGGTCGGCCTGCTCTTCGTCTTCGTCCTCGCCTACTTCCTCGGTCTGCGCGAGCGCAAGCGCCTCGGTGTGCTGAGCCTGGACGAGGTCCTCGAGCAGGAGAAGATCGTCCAGGACGAGCAGGAGCAGGAGACCGAGACGGCGGTGCTCGTGGGCGCCGGCGCCTCCGGCGGCTCCGGCAAGGTCCGCCTCACGAAGGCCACCGGCGCCGGGACCGGCTCCGACGCGGCCGGCTCCGAGGACGAGGGCGACGACTCCGACGACATCCGCCTCCAGGGCCTGGACCCCGACCGGCCGACGCTGCGGCCCAAGCTGTACTGGTTCAACGCGCTGCTCACGGTGGCCCTGCTCACCGCGATGATCATGGAGTGGCTGCCGATCCCGGTGCTGTTCATCCTCGGCGCCGCGCTCGCGCTGACCGTGAACTTCCCGCACATCCCCGACCAGAAGGCCCGGCTCGCCGCCCACGCCGACAACGTCCTCAACGTCTCCGGCATGGTCTTCGCCGCCGCCGTCTTCACCGGCGTCCTGCAGGGCACGGGCATGGTCGACTCGATGGCCAAGTGGATCGTCGACGGCATCCCCACGGGCATGGGCCCGCACATGGCGCTCGTCACCGGCTTCCTGAGCCTTCCGCTGACCTACTTCATGTCGAACGACGGCTTCTACTTCGGTGTCCTGCCGGTCCTCGCCGAGGCCGGTGCCGCGCACGGGGTGTCGCCGCTGGAGATCGCCCGCGCCTCGCTCGTCGGCCAGCCGCTGCACATGTCGAGCCCGCTGGTCCCGGCCGTGTACGTGCTCGTCGGCATGGCGAAGGTCGAGTTCGGCGACCACACCAGGTTCGTGGTCAAGTGGGCCGCGATCACCTCGCTGGTGATCCTCGGTTCCGGAATCCTGTTCGGCATCATCTGACCGTCCTGACATCCGACCCTTCTGGGAGGACTCGACATGGGGCCCGGTGGGAACCGTGGCTGGCTGCTCCGCCTCGTCATCGCCTTCGGCTTCGCGCAGGGGGCGGTGTCGATGGCCCGGCCCGCCGTCTCCTACCGGGCCCTCGCCCTGGGCGCCGACGAGCGGGCGGTCGGCGTCATCGCGGGCGTCTACGCCCTGCTGCCGCTGTTCGCGGCCGTCCCGCTGGGCCGCCGTACCGACCACGGCCGTTGCGCACCCCTGCTGCCCGTCGGCGTGGTCCTCATATCCGGCGGCTGCGCGCTGAGCGGCGTCGCCGGCTCGCTCTGGGCCATGGCCGTGTGGAGCGGGGTCATGGGCCTCGGCCACCTCTGTTTCGTCATCGGCTCCCAGTCGCTGGTGGCCCGTCAGTCCGCCCCGCACGAACAGGACCGCAACTTCGGCCACTTCACCATCGGCGCCTCCCTCGGCCAGTTGGTCGGCCCGATCGCGGCGGGCGCCCTCATCGGCGGCCCGGACAGGGCGGGCACCAGCGCCCTCGCCCTGCTCGTCGCGGGCGCGGTCGCCGCGGTCGCGTTCACCTCGCTGTGGCGCATCGAGCACCGCCACACGGCCCCCGCGTCCCGTACCGCACAGGGCGACCGCGTGCCCGTCGTGCGCATCCTGCGCGCCCGGGGCGTGCCCGCCGGCATCCTGGTCAGTCTCTCCGTGCTGTCCGCGACCGACATCCTCACCGCCTACCTGCCGGTGGTCGGCGAGCACCGGGGCATCGCGCCCTCCGTCATCGGCATCCTGCTCAGTCTGCGGGCGGCGGCCACCATCGCCTGCCGTCTCGTGCTCACGCCCTTGCTGCGGCTGCTCGGGCGCACGGCGCTGCTCACCGTGACCTGTCTGCTGGCGGCCCTGCTGTGCGCGGGGATCGCGCTGCCGATGCCGGTCTGGGGCCTCGCCGCGATCCTCGTCGTCCTCGGCTTCTGTCTCGGGGTCGGGCAGCCGCTGTCCATGACGACGGTCGTCCAGGCCGCTCCCGACGGCGCCCGCTCCACCGCCCTCGCGCTGCGTCTCACCGGCAACCGGCTCGGCCAGGTCGCCGCGCCCGCCGCGGCCGGTCTGATCGCCGGGGTCGCGGGCGTGGCCGCCCCCTTCGTGATGCTCGGGGCGCTGTTGCTGCTGTCGTCGGGGGTCGCGCTGCGTTCGCCGGCGCGGACCGCGCGCGGTGAGCGGGAGACGGGAAGCGGGGGCGGGAAGCCCGGGACGGGAGGCGGGGCCGAGGAGCCCGGGACGGGGGGCCGGGGTGGGGAGCCCGGCACGAGGAGCCGGGGCGGGGGATCGGGGGCGGGGAGCTCCAGCGGGGAGCCCGGGACGGGGAGCTCGGCGGAGCGGACCGGGTCCCCGATGGGCCGGAAGAGGGATATCTGAGGTGCGGCACGCGGCGCTTCCGTGACCCGGGGCCCGAAGTGTGACATTCAGTCAGATGCAAGCCGATTTGTATGAAAATCATCTGACTCGGAGGTTCTCTGATGCCGACCTCGTCCCGTCCACGCAGGGCCGCCGCGCTGACGGCCCTCGCCGTCGGTGGAGCCGTGCTCCTCGGAGCGCCGGCTGCCGTCGCCGCCCCCGGGGACAACGGAGACATCAAGGTGCACTCGGTGGGCACCGCCGTCAACGCCCAGGCCAACCAGCCCAAGGTCTGCAAGTTCTACCTGGACGCCTTCAACTTCGACGTCGCCCAGGGCATCACCTGGACCATCGAGCCGCAGTCCGCGCAGGCCGGCACGAGCGCCACGCTCTCCGGCGCCATCACCCTCGCCAACGGAGCCGGCGTCACCGAGAACCTGCTGCTGCCCACCGGACACTACAAGCTGACCTGGCGGATCGCCGGCGGCCAGGGCGCGGGCAAGCACAAGGTCTTCAAGGTCGACTGCCCGAACCTGCCGCCGGGCGGCCCCAACGGCGGTCCGCCCGCGGGCGGCGGCGGCCTGGCCCGCGAGGCCGCGTTCACCCCGGTCGCCGGCGCGGCGGCCGTGGGGCTGGCCGCGGTCGGCGGAACGGCATGGTTCCGGCTGCGCCGCCGTTCGCATGGCGCCGCGTAGGCGGAGCCGCAGGCCCTGGTACCGGACGCGCGCCTACCGCCTGACGAGGACGGCCGTCCTGGCCGTCACGCTGGTGGCGGGCGGCGTCTGGTGGGCCCAGGACGAGGAGCCCGCCGAAACGGTCACGGCCGCTCCGGCGGGCTCCGTCGGAAGGGCGGATGCCACCGGGGCGGTCGCCTCCGGCGTCGGTGAGGTGGCGGGTTCCGCCGGGATGGTGGGCGCCGGTGAGATGGCGCCCGCCGCCGGCGTGCCGGGGGCGGCGGGAGGGGCGGTGGCGGACGCGCGGGGCCCGAAGCAGGAGGCTCCGCCGGGCTCGTCGCCGCGGTCCCTGCCGTCCCAGGCCTCCGCCCGGCAGACGGTCCCGTCGCGGTCGGTGCCTCCACGGCATCCCTCGCCACAGCCCCCGTCCGCCGGGCACCCCGGCCCGGAGGCACGGGCCGCGGGTCGGCAGCAGGCCGCGCCGGCACCGAAGACCGCCGGGGGTTCGCACCGGCCCCGGCCGGGCTCGAAAGCGGCGGCCACGCGTCCGCAGGGCAGGGCCCACCGGCCGGCCCAGCCCCGGAGTCCGGCCGCCACCGCCGGCCGGTCCCCGGCCACGCCCTCCCGCCCCCAGGCCGCCCCACCCCGCTCCCGCGCCACCTCCAAGAGCGCGCGTCCCCGCCCCCTTCCGCGCTCCCGCGCCACCCGCCTCGCCATCCCGTACCTCGGCATCGACGCCCCGATCATGGACCTGCGCCTGGACGCCGAACGGCGGCTGCCCGCACCCCCGGAGGACGATCCGAAGCTGGTCGGCTGGTACGCGGAGGGCCCGACGCCCGGCGAGCAGGGAACCGCCGTAGCCGTCGGCCACCTCGACACCGACACCGGACCGGCCGTCTTCGCGCCCCTGTCCGAACTCGAACGCGGCCGCCAGGTGGAGGTCCGCCGCGCCGACGGGCGGATCGCCGTCTACACCGTCGACGCCATCAAGACCTACGACAAGGCGCACTTCCCCGACCGCGAGGTGTACGGCCCCCGGGGCCGCCCGGAGCTGCGGCTCATCACGTGCGGCGGCACCTTCGACCGCGAGAAGGGATACACCGGCAACCTCGTCGTCTTCGCCCACCTCACGAAGCTCCGCGCACCGCACACCCACTGAACGGCGCCGGCCGCGCCCCCGCCTCGACGCCGAGGTGACTCCCGCCGAGCCGAGGGCCGGCGCCACGGAACCTGCCCCCCTCCGGCGCTGAGGCACACCGCCTGAGGCACATCCCCCTGAACCGGGCCGTCCGCCCTCTCGGCTCCACCCGCCCAGGGTCCGATCCGGTCCGCTCTCTTCCCCGGCCGGGCACAGTCCGTTAACTTCCGTGACCCATCCACCCCGTGCGACGCGCGGGGGACGGCCGACCGCGGAGCACCAGCGCCCTAGTGAGCCCCCGGGGACACTCTCATGACACGCGCCATCTCCCTGCACGACGTGAGCAAGGTCCACGACAGAGGCGCCCGCGTGGTGGACCGGCTGTCGCTGGACATCGCGCCCGGCGAGTTCCTGGTGCTGCTCGGGCCCTCGGGCTGCGGCAAGTCCACCGTGCTCAGGATGATCGCCGGCCTGGAGCACATCACCGAGGGGGAGCTGCGGCTCGACGGCGTGTACGCCAACGAGCTGCCGCCCTCGGAACGGGACATCGCGATGGTCTTCCAGAACTTCGCGCTCTACCCGACGATGACCAGCCGCGACAACATCGGTTTCCCCCTGCGCATCGAGTCGCCCGGCACCGATCCGCGTTCGCGGGTGGACGCCACCGCCCGCATGCTCGGCATCGAGGACCTCCTCGACCGTTTCCCCGCCCAGCTCTCCGGCGGGGAGCGTCAGCGCGTCGCCATGGGCCGGGCCATCGCCCGCCACCCCTCCGCCTTCCTGATGGACGAGCCGCTGTCCAACCTGGACGCCAAGCTCCGCAACCGCCTGCGCGCCGAGATAGCGGGCCTGACCCGGGGACTGGGCGTCACCACGGTGTACGTCACGCACGACCAGGCCGAGGCCATGTCCCTGGGCGACCGGGTCGCCGTGCTGCGCGGCGGTGTCCTCCAGCAACTCGACAGCCCGCGCGCGGTCTACGCGCTGCCCCGCAACGTCTTCGTCGCCGCGTTCATCGGCACCCCGCGCATCAACCTCCTGCGCGGCCTGGTCCGCGCCCCGCTCGACGGAGCGATGACGATCAGCCTCGGCAAGCAGGCCCTGCGCCTGCCCGAACCCCTCTCCCCGGACCACAAGTTGCTGCGCGTGCAGCAGGGCCGGGAGGTGATTGTCGGCCTGCGCTCCGAGGCCGTCCGCGTCGGCCGGCTCGCCGACGCGCGTCCCGGCGAGACCCACATCACGGGGCTGGTGGAGCACGTGGAGTTCCAGGGCCACGAAGCGCTCGTCCACTTCAACACCGGTTCGCGTCCCGCCGTCGTACCGGAGCTGGAGGCGCCGCGTCCGCTGCCCCGGCCGCCCCGGCGCCGCCGCCGGGAGAGCGGGGTCCTCGACCGCCTGTGGGGGAGGGCGGGGAAGGCGGGCGGTCTGCGGGCCGGGCCGGTGGTGGTGCTGGACGAGCAGCCCGAGCCGGGCCCCGCCGTGACCTCGCCGGAGGGCAGGCTGCCCGGCGACCTCGTCGTGCGCACCACCCCCGACTTCGACCTGCGGCACGGCATGCAGGTGCCCCTCCTCGTCGACCTCGCCCACCTGTTCGTCTTCGACCGGCACGGTGAACGGATCTGCCCCGCGCCGGCCCGCCTGCCGGACCTCGACGCGTGACACGCCGGGCGTCTCGGCTCCCGGGAAGTGACACCGCCGGGCGTCGCGGCCCCTGGGGGTGACACCGCCGGGTGTCCCGGCTCCCGGGAAGTGACACCGCCGGGCTCCGGTGCCACCGTGAGGCGTCGCACGGAGGGCACCCCTGGTGCCCAAAAACTATCGACGCTAGTTTAGGGCGCGGACGACGAGGACCGCCCGGAGGGAACACGATGAAGGCACACGACGGCATCTACCTCGACGGCGCCTGGCGCCCCGCCGCCGGCCAGGACGTGATCGAGGTCGTCAACCCGGTGGACGAGCAGGTCATCGGCCGGGTTCCGGCCGGCGGCGCCGCGGACGTCGACGCCGCGGTACGGGCCGCCCGCGCCGCCCTCCCGGCCTGGGCCGCGACCCCGCCGGGCGAGCGGGCCGCGCGCCTCTCCGCCCTCCGGGACGTACTGGAGGCCCGCAAGGACGAGATCGCCGAGACCGTCACCGCCGAACTCGGCTCCCCGCTGCCCTTCTCACAGGCGGTCCACGCGGCCGTCCCGATCGCCGTGGCCGGCTCCTACGCCGAACTGGCCGCCACCCACTCCTTCGAGGAGAAGGTCGGCAACTCCACCGTCCTCCACGAGCCGATCGGCGTGGTCGGCGCCATCACGCCCTGGAACTACCCGCTGCACCAGATCGTCGCGAAGGTCGCCCCGGCCCTGGCCGCGGGCTGCACGGTGGTCCTGAAGCCCGCCGAGGACACCCCGCTGACCGCCCAGCTCTTCGCCGAGGCGGTCCACGAGGCGGGCGTCCCGGCCGGCGTGTTCCACCTCGTCACCGGCCTCGGCCCGGTCGCCGGACAGGCCCTCGCCGAACACCCCGGCGTCGACCTGGTCTCCTTCACCGGCTCCACGGCCGTGGGCAAGCGGATCGCCGCGACGGCCGGCGCCGCGGTCAAGAAGGTGGCCCTGGAGCTCGGCGGCAAGTCCGCCAACGTCATCCTCCCGAGCGCCGACCTCGCCCGGGCCGTCAACGTCGGCGTCGCCAACGTGATGTCCAACTCCGGCCAGACGTGCAGCGCCTGGACCCGGATGCTGGTGCACGCGTCCCGGTACGACGAGGCCGTCGAGCTGGCCGCGGCGGCCGCCGCGAAGTACGGCGACCGCATCGGACCCGTCGTCAGCGCCCGGCAGCAGGCACGGGTGCGCGGCTACATCGAGAAGGGCGTGGCCGAGGGCGCCCGGCTGGTCGCGGGCGGCCCCGAGGCGCCGCGTGAGCGGGGCTGGTTCGTCAGCCCGACCGTCTTCGCCGACGTGACCCCGCAGATGACGATCGCCCAGGAGGAGATCTTCGGCCCCGTCCTGTCGATCCTGCGCTACCAGGACGAGGAGGACGCCCTGCGCATCGCCAACGGCACGGTCTACGGCCTGGCCGGAGCGGTCTGGGCCGGCGACGAGGCGGAGGCGGTGGCCTTCGCCCGCCGGATGGACACCGGCCAGGTCGACATCAACGGCGGCCGCTTCAACCCCCTCGCCCCCTTCGGCGGTTACAAGCAGTCGGGCGTCGGCCGGGAACTCGGCGCGCACGGCCTCGCCGAGTACCTCCAGACCAAGTCCCTGCAGTTCTGAGGAGCCTCCCGTGGTCCGTGCCGCCGTCCTGCCCGCCGTGGGCGCCCCTCTGGAGATCACCGAGATCCACCTGCCCGACCCCGGCCCCGGCCAGGTCCGGGTCCGGCTGACCGCCGCCGGGGTCTGCCACTCCGACCTGTCCCTGTCCAACGGCACCATGCGCGTACCGGTTCCGGCCGTCCTCGGCCACGAGGGCGCCGGCACCGTCGTGGCCGTCGGCGAGGGCGTCACCCACCTCGCACCCGGCGACGGCGTCGTCCTGAACTGGGCGCCGTCCTGCGGTCGTTGCCATGCCTGCGGGCTGGGCGAGGTGTGGCTGTGCGCCAACGCCCTCAGCGGGTCCGCCGACGTGTACGCCCGCGGCGCCGACGGCACCGACCTCCACCCCGGTCTGAACGTCGCCGCGTTCGCCGAGGAGACCGTCGTCCCCGTCTCCTGCGTGCTGCCCCTGCCGGAGGGCATCCCCCTCGTCGACGCGGCCCTGCTCGGCTGTGCCGTCCTCACCGGCTACGGCGCCGTCCACTACTCCGCCCGGGTCCGCGGCGGCGAGACGGTGGCCGTGTTCGGGGTCGGCGGAGTCGGCCTGGCGACCCTCCAGGCGGCCCGGATCGCCGGCGCGTCCACGATCGTCGCCGTCGACGTCTCCCCGGAGAAGGAGGACCTGGCCCGCGCGGCGGGCGCCACCGACTACCTCGTCGCCTCGGAGAACACCGCCCGCGAGATCCGCGCGCTCACCGGCAAGCAGGGCGTCGACGTCGCCGTGGAGTGCGTGGGCCGGGCGGTCACCATCCGCACGGCCTGGGAGTCGACCCGCCGCGGCGGCCGCACCACGGTCGTCGGCATCGGCGGCAAGGACCAGCAGGTCACCTTCAACGCCCTGGAGCTCTTCCACTGGGGCCGCACCCTCTCCGGCTGCGTCTACGGCAACTGCGACCCGGCCCGCGACCTCCCGGTCCTCGCCGACCACGTCCGGGCGGGCCGCCTGGACCTGGGCTCCCTGGTGACCGAGCGCATCGCCCTGGAGGGCATCCCGGCGGCGTTCGAGAACATGCTGGCGGGGAAGGGAGGACGGGCGCTGGTCGTCTTCTGACCCCCGCCCCGCCCGCCGCGGCGACGCCCGCCCCGCCCGCCGCGGCGACGCCCGCCCCGCCCGTCGCGGCGGCCCCCATCCCGCCTGGTCGCTTCGCCCCGCGCCGCCCCACCCCTCGCGCAGAAGACTGCTCTCCCACAAGCCTCGTGCACGACCGTTGACCCCATACCGTCCGGTCAGTATGTTCCCGGGAACGTCCCCAACGCACCCACCGGAGTGTGCACGTATGGACACGGTCCCCTCCGCTCACCCCGTCCCCACCACCGCGCCGGCGGCTCCCCACCGCCGGCGCGTGGCCACCGCCGCCGCCCTCGCCTCGGCGGTGGAGTGGTACGACTACTTCGTCTTCGGCATCGCCGCGGCCCTCGTCCTCGGCGACCTGTACTTCCCGGCGGGCAGCTCCACCGCCGGTGTCCTCGCCGCCTTCGCGACCTTCGCCGTCGGGTTCCTCGCCCGTCCGCTCGGCGGCATCGTCGCCGGGCACCTCGGCGACAAGCGCGGCCGCAAGCCGATGCTGGTGCTGGCGCTCACCCTCATGGGCGTGGCCACGACCGGCATCGGCCTGCTGCCGACGTACGACACCATCGGTGTCGCCGCCCCGGTGCTGCTCGTCGTCCTGCGGGTCGTCCAGGGCGTCGCCGTCGGCGCCCAGTGGGGCGGGGCGATGCTGCTGGCCACCGAGTACGCCCCCGAGGGCAGGCGCGGCCTCTACGGCAGCGTCGTGCAACTCGGCGTCCCCATCGGGGTGGTCACCGCCAACACCGTCTTCCTGCTGGCCGGCGCCTTCACCACCGACGGCGCGTTCACGGCCTGGGGCTGGCGCGTGCCGTTCCTCATCGGTCTGTTCGTGCTCGTCCTCGCCTGGTACATCCACACCCGCGTCGAGGAGACCCCCGCGTTCCGGGAGGCGGAGCGGGCGCTGGCCGAGAAGGAGAAGGCCGAGCAGGGCTCACCGCTGCGCACGATCCTCCGTGACCACCTCGGCACCGTGCTGCTGGCCGGCGGCTCCTTCGCCGTGAACACCGCGACCTTCTACATCCTCATCACCGGCGTCCTCGACTACACCACCCGCGAACTCGACATGGAGCGCGGCGCCGTCCTCACCGTCTCCCTCTGCGTCAGCCTCACCCAGCTCGTCCTGATACCGGCCGCCGCCGCCCTCTCCGACCGGGTCGGCCGCATCCGGATCTACGCCCTCGGCGCGGCCGGCATCGCCCTGTGGGCCGTCCCGCTGTTCCTGCTGATCGACACCGGCTCGCTGCTGTGGCTCGCCGTCGGCACCTTCGTCGCCAGCTGCTTCCTCAGCATCATGTACGGCCCCCAGGCGGCCCTGTTCGCCGAGCTGTTCACGCCCGAGATGCGCTACACGGGCGCCTCCCTCGGCTACCAGATCGCGGCCGTGGGCGGCGGCGGCCTCGCGCCGTTCGTGATGGTGCTGCTGCTGGAGACGACCGGCACGTCGATGGCGGTGTCCGCCTACATCATCGGTCTCTCCGTGATCGCGCTCGCCTCCATCAAGGTGCTGGCGGACCGGGCGCGTAACCGCTGACGGCCCTCACGGCGTCGACCGCCGGGTCTGCCCGGGCCGTCGCTCCCCCGCGACGACCCGGGCCGCCCGCGTCCGCGAGCGGGACACCGCCACGCCCGCCAGGCACAGCGCCCCACCCACCAGCGTGAGCAGTCCCGGCACCTCGCCCAGCGCAAGCCACGACATCAGCACGACCAGCGCGGGCACTGCGTACGTCGTCGCCCCCATCCGGCTCGCGGTCGTCCGGGCCAGGGCGTACGCCCAGGTCGTGAAGGCGAGCGCGGTCGGGAACACGCCCAGATAGACCATGTTGAGCGTCGCCAACACCGGCGCGTCGGCGGCCTCGCGCACCAACTGCCCGGCGAAGGGCAGACACACCACCGCCCCGACCAGACACCCGAACGTCGTCACCTGCAACGCGCTCGCCCGGGCCAGGGCGGGCTTCTGCGCCACCACCCCACCCGCGTACGCGACCGCCGCCAGCAGGCACAGCACCACCCCGAGGACCGAGGAACCACCCCCGCCCGACATGGACAGCCCCACCGTCACCGCGCCCGCGAACGACACCGCCATCCCCGCCAGCAGCCGCGGCGGCATCGCGTCCCCGAGCAGCCGCGCGCCGAGCAGGGCGATGAGGAGCGGCCCGATGTTCACCACCAGGGCCGCCGTGCCCGCGTCGACCTGCTGCTCACCCCAGTTCAGGACCACCATGTAGAAGCCGAACCACAGCAGCCCGGACACCGCGATCCCGCGCCAGGCCGGCCGCGGCGGCCACCCCTCCCGCCGTACGAGACAGATCACCCCCAGTGTCAGGGCCCCGGCCAGCAGCCGGCCGAGGGCCAGCGCACCCGGGGAGTACACGGAACCGGCGCTGCGGATGGAGACGAAGGCGGAGGCCCACAACACGACCGTGACCGTGGCCGCGCCCGCGGCGAGCAGCTCCGTGCGACGGGGGGAGTTCATCATGCTCCTGAGGTTGGGTAGGAACCGGAACGAGGGCTCGCGGATTTCGGACGGGGGAGTGGGGGCGCGCTCTACCGCAGCGCCGCTCCGTCGATCCCCAGCAGTTCGGCCAGCGCGCGCTCGCCGAGCGCGGTGACCCGCACCGCACGCTCGGAGCCGATGCGCACGCACCACCCCGCGCCGAGGGCGTGCCGGCACAGGGCCGCGCCCGCGACCCCCGCGAGATGGGGACGGCGTTCGGTCCAGTCGAGGCAGGCGCGGGCCAGCGGGCGCCGCCCCCCGCGGTCGAGGCCGATACCGGCGTCCGCGAACCACCGCACCCCGGCCTCCGTCAGCGCGAACCCGGTGTCCTGGACCAGTAGCCCGCGCCTGGTCAGCGCGTCGGTGACGGTGATGCCGAGCCGTCCGGCGAGATGGTCGTAGCAGGTGCGCCCCCGGGCCATCGCCGACCCGGCGCTCGACTCACGCAGGTTCCGCGGCGGCCGTACGACCTCCACCGGCCCGACCTGGGCGGCGAGGTCCTCCACCAGCTGCGCGACCCGGGCGTCGGCGAGCCGTACGTAACGGTGCCGTCCCTGCCGTTCCTCGGCCAGCACCCCGCCCGCGACGAGCTTGCCGAGGTGCTCGCTCAGCGTCGACGCGGCGACACCCGCGTGCCGGGCCAGCTCGCCGGCGGTCCACGCCCGTCCGTCGAGCAGGGCGAGCAGACAGGCGGCGCGCGTCTCGTCGGCGATCAGTCCGGCGAGACGGGCCAGCAGGGGTGCCCGGGGATCCTTGGCCGTCATGCCTCCCAGCATGGGACAGCGACGGTTCGGCGCGGACCGAACCGTCCCGGCGGGCCGTCCCGCGCACCCCGACGCGGGCCCTCTCACCCGTCCTGCACCGGCGGCGCCCCGGCCCGCCGCGCACCAGCGCCCCGACCCGCCACGCCCTGCGCGGGCCGCCTCACCTGCTCGTACTGCTGCGCCAGTCCGTCCAGCAGTGCCGCGAGCCCCGTCTCGAAGGCGCGCTCGTCGACCTTCTCCTGCTGTTCGGCGAGCAGATGGGCCTGGCCGAGGTGCGGGTAGTCGGCGGGGTCGTACGCGCTCGCGTCGCCCACGAAACCGCCCGCGAACGAGCCGAGGGCGGAGCCCATGATGAAGTACCGCATCAGCGCGCCGATCGAGGTGGCCTGCGCGGGCGGCCAGCCGGCGTCGACCATCGCCCCGTACACCGCGTCCGCGAGCCGCAGCGCGGCCGGGCGACGGCCGGGGCCGCGCGCGAGGACCGGGACGATGTTCGGGTGGTCGCGCAGGGCGGCCCGGTAGGAGACGGCCCAGTCGTGCAGCGCGGTCCGCCAGGGGCGGCCGTCCTCGAACATCGACAGGTCGACCTGGGCGCTCACCGAGTCGGCGACGGCCTCCAGGATCTCGTCCTTGGTCCGGAAGTGGTTGTACAGCGAGGGCCCGCTCACCCCCAGCTCGGCGGCGAGCCTGCGCGTCGACACCGCCGCCAGACCCTCCGCGTCCACGAGGGCGCGGGCCGTCTCGACGATGCGGTCGGTGCTCAGGAGGGGCTTGCGCGGTCGGGCCATGGCGCACATAGTAGGGCTGCGCCAGAGAAACTAGCAGTGCTAATTTAACGGGTGCCCAAGGAGTGCGGCGTCCGCGGTCCGCTCGGCCGTGCTCTTCGTTCCGCTTCGTTCTTCTTCGTTCTCTTCGTCTTCTGTGGGGTGACGCGTCATGCATCTGGGGCTCAGTGACGAGCAGGAGGCCGTGCGCCGGCTCGCCCGGGACTTCGTGGACCGCGAGATCACCCCGCACGCCGTCGCCTGGGACCGCGCCGAGGAGGTCGACCGGGGCATCGTCAAGAAGCTCGGGGAGATCGGCTTCCTCGGCCTGACGATCGACGAGGAGTACGGCGGCTCCGGCGGTGACCACCTCGCGTACTGCCTGGTCACCGAGGAACTGGGCCGCGGGGACTCGTCCGTGCGCGGCATCGTCTCGGTCTCCCTCGGCCTGGTCGCCAAGACCGTCGCGGCCTGGGGCGACGAGGAGCAGAAGCGGCGCTGGCTGCCGGGGCTCACCTCCGGCGCGTACGTCGGCTGCTTCGGCCTCACGGAGCCCGGCACCGGCTCCGACGCGGGCAACCTCTCCACCCGCGCGGTGCGCGACGGCGGAGACTACGTCCTGAACGGCACCAAGATGTTCATCACCAACGGCACCTGGGCCGACGTCGTCCTGCTGTTCGCCCGCTCCACCGACGCCCCCGGCCACAAGGGCGTCTCCGCCTTCCTGGTGCCGGCCGACACCCCCGGCCTGACCCGGCGCACCCTCCACGGCAAGCTCGGTCTGCGCGGCCAGGCCACCGCCGAGCTGGTCCTCGAGGACGTGCGGGTGCCCGCCTCCGCGCTGCTCGGCGAGGAGGGCAAGGGCTTCTCCGTCGCGATGTCGGCCCTCGCCAAGGGGCGGATGTCGGTCGCGGCGGGCTGTGTCGGCATAGCCCAGGCCGCCCTGGACGCGGCCGTGCGGTACGCGGGCGAGCGCGAGCAGTTCGGGAAGACCATCGCCCGTCACCAGCTCGTCCAGGAGCTGATCAGCGACATCGCGGTCGACGTGGACGCGGCCCGGCTGCTGACCTGGCGGGTCGCGGACCTGATCGACCGCGGGCTGCCGTTCGCCGTCGAGTCCTCCAAGGCCAAGCTCTTCGCCTCGGAGGCGGCCGTCCGTGCCGCGAACAACGCCCTCCAGGTTTTCGGGGGCTACGGCTACATCGACGAGTACCCGGCGGGCAAGCTGCTGCGGGACGCGCGCGTGATGACCCTCTACGAGGGCACCAGCCAGATCCAGAAGCTGGTCATCGGGCGGGCCCTGACGGGCGTCTCGGCCTTCTGAGTAGCCATCTGAGTACGTGCGCGGATGTGGTGCGGGCCACGTCCGCCGAGGCTTGGCCCCATGAGTGACACACCGGTCAAGCAGCAGAGTACGGCCGCGTTCTACGGCCAGGCCGTCGCCTCCTTCGCCATCGCGATGGCGGCCACCTCCGTCGGCATCTACCAGCTGAACACCGACGCCTGGGTGCGCGCCTTCCTCGCGATCGCCGTCCTGTACCTGGTGACGTCCGCCTTCACCCTGGCGAAGGTGATCCGGGACCGCCAGGAGGCCGGGCACATCGTGAGCCGCGTGGACCAGGCCCGCCTGGAGAAGCTGCTCGCCGAGCACGACCCGTTCGAGAAGCTCTGAGTCGATCCTCGGCCGGGCGGCCCGCCCCCCGTGCGGCCCGTGCCGACAGGCACTCTAAGCGGGCGCTCACCTTCGGCGGTATGGTGTAGCTCCTGTACCGAGAGGGGCGAACGAGCGATGAGTACGGCGGAGGAGACGGCCGGCGGCGAGATCGAGCCGTGGGAAGAGGTCACCCCTGACGCGGCCCGGCGACTGCTCGTCGCCGCCGTGGAGGCCTTCGCCGAGCGCGGCTACCACGCGACGACGACCCGCGACATCGCCGGCCGCGCGGGCATGAGCCCGGCCGCCCTCTACATCCACTACAAGACCAAGGAAGAACTGCTCCACCGCATCAGCCGCATCGGCCACGACCGTGCGCTGGACATCCTGCGCACGGCGGCCCGCGGCGAGGGCACCGCCGCCGAGCGGCTCGCCGACGCGGTGAGCTCCTTCGTCCGCTGGCACGCCGGGCGCCGCACCACCGCGCGGGTCGTGCAGTACGAGCTGGAGGCCCTGGGCCCGGACGCCCGCGCCGAGATCCTCGCGCTGCGCCGGCAGGTCGACGCGGAGGTGCGCGGGATCATCGAGGAGGGCGTGGCGAGCGGGGAGTTCCAGGTCCTGGACGTGCACGGGACGACCCTGGCCGTGCTGTCCCTCTGCATCGACGTGGCCCGCTGGTTCAACGTCGACGGTCCCCGCACGCCCGAGGAGGTCGGCGAGCTGTACGCCGACCTCGTGCTGCGGATGGTGGGCGCGGCGAAGTAGCCGTACCGCCGCTCGAAGGGCTCAGAGGTAGTAGCGGGACACGGACTCCGCGACGCACACCGGCTTGTCCCCGCCCTCGCGCTCCACGGTGAAGGCGATGGTGACCTGGATGCCGCCGGTGACGTCGTCGACGCCGGTGATCGTGGCGGTGGCGCGCAGGCGTGAGCCGACCGGGACGGGCGAGGGGAAGCGCACCTTGTTCGTCCCGTAGTTGACGCCCATCTTCACGCCCTCGACCGCGATGAGCTGCGGTCCGAAGAGCGGGAGCAGCGACAGGGTCAGGTATCCGTGCGCGATGGTGGTGCCGAACGGCCCCCCGGCGGCCTTCTCCGGATCGACGTGGATCCACTGGTGGTCACCGGTGGCCTCCGCGAAGAGATCGATCCGCTTCTGGTCGATCTCCAGCCAGTCCGTGTACCCCAGCTGCTCGCCCACCGCCGCCCTCAGGTCGTCGGCGGACGTGAAGATCCTCGGCTCTGCCATGTCTGCGGCCTCTCTCCGGTCACGAAGTGCCTCTAAGCGACTGCTTAGCATGCTAGGGACGGGGAGTCCTGTCAACGGACCGGGGTGCCCGGCCCGGGATGGGTAGGCTTCGAGGGGTGCCCCAGATCCCAGAGAAGATCCACGAACTCACGGTCGGCCAGCTCGCCGCCCGCAGCGGCGCCGCCGTCTCCGCCCTTCACTTCTACGAGTCCAAGGGCCTGATCAGCAGCCGGCGCACCCCGGGCAACCAGCGCCGCTACTCCCGCGACACACTCCGCCGCGTCGCCTTCGTCCGCGCCGCCCAACGGGTCGGCATCCCCCTCGCCACGATCCGCGAGGCCCTCGCCCAACTCCCCGAGGAACGCACCCCGACCCGCGAGGACTGGGCCCGCCTCTCCGAGACCTGGCGCGCCGAACTGGAAGAGCGCATCAAGCAGCTCAACCGGCTCCGCGACCACCTCACCGACTGCATCGGCTGCGGCTGCCTCTCCCTCGACACCTGCATCCTCTCCAACCCGGACGACACCTTCGGCGAACGCCAGTCGGGCTCCCGCCTGTTGGTGGAACGCAAGCCGCAGAGCCGGACCGGCACCCGTCCGGGGCCGGAACCACGCCCCGCGGACCGCTACTCCTGAATCCGCCCCCTCTCGCCCTCGGGCCACGGGCTCACGGGCCCGCGCGAGCCGGGCATCAGCCCGTCGAAAGGCGTGCGCGCCGCCCGGGGTGACGGGGTCCCCTGCACCGCGCCGCCCGGGGTGAGGGAGTTTCCCCTGCACCGCGCGCCCGGGGTGGAGGGGGCCCCTCCACCGGTTCCCCTCCACCCCGGGCCACCGCCTACTCGTACTCCGTCCCGCCCTTGCGCGTCAGATAGGCGGGGCTCACCGCCTTCGCGATCGCCCGCCCCCCGGTCACCGCGCTGTACCGCTCCACGGCGGGCCGTATCACCACGCCCTCCCGCAGATGCAGCTCGCGCCCGGACACCGTCTCCCGTCCGCTCGCCAGCTCCAGCACCCGCGCCGCGTCGTACGGCCCCTCGAACAGCCTCGGCACCAGCAGAAGTTCACCCCGCAGTACCTCCGCCGCGTCCAGCCACCGCACCGCGCCCCCGATCTCCGCGGAGACGTCGAAGACGGCGTAGCCGAGGGTGTCCCGGCGCCCGTCGGCGCCGTACGTCAGGTCCTGCACCCCGGCCCCGTACACCTCACCGAAGATGCCGACCCGCCGCGCGCCGAGCCGCTCGGCGACCCGCGCCGCCACCTCCGCGACACCGTGTCCGCCGACGGCCCGCCAGTACAGGTTCCGCGCATCCTCCTTCAGCGCCAGCGACTTCGCGCCGAAGCCCTTCGAGGAGACGTACACCCGCCCCTCGTCGGCGACGTACGTCAGCAGGCACGCCGACCCGTGCAGCTTCTCGGTCAGCACCACCGGCTCGCCGGGCGCGAAGATGCCCGGATAGCGCTGGATGTTCTCGATGTCGACCCACGGCAGCAGATCGGGCGCCGCCTCGACCTCCCCGCTCATCGTCGGCGGGATCGGCGGCACCCACTTCGTGATGCCGAGCCGCTCCGCGAAGTCGGTCCCCTCCGCCGCCGCCCGCACGAGGTCGACGTCCGCCAGGGCCTTCGGCCGGCACACGATCCCCTGGGACAGCTCGCCCCGCAACCGCACCGCCTTGACCCGGTCCGCGTGGCCGCCCGCCAGCCGCCCGGTCAGCCCCAGCTCCTCGATCAGCCCGGCCGGGAGCACCGCCTGCTCGGGGATGTAGACCGCGGCCTCACCGGTGCGGTAGGCGCCCTTGGCGACGACGGCCCGGTACAGACCGACCTGGGCCAGTTCGAGGGCGTCGGCGTTGGGGTGTTCATGGACGGTCAGCACTTCGGCGGTGACGCGCAGCGTCGACATGCGGGGCTCCTTCAGGACCTCAGGGATGTCTCATCGCCCCCCACTGTCCGGACGGGAAAGAGGTGGAGCGACCCGATTAGCGGCTGATAACGTCACGCTCTTCGGCCGGTGGCCCCGCCGCCGCGCACCGGAGTCCTGACGGGACGATGCCCATGCCCAGCCCCGGCCTCGCCGCCGCGCTCGCGGACCTCGACACCGTCTTCAACGGCTTCGCCAGCCCGGACGAGACCCCGTGCCCGCTCTGTCATCTCCCCGAGGAGACGGCGTATCTGCGCACGCCGTACACCCGGATCCCCGTCGACGTGGTGAACCGGTACCTCTACGAGGCGCCGGGCCACTTCGCGGACCACGCCGCCGCGATGCGCCGCCTGCCGCCGCAGGGCGCACGGGTGATGGTGGAGGGCGGGCTGCACGGTGTCGGCTGGGGCCGGCACGGGCTGTCGAACGTCGACTGGCGGACCTGGCCCGCCGAGCAGGCCGCCGCCGTCGAGGCGTTCGTGCTCGCCTGGTGGGAGGAGGTCCTCACGGCGCCTGAACCGCCGTACCCGGCGCACCACATCGTCGAGACGTGCGCGATGATCCTGCGCGGCCTCACCCCGCTCCTCGAGCGGTGGCGGCCGGGCCCGGCCGCCGACGCGCATCTCCTGACCTGCGTGGACTGGTGGATGGACGACCTGCTCATCGACAAGTCGCCGTTCAGCTGGTTCGTCCACGGCAGCGAGACCGCCCTGCCCGAGCTGCGCGCCTGGCTCTCGCGGCACGCCCCCGCCCGGCTGCGCGCCCTGGGTGAGACCGATCTCGCGATCCGCGCCGGACTCCTCGCCCTGCCCTACGACGACCGCTGGGCGCACCCGTACTGGTACAGCGCCTCCGCCACCAACTGAGCGTTGGACCCGGCCCGTCGTCCGTCCGGCAGGAGCAGGGTGTCCTCCAGGCCGATCCGGGTCGCCAGGCCCAGCCGCCCCGCCAGCCGCAGCACGGGCCAGGTGCCCCCGTCCTCACCGTGCAGCAGCACGGGCCGGCCCTGCGCGGAGCCGAGGCCGGCGAGCAGCGCCCGCGCCGACTCCTCCGCCGTGTCCCCGCCCCTGTCCGTCACCTCCGCCAGCACCCGCAGCACCTTCGGCGCGTACGGCGAGACGGCGAAGCGGGCGGCCCCGTCCGTCCCCGACCAGATGCCCGCCTCCACCCCCACCCCGAGGTCGAGCAGGGCGGCGGCGAGTTCCTCCGCGCCGGGCTCGTGCCAGTTGACCGAGGCGTGATCGGGCAGGACGGTCCACGCGCGCACCCGTGCCACACGGGCCGCCGGGTCGGGCTCGGCCCAGGCGCCTGTGGTCACCCCGACCGGCACCGCCACCCGCGCCCGTATCGCCTCCAGCGTCGCCGCGACCACGCGCGGCGAGAGCGTGTCCCGCCCGCACGGTGTCCTGGGATGGACATGGATCTCCGTGGCCCCCGCCGCGACGGCCTCCGCCGCCGCCCGGGCCAACGCGTCCGGTGACAGCGGCACCACCGCCCCGTCGGCGGCCGTCCGCGTCCCGTTCAGACAGACCTGGACCATGACCCGATGGTGGCACCCCCCACTGACAACGGCCCCGCCACCGGACGCACCAGGCACAACGGCACCGCGCCGTGACGGAACGGCACGTGGCCACGGCGGGACAACACCGCACCACGGCGCGACAACACCGCACCACGGCGCAAAGGCACCGCGCCTACGGCGCGACAACGTCCGGCCACGGCGAAACGGCACCTGGCCACGGCGTGAAGGCACCGCGCCACGGTGGAACGGCCCCTGGCCACGGCGCGAAACTCCGCACTCACAGGGAACGACTCCGCGCTCACGCGGAACAACACCGCGCTCACGCGGCGAAACAGGGGGTGCGGCATCCCCGGCGCACCCCCGTCGTACTCTCAGGCCGACATCAACAGCTGTCCGCGCCGGGCGTACGCCAGCGCCTCCGGCGTGAGCACGGGCCGCGGTACGAGTATCCCGCAGTCCACGCAGACCGGACCCGCCGACGGCTCGTGGTCCAGGTCGTACTTCCAGACCAGCCGCTCCCCGGCGCACACCGGGCAGCCGGAGCCGGGCTCGCGCTCCAGCGCGGCGATCAGCCGGCGCAGTACCTCGGCCAGCGGCTCACGGGGGTGGACCCGCGGGTCGTCGCACCACGCCACGCCGAAGCCTCCCCAGGTCAGCCGGTGCCAGTCGTCCACACTGCCCGGCCTGCGCAGCCCGTCGTGCTTCTCCTTCCTGCGGCGCTCGGCGAACTCGACCTCGTAGGCCAGCCACACCGCGCGCGCCTCCTCCAGCTCGTCCAACGCGGCCACGAGCCGCGCCGGGTCGGGGGAGCGGTCCTCGGGGCCGAACCCGGCCCGCGAGCAGAGATGGTCCCAGGTAGCCCTGTGCCCGTAGGGGGCGAACCGCTCAAGGCACTTGCGCAGTGAGTACCGCCGCAGCGCCAGATCGCACCGCGGGTCGCGTACCTGTCTCGCCAGACTCCGGAAACCGGCCATCGCCTTGCACCTCCGTCACATCTGCACCTGTACTTCGGTCACTTCGGCGTCATCGCGCGGACTTCGCACGACGTCGCCGAATAGACGTATCGACACGCGATTCGGCTCCCTTCGGCTCCATCCGATGTCCGATGCCGTCCATAAGCCGGATGAGGCGACTCCCAAAAGTGACGCATGTTCATCTTCAATCCCGGGGATACCGGCGGTAACCTTCCGGCCACCCCCGTCGCTAGGAGTTGCCGATGCCACGGCGAACCCCACGCACCGCTCCCGACGAACTGAGAACTCCCGGCAGATTCCCCGGGTTCCTGAAGAGCGCATCCGTATGCGCCCTGATTGCCGGTCTTTTGACGCCACTTTCCCAAGGGGCGGCCGCGGCCGAGGTCACAGCGGTGAACGACTACTGCGGCAACCAGTGCTCCGACATCCTGCCGCCCGGCCAGAACGGCAACGCGACCCTCGCCCAGATCCTGCTGAACCAGGCCTTCGGCACCCAGCCCGCGCACGCCGCGGACCAGCTCGGCCCCTACGCCAACCTCGCCAAGGGCTATTCCACGCTCACCCACTCCACCCTCAACACCTTCTTCAACGACGCGTCGTTCGGGGTTCCCGCGGATCAAGTCGCCTCCACCGTGAAGCCCGCCGGCCGCGGCGACGTCACGATCGTCCGCGACAAGAAGACGGGCGTCCCGCACATCACCGGTACCACCAGGTACGGCACCGAGTTCGGCGCCGGCTATGCGGCGGCCGAGGACCGGCTGTGGCTCATGGACGTCTTCCGGCACGTCGGCCGGGGACAACTCACCTCCTTCGCGGGTGGCGCGGCATCGAACCAGGGCCTGGAACAGCAGTTCTGGCGCAACGCGCCGTACACCGAGGCCGACCTCCAGGCCCAGATCGACAGCGCCGTCGCCACCAACGGCGCCCGCGGACAGCAGGCGCTGGCCGACGCCGACGCCTACCTCGACGGCATCAACGCCTACATCGACGCCTCCGACAGCGGCCGCTACTTCCCCGGTGAATACGTCCTGACCGGCCACAAGGACTCAATCACCAACGCGGGGACCATAGAACACTTCAAGATCACCGACCTGGTGGCGCTGGCCTCCGTGGTCGGCGCCCTCTTCGGCTCCGGCGGGGGCGGCGAGGTCAACAACGCGATCTCCCTGCTGGCCGCGCAGGAGAAGTACGGCGTCGAGGAGGGCACCAGGGTCTGGGAGTCCTTCCGCGAGCGCAACGACCCCGAGGCCGTCATGACCCTCCACGACGGCCAGAGCTTCCCCTACGCCGTCCGGCCCGAGAACCCGCAGGGCCGGGCGCTGCCCGACCCGGGCTCGGTGGTCGCGGAGCAACTGGTCTTCGACCGCACCGGCAGCGCGGCCACCGCCTCCGCGACGACCGCCTCCGCCACGGCCGCCACCGCCGCCGTCAGCTCCGCGAGGCGCGGCATGTCCAATGCCCTCGTCGTCAGCGGCGACCACACCGCCGGCGGCCACCCGATCGCCGTCTTCGGCCCGCAGACCGGCTACTTCGCCCCGCAGCTGCTGCTGCTCCAGGAACTCCAGGGCCCGGGCATCAGCGCCCGCGGAGCCTCCTTCGCGGGCCTGAGCATGTACGTCGAGCTCGGCCGCGGCCAGGACTACGCGTGGAGCGCCACCACCTCCGGCCAGGACGTCATCGACACCTACGCGGTCGAGCTGTGCCAGGACGACCACCACTACCTGTACCGCGGCACCTGCACGGCGATGGAGAAGGTCGAGCAGAAGAACGCCTGGAAGCCGACGACCGCCGACGGCACCGCGGCCGGCTCCTACACGATGCGGGCCTGGCGCACGAAGTACGGTCCCGTCGAGTACCGCGCGACGGTCGGCGGCAAGAAGGTCGCCTACACCACGCTGCGCTCCTCCTTCCTGCACGAGGTCGACTCCATCATCGGCTTCCAGATGCTGAACGACCCGGACCACGTCAAGGGCCCGGAGACCTTCCAGAGCGCGGTGCAGCACGTCAACTACACCTTCAACTGGTTCTACGCCGACTCCGAACACACCGCCTACTACAACAGCGGCGACAACCCGGTCCGCGCGACCGGCGTCGACGCCGAGTTCCCGGTGTGGGCGCAGCCGGCGTACGAGTGGCGGAACTGGGAGCCGGCGACGAACACCGCCGCGTACACGCCGGCGTCGGCGCACCCCCACTCCATCGACCAGGACTACTACATCTCCTGGAACAACAAGCAGGCCAAGGACTACACGGCCGCGCCCTGGGGCAACGGGTCCGTGCACCGCGGCAACCTCCTCGAGACCCGGGTGCGGAAGCTGGTCCAGGCCGGCGGCGTGACCCGGGCCGCGCTGGTGAAGGCGATGGCGGACGCGGCCCTCGCCGACCTGCGCGCCGAGGACGTCCTGCCCGACCTGCTGAAGGTGATCAACAGCTCGCCGGTCACCGACACCACCGCCGCGTCCGCGGTGAGCAGGCTCCAGGCCTGGCTGACCGCGGGCGGCAGACGCACCGAGACCACGGCCGGTTCGAAGACGTACGCGAACGCCGACGCGATCCGCATCCTCGACGCCTGGTGGCCGCTGCTGGTGAAGGCCCAGTTCGAACCCGGCCTCGGCAGCGCGCTGTACACCGCCTTCACCGCCAACCTGCCCGTCGACGAGTCCCCGTCCGCCGCCCACGGGCCGACCGGCGCGCATGCCGGAAGCGCCTTCCAGTACGGCTGGTGGAGCTATGTCGACAAGGACATCCGCGCGGTGCTGGGCGAGCCGGTGCAGGGACCGCTGGCACGGACGTACTGCGGCGGCGGCAGCCTCAGCGCCTGCCGGGACGTTCTGATCACCACGCTGAGGGAGGCGGCCGGCAAGACCGCGGCCCAGGTCTACCCCGGGGACGACCTGTGCGCGGCGGGCAACCAGTGGTGCGCCGACTCGATCGTCCACCGCACCCTCGGCGGCATCAAGCACGGCGCCATCAGCTGGCAGAACCGGCCCACCTACCAGCAGGTCGTGGAGTTCACCTCACACCGGTGAGCCCGCGCCGCGGCGGGCCGGCTCCTCAGCGGACGCGGCCCGCCGCGAGCACCACCCGCGCCAGTTCGGGGTGCACGATGTCGCTGTGCGCCCCGGACGGGGCCCCGCCCCGCCGGACCACCGCCGCCGCGTCGACGTTCACGCACCCCGACGTGGGCAGCGGGCGGGCCAGCGCCTCGGCGAGCGTGCACGCGCGCGTACCGGGCACCGCCTGCACGCCGTCGTAGCCCAGCGCCCCCCACTTCGCGCCCAGCAACCTGCCGACCCCGAACGCCTCGGTCAGACCCCGGGCGTCGCCCGCCATCCGGGAGGCCAGCGGGTACATCGTGCCCAGCGCCGAGTCGTGCCGGGAGTGACAGCACACCAGCGGCCCGTCGACGCGGTTCTGCTGGCCCTGCAGCACGCCTCCCGCGCGCGGGTCGTGCGGCAGCCGGGCGGCGAACGCGTAGTGCGAGAAGGCCGCCTGGAGCAGCGTCACCGACTTCACCGCGCGCACCCCCTCGGGCAGCCCGCGCAGCGCGAACGACACCAGCCGGCCGCCGAAGCTGTGCCCCACCAGATGCACCCGCACCCGCGGCACCGCGCCCGCCAGCCGGCCGACCAGCGGCCCGAGCCCCCGCTCACCGACCGTGCCGGCCCGCCGCTTCATGGCGTAGTACGTCGCCTGCCGCAGCAGCTCGTGCGCGCCGTCCCAGGGATTCGGCAACCCGACCCCGGCCACCTGCCGCGGGTCCTCGAGGCGGGCCAGCGCCCCCGCGAACTCCTCGCACACCTCCGCCGCGGACCCCGAGAACATCCGCGGATCGTCCTGCGGCACCCCCTCCGCCACCGTGTCCGCCGCGAACAGCGCCTGCGGGCCCGGTGGCACCACGTCCACCAGCAGCCGTACCAGCCGCCGGAACTCCTCCAGTTCGGCCTCCTCGGACGGCCGCTGCTCCAGCATGCGCGCGATCTGCTCGACCACCGTGGCCCGGCCCGGGAACGTCTCCAACAGCGCGTGCCGCGTGTCCTCGTCGAGCGCCGGACGCCGGGCCGGTCCGGCCGCCACGGACCGCGGCAGATCGGGGACCGGCTCGTCCGAGAACCGCATCGACGGCCACACGATCCCCACGTACCCGATCCTCGCCGCCGGGACGAGGCCGGGGACCGGCGCGAAGAATCGGCTGTAGAGCCGAGTCGCGCCCGAGCGGTCGTTGTTCCAGCCGTGCGCGAAGAGGACCAGGTCCCGCACCCCGCGCCGGGCCACTCCGGCCAGCAGCCGGTCCCGCTGCGCGCCGTCGACGTCCCCGTCGGCGTCGAAGGTCACCTCCCAGTAGGGAGTCACGCTCATCGCCGGATCCGCCATCACAGGCCCCCTGTCCCCCGCAGTCGTGCGCCGAGTGGGCGCATCGTCCTGCGGACGGCGGGAGTTGACCAGACGTCACGGCTCATTCGTACAGCAGGTACTCCCGCCGTACCCGCCCGAACGCGGCCAGTTCCTCCCGCCAGCCCGCCACGACCTCGTCCACGTTCGCGCCCGCGTCGATCGCCGTGCGCACCCGCGCGGAGCCCGTGAGCCTGTCGATCCAGTGGTCGGAGCGCCAGGCGAAACCGCTCCAGACCCGCTTGGCGGTCACCAGGAGGGCCACACCGGTGCGGACGGGGTCGTAGGCGTCCCGGTCGTGGACATGGATCTGCACCCCGCCGACGGTCCTCCCCCGGAACTTCGAGAAGGCCGGCGCGAAGTACGCCTCCCTGGCGTGCGCGCCCGGCAGCCCGAGACCGTTGACGGCGGCCGCCCACCGCCCGTCGATGCCCTCCGCGCCGAGGAGTTCGAACGGCCGGGTGGTGCCCCGCCCCTCCGACAGGTTCGTGCCCTCGAGGAGACAGGTCCCCGCGTACACCAGGGCGGTGTCGGGCGTCGGCATGTTCGGACTCGCCGGCACCCACGGCAGCCCCGTGGCGTCGTACCACTGCGACCGCCGCCACCCGGTCATCCGTACGACGTCCAGCTCCACCGGCGCGGCCAGGAACTCCCCGTTGAACAGCCGGGCCAGCTCCGCGACCGTCATCCCGTGTGCCTGTGCGACCGGCTGCCGCCCGACGAAGCTCGCGAACTCCCGGTGCAGCACCGGCCCCGAGGCCGCCCGCCCGGTCACCGGATTCGGCCGGTCCAGCACCACGAACCGCTTGCCGGCCAGCCGCGCCGCCTCCATGCAGTCGTACAGCGTCCAGACGTACGTGTAGAAGCGGGCGCCCACGTCCTGGATGTCGAAGACGACCGTGTCGACGCCGGCCGCGGTGAAGACGTTCGCGAGCGGCTGACCGCGCTTGAGGTACGTGTCGTGGACGGGCAGCCCGGTCGCCGGGTCGTCGTGGCGGCCCTCGGAACCGCCCGCCTGCGCGGTGCCCCGGAAGCCGTGCTCGGGGCCGAGGACGGCGACGAGGTTCACCCGGTCGTCGGCGTGCATCACGTCGACGACGTGGCGTACGTCCCGGGTGACGCCGGTGGGGTTGGTCACGATGCCGACGCGTGCTCCGTCGAGGAGGGCGTATCCGTCGTCGGCGAGCCGCTCGAAGCCGGTGCGCAGGCGGCCGCGGTCCTCGGCGGCGGAGGGGGAGGCGGTGGAGGGGGAGGCGGTGGAGGGGGAGGCGGTGCAGGCGGGGAGGGGCGCGACGGCTGTGGCCGCGAGCAGGGCTCGTCTGGACAGGCGCATGAGGGGATGTGTGCCGCGATGACCCTTCCCTGCAACATACCGACCGGTTAGTCTGACGCGGACGGGGGAGCCGCAACCGTCTCGAAGGGGACCGAAGGTGGGAGCCGTGCAGGGTGCCAACGTAGTCGTCACCGGAGCGGGAGGGGGCATAGGCGCCGCCCTGGCCCGCCGCTTCGCCGCGGAGGGAGCCCGGGTCGTCGTCAACGACCTGGACGCCGACCGGGCGAAGTCCGTCGCCGAGGAGATCGGCGGTGTCGCGGTCCCGGGTGACGCCTCCGCGATCGTCGACGAGGCCCGTGACGCCCTCGGCGGCACCGTCGACGTCTACTGCGCCAACGCGGGCGTCGCCTTCGAGGGCGGCGACGCCGCCGAGCCGCTCGACGAGAAGGCCTGGACGCTGTCCTGGGACGTCAACGTGATGGCCCACGTCCGCGCGGCCCACGCCCTGCTCCCGGACTGGCTGGAGCGCGGCAGCGGCCGGTTCGTCTCCACCGTCTCCGCCGCGGGACTGCTGACGATGGTCGGCGCCGCCCCCTACAGCGTCACCAAGCACGGGGCGTACGCCTTCGCCGAGTGGCTGTCGCTGACCTACCGCCACCGCGGGATCAAGGTCCACGCGATCTGCCCCCAGGGCGTGCGGACCGACATGCTCGCCGCCACCGGCACCGCCGGCGACCTCGTGCTCAGGCCGACCGCGATCGAGCCGTCGGCCGTGGCGGAGGCCCTGTTCCAGGGCATCGCGGAGGACCGCTTCCTGATCCTGCCGCACCCCGAGGTCGCCGGGTACTACCAGGCGCGGGCCGCCGACCCAGACCGCTGGCTGAGCGGCATGAACCACCTCCAGCAGAAGTGGGAGGCCGCCCGGTGACCGCCTCGCGCTACGCCGCCCGGCCCTGGCTGGCCCTCCTCGACGAGGCCCAGCGCGCCCCGGTCGACCCCGCCGACTCCCTGGTGCACGCCCTGCGCCGGGCCGTCGCCGAGGCCCCGGACCGCACCTTCCTCACCTACTTCGACGGACGGCTCACCTACCGCGAGGTGGACGAGCTCAGCGACTCCGTCGCAGGCCACCTGGCCGCCCGCGGCCTGGAGCGCGGCGACCGGGTCGCCGTCCTGCTGCAGAACTCGCCGCACTTCGTCCTCGCCGTCCTCGGCGCCTGGAAGGCGGGCGCGACCGTCGTCCCCGTCAACCCGATGTACAAGTCGGGGGAGGTGGGCCACGTCCTGCGGGACGGCGAGGTCGCCGCCCTGGTCTGCGCCGACCGGGCCTGGGAGTCGTACCTGCGCGACACGGCCGCCGGCTCACCGGTGCGGATCGTCCTCACCGGCTGCGAGCTGGACTTCCAGACCCGCGACGACGCGCGCGTGCTCACCTTCGAGCGGCTCCCGCAGGCGCCGGACGCCGACGACCTCACCGCCGTCGCCCGCGCCGGCCACCAAGCGCCCGAGGACCGTGCCCCGGCCGCCTCCGACATCGCGCTGATCAGCTACACGTCGGGCACCAGCGGCACCCCCAAGGGCGCCACGAACACGCACGCCAACATCATGTTCAATGTCGAACGGCAGAGCACCGGCCTGCACCTGCCCGAGGCGCCCGTCTACTACGCGCTCGCGCCCCTGTTCCACATCACCGGCATGGTCTGCCAGCTCGGCGCGTGTCTGAACAGCGCGGGCACGCTCGTCCTGACGTACCGCTTCGAGGCGGGCGTCGTCCTGGACGCCTTCGCCGAACACCGCCCGCACTACACGGTCGGCCCGTCCACGGCCTTCATGGCGCTGGCCGCCCACCCGGCTGTGACCCGGGACCACTTCTCCTCCTTCGTGCACATCTCCTCCGGCGGCGCCCCGCTGCCGCCGGCCCTGGTGGAGAAGTTCCGGGCGGACTTCGGTCCCTACATCCGCAACGGCTACGGCCTCACCGAGTGCACCGCCCCCTGTGCCTCCGTCCCGCCGCACCGGGAGGCACCGGTCGACCCGGCCAGCGGGACCCTCGCGGTCGGTGTGCCCGGACCCGACACGGTCGTGCGGATCGTCGACGACCGGGGCGCGGAGGTGCCCTTCGGCGAGCAGGGCGAGATCGTCGTCCGGGGACCGCAGGTGGTGCCCGGCTACTGGCGCCGCCCCGACGCCACCGCCGAGACCTTTCCCGACGGCGAACTGCGCACCGGCGACATCGGCTTCATGGACGAACAGGGCTGGCTGTACGTCGTCGACCGCAAGAAGGACATGATCAACGCGTCCGGTTTCAAGGTGTGGCCGCGCGAGGTCGAGGACGTGCTGTACACCCACCCGGCGGTACGCGAGGCGGCCGTCGTCGGTGTGCCCGACGGCTACCGGGGGGAGACGGTCAAGGCGTACATCAGCCTGCGCCCGGGCTCCGACACGGACCCGGATGAACTCGCGGTGTACTGCAAGGAGAGACTGGCCGCCTACAAATATCCGCGACAGGTGGAGATCCTGCCCGACCTGCCCAAGACGGCGAGTGGGAAGATCCTCCGTCGGGAACTGCGTTCCCGCACGCACGACAGCCAGTGAGGCATACCGAAAGGCAGGTGGCGGCAGTGCCCAGGACGACGGACGGCGACGGGACCCCCGTGCCGCAGCGGCTGCTGGCCGCCGCCACCCGGCTCTTCGCCGAGCAGGGCTACGACCGCACCTCGGTGCAGGAGATCGTCGAGGCAGCCGGCGTCACCAAGGGGGCGCTGTACCACTACTTCGGCTCCAAGGACGACCTCCTGCACGAGGTGTACGCGCGCGTGCTGCGCGTCCAGCAGGAGAGACTCGACGCCTTCGCGGGCGCCGACGAGCCCATCGAGAAGCGACTGAGGGACGCGGCGGCCGACGTCGTCGTCACGACGATCGAGAACCTCGACGACGCGTCCATCTTCTTTCGCTCGATGCACCACCTGAGCCCCGAGAAGAACAAGCAGGTCCGCGCCGAACGCCGTCGCTACCACGAGCGCTTCCGCGCCCTCGTCGAAGAGGGCCAGGAGGCCGGCGTCTTCTCCACGGCCACCCCTGCCGACCTGGTCGTCGACTACCACTTCGGCTCGGTCCACCACCTGTCGACCTGGTACCGCCCCGACGGCCCGATGAGCCCGAAGGAGGTCGCCGACCACCTGGCCGACCTCCTGCTCCGCGCGCTGCGCCCGTAGAACTCGCCCACCCCGTCCGGCGTCCCCCGGCCCATCCGCCCGCCCCAGCCCCGTCCGGCGTATCGCGTCCCGTCCGGCGCATCGCATCGCGTCGGGAGGATCGCACCCCGTCCGGTGCATCTCAGCCCGTCCGCGTTTGAGGACGAGGCCCGTTCAGGGCCGAAGCGGGGGTCTGGGGGCGGCAGCCCCGGGGTCGGGTCGGGAAGGGGCGGCGGGGGCGAAAACCCCTCGCGCGCCACACCGCGGTCACAGGGCCGCCGGCGGGGACCCCGCGGGGGTAAGGGGCCGTGGGGAACCGGTCGAAGGGACGGCGGGGCCCCTCGGGCACCCCGCGGCCGCAGGGGCGGCGGGGACACCCCCGCGCGCTCCACGGTCAAGGGGCGCGCGCAGACCCCCGCACGCCCCATTCCTCACACGTACTTCTTCAGCTCCCGCCGCGCCAGCGACCGCTGATGCACCTCGTCCGGCCCGTCGGCGATCATCAGCGTCCGCGCCCCGGCATACAGCTCGGCCAGCGGGAAGTCCTGGCTGACACCGCCCGCACCGTGCAGCTGGATCGCCCGGTCGATGATGTCGACGACAGCGCGGGGCGTGGCGATCTTGATCGCCTGGATCTCGGTGTGGGCGCCCCGGTTGCCGACCGTGTCCATCATCCAGGCCGTCTTCAGCACCAGCAGCCGCAGCTGCTCGACCGTCACCCGCGCGTCCGCGATCCAGTTGTGGACCACGCCCTGCTGCGCCAGCGCCTTGCCGAAGGCGTCGCGGGAGACGGCCCTGCGGCACATCAGCTCGATGGCCCGCTCCGCCATGCCGATCAGCCGCATGCAGTGGTGGATCCGGCCGGGTCCCAGCCGGGCCTGCGCGATGGCGAAGCCACCGCCCTCCTCGCCGATCAGGTTCGTCACCGGCACGCGCGCCTGGTCGAAGATCACCTCGGCGTGACCGCCGTGGTAGTGGTCCTCGTAGCCGAACACCTTCATCGCGCGCGTGACGGTCACGCCCGGGGTGTCGCGCGGCACGAGCACCATGGACTGCTGGCGGCGGATGTCGGCGCCGTCCGGGTCCGTCTTGCCCATCACGATGAAGATCGCGCAGTCCGGGTTCATCGCCCCGGAGATGTACCACTTGCGGCCGGTGATGACGTAGTCGTCGCCGTCCCGCTCGATGCGCGTGGTGATGTTCGTCGCGTCGGAGGAGGCCACCTCCGGCTCGGTCATCGCGAACGCGGAGCGGATCTCCCCGGCCAGCAGCGGCTCCAGCCACTGCTTCCGCTGCCGCTCGTCGCCGAACTGCGCGAGCACCTCCATGTTGCCGGTGTCGGGCGCCGCGCAGTTCAGCGCGGTGGGCGCCAGCTGCGGGCTGCGGCCGGTGATCTCGGCCAGCGGCGCGTACTGGAGGTTGGTCAGCCCGGCGCCGTACTCCGAGTCGGGCAGGAAGAGGTTCCACAGGCCCTGCCGGCGTGCCTCGGCCTTCAGCTCCTCCACCACCGCCGGGGTGTCCCACGGCGAGGCGAGCCGGGCGCGCTGCTCCTCGGCGACCGGCTCGGCCGGGTACACGTACTCGTCCATGAAGGCGAGCAGCTTGGCGCGCAGTTCCTCGGTGCGCGCGTCGAACGCGAAGTCCATGGCCGTCAGCCTTCCTGAAGAGTGGTCAGTCCGTGTGCGATGAAGACGGGAACCAGGTCACCGATGCGGTCGAAGCCGCGGCCGACGGTCTGCCCCAGGGTGTAGCGGTAGTGGATGCCCTCCAGGATCACCGCGAGCTTGAACCACGCGAACGCCGTGTACCAGGAGACGGCCGAGACGTCGCGCCCCGAGCGGGCTGCGTACCGCTCGATCAGTTCGGCCGGTTCCGGGTGTCCCGGGGCCTCGGCGGTCGTGGACACGGGGGAGTCGGGCATCCCGAGCGGCATGCTGTACATCACCAGCAGGCCCAGGTCGGTGAGCGGGTCGCCGAGCGTCGACATCTCCCAGTCGAGGATCGCCCTGATCCGGTCGTCCTCGCCGATCAGGACGTTGTCGAGCCGGTAGTCGCCGTGCACGACGGCCGGGGCGGGGGAGGAGGGCAGCCGCCGTCCGAGCGCCGCGTGCAGCTCCTCGACGCCGGCCAGTTCGCGGTTGCGGGAGGCGTCGAGCTGCTTGCCCCAGCGCCGCAGCTGGCGGTCGAGGAAGCCGTCGGGGCGGCCGAAGTCGCCGAGGCCCACCTCGGCGGGGTCCACCGCGTGCAGCTCCACGAGCGTGTCCACCAGGGACAGCACCGCGCCCCGGGTGCGCTCCGGGCCGAGCGGGGCCAGCTGGTCGGCCGTCCGGTAGGGGGTGCCCTCGACGAACTCCATCACGTAGAAGGGCGCCCCGAGCACCTCGTCGTCCTCGCAGAGCAGCACCGGGCGCGGCACCGGCACGCTGGTCGGGTGCAGGGCGCTGATCACCCGGTGCTCGCGCCGCATGTCGTGCGCGGTGGCCAGGACATGACCGAGCGGCGGCCGCCGTACGACCCACTTCGTCGTGCCGTCCGCGACCTCGTACGTCAGGTTCGACCGTCCGCCCTCGATCAGCCGGCCGGTGAGCGGGCCGCGGACCAGACCGGGGTGCTCACGGTCGAGCAGGGTGCGCAGCCGGTCGAGGTCGAGTCCTGGCGGGTGGTCGGGGCTCATGCGTCGCTCCTACGGACGGGTGTACGGGACTCGCTCCATGATGCCGACCGGTCGGTATGTCGTCCAGTGGCGGCGCCCAACGTGATCGGGGCCACCCTAGAGCGACGGCTCCCCGGGCTGAACCCGGGGAGCCGTCGGTAAACGTCGTTTCGGCCGCGCCGCTCGGGCCGCCGCGCGGAGGCGGGCCGGGCCGACGGGGAGGACGGGGACGGATCAGTGGTCGTCCCAGTGTCCGTCGTGCTCGGCGTGCCGGTGGCCGTCGTGCAGGAAGTCGACGTGGTCGCCGTGCCGCACGCGCGCGTGCCCGCAGTCCTCGCCGTGCCGGTGCTCGTGCCCCTCGTGGGCGACGTGCCCGCCGGCCTCGCACTCGTCCCAGTGGCCGCCGTGCTCGCGGTGCAGATGCCCGTCGTGGGCGTAGTCGATGTGGTCGCCGTGCGGAACCTCGGTGTGTCCGCACTGCTTGCCGTGGGTGTGGGAGTGGGCTGTGTGCTCCTGGTGGACGGTGGTCATGGTGCTCACCTTCGGGGGTACGGGGATGACGACGGACAGGCCGCCACGCGATCGGCACACGTCCGGGCATCCGGGCTTGCGTGGCGTTCGAGTACCCCGGAGGGTCGGTGGCATGAAGGGCATCAGCTACAGCCGGTACGGCGGCCCCGAGGTCCTCGAGTACGGAGAGGTCCGCGACCCCAAGGTCGGCCCCGACTCGGTGCTGGTCAAGGTGCGGGCGGCGGCCGTCAACCCCGTCGACTGGAAGTGCCGCGAGGGTCGTCTCGACGGGAGTGTCGACACCGTCTTCCCCGTGGTCCCCGGCTGGGACGTCTCGGGCGTCGTGGTCCGGCCCGGTCCGTCCGTGACGGAGTTCTCGGTCGGCGACGAGGTCATCGGCTACGTCCGCGAGGACTTCCTCTGCCGGGGCACCTTCGCCGAGTACGTCGCCGCCCCGGTGCGCACCCTCGCCCGCAAGCCGCGCAACCTCACCTGGGAGGAGGCCGCCGGCCTGCCCCTGGTGGGCCTCACCGCCTACCAGGTGCTGTGCAAGGTCCTCCAGGTGAAGCGCGGCGAGACCGTCATCGTCCACGCGGCCGCGGGCGGCGTCGGCTCGATCGCCGTGCAGATCGCCCGCCACTTGGGCGCCCGGGTGATCGGTACGGCGAGCGAGACCAACCACGACTTCGTACGCTCCCTCGGCGGCGAGCCCGTGACGTACGGCGACGGCCTGGCCGAACGGGTGCGCGGCCTCGCCCCCGAGGGTGTGGACGCGGCCTTCGACACGATCGGCGGCGACACCCTGAGGACCTCCGCGAACCTGCTGGCCCCCGAGGGCCGCCTGGTCTCGATCGCGGACCCGGACGCCGTCGACTACGGCGGCCGCTACCACTTCGTCCGCCCCGACCACGAGGACCTCACCCGGCTGGCCGAACTGGCGGAACAGGGGGTGGTCTCCGTCCACGTCTCGGAGACGTACCCCCTGGAGCGCGCCGCGGACGCCTACCGGTCGAACGAGGAGGGACGGACCCGGGGCAAGATCGTGGTGACGGTGGAGTGGGACGACGGGACGGACACACAGGCGACGGGCTGGTAGCAGGAGGCGGGGACCCGGGCGAGGGCCCGGTGGGAGGCCGGCCGCTAGACGATCAGCGCCGCCGCGCACACCGCCGTCGCCACCGCGCACAGCACCGCCGCCGTGGCGTGGCGTGCGGGGAGGGCCGGGGGCGCGGCCGTCGAGGCGAGGACGCGGATCCGGTGCTGGGCGAGGAGCAGGAAGGCCAGCCAGAGGGCGCAGCACAGCGCGCACACGGTGATCCCGGCGGCCGACGCCCCGCCGTGCAGGGCGGCCTTCACGGCGAGTACGGCCGCGACGGTGCTCGACAGCGTCGTACGCCGCCAGGCGAGCCGGGTCCGCTCCGGCTGGAGCCCGGGGTCGCGCTCGCCGCTCACCCCTCCCACCCGAACAGCACCACCAGGACCATGGCGACGGCCACCACCGCGACGACGAGACTCAGCAGCGCCGGGAACCGGGACACCGGCAGGTCCTCGCCCCGCCGCATCGCCCGCTCGCACCGCACCCAGTGGTTCACCGCGCGCAGGGAACACAGCACGCCCGCCGCCAGCAGCGCGAGCGCGAGCCCGACCCGCCACCCCCAGCGCAGGTCCGGCAGGAACTGGTCCACCGCGAACCCGCCGCCGATCAGGGCGAGCGCGGTCCGCAGCCACGCCAGGAACGTGCGCTCGTTGGCCAGCGAGAACCGGTAGTCGGGCGTCCGCCCCTCCTGCCGAACCCCCTCGGGCACGAACCACAGCCGGACGTTCCGCACGAACTCGCTCACGCGCGAGACCCTACCCGGCGGCCGGCGACGGGGCGTTGTCAGTGCCGCCCGCTACGGTGCGTGACATGGAGACTTCGGAGGTTCCCGTCGCACTGGCCGGATACGCGATGCCCGGCCACGGCATCGCCCCGGCCGAGCACCTGCTCGACCTGCCCGGTTTCTGGCCGGCGTACTTCGGCCCGGTCTGGCACGCGTTCTCGGACGACCCCGGGCTGTTCGGCGCGGACACGGCGGACGTCGACGCGGCGGCGGAGGCGCTGTACGACGCCACGCGGACATGGCCCGCCTACCGCATACCGCTGCCCGGCGGTCATGTGCTGTGGATCGTGCACCGCGACTTCCCCGACGACGGGGGCACGGACTACCTGCTCACCGGCCCGGACCGGCCCCGGGAGGAGCGCCTGGCGTCGATCGAGGGGCACTACGGCGGCCCGGGACTGTCCTGGCCGGACCTGCTCGCGGCCGCCGCGTCGGCCCCGGCGGACGCCGAAGGCGTGCGCGATCCGGATCTGCGGCTGCTCCTGCTGCTCCCCGCGTTCGGAGACGCCGACACGCCCGTCGAGGAGGCGGTGGAGCGGATATCCGCCGCGCTCGGGTCCGTCGGCGTGGACGCCGAGGCCGCGCCCGAGGCGGCCGAGCGGCTGCTCGACCACCCCTTCTGGGAGAGCACCTTCTGGGCGGAGCCGGGCGGCAGCCCGCTCAGCGGCGGCACCGGCGCCCCACGGCCGCTGCGCCGGGCGCTGCTCAGCCCTTCGCCCGGTACGCCCTGAGCCGCTCGTACGCCGCCAGCCCGTCCGGCACCCACGCCCACTCGGACAGGCGCCGCTCGACCTCCTCCTCGGGCAGGAAGCCGTGCCAGGCGACCTCCTCCACCTGGGGGCGCACGGGCAGCTCGCAGCGCACCTCGTACACCGCCGACCACCAGGACCGGCCGGCGCCGTCGTCGTAGAGGAACTTGAAGAGGAACTCCGGGCGGGGCAGCCCGTTCACGCCGAGTTCCTCCTCGGCCTCGCGCAGGGCCGCGTCGTCGTAGGCCTCACCCGCGCCGACCACCCCGCCGACGAACATGTCGTGGAGGGAGGGGAAGACCAGCTTGGTCGGCGTACGGCGGTGGACGAAGATCCGGCCGTCCGCGTCCCTCGCCTGGATGAACACACACCGGTGACGCAGCCCCGCCGCGTAGGCCTCGCCCCGCGGGGACTGTCCGACCACCCGGTCGTTCTCGTCGACGATGTCGAGGATCTCGTCAGCAGCGCTCATGCGCCCATCCAAGCAGGGGCCGGGGAGGGCGCACGCAGGGCCCGGGCGGCGCACGTCGCCGTGCCCACCACCACGAGCCCCTCCCTCACTGCGGCTGCAGCTGCCGCACCCGCTCCGGCTCCCGCGCCGTGGCACCCCGGGGCATCGCCGGATGCATGCCGAGCAGCACGATGCCCGCGACCACCGCCGCGAGGCCCGCCGCCTCCCAGGTCAGGGCGCCGGCGTCGGTGCGCAGCCGGTCGCCGAGGAAGCCGACACCGCAGATGATCCCGGCGAGCGGCTGGGCCGCGGTCAGCGCGGGCAGCGACAGGCGCAGCGGCGCCGTCTCGAAGGCGCTCTGCACCAGCACCAGCCCGGTCACCCCGAGGGCGAGCACGGCGTACGGCTGCCAGCCGGTCAGCAGCTCGACGAGGCCACCCTCGGCCAAGCGTTCACCGCTGACCCGGGTCAGGGCGTCCTGGACGCCGTAGAGGAGTCCGGCCGCCAGGGAGAGCAGCACCGCGCCGGAGGACAGCCGCGAGCGCCGCTTGGCGAACGCCGTCAGCAGCAGCGCCAGCCCGACCATCGCACCGATGATCAGCCAGTGCCGCAGCGGATCGTCGAGCGCCGTGCCGCCGCGCGGCTCGCCCGCCACGATGAACGCCGTCACCCCGCCCGCGAGCAGGAGCAGGCCCGCCCACCCCTGACGGCCCAGGGGCTGCTTGCACTGGTGCCGGGAGAGGGCGAGCGCGAAGAGCAGGTTCGTCGCCAGCAGCGGTTCCACGAGGGAGATCTCGCCGTGGCCCAGGGCGATCGCGCCCAGCGCCATGCCCGCCACCATCAGCCCGATGCCGCCCAGCCAGCGCGGCACCCGCACCAGGTCGAGCAACAGCCGGGGCGAGAGGAAGTCACCGAGGGGCGCCTTCTGGGCCGCGCTCTGCTGGAGGACGAATCCGAAACCCAGGCAGCAGGCGGCGCTCACGGCGAGAACCAGAACCAGAACCGACACGCTGCGTACCTCGATCGTCGGGTCGGACCACGGAGGGGGCGGTGGCCGACTGCGGTGTCCCAACGCCCCCGGAGCGCTGGGAGTGCCCGGAGAAGGTGTCCGGGCAAGAACCCGGAACCGGGCGGCTGACGCGGTCGCGGCACCCGACGGGCCCGGCGCGGAGGCCGGAAACGCGGGGCGACCAACGGCCATGCTCCGCGACCCGGCGGGGCCGCGCCATGGCGTACGCCACACCGGTGCCCCGCGCACCCGGCCCACCAGCGGCGGGACGCGGCCAAGTGCCCGGGGAGGGCGGGCAGTTGACACCTGTCATGTGACCCCGGCTCTTGACGGTGGGCGCCGGCTGAGGATTTGCTGTGAGTGATCGGCCGATCGCGAGCCGATGTCAGGCCCGTCATCGAGGAGGATGAGGAAGTCCCGCGGTGCCCCCATCCCCGCTTCCCCTCGACCGAGGCCGAGGCCGAGGCCGAGACCCGGACCTGGTTCGAGGCCGAGACCCGGACCCGGACCGGGACCCCGAGCGCGCGGCCCGCCCGCCCGACGCGGACCCCGGCGCGGCTCTCGACGACGCCGCACTCGCCGCGGCCCGCGCCGCCCTGGCGCAGGGCCGCTGGCAGGCCGCCCGCTCCCTGCTCGCCCGCACCGCCGACGACTGGGACCGCCGCGGCCACCGGGTCACCGTCCTCGCCCTCGAGCCCTACGCCGCCGCCTGGGCCCGTGAGTGGCAGCTCACCGAACCCGGCTCCGCCGACGCCGCCGTCCTGCTCGCCCTCGCCCTGGTCCGGCGCGCCCTGCGCGGCAAGGAAGACCCCGCCTGCGCCCGCGCGGCCTGCCGGGACGCCGCCGCGTCGGCGCCCGCCGACCCCACGCCCTGGCTCGGCCTGCTGATGCTGGAGCGCGAGGGCGCCGCCGACGCCGTGCGGATCTTCGAGGAGATCAGGGCCCGCCACCGTGACCACCACCACGCCCACCACCTGATGGTCGCCCTGCTCGCCGAGCGCCGCGCCGACGCCGGCCCGGACGCGCTGCACGAGGTCTACGACTTCGCCGCCTGGGCCGCCGAGCAGGCCCCCGCCGACTCACCGCTCGCCATCCTCCCGATCGTCGCCCACGCCGAGCGCTACCGCGCCCTGGCCGCCCGCGGCTTCGCCCCCGCCGACCCGGCCACCGCCGCGCACTGGCGCGACCACCGGGCCCGGGACGTGATGAAGGCCGCCTTCGACTGGTGGCTGGAGTGGGAGCACGACGACCACCCCCGCCGGCTGGTCGACCTGAACTACCTGGCCCACGCCAAGGTCTGCGAGGGCCGGCCCGCCGAGGCGGCCGCCCTGTTCCACCGCATCGGCGACCACGCCACCCCCGCACCCTGGTCGTACCCGGACCGCGACCCGTACGCAGCCTTCCGCGCCGCCCGGGACGGAGCCCTCGGCGGCAGATGACCGCCGCCCGCTGGAGAACCACCGGGAAGTGATGACGGAAATCCGACGGCGACCCCGGTTCCCTGGCCCCGCCGGGCCCCGAGTGCTCGAATGGACCCGTGCATCCCGAACCGACCGAGGGACGCGGCGCTCCCGTGGGCCGCCGCGTCTTCCTCGGCACCCTCGGCCTGGGCGCCCTCGGCGTGATCGCCGCGCCCACGCTCCAGCGCGGCCTGGAGGACTTCCTCGGCGGCGTCGCCGGCACGGATCCCACCGGCCTGACCGGCCTGCTCCCCAACGGCGGCGGCTTCCGCTACTACTCGGTGGCGTCCTCCGTCCCCCACAAGAACGCCGAGACCTACCGCCTCACCGTCGACGGCCTGGTCGACCGCCCCACCACCTACACCCTGGCCGACCTCAGGGCGCTGCCCCAGACCCGCCTGGTCAGGGACGTGCAGTGCGTCACCGGCTGGCGGGTGCCCGAGACCGCCTTCGAAGGCGTGCGCCTGTCCGCGCTGCTCGACGCGGCCGGAGTGCGCGCACGGGCCGGCGCCGTCCGCTTCACCTGCTTCGACGGCACCTACAGCGAGAGCCTCACCCTCGCCCAGGCCCGCCGCGCCGACGTCCTGGTCGCCCTGCGCATGCGGGACGAGGACCTGGGCCACGACCACGGCGGCCCGGTCCGCCTCTACGTCGCCCCAATGTACTTCTACAAGTCCGCCAAGTGGCTCTCCGGCATCACCGTCACCGAGAAGGTCCGCCCCGGCTACTGGGAGAAGCGCGGCTACGACGTCGACGCCTGGGTGGGCCGCTCGAACGGACGGGACGATGAGCCTACGAGCTGAGGCCGCGCCGGCCACGACGGGGATCCGCCGGTTCAGCCGGGCCGAACGGTGGGTGCACCGTACGACGGCCCTGCTCATGGGTGTGTGCGTGGTGACCGCGGCCTTCCTCTACGTCCCCGAGCTCGCGCGGCTCGTCGGCCGGCGGGAGCTGGTGGTCCGCGTTCACGAGTGGGCCGGCCTCGTCCTGCCCGTGCCGGTCCTCGCGGGCCTCGCCTCCCGCGCCTTCCGCGCCGACCTCGGCCACCTGAACCGCTTCGGCCCGCACGACCGCCGCTGGCTGCGCGCCGTCCTGCGCCGCGACCGGCGGCGGGAGTCACGGCCGGCCGGCAAGTTCAACGCGGGGCAGAAGATCTACGCGGCCTGGATCGCCGGGGCCACGCTGGTGATGCTCGGCACGGGGCTGCTCATGTGGTTCACCCACCTCACACCGATCGTGTGGCGCACCAGCGCGACCTTCGTCCACGACTGGCTGGCCCTGACCATCGGCGTCGTCCTCGCCGGGCACATCGGCATGGCGCTGGGCGACCCGGAGGCACGGCGGGGCATGCGGACGGGGTCGGTGAGCCGGGAGTGGGCACGGCGGGAGCACCCGCTCTGGCGCGGGTGAGGTGATCGGCTGGTGAGGCGGGGCCGGTGAGGTTGTCGCGACCCCCTGCCGAGCGATGTCGCCATGACGCCGCCCCGGTCGTCGGTGACGAGGCCGTCCCCCGCCTCCCGCAACCCACCGGCGCGCCCCCGCGACGAACACCGCCGAAGCCCAGCGGTCCGTACCGGCGCAAGGAGGGGCCGAGGTCCAACGGTCCGTACCGGCGCTCAGCAGGAGCCGAAGTCCAGCAGCACCTTGCAGGAGCGGCCCCGGTCGGCCGCCGGCGCGAACGCCGCCTCCGCCTCCCGCACCGGCATGACCGCGCTGACCAGCCCGTCGACGGCGTCCTCGGCCGCCAGCAACTCCAACGCGTCGTCGAACTCCGTGTCGAAGCGGACCGCCCCCCGCAGCTCGATCTCCCGGCTGACCACCAGGTTCCCCGCGAACAGACTCCGCCCCGGCGGCAGCATTCCCAGCTGCACCACGACCCCGCCCCGCCGCACCCGCCGCAGACAGGTGTCCAGCCCGGCGGCCACGCCCGACGCCTCGACGGCCACGTCCACCTCGTTCGGCCACCCCGGATCCGCCGGATCGTCGGCGCGTACGACGGTGTCGGCGCCGGCGGCACGCGCGTGGCCCAGTGCCGCGGGCCGCAGGTCCGTCACCGTCACGCGGGCGGCGCCGGCCGCCCTGGCCGCCGCGACCGCCAGACAGCCGATCGGCCCGGCACCCGTGACCAGGACGTGCCGGCCGGCCACCGGCCCGGCCCGCCGCACCGCGTGCAGGGCCACCGCCAGCGGCTCGGCCGGCGCCGCCCGGCGCGGGTGCAGACCGTCCGGCAGTGGCCGCAGCTGCTTGCGTGCCCGCGTTGTTGACCAGGATGTCGAGCGGGCCCACCCCCTGTTCGACCTCCGCGATCCCGGCCGCCACCGCCACGCCGTCGGTGACGTCGAAGGCGGCCGTGTGCACCCGGTCGCCGGGCAGGTCCGCGGCCGCCCGGTCGAGGCGCTCGCCTTCCCGGCCGTGGCAGGACCACGGTGCAGCCGACCTCCGCCAGACCGCGGGCGAGCGCCAGGCCGATGCCCCGGCTGGAGCCGGTGACCAGGGCGGTGCGGCCGGCGATGTCGAACAGGGGGTGACTCATCGCCGTACTCCTAGAGGATCAGCGACAGGAGCAGGACCACACCGCCGGCGACGACCGAGATGATCGTCTCCATGACGGACCAGGTCTTGACGGTCTGGCCGACGCTCAGCCCGAAGTACTCCTTCACCAGCCAGAACCCGGCGTCGTTGACATGGCTGAAGAAGAGCGAGCCGGCGCCGATGGCGAGGACCAGCAGGGCCGTGTGCGTGGTCGACATGTCGGCCGCGAGCGGAGCGACCAGGCCGGCCGCCGAGACCGTCGCCACCGTCGCCGAACCGGTCGCCAGCCGGATCGCCACCGCGATCAGCCAGGCCAGCAGCAGTGCCGGGATCGACCAGTCCTCGGAGATCTCCAGGACCATCTGTCCCACACCGGAGTCGATCAGCGTCTGCTTGAAGCCGCCGCCCGCGCCGACGATCAGCAGGATGCCCGCGATCGGCGCGAGTCCCTTCTCGACGAGCCGCGACATCCGCTCCCTGGAGAACCCGGCGGGCCGGCCCAGTGTGAAGAACCCGACGAGCACGGCGGCGAGCAGGGCGATGAGCGGGGAGCCGATGACGTCGAAGACGCGCTGCACGGTGTTCTCGGGGTCGTCCACGACGATGTCGACCAGCGCCTTGGCCAGCATCAGCACGACCGGCAGCAGGATGGTCGCCAGCGTGGCACCGAAGCCGGGGCGCCGGTCCAGCTCCTCCGAGGGCCGCTGGGGGATCATCCGCTCCGGGGCGGGCACGTCCACCCAGCGGGCGGCGACCCGTGAGAACAGCGGACCGGCTATGACGACGGTCGGGACGGCGACCAGGACGCCCAGCGCCAGCGTGACGCCGAGGTTGGCCTGGACCGCGTCGATCGCCACGAGCGGACCCGGGTGCGGCGGAACGAGGCCGTGCATCACGGACAGACCGGCGAGCGCGGGGATGCCGATCCGCATGAGCGAGTAGTTGCCGCGCTTGGCGACCATCAGCACGACCGGGATCAGCAGCACGACACCGACCTCGAAGAACAGTGGCAGGCCGATCACGGAGGCGATCAGCACCATCGCCCACGGCATCGAACGGCCCCCCGCCTTCGCGAGGATCGTGTCGACGATCTGGTCGGCGCCGCCGGAGTCGGCGAGCATCTTGCCGAGGATCGCGCCGAGCGCGATCAGCACGCCCACACCGGCGACCGTGGAGCCGAGGCCGGTGGTGAAGCTGGCGATGGCCTTGTCCAGCGGCGCCCCGGCGAACGCGCCCAGCGCGAGCGATCCGATGGTCAGCGCCAGGAAGGCGTGAAGCTTGAACTTGGTGATCAGCAGGACGATGACGGCGATGCCCGCCAGCACGGCGATGCCCAGCTGGGCGTGGCCCGCCGAGGTGATCGGCTCGACGGTGTCCGCTGCCAGCATCTCGACGCTGAGTCTGGTCACGGGGGTCCCTTACAGGTACGGGGATGGGGAGGGAGGGTGGTGCCCACAGTGGTGTGGGGGGTGTTACGCGGTCGGCTCGGGAAGCGCCGTCAGGGCCGACGCGGCCCGTCGGGTGATGTCCTCGGGGCTGCCCGCCACGTCCACGACGACCCCTGCCTCGTCCTCCTGGAGCGGCTGGAGCGTGGCGAACTGGGAGTCGAGCAGCGCGGTCGGCATGAAGTGCCCCTGCCGGTGCGACATCCGGTCCTCGATCAGCGAGCGGTCGCCCGCGAGATGGACGAACACCAGGTCCGGCGCGGCGGCCCGCAGCCGGTCCCGGTACGACCGCTTCAGCGCCGAGCAGCTGGCCACCCCGCCGAGCCCGGCCCGCCCGTGCGCCCACGTGCCGATGGCGTCCAGCCACGGCCACCGGTCCTCGTCGGTGAGCGGGGTGCCGGCCGACATCTTGGCGATGTTGGCCTGCGGGTGGAAGTCGTCGCCCTCGGCGTACGGAACGCCGAGCCGGGCCGCGAGCAGGGGACCGATGGTGGTCTTCCCGGTGCCCGCGACGCCCATGACCACGACGACATGGGGGGTACTCATCGCTGCCTCGCTGTCTGCTGTCCTCGTCGACACGTGATGTCGAGCCACTGAAACCTATTAGGTACGACTAATTCAAGAGTCTGTGGCAAATAAGTCTGACTTTTTGGCGCGGTGACGTACCCCGTACGCTGAGTGGCATGACCACTCCGGGCCGGGGTCTGCACGGCCATGTACTCGACACCCTCGGCCCCGCGATCACGGCGGGCGAGTACCCGCCGGGCAGCGTCCTGCGCACCGACGAACTGGCCCAGCGCTTCGACGTCTCCCGCTCGGTGATGCGCGAGGCGGTCCGCGTCCTGGAGTCCATGCACCTCGTCGAGTCCCGCCGCCGGGTGGGCGTGACGGTACGCCCGAAGGCCGAGTGGAACGTCTACGACCCGCAGGTCATCCGCTGGCGCCTGGCCGGCGCCGACCGCCCCCACCAACTGCGTTCCCTCACCGTCCTGCGCTCGGCGGTCGAGCCGGTCGCGGCCGGCCTGGCGGCGAAGCACGCCACGGCGCAGCAGTGCGCCGAGCTGACCGAGTGCGCGCTCGGCATGGTCGCCAACTCACGCGGCCACAAGCTGGAGGAGTACCTCGTCCACGACGTCGCCTTCCACCGCGTGATCCTCACGGCCTCCGGCAACGAGATGTTCGCCCGCCTCGGCGGCGTCGTCGCGGAGGTCCTGGCCGGCCGCACCCACCACGAGGTCATGTTCGAGGACCCCGACCCGGCCGCCGTCACCCTCCACGTCCAGGTCGCGGAGGCGGTCCGCGAGGGCGACGCGGACCGCGCGGAGAAGCTCACCCGGGAGATCACGGTGGGCGCGCTCCAGGAACTGGACATCCTGGCGCCGTAGCGCGCGGATCTACGCCGGGAACTCCCCGTCGACGTACACCCAGGCCCCGTCGACCCGCTCGAACCGGCTCCGCTCCCGCAGCGCGCCACCCCGGTAGGAGGCCCGGAACTCCACCACCCCCGTGGTGTGGAACGCCGACCCGTCGACGGCGTCGAGGATCTCCAGCCCGGTCCACCGCATCCCCGGATCGAGGTCGAGCCGCCCGGGCCGGGTCCGCGGATGCCAGGTCCGCAGCAGATACGCCGCGTCCCCCTTCACGAAGGCGCTGTACCTCGACCGCATGAGGGCCTCGGCGGTCGGCGCGGCCGCGGCGCCGGAGTGGAAACGGCCGCAGCAGGCCTCGTACGGCTTCGGCAGCCCGCACGGGCAGGAACGGGTGGTCATGGCCGCCATTGTGCTAGACGGCCGCCCGTGCCTCGGGCAGCGGGAGCGGCGGCAGCGCCGTCCCGTACAGCCACGCGTCGAACACGTCGTCCAGCGGCTCGGGCGCGAAGCGCGCCGCGTGGGCCGTGAACGTCGACGTCGTCACCGACCCGCCCCGGTGCAGCGAGAGCCAGGCGCGCAGCATGCGGAAGAAGGCGTCGTCGCCCATCGCGCAGCGCACCGCGTGCACGGTGAGCCCGCCGCGCTCGTAGAGCCGGTCGTCGAACATCGCCTTGCGGCCCGGGTCGGACAGCAGCAGGTCCTGGGGCAGCGAGGACAGCAGGCGGTGCGCCGCGGCGGCCAGTTGCTGCGCCGTACGCCCGCCCGAGCGCTCCGACCACAGCCACTCCGCGTACTTGGCGAACCCCTCGTTCAGCCAGATGTGCCGCCAGTCCGCGAGGGAGACGCTGTTGCCGAACCACTGGTGCGCCAGCTCGTGCGCCACCAGCCGCTCCGAACCCCGCGCCCCGTCCAGGTGGTTGGAGCCGAACAGCGACAACCCCTGGGCCTCGACCGGGACGTCGAGCTCCTCCTCGGTCACGACGACCGCGTACTCGTCGAACGGGTACGGCCCGAAGAGCTGTTGGAAGAGGTCCATCATCCCGGGCTGGCGTGCGAAGTCCCGCGAGAACTTTGGCAGCAGATGCGCCGGGATGTGCCCGTGCTGCGGCACCCCGCCCGGACCGGGGTCGCCCAGCAGCACCGTCTGGTACCTGCCGATCACCAGCCCGACCAGATAGCTCGACGTCGGCGCCGACTGCTCGTACACCCAGGTCGTCGTCGACGCCTTGGTGGTTCGCGTCAGCAGCCGCCCGCCGGTCACCACCGCGTACGCCGACGGCGTCGTGACCGAGATCTGGTACGACGCCTTGTCGGCGGGCCGGTCGTTGCACGGGTACCACGAGGGCGCCCCGACCGGCTGGCTCGCCACCAGCGCCCCGTCGCCCAGCTCCTCCCAGCCGATCCCGCCCCACGGGCTCCTGACCGGTTGGGGGTTGCCCGACCAGTGCACCTCCACGGTGAAGGCGGCCCCCGCCCGCAGCGGCTTGACGGGCCGGACGCGCAGCCTGCCGCCCCGGTGCGTGTAGTGCGGCTGCCGGCCGTCGACCCGGACCCGGCCGATCCGGAAGTCGGCCAGGTTCAGCTGGAACTCGGTGAGCGGAGCGCCTCCCGCGATCGCGTTGATCCGCGCGGCGCCCGAGAGCCGGTTGGGGCCGGGCCGGTAGTCCAGCGTGAGTTCGTAGCGGTGCACCCGGTACCGGGGATCACCGTTGGCCGGGAAGTACGGGTCCGGCCCCACCGACTGCTGAACTGCCACTGCCGCGTCCGCTCCCTGCGCCGTGCCGCCACGCCCCTCCGGTGCGCCGCCCACCGGGTCCGAGCGGCCGGCGTTCAGGGACGCCATGCCTCGATCGGGTTGCCGAGCCAGCGGGTGTCGTCCGGAACGGACTCCGCGGCCATCACGAGCGACGCGGGACCCAGGGTCGTCCGGGCCCCGACCGTGCTGCCGGGCAGCACGATCCCGCCAGGGCCCAGCGTGGCGCCCTCACGGAGGACCACAGTATCCGTCCGCAAGATCCGGTCGTGGAAGAGGTGGGTCTGCAGCACACAGCCGCGGTTGACCGTCGCCGCGTCTCCCAGCGTGACCAGGTCCGTCTCCGGCAGCCAGTAGCTCTCCACCCACACGCCCCGGCCGATCCGGGCCCCCAGCCCGCGCAGCCACGCCGTCATCACCGGCGTGCCCGGCACGGCCCCGGCCAGCCACGGCACGGCCACCACCTCGACGAAGGTGTCCGCCAGCTCGTTGCGCCACACGAAGGAGCTCCACAGCGGATGCTCCCCGCTGCGGTGCCGCCCCACGAGCAGCCACTTCGCCGCGACGGACAGGGAGGCCGCCGCGCCCCCCGCCGCGAGCAGCACCACCCCCGACAGGGGTGCCGCCCACCCGCCCAGCGCACACAGCGCCGCCACCGTCAGCACCGCGAGCCCCGCCGAGCAGAACACCGACACGATCCGGCACAGCTCCACCACGGCGCGCGCCCACAGCAGCCGCGCCGGCGGCTCGTACGTCCGGCTCCGGTCGCCGCCGGCCGCCGCGCGCGGCAGCCGCACCGGCGGCAGCCCCAGGTAGGAGCTGCCCTTCTTCGCCTTCTTCGGCGTCGCCGACAGCACCCCGACCAGACCGCCGTCCGGCACGCTCCGCCCCGGCGCGGTCATCCCGGAGTTCCCGAGGAACGCCCGCCGCCCGATCTCCGCCCGCCCGATCCGCACCCAGCCGCCTCCCAGCTCGTACGGCGCGGTCAGCGTGTCGTCGGCCAGGAACGCGCCCTCGCCGACCGTGGTCAGGCTCGGCAGCGCGAGCACGGTCGACACCTCGGCGCCCCGCCCGATCCGCATGCCCAGCAGCCGCAGCCACACCGGCGTGACCAGCCCGGCGTACAACGGGAACAGCGTCTCCCGCGAGCGGTCCATCAACTGCGTGACCGTCCAGGCCTGCCAGCCGATCCGGCTGTGCGTCGGGTACGTCCCCTCGCGCAGCCCCGCACTCAGCAGCCGTACGGCGACCAGGAGCAGCAGCGCGTACGCCAGCCCGTAGGCGAGCGTGGCCGGGACGAGCGCGAGCGCGGCACCCCGCAGCGGCGCGTCCGGGGTGAGGAGCGGGTACGCCACGAGAAGCGCGGCCCCGGCCGCCACCACCGGCAGCAGGGTCAGCCCGAACCCCGTCACGCCGTACATCGCCCGCCAGCCGGCGCCCCGGTCCGGCCGCTCCTTAGGCCAGGCGCGCTTGGCCTTGCCCAGCTTGACCGCGGGCGCGCCCGCCCAGCGCTGGCCGGTCGGGATCTGTCCGGTGACGGCCGAACCCGGCGCCACCTCGGACCGCTTGCCGACGCGGGCGCCCGGGAACAGCATGCTGCGCGTGCCGACGACGGCGTGCGCACCGACCCTGACCGGCCCGATCTCCAGCCGGTCGCCGTCCAGCCACCAGCCCGACAGATCCACCTCGGACTCGACGGCCGCCCCCCGGCCCAGCCTCAGCATGCCGGTGACCGGCGGCAGCGCGTGCAGATCGGCGTCCGGCCCGATCCGGGCGCCCAGTGCCCGGGCGTACCGCTCCAGCCAGGAACCGGTCAGCGAGGTGGCCCCGCTGCACTCCGCCAGCCGCTCCGCGGCCCACAGCCGCAGATGGACGCTCCCGCCGCGCGGATACCGCCCCGGCCTCACACCCCGCAGCAGCAGCCGCGCCCCGCCCGCGCCGAGCGCGATCCGCCCGGGCGGGCTGAAGAACAGCAGGGATCCGGCGGCCACCAGCGCCCACGGCGCGCTCGGCAGCCACGCGTAGGCGGGCAGGACGTTGCCCAGGGCGGCCAGGACCACCGTCCAGCGCAGACCGACCAGCGTGAACAGGGGCACGAGCGCGAGCAGCTGGATCGCCTGAGCACGCCGCGGCACGGGCCCGATCGTGCGCCGGGCGCCGTCGTCCTGCGCCGACTCCTCCAGCCGGCGGGCCAGCTTGCGCAGGGTGGGCTGCTGGTAGACGTCCAGGACGGCGGCGCTCGGGTAGCGGGTGCGCAGCCGGGTGGTGAGCTGCGCGGCGGCCAGGCTGCCGCCGCCGATCGCGAAGAAGTCGTCGGAGGCGCTCGCGACGGGCATGCCCAGCACCCGCGTCCACTGCTCGGCGAGCCAGGCCTCGGTGCCGTAGAGCTGCGCCGCGGGAGCCTCGACCCCGTCGAGGGGCCAGGGCAGGGCGTCGCGGTCGACCTTCCCGGACGTACGGGTCGGCAGGTCGTCGACCGGCGCGAGCAGCGGTACGAGTGCGGCCGGCAGCTCGGCCCGCAGCTTCTCCACCGCCGCGGCCCGGTCCCAGCCGTCCTGGGTGACGACGTAGCCGACGAGGAGCTGGTTGCCGCTGCGGGCGGTCCGAACGGCGGCCGCCGCGCCCGCGACCCCGGGCAGCGCCCGCAGGGCCGCGTCGACCTCGCCCAGCTCGATCCGCCGCCCGCCGAGCTTGATCTGCTCGTCGGCCCGCCCGAGGAAGACCAGCCCCTCGGGCTCCGCCCTGACCAGGTCACCACTGCGGTAGGCCCGCTCCCAGCCCAGCGACTCCAGCGGCGCGTACTTCTCCGCGTCCTTCTCGGCGTCGAGATACCGCGCGAGCCCCACGCCCCCGATCACCAGCTGCCCGCTGCCGCCCATCGGCACCGGTTCCCCGGCCCCGTCGACGACCGCCAGCTCCCACCCCCGCAGCGGCAGCCCGATCCGGACCGGCTCCTCCCCGCCCATCAGGGACGCACAGGCCACCACGGTCGCCTCGGTCGGCCCGTAGGTGTTCCACACCTCCCGCCCCTCCGTCACCAGCCGCTGCGCCAGCTCGGGCGGGCACGCCTCCCCACCGAAGATCAGCAGGCGTACGTCGTTGAGGGTCTCCGGCTCCCACAGGGCCGCCAGCGTCGGCACCGTCGACACGACGGTGATCTCCTGCTCCACCAGCCAGGGCCCCAGGTCGGCACCGCTCCTGACCTGCGAGCGCGGCACCGGCACCAGACAGGCGCCGTACCGCCAGGCCAGCCACATCTCCTCGCAGGACGCGTCGAAGGCCACCGACAGCCCCGCCATGACCCGGTCGCCGGGTCCGATCGGCTCCTCGGTGAGGAAGAGCGCGGCCTCGGCGTCCACGAAGGCGGCGGCACCGCGGTGGCTGACGGCGACGCCCTTGGGCTTCCCGGTGGAGCCGGAGGTGAAGATGACCCAGGCGTCGTGCTCGACACCGGGCCGCCCGGCCGGGACGGCGGAGCGCCCGTGGACGGTCAGTTCGTGGCCGCTCCCGACGACGGCCCGCACCGCCGCCTCCCCGAACACCAGCTCGGCCCGCTCGTCGGGATCCTCGGCGTCGACGGGTACGTAGGCGGCTCCGGCGGCCAGGACGGCGAGGATCGCGACGTAGAGATCATTGGTCCCGGACGGCACCCGCACCCCCACCCGGTCCCCGAGCCCGACGCCGGCGGCGGCCAGCTTCCGCCGCAGCCTCTCCACCTCGGCGGCCAGCGCCCGGTAGGTCAGGCAGACCGTGCCGTCGTCCAGGGCCGGCTCGTCCGGGCAGGAGCGCACGGACGCGTCGAAGACGTCGACGAGCGTGCGCGGGGAGGCGGCGGGGCCCCCGGAGAAGCGCGCGGTGCCGCCGGGTCCGCGGACGTCGTCCTCGTCGAGCAGGCCGAGAGCGCTGCCCTCGTCAATGGCCGTCATCGGGTCCTCGCCTCTCGATCCCGGAGACCTCCGGGGCGCCGGCGGGCCCGCAGCGTGCCTGGGGTTGTCCAGCTCCAGCATCCGTAACAAGCCGGAAATTTTAGTACGACGCCCGGTGCGGAGCCTCGGTCCAGCGAGCCGGCGAGCCCGTCCGAGGCGCCGGAGGACGCCCGTCCGGGGCGGTGACCTGGCGATCTTCGGGACGGGGAGAGATGCCCCACACAATGAGCGAGGGCCGCGACCCGTGGTCGCGACCCTCGCTCATCTCGTGTGTCCGAGGGGGGACTTGAACCCCCACGCCCGATAAAGGGCACTAGCACCTCAAGCTAGCGCGTCTGCCATTCCGCCACCCGGACAAGGTGTCTGTCGTGCGGGGTTTCCCTCGCGGCGACGACGTAAACATTACCAGGCTTTCGGCAGTGCCCGATCACGGGTGGTCGGCCGGGCGTCGCATCCGGCGTGAACGGCGTGTGACGGGCCGGGACCGCTCTTGGGCGCGGGCGGCGGGCGGGGGGAGGATGAGGGGGACCACCAGCAGTGACAGTGGGAGGAAGCAGCGTGAGCGCGACGGACGACACGGCCAGGGGCGTCACCGGCGAGGACGAGGTCGTGGACCTCTGCCGCGAGCTGATCCGGTTCGACACCAGCAACTACGGCGACCACTCGGGCCCGGGTGAGCGCGAGGCGGCCGAGTACGTCGCCGAGAAGCTCGCCGAGGTGGGGCTGGAGCCCAGGATCTTCGAGTCGCACCCGGGTCGCGCCTCCACGGTGGCCCGCATCGAGGGCGAGGACCCGTCACGGCCCGCGCTGCTCATCCACGGCCACCTGGACGTCGTACCGGCCAATGCGGCCGACTGGACCCACGACCCCTTCTCGGGGGAGGTCGCCGACGGCTGCGTGTGGGGGCGCGGCGCCGTCGACATGAAGGACATGGACGCGATGACGCTGGCGGTCGTGCGGGACCGGCTGCGCTCCGGGCGCAGGCCTCCGCGTGACATCGTCCTCGCCTTCCTGGCAGACGAGGAGGCCGGCGGCACGTACGGCGCCCGGTACCTCGTCGACCGCCACCCCGAGCTGTTCGAGGGTGTCACCGAGGCGATCAGTGAGGTGGGCGGGTTCTCGTTCACGGTGAACGAGCAGCGGCGGCTCTATCTGATCCAGACGGCCGAGAAGGGCATGCACTGGATGAAGCTGACCGTCGCCGGCACCGCCGGGCACGGCTCGATGATCCACCGGGACAACGCGATCACCGAGCTGTCCGAGGCCGTCGCACGGCTCGGCCGGCACACCTTCCCGGTACGGGTCACCAAGACGACCCGGGCGTTCCTCGACGAGCTCGGCGACGCGCTCGGCACCGAGCTGGACCCGGAGGACATGGAGTCGACCCTCGCCCGGCTCGGCGGTATCGCCAAGCTGATCGGCGCGACCCTGAGCAACACGGCCAACCCGACCCAGCTCGGCGCCGGCTACAAGGTCAACGTCATCCCCGGGGAGGCCACCGCGCACGTCGACGGGCGCTTCCTGCCCGGGCACGAGGAGGAGTTCCTCGCCGACCTCGACCGGATCCTCGGGCCGAAGGTGCGGCGCGAGGACGTGCACTCCGACAAGGCCCTGGAGACCTCCTTCGACGGGGCGCTGGTGGAGGCGATGCAGTCCGCGCTGCTCGCCGAGGACCCGACCGCCAAGGCCATCCCGTACATGCTCTCCGGGGGCACGGACGCCAAGTCCTTCGACGACCTCGGCATCCGTGGCTTCGGCTTCGCGCCGCTGAAGCTGCCGCCGGAGCTGGACTTCGCCGGGATGTTCCACGGGGTCGACGAGCGGGTGCCGGTGGACGGGCTGCAGTTCGGCGTGCGGGTGCTCGACCGGTTCATCGACGCCTCCTGAAACCCCTTACAGGGTGCGAAAGTGCCCCGAATCGCCCGCTGAAACGACACCTCACTATTCGCCAGCATGTGCGGGCGCGACTGGGAAGAGTGAATGCGACGATAAGCGCGTAGCCTCATTAATTGCTCCTCGTTACTGGTGATGCGATCCGCTGATTGGGATCGCTTTTGCCAACGAGGAGGAATAATGATCAAGAAGGTCGTCGCTGCTGCGGTTGCCACCGGTGGACTCGTTCTCGCGGGTGCGGGCATGGCCGTCGCCGACTCCGGTGCCCAGGGTGCCGCCGTGCACTCCCCGGGCGTCGCTTCCGGCAATGTCGTCCAGGTGCCCGTGCACATTCCCGTGAACGTCTGCGGCAACACGATCTCGGTGATCGGGCTGCTGAACCCCGCCTTCGGCAACGTCTGCCTCAACAAGTGACGTCACCCCGCTGAGGGGTCGTCCACACCGTCGGGCCCCGCGCGCGCGCCCTGCGCTCCGGGGGCGCCCGGTCTTTTGAAGTGACATCGCGCGAAAGCCGAAGGTAAAACCGAAGAAGTAGAATTGCCCGCAGTTAT